>CAYGAC010000072.1:0-29976 GCA_964347865.1 uncultured Thermoplasmatales archaeon
AATTCAAGATATCGTGGTGACGATTCACTTATTAGTCTTAATATCGTTGAACAAATCAATAGTGGAAAACATAACGATATTAAATTATACAAACTTACCGAGTTTGGTAAAGAAATTATTGAATTGATGAAAGAGAGTAGAAAACGGTTTTAATCTTACTAATTTTTTATAATGGAAAGATTGAAATTAAATCTATTTCTTTTTTCTATTTTTCTTTTTTGCTCATAATTAACACATTTGTCTATATGCCAAAATATATATATTCTGAATTGATATGATTTTTAGGATTGTGGGATGTATAAAGGGATGCATAAAAAAATTTCTTTAATTCTAATTTTGATATTAATTCCGTTTCTTGTTTCATGCTTTCCAACCTCACAATCTTCTTTAATTCTTAATGCTAATTTTAAAGAGGAAAAAATATCGAATATTAACCCCATTTTATATGCTGGAAACATTCAATATTTTAATGTGACAACATCTCTTGACGCACAGAAAATCATAATAATTGCTTATCAGGGGAATAATATTCCAGAACCACATGATCGTTCTATTAAAAATTATTATCGATGGGAATATGATTGCGACCTTTGGAAAGATGTTAGTGGTCATGATACATTGTATATAAGATCATCTGATTGCCTCAAAGAAAATCATACTTATTCTTTCTACATTGGAATCGATAATAAGGCAAAACCTGGACATTGGACTATAAAAGTTATTGTGGATGATACAGAAATATCTTCGATTTCTTCTTTAGTGATAGTAACTAGTTTCAACTTTTTTTTATCCTCAATAATAGGTTTATTTGAACCCAATATCACAAATAAAAGATTCTCGATTAATTCAGATTTGATATTATCTGATCGAAAAAGAATCACAGTGGAATCTGAAAAAAATATTGAAGAAAAGATAGATCGTGTTATAAAAGAACGAAATTTTCGCGAGTCTCAAGAAAAAGAAAATGACGAGACATCTGATTTAATTGTTCTAAATGAAATACCATCACCTAAAAATGAATTAATAAAATCAATAGTTACCACCTACTCACGTAGTAGATTGAAGAAAGAGCCATCTAATACATCGAATTCTTTGTTTTTTAATAAGAGATGGGGAGGAAAAAATAATTTTAATCGTATTAAAATTGGAGGATATAAAAAGTTAATAACCATCATATTATCAATTGTTTTACTATTGGGAACTTTTCTACCTATTATTATTTCAACTCAAGGTAGTAATCCACCCGATATTACCATTATTAATGTACAAAGTTACCCAGTAGTAGGTGGAGAATGGGTAGTGATGTTTACTACAGTTGGAAGAGCAAATTTAACTATTACTGCTGTAAATGGAACAACATGGAGTAATTCGGATGAGAATCATGATTTGAAATTCCTAGAGGTAACACGTGGTAATGAAACGTTGGAATATGAATGGGTGAATAATTCCGTCTTCATAGGAAATTATTCTTCCAATAAAACAGGTTATAAAACTTCTAAGGTTCTCACCTCCGGTAGCCACTCTTTAATGTTTGAGTTTGGTAATGATATTGCCTATGCATATAATGATGCATCGAATTGGTGGAATGCCTCCTGGAATTATCGAAAGTTAATCACTTTAAATTCTTCTCAGGTTGCTTCCAATCTCAATAACTTTCCGGTTTTAGTATATCGTTCTTCTGATACCGATTTAGCAAATGATTCTAAATGCCAAAATGATGGTGATGATATTACGTTTATAGCATATACAGATAACTCTACAAAACTCAATCATGAAATTGAGAAATTTGATGGATCAACTGGTGAAATCGTAAGTTGGGTTAATATTACCAGTCTAAGTTCTTCTATCGATACAAAGATTTGGATGTACTACGGTAATAGTTCATGTAGTAGTCAGGAAAATGTAGTAGGTACATGGGATTCAAATTATGTTGCTGTCTGGCATTTTCATAATAATTCTTTAAATGATTCAACTTCGAATGGTTATGATGGAATTAATAATGGTACATTATATAATGCGAGTTGTAGGATAGCTGGTGGCAGAGAATACAAGGGTGAAAATCGAACAGATATTAACAACTTTGCTACTATATCTACAGAATTAACTGCAGAGACTTGGGTTTATAGAGATCCTCTTGACAGTCAAAGTTTTCTTAGGCTTTTTGTTGAAGGAACTGATTGGAATGCTAATGACTGGTGTTTGTATTGGAGAACCAGTAGCGATAATATGAGATTTGTTATTAATAACAATGACTATTCAACTGGTGGCATTTTCACTTATTTGGGTACTTGGTTTCACACAGCGCTAACCTACGAAACAGGTGATGCATTTCTTTATAAAAATGGCGCATTAGAAGTTAATTGGTCAGGACAATATGGTTCTTCTATTAACAATGTTTATGATACATTGACGATTGGAAACCAGAATGGTGGAGGAAGAGATTGGATTGGAAAACTCGATGAGGTTCGGATTTCAAAAATAAGACGTTCTGCAGATTGGTTAAATACAAGCTACAATACTATGAACTCGCCAGAAACATTTCTTAATTTTGGAAATGAACATAATGTTACCGATACATCAGTCAATAAGATTATACCATATACCGTAACATATTCACCTCTATCTATAACAGCAACAGCAGCAAGTGGTTTGAATAATGTAACACTTTGGTATCGATATTCAACTGATAATAGTAGTTGGGATCCTTGGATAAAAAATATAACAGATATTCTTACCCCATGGGAATGGAGCTTTAAATTCCCCAATGGAACTGGTTACTATGAATTTTATAGTATTGGTAAGAGATCAGGACTCAAATATGAACCAGCTCCCACTTCTGCTGATACGATATGTTATTTTAATAAGAGCCTCAATACAGCACCTGTTATAAATCTAATAAATCCAGCTCCAAATGGTACAACAGGATTGATTTTACAACCAAATTGTAAAATATGGGCTAATGACAGTGAAGGTGATTCACTCGACATATATTGGTATGAAAATTCAACAGGTCCATGGTTACTCCAACAGAAAAATGGTAGTGTTTCTCCAAATTCCACTTTTAGTTGGACATACACTCAGGCAAATACATACGGAACAAAATATTGGTGGAAGGTTGCGGTTAACGACAGTATTGACAACACATCTGTGATATACTATTTTACAACTCAGTTGATAGAAACATCAGTAAATCAGATTTCTCCCTATATTTTATATAAAACACCAGAAACAATTACTGCCTCGGATAATTCCGATTTGGATAATGTGACATTATATTATCGCTGGAGTAATAATAATTTTTCTTGGGTTACCTTGACATATGATGATTTCGAAGCTGGTTGGGGAAATTATACAGATGGAGGTGCTGATTGCTATTTATATACCGGCGAATATGCACATCAGGGAAGTAATGCATCAGGTATCCAGGATAATAGTGGTGTTATTTCGTCGTTTTATCACACTAGTGGAATTGATGTTCATACACCTGGATTCAAATATATTAAAGTTGAATTTTGGTTCCAAGCTGTTAGTATGGAATATGGTGAAGATTTCTGGGTAAGGTATTATAACGGAACAGCTTGGTCTACAATATCCACCTATGTTGCTGGAACCGATTTTGTTAATGATCAATTTTATCATGAAACCATTTGGATAAATGAATCGGATTATCTATTTCCAAATAACATGCAGATTCGTTTTCAATGTGATGCATCATCAAACTTTGACGATGTATATATTGATCAGGTATGGGTAAACGCAACTGGTACTAATTGGATTGTTTGGAGTAATACTAGTAATCCTGATTTGTCATATCCTTGGAGTTGGGATTTTAATTTTCCAAATGGGACGGGATATTATGAGTTTTATAGCATAGGAAAAAAAACTAGTGTTTCTGATGAAATCCCTCCAAGTAGTGCAGATACAATATGCTACTATAATCCAAATCCATCACCAACAATACAGCTAATAAGCCCCGAAAATAGCAGTATCGGTGTAAATCTGCAACCAACCTGTCAAATACAGGCAAACGACGGCAATGGTGACAATCTAAATATTTATTGGTATGAAAATACAACAGGTCCTTGGATTCTACGGCAGACAAATAATAGCGTCGTTGCGAATTCCACTGTTAATTGGGTGTATACCCAAGCAAATGCAAATGGTATCACCTATTGGTGGAAAGTTGCAGTCAATGACAGCGAAAGTAATACTTCTGCTTGGTTTTATTTTACAACTCAGTCTTTGGAGACATCGGTTGATTTGATTTCTCCCTATGTTGTAACATCATTTTCGCCGCCTGATATTACTGCAACAGGTTCTTCTGATTTAGATAATGTTACATTATATTATCGTTGGAGTGACAATAATTTTTCTTGGGTTACATTGACTTATGATAATTTTGAAGATGCAAATGGTGATCCATGGATTGGTACTAACTATACTGACGGTGGCGCTGATTGTTTATTGTATACTGATGGACCATATGCTCATCAGGGAAGTAATGCAGCAAATATTCAGGAAAATAGTGGTATTGCATCTTCGTTTTATCATACGAATGGAATAGATGTTCACACACCTGGATTCGAATATATTAAAGTCGAATTTTGGTTCCAATCTGTTAGTATGGAAAACGGTGAAGATTTTTGGGTCCGGTATTTTGATGGGTCTAGTTGGACTACGGTTGCTACATATGTTGCTGGAACTGATTTTGTAAACGATCAGTTTTATCATGAAACGGTTTGGATTAATGAATCGGTTTATACTTTTCCGTCTGATATGCAGATTCGATTTCAATGCGATGCATCATCAGGCGCAGATGACGTTTATATCGATCAGATATATATAAATGCCACAACAACTTTAGGAAATTATACAATATGGGCCGTTTGGAATAATCCTGTTAATCCAGATATCACTTATCCATGGAACTGGAGTTTTGACTATCCAGATGGTAAGGGATACTATGAATTCTATAGCATAGGAAAGAAATCCGGTTCTACTAACGAGACTCCTCCAGCAAGCGCTGATGCGAAATGCTACTACTATCTAGCCATTAATCCTATTATCAATATTTATAACTTAATGAATGGCACTGGTTCAAAGCTCAACAACGTGGCAGGATTGCTTGACGTTAACAATGAATACTACTTCATTATAAATATCACAGAACCAAATGGATGGGACGAATTAGAATACATTAACATAACAGCCTGGTACGATAATGGTAGTGATAGTAGTACATACAATCAAACTAATGGTGGGAACTTAAACATGTTCTTACAATATGATAACACCACAGGTACTGCAAATTTCAATATGTTATGGCCAGATAATGAAGCGCAACTCGTTCTTACAAATTGCTCGGAGACCGTAATAAACAGTACAACTCGAATCGTTAATATAAGTTTTAAACCTGGCAGTCAAGTACGATGGGCAAGCAGTAACGACACATGGGATGCAACTCAAAATACTACCAATGATCCGTATTCATGGAACTTTAACATAACTGTGAGAGACGCAGCTGGCATAAAAGCTTGGAAGGTCGACGAGTATGGAGTCTACAGATTTACATCTATTTTACCTAATTCAGATTGGGTAGATGTTGTTGCATCACCAGGATTCAGTGATACTTCAAATATCGTCACTATCACTTACTCATCAAACTATAATTTCAACATGAGCATATACTTTGAAGAAAACCTTACCAATATAACATGGATGGATTCAATTCCAATTGCTAACAATGTATGGATACTTGGGGTTACAGATCCTAATGATGATATAACTTCTGACAAAATGTTTAATGGTATTGGAGAGATAAATACGATTGACATCTTCAATACCTCTGGAATATTTTCAAATGATAATGTCAGTCAAACTGTGAATGTGCAATTCAGTGTTGATATACCTTTTGGTACGCACTCAGGAGAATATACTGCTCGTGTGGCTACGAAAATCGCTCATGATTAAAATTTATTATATTTTTTAGAATTATATTTTGAACTATCTGAGAACATCACAATATAAAACACATGCATATGCACTTGCATATTCGATGACCAAAATGTTATAAATAGTGATCAGTTTCTCAGTTAATAATTAACATGGATGGGTATGCGCTCGAAAGAGATATTATTCGCTAGGAGTGGTTAGTAGGATGGGAAGAAAAACAATACTAACAACAATAGTTGTAACACTTCTCTTTTTCTCATTATTTTCAAATGGAATGATCATTACATTTCCTCTGGTAAAAATATCAGAGGCAGTAGATATTACAACATATTCGGATACCAACACAACAATTAATGTTACTGTTGAAACACTTGAACCTATTATCAACTGGTATGATTTTCAAAATTCAACTGGTGCTTCGAAATTAAATACTTGGATCGATGTTGAAGAACAATATACCTTTCTAATCAATATAACCAGCGATCAGGGATGGGCTGATGTAGATTATATTAACATTACAGCTTGGTATGATAATGGAAGTGAATTGACAACATATAATCAAACCCAAGGTGGAAACCTAAATCTATATTTACAATACGAGAATGCGACGGGGAATGCCAATTGGACTATGATGTGGCCTGATGATGAAGCTCTCTTTAATGCAGGAGACTGTACTGAGACAATTATTGATGCATATACGCACAATCTTTCGTTTGTATTTACCCCTCGTAATCAGACGAGGTATGCTCCGGGTGATGGTGCTTGGGATGTAACAGCTGGTTATAATGATACAAGAACATGGAATTTTAATATAACCGTTGCAGATTCCTCAGGTTATTTTAGTTATGTAATTAATGAATATGGCATATATATGTATTCTCGTATAACTCAAGTTACCGATAATCCTTATGGTTCTGGTGCCCCTGGTCAAAACGATATCCAATTATCACCAAATGCCTCTGTTACTACCCAAAGTAATGCAAATTATTCCTTATCTACTAATTTTCCAAATTTAACTAGAGCAGGGGGCGGATATTGGATTCTGAATACATCTTTATCAGCGGCAGGAGGAAGTTTATCTAGAACAAATTTTGATGGTATAAATCCACTTTTTATCTGGGGATCAGCTGCAACATACAGACCTCATTTAAATAACACATATGCCGATACCGTCGATATTACATATTGGGTGAATATTACAATGGGAACACTTCCTGGTAACTATTCTTCAATTATTACCTATACTTTAAATGGTGAGGTATAAGAGACGAGAATATCCAATTATCTTATTTATTTTAAATAATAAATAGAAATAAATAGAAAATTAGTTTTAGCAAATTTACATTTCACCTATACCATGTACAGAATTCTTTTTAAAACACGCTGGTTAACTCCTTTTCTAACATTTTTATTGATAATAAATATATCATCGTTTACATCAATTAGTGTTAATGATGTGCAAGTTGAAGATCTTTCAATACATATTCCGAATAGTGAACCTAGAACCAAATATGATAAACCTGTGTTAATTCGTGGAATATGGCATTATGTTAATATAACTCTAAATAGTGAACTTAGTGAAATATTAATTGTTTTTTATTTTGGTAATATTCCAATAAATGTTAATAATAGAAATGAAACTAATTACTATATGTGGGAATATAATCAGGAAAGCTGGAAGGATTCACAACACGATTCTAAATATATTAACGAAAGTTATTGCAGTTATAATGATAGATCTTTCTCTTTTTATATTGGAATAGATCAATACTCAAAGATTGGTAATTGGACTTTGGAAGTATCAACAAATAATGAACTATTAATATCTCAACCAATATATGTGGAAAATGCAATAACTTCATTGATTTTAAAAACAATACCTGTAATATTTGAAGTAGAACCATTTTCAGAGAATAACTATATATCCAATGATAAATTTACCGTTGAAAATCGTGGTAACGTACCATTAAAATTATCGGTTAGTTATGGCAAATATGAAAACATCTTTTCTACTCTCAATCTAACAGAAATCCATAAACCTGGCGAGAAGAAAAGATACAGCATCTTGCTCCAGTCTAGATCAACGTGGAATCCGGGAATAAAGCAAATTAAAGCTGGGGAGGTAATGGTAAAAGGAGAATTACAAAATATTATATCTCCAAAAAGTATTGTATATCTAATTTCATCAAATGTATCTATTGGTTTACCAATAAATATATATGTAGGGCGAAGCGGATTTATTGTAGAACCCTTAGTCGGAGATATCGCTTTCCAACATATTGATACTATAGATATCTATTATAATGAAATTAAGGATATTTTTTCATATATAAGTGGCAATGGCTCTGTTATCGTCAATGTAAGTGGAAAAAACCTTGACATTATTAAAATTTTAAGTAGAGGTACAGAGGTAACACCTCCTTTTAAAGTAGAATCTGTCTATTCTTCTGAACATCCAATTGTTGTTCGAGTTAAAGGTATCATGCCAGAATCAATTGCCCTTCTCCACTATACTTTAGAAATTGATGGTGAAATTGAAAAATTTTCCACTCAAATAAATGTCGGCTCATTTAGAATTGAAGATGAACCGACATTTGAAATAACAATAATCATAGGATTGATTATTTTTATTGTTATAGGATATCTACTATATAATATTATAAAACAAAGAAAAAAATAATATTATTTTTAAATAATTTGAATGAGCTGTTCATTAAAATAGGGTTTATGGGAATGTCTTTCTATGGGTAATGCTACTACTGTAAAAGCACATATATTTCTAATTGCCATGGTACCCGCATATCTATCAGATTATCGAAAAGTATATAAGACATTTACTGTATATGATTGCTAACGCAACTAGGAGTGGGATGTATGGTAAAGGAGAGAAGAAAAAAAATTTATTCTTCACTATTGGTATCTGTTTTTGTTATTTCAATATTTTCTCATGTATTTCTTTTTGGACCAATGGTTATGGTTAGTAGAGCTGATCCTGGGGATGTGAGTGATAGCTATTATAATGCAACAACATTGAATGTAACCGTTTTACAATTAGAACCCAGAATTAATTGGTATGATTTGCAAAATGCCACAGGTGCCTCATTTTTAAATGCACAATTAGATGTTAATCAGAATTATTATTTCAGAGTTAATATCAGTAGTGATCAGGGATGGGCTGATATCGAGTACATATGGATCAGAGCTTGGGCTGACCTCGGTACCGATCCTGGTTCTTTTAACGGATCATTGGGTGGAAACATTAACCTCAACTTAACATATGACAACAGCACTGAGACAGCTTCTGCCTTCATGGCATGGCCAAATAATAATAGCGAGGCAACGTTTATTGGTTGGTCAGAAGTAAATGTAACAGGATCAGATCCTGGTGGTAGCCCCGGTTACACCAACACTTATAATATCACGTTTATATGGAGACCATCGTATCAATTCAGGTATACACCAGATCCCACAGATCCTGCTCCTGGTTTCAACGATACGTGGTCTTGGAATTTCAACATAACAGTCTTAGATGATGATGGCTACTACTCCTATAACAATCCTATAGTCGGAGAGACAATCAATGAGTTTGGAATCTATAGTTATACAGAAATTGTAAGTGCAGGATGGCCAGTAATTGTAGGAAATCCGGGTGATACACCCGCATATAACAATAGTTATATCGCAATTGAAACTCGATCTAATGGTAACTATTCTTTTTCAGTTAATGTAACTAATCTTACTCACAAACTAAATCCGACATACTTTATACAAAATACATCGATACTAACCGCGGGTGGTGAACTAAGTCCACTTACTTTATTCCCGGGTAATGCTCCACAATATTACTATGGTGGTGTAGCTACCTTTACAGCCGCATTAAATAATTCTAGTAGCTTATCAACAAATGATGTTGAATGGGCTGTAAATATTCCTAGTGGGCAATTCCCTGGAGATTATAACGCGTCAATTTATTATCATCTCAGGACACAAACATAATGACAAAATCTCATAAATTTCCTTATTTCAACATAAATTATTGTATCAGAAGGATTCTAAGGTCACACAAAATAATTTATTTTATTTAATTTTATTAAGCATATTTATATAATCCTTATAGTGTCTCCAATGGAAAAACTTTAATACAGTATTAAGAATAAGAGATATGCTAGTGAAAGATCTAAGGAGCTTGATAATGCAAGAGGTGGTGGGATAAAAGATAAAAGTATTATAGTTCTTTTTTTAGTTTCATTAATTGGATTTTCATCTGTTTTACCAATTTTAGTTTTTGCTCAAGATGAAGAAAATGTAAAAATTCATATAATTGGGGAAAAAACATATTCGCGTTTTGGAAATCAAGTTATAGTAGCTGGAATATGGCATTATTTTAATGTAACAACGAACGGTCAAGATTTTCAAATACTAAATCTGAAATTTTATTCTGGAAAATCTATACCTAGTGAAGGACAAAGAGATAAAACAAATTATTATGAATGGCAATATAATAAAAATAATGAGAATCCTTGGATAGATATTAAAAAATATAATAATCGCGAGTACATTAATTCAACACGTTCTATAAAATATAAAAACAACTATAGTTTTTGTGTTGGTATTGAAGACACCTTTCCTTCGCACCCAAAATTTTATCATGAAAATTGGACTTTGGAAGTATATTTAGATACTAATAAAATTTATAGTGAAACTGTAGTAGTTGAAAAACCAACAGCAGGTTTTGCAAAATCTCATGGAGATATTATAATCTTTAACGTCGATCCATTTACAAAAATGGATGCTTATGGTCATGATTATTTTAGAATCGATAATACTGGTAATCTTCCTTTAAGTATTGATGTAGACTTTGGATCTTATAATAACATTATTGAATATAACGTCAGTAAAATACTCTCTCAAAATAATAGTATGAAATTCGACCCTGTGATTATTCATTCAGAATCTTGGCCTCCAGGAAGAAAGGACATCGAAGGAACAATAAAAGGTGAAATTCCAAGTAATTTAATTATCCCTGTTGCTACATTGACTTTTGGAACCTCATTTGGAATTGATTCACCAATTTTAAGAGTTATTTCTGCACATGCAAATTATCAACTCGAAGAATTCAAAGAAGAGAACGAAACAATAACCTTTCAATACCAAAAAAATCTAAAAATGAGTGAAAATGAAATAAAGGATATTAAGGTCTATTTTTCCGGAAATGGAATAATAAATTTTGATCTAAAAAGTGAGAATATTACTATCTTAAAAGTACTTAGCAATAATAATGAAGTAAATACACCTTTTCTTATATCTTCAACGGATATATCTGAGCATATTGTTACAATTAAAATACAAGCTATTAGAGAAACAAATAATGCAAATCTCCGCTATTTTGTAAAAATAAATGGAGAAACTATTGAGTACGAGACTGCAATAACGGTTAGCCCTCCTCAGTCGATACAAGAGGAAGGAATAAAGTTAGATTTCATACTTATTATTGTAATAATTCTCATTATTTGTTTCGTCATAGGTTACATGGTAAAAACTCACATGAAGTATAGCCGGAGGTAACATAACTCTATGATAAGGAGAGGGATCTTAATTGGAATCATAATTCTATTTTTTCTAATTACAATTTATCCCAATGGCGCTCAAGGAGGTGGGCAATCAGCTGTAGGTGTACTTAATGTTGGACCATCACAAATCACTACCCGAATTGTACCACAAGAAGATACGATTAGAGTATATTTGGTTGTACTGGATTATAATTCTTGGGAGGATATATTTGAAGTTAGTATTATATTAGAATATTATGGAAAAGAAACAGCAACATTTACTTTTCATCAATATGACAATACAGAGACTTATGTTAAGAGTAATATCTTTACTGAGACATCCTCTGAGGGAAATCTACTTTTAAAAGAAAAATGCATTTTCTCACATTCTGACAAGAAGGAAACAGTCGATGATAAATGCAATCTGGACCTACTATTTGTTTTTCACGTAACCTGGTTTACTCATTTAAAGGTTGTCGCATCAGATCGCGGTGGATTAGAAACAATGACTCTGGTTGAATACAGCACGGAAGATCTCATGAGAAGTAGCAATATGATTGTTATTCCATGGATAGATGGACCAGTATTAGTACCGATTTCCTCACTAATAATAAATTTATTATCTATAATTGTGGGGGCTATTGGCGCGTTTTATGTTGCTAAAAAAATGAATATGCTAAGGTTAGCTAAACATGGACCAACATAATATAGTAATTTGGAATATTCCATTCTATTTTTTTATTTTTCTAGGATTTTTCCTCACTTTAAAATTCGTATTTATATTCTTTTTTCGAGCAGCTTTTGAACCCCGATTTATATTTGAATTAACTCCTTTTTATTTTTTATCGGGTATGAATAATTTACAACTGATATTCCTATCTCTAATTGTAGTTGCAAGTGATATGTATTTTCATATAAATCTTACCAAAAAAAATCTGTATCGTTCGTTTATTCCTACTTCTTGTATGCTTGCTGGATTGGGACTTGGGATTACAACAAAAGCAATTTCTATTAATAATCTCCCCCAGTATCTCATATTTGGATTATTATTATTTATTCTTATTATTGATCATAGACGAACCTTGATCTTTCCTGAAACCTTACCTCAGGAAGGATTACCTAAACCACTATCTTTTCTTCAAAGAGTACCTTTGCCATTTTTGGCTAGATCAAAACCTCAACCTTCCCTTCAAACAGGTAAACCCACAGCTTCTCCTTCTGGTACTAGTTCATTTTTTAATGTCTTTAAAAGAGGTAGTAAACTTACTAAACCTGAAAGAGTCTCTGTCTCTAGTATCAGTTCAGTATTAGGTCTTTTTAAGAGAGGGAAAAAAACCACCAAAGCTGTTCCTGTTACAGAAGAAAAGGAAAAAAAGGTAGAGCCTATACAAAAACCATCGACGAAAGAAAAAATTGTACAAGGTAAACCAACTGAAAAAGAACCTACAGAAAAGAAGATTATTAAAACATCTCCGATGACTCAAGATGAAAAAAAAGAAAAGGATACAGAACCTGAAAGCCAATCGGAGTCAATTGATAAATTGGAGGAAGATGAAATGTCCCCAGAATTTGAGAAATGGATGAAAGAACAAGAGATAAGGAAAAAGGAACAAGATACTGTAATTAAAGATCTTCAATTAAATTTCGAGGAAATAAAAAAAGGATTCGAATCCCTAAAAATCGAACTCGAAAATATGTCTAAAAAAGAAGAATCGCCACCAAAATCTAGTATCCCGCAAAAAATTGGAGAGAAAAGACAATTTGAAGATGGATTTTTAAAGAAAATTACACCTCCTTCATATCCAACCATTCCAGAGAAAAGAACCGATTATAAATTTGAGAAGAAAATATCTGCTCATATAGATAGACTGATGTATGATCAAAGAAGACGGAAACTCCAAAAAGCTCACGAAATGTTGGCAGGGATAGAAAAAAAGATAGTAAAACTTGAACAGACATTTCATATCTGAATTATTAATCGATTTTTTCTGTAACTTATCATATATAGTATTAAGTAATAATTAATGTGTATTATTTGATTTTTATACACTAACATAATTGAAGAAGTATACACGAGAATATGCAGCTACATATGCATCTGCGAATAATATATATAAATAAAATACTCATTGTTCATCATAATACTATTAAAGTGTTGACGCTAGGATGGGAAAAAGGATGAAAGTTAAAAGGTTGCTAAGAAGAAAAGATGCAGGTAGTATGGGTATCGGTGCTATGATTATATTCATAGCTATGGTGTTAGTAGCGGGTATTGCTGCTTCAGTTCTTATTCAAGTTGCTAATACCCTTCAGATGCAAGCACTTTTTACCGGACAGGAAACAATAGAAGAAGTGTCCACAGGGATTCAAGCAGTGGATGTAGAGGGACATGTTGAAAATGCATCAAATGGAATTGATAGAATCACAATAAGCGTACGTGGGAGATCAGGTACGAAGGAAATTGATCTTAATCAAACGAAAATAGAGATAGCTGACAATGATACAAAAATGGTACTTTCTTATAATAATGCACAATATGCAGCAAGTCCAGCAGCTACTGGAGTTTTCGACACCGCTGCTTTTGATTTAGCTTCAAATGAATTTGGACTCATCGTAATAGAGGATGCTGACGGATCTTTATCAACAAATACTGCTATACCAATTATTAATAGAGGAGATCATGTAATGATTACTATTAATGCAAGTGCTACGTTTACTCCCGGTTTAAAGGAAAGAATTGACATTTGGGGTAACATCATTCCAGAGATTGGATCTTGGGGTATAATCGCTTTTAGAACTCCTGCAACATATGTGAGAGAAGTTTACGATTTACAATAGAAATAATATAAAACTAACCCTAAGTTTATAGATATCAGATACTAGGGTTAGTTGATACTAATTTTTTATAATTTAATGATATTTAAACTTATGAATATTTTAATAATCAACTTCTATTGATAATATTTTATATATAATAATATAATAAAATAAAACTAATATTATAAATCATCTAATTGGATATTAATTTTAAAAAAAACGCAAATTATTTAAATTACCTGCATATTTACTTGGATATATACCTAATGGTGTAGGATGTGCACTCTAAGTTAGGATAAATATTAAAATAGGAGGTAATAAAAGGATGGGAAAAAAAAGAAAAATTTTCCGTAAAAAAAATGCAGGTAGTATGGGTATTGGAGCTATGATAATATTCATAGCTATGGTTTTAGTAGCAGGTATTGCTGCATCAGTTTTAGTCCAAGTTGCCAATACCCTTCAGATGCAAGCACTCTTTACTGGACAGGAAACAATAGAAGAAGTATCAACAGGTATTGCTGTTGTAGATGTAGAGGGACATGTTGATAATGCATCAAATGGAATAAACCGTATAGGTATAGGTGTTAGAGCTAGAGCAGGAACAAATGAGATCGATCTTAATCAAACAAAAATTGAGTTAGCTACCAATGATACAAAAATGGTACTTTCTTATCAAAGTTCGGCTCATGCGTCAAGTCCTGCAGCTACTGGGATTTTCGATACCGCTGCATTCGGTCTAGCTGCTAATGAATTCGGTATAATCGTGATAGAGGATGCAGATGGATCTCTTAGTGCAAATACTGCTATACCAATTATTAACAGAGGAGACTATGTAATGTTGACAGTAGCCACAAATGTAACTTTTTCCCCGGGCTTAGCTGAACGAATTGAAATATGGGGTAACCTCATTCCAGAGATAGGATCGTGGGGAATAATTGCCTTTAGAACACCGTCAACGTATGTGAAGGAAGTATACGATTTACAATAGAAATAATATCTATAAATAAATAAGTCTACAATGTTTATATTAGATAATGAAAGAGGCAATTGATACTCTCTCATTCTTTTTTTTATCATTAATAAATACTAAACTTTTTATGCTCTCTTTTGATTTATAATTTTAATTATTTCACCAGCTATTTCATTCCATAAATTAAAAGTGAGGGGGATGGTAGACTAGGGGGACAGGATGGTAACTACATATAAGTTAGTTAAATCTAAAGAAGCTGCTATGGGTATCGGCTCTTTGATAATTTTTATAGCTATAATGTTAGTTGCAGGAATGGCGTCTACTGTTATTTTCCAAACTATGAATGAAATGCAACAACAAGCATTAGAAACGGGTCAAGAGACAATCAAAGATATTGCTAATGGTATTAAAGTCACTCATATATCTGGTAAAATAACTGGAAATAATATAACGCAGATGGCAATCTTTATCGCTCCAATTGCTGGATCCGATGCTATTAGTCTAATTCAAACCCATATAGCAATTTCTAATACCGATAAAGAAGTAATTCTAAATTATAATAGTAATTATTTTAATGATAGTCTTACAAATGGTTTATTTGATACTATGGATATGAGTGGTCTTGATTCATCTTCTTTTGGAATAATTGTGATTAGGGATTTAGATAGTTCAATTAGCGCTACTTCTCCGGTTATTAACTATCAAGATTTAGCAGTTTTAATGGTTAACACTACAGCTTGTTTTGGTGACGGTTCTCCTTCATCAGGTATTGGTACACGTACAGAGATATCAGGTGAAGTATTTCCTGAGTTTGGAATGCATGGATTAATACAATTTATTACACCAGCTGCTTTTGTAGATACTATAGTCGATCTTCAATAATAGAAATAGTTATTTTAATTTAATATTAGTGCATTATACAGTTAAAAATTCAGTTAGTCCAATATTTATTCCTACTCCTATTATTGCGACAATCCATACTAAGGGAACAAAATGAAATAGAGTTATATATTTATGTCCACCCCTTAATACTCTAATTGTATACGCAATTAAAAAACTATGAATTATCAAAACAAAAAATACAATTATAAAAGCAGTTGAAATAGCCTCCTCAGGTATAGGCTGCAAAATGGGCATCTCTATTCCTACAGTTTCGAAAGGATCTCCCGCTGCTTCAGTAATAGTATTCATGTGTCTTGATATAACAAGAGTCACGTATATGGTAAGAGTTATTCCAAGAGTAATTGCATAGAAAAGGGCAGTACCAGTCTTTAAGATTGTGAATTTTTTAAATCGTAAATTCTTAATTTTTCTCATATTTTCAGTAACCATATTTGCTGTTAACCGCGGATTTGCTGCAGCAAATGTCGCTTCTCTAAATATTTCGCTGAATCTTTGTATTAAATTACTATGTGTTTCAACACCAAACCATTCCCACGACGAGGTGTCATTAATCCTCGTTTTTAATCTTTTAGAAAGTCTACCGATATCCGGAGACAAGACTCCATAATCCCGCTTGCTCAGGTAAAAAACTGAATCGGTTATCTTTCCACCTCTCATTGTAGCTATCGAGCCTAAAGAAGGAAGAAATCCCAAGAAGTTTTTTTCCCTTCGTGACATCTTCTCTTCCTCTAATACTACCATTATCCCAGGAATTATTATTGGAGTTAGAGAAATTGCAATAATTATCTCATAAGAAAGAAATTGTAAAAAAGATAAAGCTAAAACATATCTTGTAAATAATAGAATACCTGCGATTATAATTCCAACGTAAATAGTTCGTTTGAAGATATGATTAAATTTTTTTTCCATATCGCTTTTTTTACCGGTATTTTGCCACAAATCATCTTTTGGGATAAACGATTGTATGAAATATAATATACAAATCTCAGAGATAATAAAAACAAAACAGGCAGCATAAAAATATGTATTGAGATCTCCACCAGCTATTGCAGGAGCAATAATACCAAAAACCATTAAGAAACCAATAGCTGTAAGTAGAGCGACATAGATTTCATTTAAAAGAGTTATAACCTCATTACTTGACTCATACATTGTTTCATACTCATCCATAACACCTTCCTGCTCCCGTTCAACGAAATCACGATGATTTACACCACTTGATACACTCTGATTAAACCGATCAAGAAAATCTTTGAGAATCTTACTTGGAGTTCGTTCTGATATGAATCGAAAGACGTTCTCAATTGAAACCTTCCAAGTTGTAGACAATGTACCAATTTTTCTTATTTCTTCTCCTAAAGCACCATATACTTTTTTCCCACCAATCACTTTTATTATATCTTTTAATCCTAGATCTGATATCGCTAAAACTCTAAGGTGAGTTATAAAAAAATGCATACTTTCATTGATTTCAACTTCTTTGTTTTTCCAGGTTATATAAGGATATAACGCTCCAAGAATTATAATTATTGATCCGCCAAAAGGAAAAAGAAATGGTACTGCGGCTAATGGTAAAGAAAATATATTAAAAATGGATGGTAAAAAAAAGACCAATACTCCTAAAATTATCAATGGAAATAAAATTCTTTTAAAATAATAATCTAAACTCTCGATACTCCTATAGGCTATGCGGAATTCCTTTATTATCTTACTTTTCTTTTTCGTCTTTTTAGAACCAATCTTAAACCGTTTTAATATTCCTTTTTCCTCATTCATACTCTACACTATGTCTTTATAGATTACATCCCTGTCTTTTTCCTATAGAAATTCCAAATAAATTCAGTTACCTCATAATAGTCCTCAATTCCTCCCTCTACTAATCTCTTAAGCATTGATGTTCGATATTTATGTTCATCATAGATATCGGTTGTATGTTTATAACCTGCCATCCTTGCGATTTTTTCCTCCAATATGTAACTGTTCCTATCGGCTCTGAAGAAATATACATCCTCCATGGGACTCCATTCGAATGCTGTACGTGACATTATAGCATCTAGCTCTCTGTTATATGACTCGATTTCTTCGATAGATAGACATCTCCTAAGTTTTTTACCCTTTCGTTGTATGGCACGTTGAATAACAACCACGTTAAGGTTATCCATAAAGGTCTTTGGGACCTTAATGGGTTCCCCAACGAATCGTTGTACGACTTGTTTTACAGATCCTGCGTGAAAGGTGGTTAAACAAGGATGACCAGTTTGCATAGCTTGAAATAATATCCTTCCTTCTACCCCTCTGATCTCACCAGGTATAACGTAATCAGGTCTGGATCGTAAAGCAGCTCTCAGAAGTGCAAAAAGATCTACTCTACCCTCCTCTGGCCCATATTCTTTCGTTAACAATTGTTGCCACACAGGATGTGGTACATGCATCTCAGGAGTGTTCTCTGCTGTGTAAATCTTCCTCGTGGGGGGTATAAATGGGACTATAGCATTCAAAGTAGTTGTTTTCCCGCTTGCTGTTTCACCACATACAAATATGTTAAGTCCATATTCTAGGCACAGCCATAGATACGCGGCGATCTCAGATGAGATAGTATTCCATTTAATGAGCTGGATTGCACTAATTGGTGTTTCGCTAAACTTTCGAATAGTCATGGTAGGCCCTTTGAGGCTGACATCATCGCTGTAAATAATATTCACTCTACTTCCATCAGGTAATGTACCGTCAGCAATGGGTTTTCCTATACTTACTGGACTCCCTATTCTTTCACTAATACTACGTGTAAATCCAGGTGCTGAATCTGTATCTATTTTTACATTTGTCTTAATCATATCGAAAACTTTGTGTACAAGATGAATTTCTTCCCCAGGAATGACATGGATATCCTCTAGATAGGGATCTCTCATAAAACACTCTAGTGCTCCACCACCAATTATATCTCTTATTAAGGCAAATTCAAGTTTGCTTTTTTCTTCAGAAGTAACTGGTATTTTTCTAGTGGTTAACCTACTAAACAATCCCCTCCCTGTTAATACTTCACTCTCTTTGGTATCTCCTACAATAGTAAGCTCGTCGATAATTTCTATAATAATTTCTCTTAACTCATTATCGTCTTTCGCCTCTTTTTTATATGGAACTTTTTCTAAAAGTAAATCCAATATCTCCTTATATTTCTCCTTCTCCTTGTCATTTAGTATTGGTTCAACAACATGGTATTCTGGTTCGTCCATGTCGGCGGTTCTGTATACATGAACGAATATAGAGCCTTTTGTAGGATATATTACATTAGGATATTTTTCATTTTTCAAATCAAAAGGTAATTTCTTAAAAAAGGTAAGTGGTTTATCTATTCGTGGCTTTATATTTTTATTATATTCTTCAATATAAATTTTCAAATTTTCGTTTTCCTTTATTAATTTTGTTAGCTCCACTTTTTCCATTATTGTCATACTATCTTCCGTTTTTTAGAAGGCTACGTGGGTAGATTCAATGCATATTCCAATTTTTGGTTTAACGAAAAAACCTGTTGCATGTTGATACCTATATTGTGCACCAGTAAACTTATGAAGATATATCTGATGGGATACACCAACTCCTGGTATATTTGCCAAAGCGAGTTCAAAATGCATATCTGAAGTTAACATAAATTTCTGATGGATTTTTTGATCCCATTCCTTTGGGTTAGCAGTAAGAACAATTATTTTCCCAACACCCATCCATCTGGTAAAAAAATTAAAAAGATCGCTTAAATTCCCGTAATTAAGGCTTTCATTTAATAGAGTCGAAATTGAATCTATAAATATTATCTCTGATTCAAATAATTTCTTACAAGTATATAATTTGTCGAGGAAGGTTTTTTTGGGTAAACTCTCCCCTAAGATAGATTCTGTAGAGAGAAAAAAAAGTTGACCTTTTAACAAGTATTTTCTAACACTATAATCTAAAGAATTCATTTGGCGTATGAAGCTTTTTACAGTAAATTGGGTAGATAGATAAGAACATGTATGTCCATTTTCTAAAAAACTATAACAAAATCTCTGACATAAAATACTTTTACCTGCTCCCTCCTCTCCCTCCATAAATATTGTGGTTCCATCAGGTATTTCACGTCCAAATTTATCTGCGAATCCATCTGTCATTCCATCTCTTAATAAATCAATTGATTTTGTTTTTGGCATATTTATACCTCAATTTAAATAGTAAATCGAAAAACATCAGCTACCGCATAGGGTCCAACTATCCTCAGCTGATGTGTTCCCGCTGAGATTGTTGTATTATCAATTTTAATCTCAGCAACTTCCCAAGGGTAAATATAATTGGAACTAAAGTTGTAGCTATTTTTTAATAAAATATCTCCATTTACAAATATTTGAAATGTCTCGTTATCTGTAATAAGTTTATTTTCTCCAATATTTTTTAGATAGAATATATAATCTCCTCCTGTATCAGGTATATTTTCCGGGTCATTAATAATCTTAAAATCTGTATCAATTTCTCCAGTTAACCGCTCACCTCTATCTGAAAAACTGTTAGTTAAATCTGTAACAATAACAACAAAAACACCCGATACAACTCCAGCTATAGAAACAGCTGCAACAAAAAATACAATATGTGTACCAGTCAGACTAAATCCCATATTTCCCTCTTATTTATACAATATATTCTTCATAATCAAAGATACCATTTTCAGTTACTACTTTTATCCTTTTTAAACCACTTCCAGTTAAATTGAGAGTAAAAATCGTATCTCTTTCTGGAAATAAGTAGGAATCAGAGCAATTAAATTGCTCTTTTATGCCATTAATTAATATAGTGAAATCAAGAATTTTTAAAGTTATTTGGCCAGTATTATTCACAGTAATATTAAAATCATAGTAAATACCGCTTGTATTTGTCACGCTGGTAATATTTATATTTGTATTTACCCTTTCAACAGCTCTATCTTCCATATTTTTAAATGCTTCATGATAGTTTGTAATCGTTGGAAGAATTCCTCCACTAAAAATTGTAATAATCATAATGCAAGTACCACCTAGTATTGCAGTTGCTGCAATAGTGGAGAATCCCATTTTTTATATCCCCTCCAATTATTAATTATTTTAATCCTCACCCTAATCGAATGTACTTCTTCTTCAACCCAATGTTGAAGATTAGTTCATTGTTATTCAGTATTGCTTAGATTTTTTGTCATTTTATTTATCTTTCTTTCGATTCTGTGTAAAAAATAGCTATCTGGCTGTCCGCCCTTTAATCTTTGAATAAACATTAAAGATTGAATATGATCCTGTGCCTGTAATTCGGTTTGTTCGGGAGCTTCTTTTTGACTTTTCTCCTCAGTCACTCCTTCAGAGTACTCCATCAATTTAGTAACGATTTTTTCGGATATCCATCCTATGTCAACATAGTAATCTAATACGTCTGAGAGATTATCTTTTCCAACCTTATCAACTAGAAATTGCAACCATTTCATTAAGACAATCACCCTCTCTGGATCACTTGGAATTGCCTGCAAGGTAGGTGATTTTTTATCATAATAAGGAACAGAAATTTTTTCTGGAATATGGATATCTTCAGGTGTAACAATTCTTCCAATAGAATCTCCTTGGTATTCAATTTTAGCCTCTTCGATCTTCTGTATTCTATTACCCAAGTTTTCAATTGCTTTAAATAACTTTTCGATATCATCATCTTTCATGTAATCAATATTTTCAGTAGGTGTTGAAATTTCTTTTTCTTGACTACCATTATAAGAGTAATCTTGGGTTTGCACTTCCTTCTTAATAATTTCTACAAGTTCATATAACTGTTTTTTACTAAGTTTTATATTATTTTCATTTAATTTATCTTTTATCTTATCTGCTATGAATGCTGGAATAACATTACTTTCAACAAGGGCATATAATTCATTTCCCAATTCAAATTCATTTAGTGTTTTTTCTTCTATCTGTTCATCATCCATCTTTATTCCCCTCCCATATTATTATATGATAAATCTCCTATGTTAAAACTCTCAATAGCTCTAGCTATTATATCATCTATTTTACTTTTATCTAAAACTAACTCCAAGGCTCTATCTATTATATCGTCAATTTCTTCCATTGGTGATAGATTTTTGGAGCTGGATTTATTAATATCAATTTTACCAACAAGAGACTCAATGTTGTCCAATCTTGTTTTTAAGGAATCTATTTCTTTATCAAAATTTTCCAATGCATCAAGCCTTTTTTTGGTAACTTTTGAAAGACCAACAAAAGGATTCATTTGCCCTGAAACAATCTCATATAAACCGATTAGATCGTTCATTTCCTCTGAGATTGATGCCACCTTTTCCTCTAGTTTCTTAATTAAATTTGAATTTTCCTTTATTTGCGAGTCTAACTCTTTTTTATCATGAAATTCTGTCTTTGTAAAATTATCTTGTTTTTCAGAAGATTCTGTAACAGTTTCTTCAGATTTTTCTTCTTCAAAAACGATTTCATCATCTGTTTCTTTGCTTTCACTTTCTTCTAAGTTTTCACTGTCTGGTTCTAACTTAATAATACGACGGATGTCATTTTTATTATCAGTAGCAGATTCAAAATTCTGTTGTTCTTGATCTTTTTTTTCTAGTTCATTATCTATTTCCTTAATCTTGGAGTCAGAATCAGAAATTTCCTCCTCTTGAAATTTTTTATCCTTTTTTTCAGAATCTTCTGGATTTGACTCTATATTGACCCCCTCCTCTAGATTGTTAGTGCTGCTGGAGTTATCCTTAATCAATAGCTATATATTCATATATATACTTTTCTCTTTATTCCAGTCTCATTTATCTTAGATAATACTTTAATTTTTCATAAGATGGATGAATATTTTTAAATAAAAATGATTATGAATTTAGTATCTATTCTGAATAACTTTTATCCATTAATATTCCTTTTAAATATTTTAAATGTACCAATAATTTAATAGATACAACCAGAAATAAAAAATAAAATATTCGAATTAAACAGCAATATGAAATGATAAAAAAAAGAAAAATATAAAATAAGGAAAAATTGAATTTTAGTGTTTAGCTAATTGTAATTTTCTTGATTTTAGTACATCTGAATTATTCTATTTTCGAATACGACAGGTGTTCTTAAAAAGTATACTGCGTCTAATCCAATCTCAGGTATTATATTTCCCCAAATGTCCGACCTTGGACCAACTCCAATGCTTTGTGTTGCAGCTGTAAGATTCACTACGACAAACGCTGTATCACCAAAATTCATACCACCAGTTCCTATTATCGAGCTATCTGCGTCATGAATTACGATGATTCCAAAGTTGCTAGCATTTAATAATGAATGGTCTAAAGTATGGAATACACCATCGATACTAACTGATCCTGCAACAATGTTTGCATCATATGCTAATACCGTCATATTGTCTAGTTGAAGAGTTATTACTACGTTTTGTAAAGCGATGTATGGAGAACCTGCTGTAAGTGTCATTACCATAGCCATGTATTCAATATAAGTTTTGTTTGCATTTGTATATCCTACTATATCTTTTACTTCTAGTCCACCTGATACCTCTTGAATAGTTTCAGCTCCTACCTTGTAAGCCCTCTCTTGCAATGTTTGACTTGTTTGAATAAGAACACTAGATGCAACTGCTGCTACTAAAACCATAGCAATAAAAATGATCATTGTTCCAATACCCATCATACCCTTTTTATCGAGTATTAGGGCTTTTTTGTTTTTATTTTTGTTCTGTTCTTTAAGACGACCTGGTTTAATTGCAACAATAGTATTTATTCTTAGACATCCTAATCCTTGGTTTGAATTAATAAGAATAAAACCATCTTTGTAGTCAACGTCTTCAACGTAACCAGTAACTACACTTGCTCGCTCTTCACCTGGTTCTTTAGTTACAATTTTACAGTACTTTCCTACCAGCTTTTCCATATATTTCTTTTCCATTACTTTCACCTTCTTTCATTCCGATTCCCGTGCTTTATTATAGCGCGGTAATCATTTACACGCTTACTGTTCGCAAGTGACATTATTTAAAGCTTTGCCGTTTAAAGAACAAATTGAAAAAATCACAATTTGACACTTTTCCATTGATCTAGAAGAGTGTATAGAAAAGCAGATTGCAAGTACTTGTACAACATTTTTCACCTTTAATAGGTAACAATTGTATAATAAGATTTATATATTATTCTAATTGGAATAATTATAGGAAATGGCTATTATATACAACAGTGTAGGAATTACTGGAATTTCAGCAGCTATAATATTAGCAGGCATTGTATTAATAGCAGGGGTAGCTGCATCTGTAACAATGGTTAGTTCAAAAGGAATTACAGAAGAAGATTATGAACAAATGATTAATGATGCATTAACCGAAATATCTACATATATACAGATTAAAGATATTGTAGGAAAATATTATTCTGTAGACGGAGAAAGAAGTATTCAAAAAATCGTTCTTCTCATAAAACCGCTTTTCTCTATTGATATTGATGTATCAAATTTATTAATACAAATATCGAATGGAAAACAAATACAAATGTTATATTATTGTGGAAAATCAGAATTTGTAAATGCTCATCCCATCTTTGAACATCCTCTTTGGAATTACCAAAATGAATCTAATTTTGGCCTTATTACTCCACTTGATAAGGATAAATCTTTAATCAATTTCAGTACCATGAATGATCATACAGATATGGCATATCTAACTATAAAATTACCAACTAACTTCCAACTAAAATACGGAGACCCAATTCAAATTACTATCTTACCCTCAATAGGCATTGTTAGAAAAATCACAATAAATGCACCAGCACCAATTACACCAATTGTTTCTCTTCTATAATATTTAACCTTCAATCTTCGTTATCAATTTTTTTGGTTTTAAGATCAAGAATTTTATCAATCTCTTCATGTAATTCAAGTTGGTTCATCCATGTTGGATGTTGTTTTTCAGAATTTTCGACAAATTCCGGATCATTTACCTCATTATCTTTTTCAACTGTAAGCTCACCAACTATAGGAATCTTTTTACCTAATTTGACAGAATCATCAATAAATTCTTGAGGGGGTTCAGGATGCAATATTACTTCTTTTTCGGTATCTTGTTCATCTAAATCCATTTTAGTAGTAACAGTTTTTACAGATTTTTCAGTAATATCTCCTAATTTCCTATCTGTTTCTAACTGATTTATTAAAGTGTTTTTTTCTTCTATTTCTAATCGCCTCTGATCTAATTCGGATTGTAACCGGTCAAAACTATCTGTTTTTTCTACAATATCTATTTGTCTGTCTGTAAGTTGCTCTTTCATTTTTTCAATTATTGCATCTCTAACTTTCAAGGAAGCAGTTAATGAATCTAATTCATTGTGTTTATTTTCCATTTCAAATTGAATTGTTTTTAATTCTTCTTCCTTTACTAACAATTCATTTTGCATTTGATCAAGGTCGATTTGAAGCTTATTATTATTACTTATTTTTTCAACAAGTTCTGTTTGTCTATTTGCAAGCTGACCCTTAATGTCACCTATTATGGTATTTTTTATCTGAATATCATTATTCAATGCCTGTATTTCATCCAAATTATTTTCTATTTCATGTTTAGCTGCCAACAACTCTTTATTCGTTCCTTCTATTACCACTCTACTCGTGTTCAATTCATCGTTTTTTAATTTCAATTCTTCTCGTAATTCATTTAATCCGTTCTCTAAATGTGTGATAGTATCCGTCTTTTCTACAAGTAATGATTGATTTTGCATTAATTGACCTTTAATTTCTTCTATAATTCTATTCCGTATTTCTAAATCATCATTCATTGTCTCTACTTCTTCACATTTTTTTTCAAGTTTCGTTTGAAACTTACTAAGTTCTCGTAGTTTTATATCGAGATCCGAACAAACATTTTCCAATTCTTTAATCGTTCTTTTTAACTCTTTTCTAGTAAGATTTTCTTTTTGTGACTCTGTAAATTCAGAAATATTATTTACCAAACAAATTTCACCAATATTTTTACCATTTTTTATATTAGGTTTTGAATTAATTTCTAGTATTTGGTTCTTTCCCTCATGAGTTCTCATATTTATTTTAAAATTAGGATTTACTGTACCAAACAATTTTAATATTTGTCTCCATCGTATTTTTTTTCGGGATTGTTCTGTAATAAAATCAATATCTTTAAGAAATAAACCAAGAACTTCTTCTTTATTACATCCCAATTCTTGACAAAACGCATTATTGATATCAATTATTTTCCCTTTTTTATCGATATTAAAACTGGGGACATTGTTATCGTTGCAAAAAGAATCATCTCTATTATCTTTTCTATTCCATAAATTTTTTATCATCTTCCACCACTCACCAAAGGTACAAGATATAATGTTAGAGTTTTCAAAGATAATAATGCATTTACTTCCTATTAATCTTTCTTTATCAATTTAGTATTTTTTTCCTATAATGTAAAAAAATAGTATGATTATATTTAATTAATAAATCTTTAATATTAAAAGATAATCCTAAATTATTATGTACCTTCATTTATTGGTTCATATGGATTAAACGCTGGATCACCTAACAGATTAATCTGATATACAGTACAATATTTTTCCACTGGATGATGATCCAATCCACCACCGGCAGTTGCACTTATATCATCTTGTAAATCTTTAATTAAATAATCAGGTAAATTTGAAGGAATTGATAAAACAGGTTTCCATCTAAATTTATCAAAGAAAGTTGCTGGTAAGAAACTATTCTTTGCATTACGCAAGGCGGTACCAATGCTTACATCATCATTAAACATATTCATTATTGCTTCTTCAAACATGAACTGATTAAAACAGAGCGGCGGATATTCGCCTCTAAATCTCCAATCATACCAAGCTTTAATATATCCCACTATGCCAAATCCTACTCCACCGTTAAAGTTTGGACGCGGTTCCAGAGCACCATAAAAAGCTGAGAAGGTTGTTGGAGAGATATAGGCATTTACACCAGCATGAATATAAGCATTTGCTAGAGATAGCATTGGTGGAAATCCATCTATTTTTCCAGATCCACATCCTTCAATAAGCATAACAGATGGGCCCATATCTACATTGTGAACATCTCGGACACTAAATGCCCCTAAACCATCGAGAGGAGATCGAAATCCTGGAACAATTGGAATGAATCGAGCTAAAACTTCAAAAAATGGCCCTCCAAGACCATGCATTAAAACATCACCATATTCTTTTTCG
This sequence comes from uncultured Thermoplasmatales archaeon, assembly GCA_964347865.1. Lineage (GTDB taxonomy): Archaea > Thermoplasmatota > E2 > DHVEG-1 > DHVEG-1 > JAGLML01. Next base: position 27,428 of record CAYGAC010000072.1, read on the forward strand.
AACCATATTGCATGAGAATCCGAAATGATTAGATTACTATTCTTTTCGAGTTCACCACCAATAACAAGTTCTGAACTATCTCCAAGTATTGTATTTATCCACCATTCTAAACTATTAAATGATTCAATATTTTCAATCCCCTGGCGGAATTTAACTCTTGTCCAGGGGAAGAAAAGACGATTCAATATGCCATCTTTATTTATATCCCTGAGCGCTTCAGTAGAAAAACCAACCCTTTGTGCAGCTCCACGCTCTGCACTTTGTGCATTAAAACCACCATATTCAAAATTTTCTTTTATTCGTTTTACAAGAAATCGTTTTTCCCCGCTTGGGAATTTCATTGGATCAGATTGACCAAGGATGTTTTGAATTGCATTAAAAATCGGTAATCTTTGTACTTCTGTACCAGCACCAACAAGAACAGCAGCGTTGTCCTTCCAAGGTCCTAAATCATCGATTATTTTATCATAAAAAATTGTTCTAATAATTAGAGCACTTGCATCTTGCACATTCCAACCTGTTATCCGTCCTACAATGTTTTCAGCTTCAGGATAATCTGTTTCTGAGTGTAAATCATTTTCTAAATGGTTAGAATTATAAGGTAAAAGAGAATAAAATTCAGGATCAATATTACCATAGATAAAATCACTTGGACAATTGGTACCATACGCTCCCCGTGCAGGTTTTGTAAAAGGATCATTATGTGGACTTCGATAATAATACTGGGGAAGCATTATTGTATCGCCAACAAGAGCAACATAAAATGGATCCAAATAACAATCTCTTTTTAAAAATTCAACAGATTCTGTAATATCGATATCCGTTATTTTTGCTAGAACCTTATTTAATGGAATATATATATTTTCGTAAACATGCTGATTGATAACAGGAATTAACATCGGATTTAAGAATACCTGTGTATTGCCTGGTAATGTATTTCCATTAAGCTTCACATCATCGGTTGGAGCAAAAGCAAACTCTGGTTTTGCAAAAATAATTCCTTTATGATACGCAGTGAGATAGGGAGCAATCGAAGACATTTGTTTCATCATTGGATAAAATGGATCACTGAGTTCTTCTGCTGTAACTTTTAGTTCAAATTCTGCAGAATCAAGAACGGAATAAACACCTTGAAGACTAATCGTAAATTCCTCCCCTCCCATATCATACATTATTGTTTCAAAGTGAAATCTGTCTTCTTCTATGTTCCCATTGGCATCCATTTTTGCTGGGTAAGCTGTTGTACGCATGTAATTTGTTAAACTACCCATAAATATTACATTATCACCAAATTTTTCTATATGTGTCGGATCTTGAAGATTTCTGAAATCTACCTTCACTAAAGCATATTTATAGTCATCAGGAATTTTAATTTTATAAGATGTTGGGCTTATCATTCCCCTTAATGCGTTTAAAAGATTTGATGGAAAAATAGCAGTTGATGTTAATTTTCCAGTTTCAGAGACTAATGGATCACTTTCAATTCTTAAAACCTCTGGTGGCCACGCATCCCTAGGATTGGTAAGAGTAATATATTTAATATCACCAAATTTTTCCATCACTAATTTAATAGAGGTATTAAGAATCTCATCACAATTATCAAATTTGAAAATTTTACCATAACCAACTACATTTCCACAAACAATTGAGTATTTTACACCAAGATCTTCAAGAATTTCTTTTGCCCGTACATCAAGTTCATTAGTTACAATAATTGGTATACTTAAATATGAAGCAATAGGACAAATTGCAACTCCAAGATAATACCCTGATTCATTATTTTCTATAATAATCACAGCTTCAGTACTATTCCAATATTTTTCTGCAATCTCCAGAGACCATTCTTCTGCAGATTTTGAATTTATGATTAGTTTATTTCCATTGTCACCAATTTGATTTCTTGCTCTCATAATTGCTTGAGAGGGATTACTAAAGTTTTGGATATAGAGTGGAAAAATTTCTTGATTACCCATTACATCATAATGAACAGCTAAAGGATTAGCTATTAATGGATAAAAAGGATCTGAATCTGAAACTGTAATTGAATTGGGTATATTCTCTGAAAAAATACCAGAAGTACTAAAAATTTTTTCAATAGAGAAGGTACTTACCGCTTTTGTTTCCATAGGTGCCCAAGTATATATTCCAATCGAGGAAATAATAAGTATTAAAACACCAATCACTGATATTATCTTGTCATTCTTATTCATAAATTTTCCCCAGATGAGTGTAGGTAAATCTCAGCTATTTTAGTATATTTGTATCTTTCTATATAATATTTTCTATTATAAATATTATAAATTATATGGTAAAATTTTAATAGTGATTTTTACAAGAATTAAAAATTTCACGAATAAATGTAAAAATAAAGAATAATTTTAAAAAGTAACCTTTGTATTACAACAAAAAAAGGAGAAAAAAAATGGTTGAAGAAGAAATGTCACCGCAACTTCAGGATCAAATAAATAGATTTCAACAATTAAAAGCACAAGTACAAATAATTGCACAACAACGTCAACAAATTGAATTACAGTTAAGAGAAACTGAAG
>CAYGAC010000073.1:0-12594 GCA_964347865.1 uncultured Thermoplasmatales archaeon
TAAGATGTGAAGAGAAAGGTAAGTTTGGTCCCAGATGGGGATTGAAAGCAGGAGATACACTTGTTATCCCAACCCCATTAGAAGTAGATGAAATCATGAAAAAAGTTCCTGAGGGGAAAAATGATTATGCATAGAAATATAGATTTAATGTGTACCTTTTTGATGTTAATTCTTGTTCAAATTTTATCTCCTATGAGCATTGGCTATAATATCTCATATGACATAGAAACACCACTTTTGGATGATGTTGCCTTCTATTATTATGGTAAAGATTATTTCTCATTTCAAAAGTATTACAGGGAAAAGTTTTCCAAGAATTTTTCAAAAGATGAAATAGAGTCCGAAAGTGTTATATTTTTAATAAAATCAACAAAAATATCTTATGGTGATCCAATGGATTCTCCATGGCCAATGCAATGCTATGATCTTCATCATACGAGCCAAAGCCCATATAGTACTATCCATATCACAGAACTTGAGAAATGGCGATTCAGAGCAGGTCCTGACTTTGGTGGCGGTGTAGATGGCAGTCCTATTATTGGTGATGACGGGACTATTTACTTTGGAGATAAGGAATGGTATATTTTTGCTCTTTATCCAAATGGTACACAAAAATGGCGATATTTAACGGGTGGCAGTATTACTTCTGCTCCTGCACTTGATAATGATGGCACACTCTATGTTGGCTCATGGGATGATAATTTATATGCTTTTAACTCGTCCAATGGTAAGTTAAAATGGAAGTTACCCGCTCATGGTGGAACAATTGCTTCTTCTCCAGCCATTGGAAAGGATGGTACTATCTATTTTGGAACGATGAGGAAAATGGATGAAGGTGAAATAATTGCAGTTTATCCAAACGGTACAATAAAATGGATTTATCCAACAGGATATTATATTACCTCTGACCCTGCGATAGACGATAATGGAACTATATATATTGGTTCTGGTGACAAATATTTATATGCTCTGAATCCAAATGGTACATTAAAGTGGAGATTCAAAACGGGACATTATATCAAAGGACCTCCATCAATAGCAAATGATGGAACCATATACATCGGTTCCTGGGATAATTACCTCTATGCTCTGTATCCAAATAACGGTACAATGAAATGGAAATGTAAAGTAGGGGAAGGGACGGAAACAAACCCTTCTATTGCTGAAGACGGTACTATCTACGTAGGAGGAGATAAACTATGGGCGATTTATCCAAATGGTACTAAAAAATGGGCCTTTGACTTAGGGGATGGAAGACATATTCATAAATCATGTCCTGCTATCTCTTCAGAAGGTACAGTTTATGTAGGAACAAATATTGGTTCTACCTCTGGTGGTGATATTATAGCGATAAATCCTGATGGTACTGAAAAGTGGAGAAAAAGAATCTGCTATGAATGGTGTGATTCTTCTCCGTGCATCGGTAAAGACGGTACTGTATATATTGGTTCAAACACTGATTGGGGTGGTTATCTCCATGCATTTGGACCTGTAGAATCAAATAGCCCACCAGAACTACCGACTATTTCAGGCAAGATATATGGTAAAGTTGGTAATGAATACGAGTATAAACTAAGTGTTGTAGATCCAGATAATAATCCGATTTCATTTTATATTGAATGGGGAGATGGAACTCATACTGGATGGACTTTCGAAAGAGCATCTGGAGAAAAGTGCTACTACGGCCATACTTGGAATAAGAAAGGTAATTATTCAATACGAGTCAAAGCAAAAGATGTTCTGGGTGAGGAAAGCGACTGGACGACATTAGAAGTCACGATGCCAAAGAATAAGCAATTAAATAACATTTGGCCTTTCAGGTTTTTAGAAAGATTTTCACGGATGTTTCCAATAATTAGAACTCTATTAAAATTATAAATCCAACAACAAACTTCCTACTTTTTCTTTTTAATCTCTTAGAATATATACAACCAATTTTGTTTTTAGCCAGAAGAATTCATTTTATAATCTAATACTGTTTTTATAGAGTATCATAACAATTCATAGGGCAATTAGTATATATAATACGCCACAATACGATTAATAGAAGAATACTACCAATAATTTCTATTATTGTTATAATTCCCCCGATTAATAATAATAAAAAGCAACCAACTTTCCAATCTTTAATTGTGTATTCCTTCTCTGAATAATACTGTGGATTTTCCCAATTTTCCAATGGAATATTATTGCCTTCTATGTTGGTCTTTAATTCATTCAATCCAATTACAATCTCTTCATTTTCAATATCCGAGTGGCCGTTCTTCTTCAAATGACTAACTACATAAGAAATAAATATATTGAATGCTTTATCATCCATCTTTCTTATAATATCTAAAAATTTATGTATTAATTCAATTCTATTATTTCGTCTTGGAATTGATAATATACTTACTTCTCCTTTCCCAATATACTCACAACTCAAATCCCCACTCTCTGAATCTATTGCCCTGCTACTTCTGATGTTGAATAGTGGTGATGCCTTCACATCAGATGCTACACTTCTGTATCCAACAACAGAGATGAATGATACACCAATAAGCACGACAACTGCTATGATACTTCCAACAAATAGCTTTTTATTCATATTTTCCCTCCTTTCAATATTCTCAATGATAAACAAGTTTTTAAAGGAATCTCCAGGAAGGATACATCTTATCCTCAGTATGATTACCATTTGAGTCATATGCAACTACCCTTATAGCGTGTCTAACTCTAAAAAGTAAAATCGGTTTCCAAGTCCAATTAAAACTATATGGATACGTATAATCGGTATCCTGCAACCATCTATCGACATAAAATTCAACCTTATCCAGCTCCACCAAATTTGATACCTCGATGCTTAAATCTCTAATTACCAGAACACCATTATAGGGAAATACAGCCATCTTTTTCTCATCATTTAAATAATAATACCTATTCTCTGGTCTGGTTATTACTGCAAACGGGTGTTTACTAATGAACAATCGTACAACACCTTGACAACCTCCGGTTACAATGTCAGGATGACCATCATTGTCAAAATCTGCAGATGTTACCGCTCCTTCTCTCATATCATCACCATATCCTTCTTCAGTTGGTGGCAACATACAGATATAAAACCGGTCGAATGTCCCATTTCTGTTAATGTAAAGGTATGGCGTATAACGTATTCCAGCTACAAAATCCATCAATCCATCATTGTTATAATCTAGGGGCGTTAAACTCGCTGTATTTTGTTGCCATCCAAGTAATCCAATAAATTCACCAAGACCAGGTGTAAAAATAATTGAATAATTTGATTCTATCAACTGATTTTTCTTAAGATAAAGACGGCCATTGTTTGCCCCCAAACTAATATCAGCGGCAACCACAAAATCTATATCACCATCATTATCAAAATCTGCAGAGGTTACACCCCAGCTGAGCCACCCCCAATTATGAATGATTCCAGCGCTTGAAAAATTACCGGATCCATTATTCACATAGAACTCTACCTGACCACTATTGTCACCGACCAAGAAATCAAGATCTCCATCCATATCAAAATCTGCAGATGTAACTTGCGGATTGATTCTATCAGGCAGCATCGCAACTGTTATAGGATCTTCAAAATGATTCTCCCCATCATTTAGTAGCAGAATCACAAAACCTTGTTTGTCGCTTCCTTTATTTGATGTGGTAAATAATAAATCAATGTCATTATCGTTATCGTAGTCACCTGAATCCAAATCTTGTATATATTTAAGATAGGTCAGAATATCATCCTGAGTGAATTCTGAAGCTCCACCATCGTTATAAAAGATAGAGATTGTTGAATATGAAAAAGGACTTGTTGCATACGAAACAGCAAAATCTATATTGTCGTCATCATTAAAATCTGCTGATGTCAATCCATATGCTGTCTGACCGAAATCATCAAGTTCTTGGACATCAAAAAATGAATTTTTTAACATCTTTTCTTTTGGGTGAATAATTTTTTTATTTACATCATTAACTCCACTTATAGTTGGTAAAATACTAGCTCCAATAAATAGGACAAGAATTCCTAATACGAAGTATTTTTTCATATTAATCCTCCCTTTTACATATTCTAATAGACGTAATATTATATAAATTTTCGTAACACGTAAAGTCAACCAAGACCAGTAACATTACTTGTCAAGGAATGTTTCGATAAAACAGGTAATGTCTCTTCAATTATAAAACATCAGGTAATACCTTCCCTCCTTAAGAAAATGTTAACGATGTCTATTTGCTTTACAGGTTCACATACCTTTAAATAAAGATCAAGATGACAATTCTTTCGGTTAATTATCTTAACCGAATTTTTAAGGTTTAAAGGATTTTTTATCCCAATTGTTATTCCCGTACTGTTAACTCTTAGGTTGTTAACTTTATGGGGATAAAATAGATTATACCGTATTTTTAACAAGATTCTTAAGAGATATACGAATTATGAGTGAAATCATTATCATATTAATGAAACAAATGTTGCAATAAATCCATTATGGGAAAATATTTATGTAGGAAAATATATATACTACTTGTTGGAAATTATTATATCCTCTGGGAGGAATAAAAATGAAAAAGAAGCTGATTGAGTACACATATACCTTTAAAGCGTCTGATCCTAATGGAGACAATGTCAGCTACTTTGTCGACTGGGGAGACGACACAAGCACCGGATGGACTGAGTATGTACCATCAGGGACCATGGTTTCACTTAACCATACCTGGTCCAAGCGAGGAAAGTATACCATCCGAGCTAAAGCCCAAGACATCCATGGTGCTGATAGTAATCGGACAACATTCAAAGTCAGGATGCCGAAGAACCAGCAAGCGACATCTAACCCATTATTCTTTCAACTTTTAGAGCGGCTTATAAATAGTTTTCCATCTTTGAGACAGATAATGGGAGTGTAAACGTATAGAACTGGGAGGAATAAAAACATGAATATGAAAAAGAAAATAGTTGGAATATCGTTTTGTACGCTGTTGATAATCGCTACTGTTTTACCGGTATTAGGAATTATAAATAATAATATCAATAATGAGTGTATAATAGAAAATCAAGTAGAATCTGAGCTACAATATAGCAATACCAATATGGCAGATGAGTGGCCGATGTTTCTGCACGACCCGGAAAGGACGGCGTATTCGACATCCTCAGCTCCGCGTACAAACACGACAAAATGGGTTTATAAAACTGGTGGGAACTTAGAATCTTCTCCTGCTGTTGTAAATGGGAAGGTCTACATCGGTTCAGTTGACGAAAACATATATTGCTTAGATGCCTATACAGGCGAAAAACTCTGGGATTACTATATCTATGAATTAGATGCTTGTTCTCCTGCGGTATATGATGGCAAAGTCTACATAAGCAATACTCATGATCATCTTTATTGTCTTGATGCCGATACCGGTGATGAAATATGGAAGTTTTACAAGGGAGATGGAGTCTCACGCCCTTCTCCAGCAGTTTTTGGTGGTAGGGTTTACTTCGCACATTCTCGGGCAATATCATCAGGTCAGGATGCATACCTTTATTGTTTAGATGCCGACACGGGTGACATATTCTGGGACTACAATTTGGGATTTTATGAATTATCTTCCCCTACCGTAAGCCATGGGAAGGTCTACATCGGGTCAGAAGATAATAAGATGTACTGTTTTGCTGCTGATACCGGGAATTTGCTTTGGAATTTTAGTACAGGGTGGAGAGCATATTTTACGCCTCTTGTCTTCAATGGCAAGGTATGTTTCGGCAGCGATGCCGTTTACTGTTTAGATGCAGATAATGGAACTGAGATATGGAATTTTACTATAGGTACAGGTGACCCCCGTATGACATCTTCTCCTGCGGTTGCCTACGGCAACATCTATATCCTCAGTGCTTTTGAGGGACTCTACTGCTTAGATGGAAATACAGGAGAGCAAATCTGGAATTGCAATGTAGGAGGTGGATATACTTCTTCTCCTGTTGTAGCTGATGGAAAAGTATATGTAGGCATATGGGAGACTGGTAAGTTGTTATGTGTGAATGCCAGCACAGGAGAGAAACTCTGGGAATATGATATGAATTCTGTAAAGTGGTTATTTGGTTCTCCTGCTGTTGCCTATGGAAGATTATATTACGGTGGTGGACTCACTCGTAATGTTTATTGTTTTAAAGATCCTTTTCTGCCTTCTCCTTCTATCAAGGGTCCGACGGATTGTATAACTAATCACAGCTATATATTTAGTATCAAAGCAACTGACCCTGAAGACAATGACGTGAAGTACTATATTGACTGGGATGATGGTACAACGAGCGGGTGGATTGGTCCTCATCCATCAGGTGATTGGATAACCGTGAATCATACGTGGAGTAAGGTGGGCACATATTCTATTAGGGCAAGAGTAGAATATGCCAATGGTATTAGGAGTAATTGGTCAGAACCGCACAACATAACAGTTATCGACGCGCCACTGCTGAAAATCCAGTCGATTAAAGGAGGTTTATTCAAGGTAAACACCGTTATTAAGAATCAGGGTACATTAGATGCAACAAGGATGAATTGGAGTATCGAACTTATAGGTGGTTTGATATTGCTCGGCAAAGAAACCACTGGCACAGGAAATATTCCTATAGGCGAAGAGACAACTGTGACTTCAAAGCCGATAGTTGGATTCGGACAAACAGCCGTAACAGTTAATGCTACAGTACCCATTGGTTTTTCTGATACCCAGGATAGAAAAGCGTTTGCCGTCCTGTTTTTCATCATGGTGAAACCAGGTGGATAACCCGTTCATTTAAACCAAATTTGTGTTAAATATGCCATCGATATGGTTCTGTGTACCGTGAGTTTGGAAAATATAAGTTGTTAAACATTAATGAGATTAATTATTAAACGCGGAAGAGTATGGAACCAATTTTAACATGTATATCTTTTATGTCACTTCAGCTATTTTAGCTAGTATTAGTGTTGTATTACGTAATTTTGCGCTTTCTACTTTATTTCAAAATGGATTAAAAGATATAATTATAGGAAATAAAAAATATGAAGATATATTGGTTACAAGTGCTAAAATAGCAACAGGTACTGGAATTGTATTTATTGCGAACACCATTCTTGCTTTGATTATAGCTTTTCGATGCGTTGCCTCAACTCAATCGGATTTGTATCCACTGTATGTTTTAACACCCCTTTTTGTTATTGGAATAATATTGATTCTGATATGCCTTATCTTTGGTCATTTAAATTATAATATACCTAAAAAAGTAAAAACAGAAGAAGCCAAATAATTTATTATCAATCAAAATTTTACAAACTCAAAATCCCACACTCATATACTATAAAATCCGCGTCAGGTATTTCAAAAAAACAAGAAGACAATTCCTAACGAAAAACCTAGATGTTATTATGATTGATGATTGAAATCATATTATAAAGCAATTAACACGGGATTTGAAACACCAAAGGAAGCTATACATAGTTGTTGTAAAGAGCAAACTTAAAAAAATATGATTACAAAATTTTAAAATAATTTAGTTGAATGTGTTGATGAAACGATGAAAAAGCGGGAAAAAACACAACGCGGGCTTAAAATAAAAAGAGACAGCATATCTTCAGGAACATCAACTCCATTTCAATTTTTATTAAGTATCATGAGGAGTTGAAAGATTATAATCCTTCAAATATTGCAAATATATACCTAAATTTAAAAGATAAAAAGCTGGAGAAATTTACTGTTGCAAGCTGTAAAGAACCAAGATCAAATAATGGGGTAAGTAAATTTTGTCCAAATTAAAAAATATGAGAAGGAAAACCACATTTTTATCAAACTGGTTTCCCCCTGGTTATTATCATTTTTGTCATCCCCTTTTTTCCTATGGTTAGTAGGTAACCTGTATTTTCACGATGGAACAGAACAGCTCAAACGAGTTCATATCGACACCTGCTAATACATCTATATCAAGATTATGAACATGAGTAAAAGTCAATGTCGATTCTCCAAGATGTGATTTAAGATCTTCTGTTATATCGAACCATCCTGACCATTGTGCAGTAGAGGATATATTATCAAAGATATAGGAAAACTCAGATCCATGAATACGCAAGATAATGTAACGAGCATTTAATAATTGATTATAGTATCCTCTTGTTTTGAGTTCTACTTTCGTAACCGGAATCACGCCTGTAGGGCATGTATTGCCATCTAATTCCTGTACATCGCCGTTAAGAGTCGTTGACGCATAGTTATCCTTGTCTCCATCAATCATTAAATCTTGATTTTCTTCCCATTCTGGAGCGGGATCACCACTAGTTACTCGGCTGTCAAAGAAGTATATTGATGTGTCTTCTGCGAGTGTAGTGGTTCCCATGAGTGGTATTAAAAAAGCTGTTGCTATCAAGAAGCATAGGATCGGTCTCATAATATTTTTTTTCATTTGCTTACCTCCCCATGTATTTTTGACCTCCCGAGAAAAAGGCTCCTTTACGCGTAGTTTTCCGTCCCGGTCGTCACACACCAAAAAATAATTTAAAAAAAGAATCAAAGAAAATAGAACACATTTTTTTTTCTCATTCCTCATTACCTCATTTTTTGTTTACTGTACAATGTATAACCATTAACTATCGTTATTTAAATATAATGGAAAAATAGAGGTAAAATACTAGAAGTATAGTGGTAAAAAAAATGTTGGATAAACAAAATTATCAATCGTAGGTAGCAGGATGAACTTTTTTTTAATTTGAAGGAAGGGGAGGGTTGTTATGTGACCGGTGATTCCTCCAGTGATTTTTCCACCGTATTTTTTCCTAGCATTGGTAAGCTCTTGTTTATCAATTGGGTTTTCATCCCAGTTTTTCATCTTTTTTTATTATTCTTTTTTCCTATACGTTGTTGTGTGTGTATGTAACGCGTATATATACTGTGGAACAAAAGAGTATGAACCAACCACCAAACGGTTTGTTTTCTGCTTCTACATCGCAATCCAGGGTAATTACGTTAGTCCAGGTCCAAGGGTCTGGTGCATTCGTGTCGTTTGTTATATCGATCCATCCTGACGAACCTGGACTCCACCCAGGTGCATCAAAGACATGATTGTCTCCATCTGCAGTGGGAAATACTGGTCGCAAGATGATATCTCGATCGTCTCCCCACCAATAATAGTATCCTCTTGTTTCGAGTTCTACTTTTGTTATTGTACCTATGGGGTTATAGCACGCATTGTCAGTTAATATATTGTCAGTTAATAGCTCTACGTCGCCATTTTTCATTGTTGATGCCCAATTTTCACCGTCACAAAGCATACCCTCCGGGTATGTCTGCCAAGCTTCATTTGGGTCATAACGAAGGAAACAATACGTTATCTTTTCAGTAGACATTGTTGCTCCCACATTTGATTCTTTGTGTATTATCGAAAGAGTACTTGTACATGTTAGTAGTATCGCAACTGCAATACATATTTTTTTATTCATTGTTTCACCTCCCGCTAAAAAAATATTTTAGCATTTAAATTAAAAAAAGGTTTTATTTTAAAGATAATGGAATAATCGAAGTAATATAGATGTAAAATAATGGTAAATGATTGAAAATAGGTCAAAACATTTTTTGATAGGCAAATTTTACAATTTATTAGGACAATCAAAAATTCTGTTTTACCCTTTTTAAAAGTCTCTCTTTGATAATTGATTTTGCTACAAGTTTTCCCAATAAATCATGGTCCATATGAATAATTCATCACCAGATAATGGCTCTTTTTTTGGTTTTTATAACACGTTCTAATCAGAGCCTCTTGGTGATAATCATATTTTAAGATCATTAATGATGATTGGAGTAGAATTAGCTGTTACAATTATGAAGAGATTTTTTACCATGTTTTCCTAGTCACCTATAGTTATTTTTTTGTACACCTCTTGTAGTAATTTTTGTACAAAAAGAAATCATCCTTAACCTCATTTCGGTTAATCGCATTAACCGAAATATAGGATTTATAGATAGAAATTTAGTGAAAATTAAAATTTTCAAAAAATTTACGAATAACGAAGTTGTTAGATCCTTTTTTAAATTATATATTGGTATCAGGAAGCATACATATTCATAACAATATGAAAAATGTATTCAAATCAAGCTATTTTGTGAATCTAAACTAATAAAAATATGAAAGTTAATATAGATATTCGGTAGAGTGATAATGTGGGGGAGTACATCACCAAGTGTAAAGAGGCAGAGGAAACTATTAGGTTTAGGTTAAAATTTGAAAAAACAATTTCGTCTGTTTCATCCCGATTTGTTGGTATTTCGGATATTAATGATGCCATTACGGATACACTTGAAGATATAGGAAAATTAAGTGGTGCAAGCCGAGCTTACCTCTTTCTTTTCAATGAAGATGGAATCACAATGGATAACACGCATGAATGGTGTGCTGAAGGGGTGAACCCACAAATAGAGAATCTGCAGAATTGTCCGATGGATATGGCTCCGTGGTGGATGAAGAAACTTCGTAATAATGAGACTATTCATATTACGGATGTTTCAAAATTACCTATGGATGCGCAAACCGAAAGGGAAATACTGGAAAAACAGGACATCAAATCACTTCTTGTATTGCCCTTATATATAAGCGGAGAACTAAATGGATTCATAGGTTTTGACAATGTAATTGAGACAGGAAAATGGTCTGATAACGATATAACGCTGCTCCGAGTATCTTCTCAGATTTTAGGAACCGCATTAGAGCGCAATAAAGGGGAGGAGGCACTGCAGGAAAGCGAAGCGAAATATCGCACACTGGTTGAACAGTCACTACAAGGAATAGTAGTAATTCAAGACTTTCGTATCGTCTTCGCCAACAAAACTTTTGCCAAGATATTCGGATATACGATCAAAGAGCTTATGTCCCTCCCACCAAAGAAAGTTAGGGGGACAATTCACCCCGATGACCAAGTCTTTGTCTGGAAGCGGTTTGAGAAGCGGTTATCAGGGAAACAGGCGCCACAGCACTATGAGTGCCGTGGGGTTGATAAGCGTGGGGTTGTGCGCTGGCTGGAGATTTTTGCCAAACGCATAGAGTTTCAAGGGAAGCCAGCGGTTCAAGCTATTATTTTAGACATCACCAACCGTAAGAAGGCAGAAGCAGAAATCATTAAAACAAAAGAGTATCTACAGAACATCATTAACAGTGCATCTGAAATCATCGTTTCATTTGATAAAAATAACAGATTAACCACATGGAATAAAACAGCAGAACTCATTACAGGATATAAAACAAGAGAGATTATTGGTAGACCTGTAACTAAGTTGACCGTATTTGACAAACCTCAGGAATTAGCAGATACTATCAAAAATATCTATAACGGACATAAAAAGGTAATCGATAAATTTATTTTAAAGACAAAGCACGGTACGAAAAAAATAATAAAGCCATCCTATTCAATGATCAAAAGTGATAACGGGGAATCTACAGGCATCCTTTTTTTCGGAAGAGATATAACCCATCAACAAGAAACCCATGGTAAATTGTTAAACGGAAACAGTTACCTCATCAGCGATAAAAGCAAGAAAGCCGCATTAGATATTTTTATAGATTTAACAAGATTAGATTACGAGGGTTTGTTTATCACCCGTGCTAACCCTGAGATGATAAAAGATATGATTCATTCTCTAGATATCAAGGTTGAATTATTGAATAAAACTAAATTAGGAAAGTTTGACAATATCGCAGATCTTGAGGGATTAACAGCTAAGATAAAAGATTTTAGTGAAAAACATACTGCTGCAGTAATATTATTAGATCGGGTTGATTATCTAATAACTAATTTTTCATTTGAACAATTTGTCAAGTCATTGTACCAGATCAATAGTTTAATAGCAGAGAACAAATCTGTATTGTTGTTACATGTGGGTCCATCAGTTTTAGATGCTAGGCAGATGCCTATTATAGAAGCAGAACTGCAGTATTTACCCCACCAAAAAATTGAATACGTACAAATCGAAGACGAGTTATTCGATATTCTTACATTTATGAATGAACAAAACCAAAATAACAGTGTGGTTTCATTTACAAAAATTAGCAGGGAATTCTCAATAGCAAGGTCAACTACTGCTAAACGACTTAAAATGCTGGATGAAAAAGGGTTGATTTTCATAAAAAAACAAGGGAGATCAAAAACAGCATATGTATCTGAAAAAGGAAAAATATTACTAAACAAAAGATAGGTTATTTAGCCTGCCTTGGGTGATACTTATCGCAAGGTATTATTGTGATGTTCAAAGAGATGGAGTTGCTAAACTGAATCGTCCGCTCTCAATTACCCTTATGTTAAATAGCGTGTTGAATTGGAGGTAAAAAATAATCATACAACGCATTTTAAGCGTATTTTTTACATATTTTAGTCATATTTTTATCCAATTTTTTTATAGTAATTGATTGATTAGGAACTTAGATGGTGGAGAATATTCTAGGAGGTGGCATAAAATATCAAAAAATATAATGATAGTAGACGATAATCCTGATACAACTTATACTCTTAAACGACTGCTGGAAAATCCAGATGCTAGGTACAATGTGATACCTGTAGATAGTGGAGAAAAATGCCTGGAGTTACTAAAGGACAATCAGAA
>CAYGAC010000074.1:0-16373 GCA_964347865.1 uncultured Thermoplasmatales archaeon
AGTTAATAAAAAAAAGGAACATGCTTAAATTACTATAAGAATTTACCTTTATAACAAAATTTTTCATGAAGTTATATTATTCCTTCAACTAAGGATTAGTGATCGTTATGGAGATAAATGAATTATCAAATCAAGCCCATAAAATTGCACTGGAAAAAGGATTTTATGATAATTATAATAGTCATCATCCTAGACCAATTACAGAATTTTTGATGCTTATTGTAACTGAACTAGCTGAAGCATGTGAAGCAGATAGAAATAAAAATTCTAAAAAATCGTCATGTCGAACATCTTTTAATAAGCTGTCAGGAATTAGAAAAACTTGGTATTTCTAACGATTGGAAAACTAAATTAATTTGTTTATTACAAAAAAATAAAGTTGGAAAATTTAAACCAAATAGTGAAAATTTTGAAGATTTTATCAAAAGAGGTTTAAAGAACGTTAAGAATGATCCAAAAGGAAAAACTCCAAGTGATAAGTATATAGATTATTTATTTATTGGATTTGAATGAAATTATATTATATTTGGTATATTCTTCTTAATAATTTCAACATCTTCTTTATTTAAACCATAGATTTTGTAAACATAATTATTAATTTTGTTATCAATCTCCTGAATTTTTTTATCTGATGATTTATCTTTATTTAGAGCAATTATTTTTTCAACTAAATCAATTAAAGGTTTCTGTTGCTCTTCTGAAACTTTTTTTATTGGTATTGAAAGTATCGGTGCTTTATCAATCTGTAATTGATTTCCTTCTCGTTTTCCCTTATAGAATAACCAAAAATGTGTTAATTTTGAATTTAAAATTCCTGTTAAATATTTTAGATTAATATCTTTAGGTTGAATAACAAAAAATGTTAATGAAACATAGGATGGGAAATTAACATAACTGAAGGATGGTTGTTTAGTTTTTCTTAATGAAATTATTTTTTCTCCTAAGAAGAATTTTTCTTCTCTTGCCCGATGTAATCCATAAGGACCAAAATCTGAAGTGATTATTTGTTTATATTTATCTAAATGAGCTTTAATTCTGGGATATTTGTTAATTTTTTTTATTATGTCTGTTGTAGTATAAATGATCCATTCACTATTTTTTTTATTTGCATAGTATCTTTTTAGTTCATTAGTAGTAAAGAACGGTTTTATAGTCTCTTTTTTTGTTTGGATGAGATCCAAATCATTCAATTCTTTCGTTGATATTAAAAATATACCATCGCCTATTGTTAAATCTGGCAATTTTTTAAGATGTGATTTTATAACTTTGTCTTGATGGACATCGATACCTGTCGCTACGTCTTTTTCTGTTAATTTGTAATTTTGTTGTGCCTTTATTTTTTGGCAAATACTTTCAATATCTTTGGGTAAAAAGGTTAGTTCATAGTTTTTATCAGTTAAAAATTCATTCTGGGGTTTTGATTTAAAAGATTCAATATCACTACTCTTTCCTCCTTTGAAATATCCAATAAGTTCGTCTTTATCCATTTTTTTATCTTGAACTATTGCAACATCTATCTTAGTTTTTGTTACTTTACCAGCATCTTTTTTCTTCAAGAAAAATATCAAATTATGTTGACCTGTCCCTTCAAAAACAGTAAATTCATTGAAATTGAAAATGCTTTCAATAATAGTTTCGTTCAATATTTTTTCACGTAAAATTTTAGCCCCTTTTGCCTGTAGCCAATAGTTCGTTGTAATAAATGAAATTCGACCTTCATTATTTAGTAAATCAATTCCCAGTTCAATAAAGAAATAAAGATAGTCCATTTTTCCTTCATAATATTGCTTTACTGAAGGACTACATTTTTTCACATCGTGGAATATTTTTCTGTTAGTAAATTCCTTTACATAAGGTGGGTTACCAACGATTATATCAAAACCTCTTTCCTCACTTGTTAAATCCAAATCAAAATCTTCGTAGAACTCAAAACCCCAATGAAAAACCTTGAGCTTAAGAAGTTCATCCTTATCAAAATCAAGTTGTTTTGTTTTTATTTCTCGATAGAGTTCTATATTCAATCTTTTGTCAATTTTTTCTCTAATATCTTCAATTTCGACTTTTAATTTTCTTGCGTCATCGCCAATAGCTTTTCGATATTCGTTTTTCAAAGAATGGAATTTATTAAACAAGAACTTAGGGCTTTCTTCCAAACCATTGAAATCATCTAATGTAATCTTTTTTGTACCAAATTGTTCAATATCAACATATCCAATAAGTGAATTACCTGTTCTTAGATTATACTCAATATTTGGTAATGGTTCAATAAAATCAGATTTGTAAGATTCTACTAACCATAGCCATAACCTTAGTCGTGCAATTTCAATACCTCTTGGATTAATATCAACACCATAAATGTTTTTCAAAATGAGTTTCTTAAGAGATATATCAGTATTATTTAGATCAAGTTTATCGTTAATTTTTTTATTCACTTCAAAAAGAATGTTAGCTGTAGCTAAAAGAAAAGCACCTGACCCACAGGCATTATCACAAATCGATAGATTTAGAATTATTTTATTCCAGATTTCATTTAAAGTTGTAGCTGGAAGAATAAATAATTCATCTATAGATTTTATTAATTCAGATTTTTTATATCCTTTATCCTTCAATAGTATCCTATTCGCTTTATCTGTAATCGTTGGATAAATAGTATTTTCTGCAATATATTTTGTAATCTCTTTTGGAGTATAATATGCACCACTACCTTTTCTATCTGTAGCAGTCATTGCTCTTTCAAAAATATAACCCAGTATTTCTGGGTCAATAACATCTTCTTGATTCTCTAATGATTCTCGATATATAAATTGAAATTTATTCAAAAACTCAATAATATATTTCAAAATTTTAGCTTTGATTCTATAATTTGAATAATGCTTTTCAACATCGAACTTTTCAAATAAAGAACCATTAAGATAAGGAATATGCTTAAAATGTGGATCGATACTCCCTCGATTTCTTTCTTTTGTATTCATTACTTCAAAGAAAAGCTGATTTAATTTGTGATTCAACTCATATTCTTCAAGTCCATATAAAAAATCAAGAACATCATCTTTTATGATTCCTCGGGATTGAACAAATTTAATGAAGATTAAACGATCAATGATTATTTGTGCAATCTCTTCTCGATCCTCTTCATTTTCGACATTCTGAATTGAATTAACTAAACAATCATTTTTTGATATTCTTTTTACTCCATGTAAAAGGTCGTTATACTCTAAATAGAACTTCTTGCTAATATCTTCTAATTTCTTTTGAGAAATCCTTTCCTCACCGATAATATATCGTTTTATTTTATCGAAATCAGTTATTATATCTAATTCATCGAACTTACCTTTATCATTAATAAAAACCCATTTCAAACCATCGGTTGCAATTCCAAAATTACACTCTTTTTGAACTACAGCTAATGTAAATACTCCATTTATTTGGTTAATAGCACCACTTGGAGTTTTATCAAAAAGATTTGCATTAATTGGTTTAGCTTCAATTAATATCTTTAATTTTTCAAAGCTAATTGCATAATCGACTTTTCTTTCGCCTTTCGGTCCGTAAAACTTCCTATTTCTACCTATAAGATGAACATTAAAAAGGTCAAATAGAATTTTATCAATAAGAAAACTTCTTGTGAACTCTTCAGGGTCTTGCGGTTCATTCAAATCTAAAGTTCTTAATTCATTACCTTGTTCAAAGACTCGTTTTGCCCCTTCTAAAGTTAAATTATTTCGTATGTTTCGTAATATTTTTTCTATTTGCTCATTCATTCTTTCAAAAGATGGTATTATGAGCAATCATTTAATTTTTAGCATATACCAACCCTTTATCCCCAACGCTAATTTCCCAACGCTTTGTTATACAGTACCTTTTCGATCTATCAACTTTGTCATGTACTGATATCGGTTATGATAATTAACCGAAACTTAAACGAATGCTAAAAAGCAGAGAGGATCACCTCACTGTCTAATCCATTGCTTTAGGCTCTCATATCTCTTTACCTGTAGATGCCATAACTCACAATAATATGCCCTTGCATCATCGAGGGTACTAGTTAGCCAAGTTTTTCAGTTAATTAGCCAACTCCAATTAGCCATTTAAAAAAGAAAGCACTACAAATTATGCGTTTTGAACCTTTATCATCATAACCATTTGAAGTAGTATATTCCTCAGGAAAATAAATCGCCGTCAACCGTCCACCTATACCCAGCAAAAAATAAATTATGGATAAATCGTTATAAACTTATCGGCATATCCAGTAGTTCCGAATGTAATTTTTTACGAAGGAAAGGACATATCAATAGGAGAAAAGTGAGTTCAAAATTTTGACAGAAGAAAAAAGATCGATAATTCTTACTCACGAGAAATGGAAAACAGGAAAAAAATCTAAATATCAGAACGTATATGAGAATATGGGGAAAGTATATGAATAATAAGATACTCATCGGCAGTATTGTTTCTATAACAATACTTCTTGGAGTTACTTTTTCATCTGTTGTAGGAGTTCAGGATAATGAATTTAATTCTGAAAAATCTATAATCTATTCTGATACAAATCATTCCATAGGATATTATTATGAATACAGAGGTTTTGTAATTGTTATTGGAATATCTGATAACATCTCTTCAAATAATTCCATTGTAGATATTATAGTTAATAATGGAAGACTTGTTATTTTCCTTATTGGTTATCAGTGGGTTTTACACTTCGAATGGGTTCCGTTTATTGGATTTCTGGAAAATGTTAAAGTTGTTAAAATATATAATTTTAAGGGCTTTATAATCAATAAGTTTATTTTAGGATTAGGGAGAATTAAAAGTTATATCCCTTAAGTAAAATGCGATATGAAGAGTAAGGGGATAGTATGAATAACAAGATATTCATCGGTAGTATCATAGCAGTTACTATTCTTATTGGTGTATCATATACCTCTGTCGGTGGATATAGAAGTGTAACATTTGATACGAAAGCATCACCATTGTTCAATATTAGAACAAGCAGGGTGGTAGACGAAGAGAGCGAGGATTTTAATTGTGATTATATCGGTAAAGGAATAGAGAACAATATCTTTATACCAAAACGAACTGATGGAATTTCACCATTTCTGAAATTTATCTACTCACTTATTAAAATTAGTGAAAATGTGCATAATCCTAAAATCAATAATATTCTCCAACAGTATAATCATAATGGTTTAATTGAAGTTGAACAAATCTCTGAGTTAGAAAATAAAATCAACAATCTAAATAAAGAATTGGATATATTAGATAAAATCTCTAATCCATTGGCTTCTACAAATCCACCAACTGGGGTAGCATGTTGTCTTACTGCTTCACCACCAATTCTTTGTAAAATATTTGGTTTAATAATAGCTATATTAGTATGGCTTGGAATTTTATAAATTCTATTCTTAATTTTCCCAAGACTTTCTTATTAAAATATAATTGAAAGAAATTTTATAATTCAAATATTATTTTGTGAATTTAAATCACTTGTATTTGTTTTTCTAATAAATCTAAGACAATATTATTGATTTTTTGTTGGTTCATTGGCACCGAGATTTTTAATGCCCCCCAAGGTCCCCAGAGATTATCAATGTCTTTTGCCCTAGCTCTGATAGTATATCCCCCCTTATACCACTGGTGTGATAACTTAATTTTTTCTCCTGAATGATAGGGACCTAGCCAATTCTCAACAGTATTGTCTCCCCAATCTATATAATAAAAAATTTCTTTGCCTATAAGAGATTCCGAGACAAAAGTATATGAATAATTAATAAATGGAAGAACCTTGGTAGGACCTTTAATGGTTGGAGCATCTGGTGCATTGATGTCTAATTTTCCAATAGCATGAAGATAGCCTTCTGCTCCAGGATGATAAAGGTCATTCGATGAGCCTATATAGATTGTTCCATCTTCTCCAATAGCAGGAGCAGAATCAACCTTGTCGGTTGCCATCATTTTCCGCCACCGTTCAGTACCATCAGGATTAACTGCAATAAGATTACCTCCCTCAGCATTTCCAATATGTGTACCGAAATAAATAATCCCATCAGCTGATATACATGGATTACCACCTCGAATATCTTCATACTGTCCTGGATTATATGACCATTTTACAGTACCATTCTCTGGATAAATTGCATGTAGTTTGCTTGAACCTGTATATATAGTCCCATCAGGTCCAATAATCGGAGTGGTTCCAGGGTAAACCTTTGTTTTCCACTTCATGGTGCTATTTGGATAGAGAGCATAGAGGTATCCATTCCACGAACCAAAATAGATTGTGGCATCGTCAGCAATGGAAGGTCCTCTCGCGACCCAATCGCTTGTTTTAAATTTCCATTTTAAAGTGCCATTTGGAAACAGCGCATACAAATATCCATCATGAGAACCACAATAAATTATTCCATTTTCATCTATAGCAGGAGAAGAATGAACAAAATGTTCTGTTTTAAATTTCCATTTCAGGGTTCCATTAGGATATAAAGCATTGATCCATCCTGAGTAAGGTGGAGATCCGCTCCCGCAACTGCCAAAGTAAATCGTTCCATCTTCTCCAATAGTTGGGGAAGAATACACGTCATTACCTGTTTTATACTTCCATTTTAAAGTGCCATTATTCGTATAAATCGCATATAAATAATTCGGCATATCCCATACCGTTCCAACATAAAGAATGCCGTTTTCATCAATGGCTGGTGCACTCTCGGTGTGATATGGGATATCGTATTTCCATTTTAAAGTTCCATTTGGATAAAGAGCATAAAGATATTTTATTCCGATATAGATAATTCCCTCTTCATCAATGACTGGTGACCCCTCAGCCCGACTCCCTGTTGAATAACGCCATTTTTCTGTACCAGGATTATCAAAAGTACCATAAGGACTCCGTCCAGTATTCCGAATATCGTGGCAATACATCGACCATGGAGAATCCATCGGTTTATCTTTTATCATTAATGAGGCTTCTACATTTGTTTCAGTTGATCTTGTATTATTGAAATATTTTCTGATATCATGTTGTTTATTATCATATGTTTCAGATATATTAAAACAATAGAAATTATCCCAAATCGCAATTTCCCTAGTTAATGGTTTAACGGTATATCCCATTGTTATTTGAATAGGAGATGAAATGATAATCAAAGTTGAAATTCCAAATATTAAAACTGTTTTTAATAATTTACCTGTTTCCATGATTTCATTCCATCTATATCTTTATTTATAAACACATTGTTTATAAAACTTTGCAAAATTAATTCGTTTGAATAACATTTAAAATTGAGTTATTTATAAAAAATGGAAAAAATCATATTCAATATAGGTGGTGGAAAACGATCCTTTAAAAAATATTAATACTTTCTTTATATCAAAAATGTATCTGCAATTATTATTCGTTTTTATTATGTCTGGTCTTGATATTCTTTATAAAATAATCTCAAAATTTTTAGGAGAACATTATGATTTATATGAAAAATGGGTAAATGGGAAAAATATAAATACCCATAATTTATGTTAAATTCTAATAACTAATTTGTGGGGAGGTAATGAATTATGAAAAAAATAGTATCTATAATTATATGTATGCTGGTATGCTTAAGTTCTATTTTGATAATACCCGATAATTTAAAAGTAGAAGCTTCAGGAGGAAGCGGAGAAGGTAGTAATGATATAGGTTTAGATTATGATTTCATGTGGAATATAACCAAAAAACTTAGCAATGTAATATTTAATAAAAACGTGTATCCTCCTAATGAAAATATACTCCGAAAAGGAAGGTGCTTTGGAACTGATGGTGATCGTTGGGCTGCTAATTACTTAAATCAAACCATGGATGAAGAATTGGGTCTTGAAAATACTCAAGAATTACTAATAGGTCCTATTGAAAAATTGAAATATAAAGACAGATATTACAGCAGTAAGATTGAAGTTATCGATTGTAAATTTGAAATAAATAATACCAATTATTCGAGAGACAATAATGGTCTCCCATGTTATATTCCTAAAAATGAAACTTTTCCTATTCCCAGTGGTTTTAAACATAAACCAATAAGTGGGAAAATGACCTATAATTATACTTTCAACGGGAGTGATAATATTCGAGTACTATCCCAAAACATGACCGAGAGATCATGGCCATTAGGTTCTTTTTCATCACGTACCTATTATAATGTTTCATGTTCAGCAATTTCAACTGACGATTTTAATAAAATTATTGGAAAAGTTACTTATGTTGAGAGTAATGAAAGTATGCCGGCAGAACAAGAAATCACAATTTTTATGATCGAGGAAGTTGACGGATGCGAAGACAAATTAGACAATGTTACTAATGCCACTGGCGTTATTTTAATACATAATGAAACAACTGATTATTGCGCTCAAAATCTCACGAATAGATCGTTTAATGCCCTACGAGCCAGCTCAAGTACAAACAATCTAACTATTGTGATAGAAGAGTTAAAAAATGGTACTAAAATGTTTGCGGATAACCTCCTTGATAATGAAACAATAACCTTTACGGAGTGCTGTACTCCTAGTTGGTGGCCTGATTACAATTTTTTCATTTTATGTAATTTATCAGATTCGGAAGGACTACCTTGGTGGCAAATTTTAAAAACTTGGGCAGGAAAATCTTATTATGCGTATTTTTTGAATCACTTTCCCGTAGAAAAACAGTATAAGTGTAAAGGATTTATCATTCATGATTATTTTCCCGATAACTATTGGATGCTATGGCATAACAGAGACTGGTTTAGAATTGGATTGACCGGTGATCCTGATATAGAAATAATCGGTATGCCATATTTTGGACTTCCCATGTTTTCAATTAATCAGTCAGTTGGAGAGTGGTTGGTTGACAACTCTGATGATAGCAATACGACTATTATTGGATACTTGAATCAATCTTTCAAAAATGAAAAACACAATGGACCTCCTTCAAACTGGAAACCCGGGATTGAAGCTTATAATGTAATTGGAAATATCACTATTGATAAAAGCCCTGATGATAAGATAGTGATTATCTCGAATCGATATGATGGATGGTGGGCCCAAACACCTGGTGATTCAGGTTTAGGAGGGGGGATAGTGCTAGCAATTGCAAAGTACTTTAAAGATTACAATATAACACCAAAATATAATTTATCATTTCTAATGACTACGGGTGAAGAGTTTGCGTTCCGAGGAGCACAGCATTATAGTGATAAACATGAAGATGATAAAGTAGAATATTTTATAGGAGCAGATCAATTAGGACAAAATGTAACGGATTCTGTTTTAAGAATTGATTTAAAATACGAATCGACAGACGATATTGTGAGAGCTATATGGAATGAAACAAAGTATTATGAACGATCAAATAAGCGTTATGATATTAATACAACAATTACTCCTAACAAAGGGGGTGGAACAGAAGCTTCGGTTTGGAAACAAAGAGAGGGACATGACTGTAAAACTATATGTTTCCATAAAAACAGCAAATGGAACTTTCATCATCGAACAGGCAGGGATTTTACTAAAGGAGATGTATTGAATGGAACGGTAGAGGGTGAAGGTATTGACCGTAATGATGCAAATTTGACTCTTGAACTGGTATGGAATATCACAAAATACTTCACGGTAAATCCTGACTGCTGGTTCGACTCATATTCAGAAACAAAACTAGATTCACCAGATGACGGAGATTATCTGGATGATTCCATCAAGGCGACATTCACGGTGAAAACGATTCTACCTCACGATCTGGTAATGGTCAATGCTACTCTTAAAAATGTTGCAGAAGATTTTGTCAGTCAAACATTTATGAACTTCACTGTTAACTCCTCTGGTCGACAAGAATCCGTCACGCTTACCATCCCTGAAAATGAACCTCCTGGAGACTATACGCTTTTCCTTGAGTTGTATAATTCCACAGGGAGAATCAACGAAATCGTACAAATCGGTGACGTCAATTACAACGACACAACTCCAAACCCGGTTTATTGTCCTAATATGTACCCGTTTAACTATGACAAGTTTCCCTCTGAGATAACCGATGTTTCCGCGACTTCGGACCCTGTCGGGTTTGGTTTTGGCACAACCATCAGCGCAAACGTCTCCGATAACGCAAGCTCTGTGAACAACGTGTCGGTGAATATCACCTATCCGAACAATAACTGGGGTAACTTTACCATGACTAACACAGGTGGTGTTACGTACGAGTATGTTTTTTCCGACACCTGGCTTGTCGGACAGTACAACTTTACCATTTGGACGCTTGACAACTCCAGCAACAGCAACAGCAGCTCAGGTCACAGCTTCAACGTCTCAGCCCAGGCGGACATCTCTGTTTGTACAATAAAAAATAATTACAGCACCAATGAGATTATCAATATCACCGATCCACCGAGAGCTGATATCGGATACGAGCTGCTTGATGATAACAAGGTTCTGCACATATGGAACAACCATAACAGTTATTATTTCAACACTTCAAATGGGATACAGTTTACCAACCACTATAACGAGTACTGGTCGCATAATGTTTTGATGCTCGGATACTATAGTAACGATGAGTGGAATCTCATCTATCGTGCCGATGAGCTAAATGGCTTCAACAAAGATATTACTACTGATAACGAGACGTATGTCAATGCCACGTTGTGGAAGGATTTAAACTATCAAGGATATGACTTCCGTCTTGCTATTAAGTATCATCTCAGTTTAAATGATATCGATCTCACCGTCATCCCTTATATAAAGAATCTTGGAGATGCAATCCCCTATGATCTTGCATTCGGTTGGAAGATTAAAGACATCAAAATAGCAGATACGTATGAGAACGACATGATTAGAGTATACAATGGAACCGACTGGATAAGTTACTATCTGGATCAAACGTTGAACAACACGTATACTGATATGGATTACAATACCACGTTTTATCTTGAAGGCCATAACGAAGATGAGTATTTCATGAGAACCCTGTATCTTAGGTGGAATCACACGTTGGATTATCTCCTCCGTGTGAAAAGCAGAACTGGGCAGTATAATGCACCTGTGACATTATTTATCAAAATCGGGACTCTTAATGAGAATCAGGAGAAGTATACAATGATGAATTGGCTTGACAGCGATAAATGGCGTGGCGTGAACGGATGGAATTATCATTCGTCATGCGGATACACGGGACCCGATACTCCGTGGGGTGCCTTGAATGGAACAGGTGTATGGGCGCATATGACTACCGAGAATCACTGGCTTGTCATCGACCTTAACGAAACGTACAATATCAAAAAAATACGGGGACGTTCCGAAACATCGGATGATCCGACAGCCGTTGATATCTACATCAGCAATGATCCTAGTGACTGGGGATCAGCGGTGCATACGGGAATCACTACTTGGCAGGATACGAGCACCTGGGCAGAGGTGGATATACCAGATACCGCTGGTAGGTATATCAACATCAGCATCACGGATACGGAGGGTATGGCTGGTGATAATTATCTCTTGTTTGGAAAACTCCCAACGCCTATGACAATTTTGGATGTTTATGGTGAGAAGGTGTCTACCACTTCGTATTATTTCAACAGCTATGATAACAATCAAATCTGGGTTACCAGCCCGGGGAACATGGTCGATGGGAATATCTCTACATATGCATCAACATCCATTGATGAAGATCTTGAACTGTGTAACGGTAACACATGCCCTGGCATTAACCAGGGGAATATTATACGGGTGGAACTGAGAGTTTATGGATACTATGCAACCAATCAGCGGGATATCATATTAATACCGGTATTTGGTGGAGTTAACCCTGGAAGTGAATATACGTATGAGACGATTTCATCTGCAGGTTGGTCACCCTGGTTTAATATAACTGATGATAACCAAGCACCAGGAACTTGGGATTGGACCGATATCATGAATCTGGATTGTGATGTGATAGCGGAATTAAAGCAGGGAGGCGGTGCTCAGTTTACCTTGTATTGTTCCAAAGTGGAAGTACGGGTTGTCTACTATCCCGGAGTGCAGATTACAAATCCGTACCCTGCTGACGGCAGCATGGGTATTTGTCTTACTCCAAGGTTGAATATCACCGTTAGTCATCCCGCTGGAAACACAATGAATATCACCTGGCTGAGTAACAGCAGCGGTTCATGGCAGGTTTTTGGCACGAACAATAGTGTGGGTAATGGCACGTATCGTCAGATTTTCTCCAATGCTACTGAGAATGGTAAGTGGTGGTATTGGATGGTAAATGTCAGTGACGGGGAGTCATATTATGAAAGCAGCGTGTATAAGTTTTATACTGGTTATCAGTCAAAGATTGAGAATACTGGTTCTACGAGCATCAAAGGGTATCTGTTGATGCAGGTGCAGTACTATAACACTTCAACCAGTACGTGGGTTGTTGTGCATGATACCGTCAATGAGACCATTCCGAGGACTATTCATTGGGATGATCCAAATACGTCTACTCAGCATATTCTTGCATTGGATACGATTTTCAACGGTCTGGTAAACACGGTAAACCTGTCATCATATGGAAATGGCACGTATCGTATCTACGCAGCATTCAGAGATCCCGATAACAACATCCTGAAATGCGATGATGAAACAGAGCTGATGGCAACATACGAGTTCACGGTGACATTTGAGTAAGAACAAAATGGATAATAGAAAGTTGAATCAGGTTAAAACATTGCCTGATTCCCCCTATTTTATGATTTTGCGAAAATCCATCCCTATATGAATGGGTAAAAAGTTCTATTATCGGCGTGTTGCGTGTTGGTTACAATGACATAACTGAAATTCTTAATTTTCGGTAAAGGGTATAAACCGAAAACGGAAGGCTAATCAATTGTTGTAATAGTTTTGTTGGAAATTTGAATTTTATAATTCTAGGATTATGTCGGGCACATTACATCTTTTAAAATGTCACCGTAAATTCGTACGTTGCTACCAGTTCGGTTTCATCATCACATTTTAGGATGTTACCATCATGATCTCTGAATGCCGCATAGACACGATATGTTCCGTTCCCATGTGAAAGATTATTCGTGTTCACAAGGCCGTTGAAAATCAGGTCAAGTATAAAAAGATATTGTTTTTCTGCTCTGGTGAATTGGCGGGTGTCGGGTGGTGACTGTTTCGGGTGGTGAAAGACGGGTGGTATTTACAGTTAATTATGCTTACATTTTTTTCTTAATGTTTTCATAGTTGAATTGTATATTCCCAAGTATTATTATTGATAGAAACTTTTACTTCTCCTCCATCTTTTTCTTTACATCTGGATTTCCTTCAATGTAAAATTCCATCATGTGAGATATCTGTTTGCTATAGTTTCGTTTCTCAATCCTAGATAACTTCTTCAATGTCTCGATTTCTTCTTTTGATAAGCTGATATTCATTCTTGGCATGTCGTTGTTGTTAGCCATATTCATCACAGATATAAAATACTTTTACGCATATATAGCACTTTTCTATGATTTTAATACACAACTATATAAACCATTTGTGTATTATATATTCTGTACAGGTTTTACATTTGCCTGTGGGAGGCGCATCTGAAAGAGAACAGAAAGAAAATGGAAACTTGATTGAAAACAGGAAATTTTTTTCGCAGTATCCTAGAAGGGGCATGAACCCAAACTTGCCCTTTCTCCTACTGATTTTGACTATTTTTTAACGGAGGAAAATTAAAAAAAATAAATGAGTTGGAAAATATGAAAAAAAGAGTGTTTATAATATGTATGCTGTTGATGATTGCTACGGTTTTACCCGTAGCAGAGACAACAAATAATGAAACAGGATATAGTAATCCTGTTAATAGTAGTAGTGATTACGGATGGACAACATTTTTACAGAATACAGAACGAACAGGATTTTCTAAGTCAAGAGCTCCACAAAAAAATACGACACAATGGGAATTTAAAGCGAGTTTTCTATCATCACCAGTAATAGACGATAACAAAGTATTCGTTGAATCAGAGAATGGACTGTATTGTCTTGATATTGAGACGGGTAAAATAATATGGCATTTCTATGACGATATGCTTGGAGGTTTTGGCAGTCCAACAATTTATGATGGTAAGATATTTGTTGTAAGCACGGGGGACTATATATATTGTTTTGATGTTGATAATGGACATTTATGTTGGTGTTATGAGAAAGGTTATGGAGGTTCAAATCCTTCATTGGTTGTTGATAATAAGTTGTATGTTTCTTATAACAGAGGGGATAATAATGCAACATTACTTTGTTTAGACCCAACTACGGGTAGTAAACTATGGGACTATGATTTTGGTTATCAACAGGTGTCATATCCAATGGTTGCGTACAACAGAGTTTATATCGGTACACAAGACAGTTATTTACATTGCCTTAATGCAACCAGTGGACGTTTACTTTGGTCTATTTCACAGAAATCTGATTTTTTATGGTCGCCGACAACCTTTGATGAGAGACTATATACTTCTTGGAGAACGAAAGTTTTTTGTTTAAATCCGTATAATGGCAGTGAAATATGGAAATTTGAATCAACTGATTATATAGTTTCATCAATAGCATTAGCATATGGTAAAGCATATTTCACGACTGCACGAAGTGAAAAAGGTATCTATTGTTTAGATGCTTATAATGGAAGTTTAATATGGAGTTACAATGTAACTCCTACGTTGTTTGGAGTTGGAACTCCTGTTGTTGCCGATGGTAAACTTTATGTATCGACACATGGAGACATATTAGGAATTATAGAAAGTGAACTGTTGTGTTTAAATGCTACTGCTGGTGAGTTGATATGGAAGCGTATGATGGGTATGGGTGGAGGGTGTGCAACCATAACACCTGCTATTGGATATGGTAAGTTATTTGCTAGTAATGGCTATGCTTCTGTTTTATATTGTTTTGGTGATTATTCTAATCCACCGACAGACCCGAGTATATGCGGTAGAGCAAAAGGACTCTATGGTACTGAATATGAATTTATTGTAATGTCAGAAGACCCTGATGGTGACGACATTAGATATAAAGTCGATTGGGGAGACGGAAACGTAAGTGAATGGAGTGAATACACACAATCAGGAGCATACATGAAATTTAGTCATGTGTGGAATGATGTAGGTGTATATACTGTCCGTGTTATAGCAGAGGACGAGTATCATGTTCAGAGCCATTGGTCTAAGCATATCATAGAAATCATTGATGCACCAATGTTAGAAATTAAGACAATTCGTGGGGGTTTATTTAAGGTAAATGCAGTTATTAGAAATAGTGGTACTAAAGATGCAGTTAATGTTAATTGGAGCATTAAAGTAGATGATGGTTTAATATTACTCGGTAAAGAAACAACAGGCACAAGTAATATTCCTGTAAATGATAAAATAATGATTGTTTCTAAACCTATCGTTGGATTCGGTTCAGCAATTATAACAGTTCATGCTGTTATATCGAATGGTTTTTCAGATATTCGGGAGCAAAAAGCATTTGTTTTCCTGTTTTTCATATCTCTTAAATTCGGTAGTTGATATGATAGAGGTATCTGAAAATAAACTGAAAAAAATTATTTTTAGACGAAATAAATATAACCAAATTCGCTCAAATGGGATAACTATTTTTACAGATGATATTATCAAAAAAAATAATCATTATTTGTTAAGGTTAAAAGGTAAAACCATTGCGACATTAGACAAAAATAAATATATGATAAAATAGGGATTGATATGATAGAAAAGCCAGATGAAATAGAAGTAATAAAATTAATTTTGAGACATCGTAAATCATTGATAGATAACAAATGATAAGATATTGGGTTGATCTGTGGAATACTGACAGGGGGGGTAAGAGTAAATTTTTAACCAATATGGAAGAAGTGGATACGCCTGATTTACAATAACTTCTCGGAGGGATTTGAATCAATAGAATCCCATTTTTTGCTCTATTGAATCGATTTTCTCCTGTAAGAGACAATGGGCCCGCCTATCCCTCTCTCCATAAAAGATCTCCAGTTCAATAGGTAAAAAAATGATTTTCTCCTTATGCTCTCCTAACAAAAATGCTTAGGATTCTTGTTTTTCCACTAAAACACTAGGAATTTTGTGCATATCAACAGGTTTAACGCATTATCCAACAGGAGGGATTTTTTACTTCTTCAACTATGACACGTTTACGATCTTCGGTTTGTTGATTTTTTTATGTCATAAAAATATTAATCAAATTTAAAAAAAACTGAGGGTTTTACATGGTATCAGAACAATAAATGTATTATTCCATGATATCTTGCTAAATACCTGGCGAACCAACGAACAAATCTTGATAAAAAATACAGGGATTGGACCGATGAATATCTCGATGAACAATATGCACAAGGTGTAAAACATCTATTGGTATTTGAA
>CAYGAC010000075.1:0-51810 GCA_964347865.1 uncultured Thermoplasmatales archaeon
ATTCATCTCCAGCAATTGTGGATTGCAAGGTATACGTTGGCTCGAATGATAAAGCGGTTTATTGTTTAGATGCCAATAGTGGAAGCTTACTATGGAAATATATTACTGGAGACGCAGTTAGCTCTTCCCCCACAGTTACTGATGAAAAGGTATACATCGGATCTAATGATAACAACGTTTATTGTTTAGATGCTGATAATGGAAATTTAATATGGACTTATTCAACAAGTTATCACGTGAGTAGTGCTCCTGCACTAGCAAATAATTCGATATATTTTGGTTCACGTTCCACCTTTTCAGATAATCTATTTTGTTTAAACGCAGATAATGGCACTCAAATTTGGAACTTTACGACAGGTGGTATACATTCTTCTCCAACTGTGATAGATGACAAGTTATATGTAGGATCTTATGATAATAATATATATTGCCTAAACACTACTAATGGAAGTTTAATATGGAATTTCACAACAGATGATGATGTGTTTTCTTCTCCAGCTGTAGCAGAAGGTAAGGTCTATGTAGGTTCTTATGATAATAATGTATATTGTCTAAATGCTGATAATGGAAGCCTAATATGGAATTATACAACTGGTGGTGGTGTATATTCATCTCCCGCTATTGCTGATGGCAAGGTGTTTGTTGGTTCAAATGATAATGATATTTATTGTTTAGATTCCAATAACGGCAATTTAATATGGAGTTATACATCAGGTATGGAAATATGGTCATCTCCAGCTGTGGCTGATGGAAAAGTATACATTGGTTCGCATGATGGGAAAGTATATGCTTTCGGTAATAATCCACCTAATAAACCTAATAAACCATATGGTCCAAAATCTGGAGATGCAGGAGAACATTATTTATATTGGTCTTTAGCAGAAGATCCTGACGGACACGATGTGTACCTATTATTTGATTGGGGTGATGGTTCAAATAGTGGTTGGATAGGACCTATTAAATCTGGCGATTTGGAAAAAGCTGGTTATACGTGGAGTGAAAATGGTACATATGAAATAAAAGTAAAAGCAAAAGATATTTATGATGCTGAGAGCAACTGGTCAGATCCGCTAACTGTAACAATGCCGAAAAATAAACCAGTTAGTACTAACTCAATATTCATAAGATTCCTTGAAAACCATCCACGATTTTTCCCAATACTGAGAGAGATATTGGAACGATTACAAATATAATCATCTCTCTTTTTTCTCTTTTAAAACTCTTTTAAAAAATTCAGAGAATAAATATCACGGTAAAGATACTTTACAAATGATAGGATTTATATATAATATTAACAATATTAGAATAAAGGGAGAATTTCCATTTATGAAAAAAGGTCTAACTATAATTATTAGCCTTCTATTCATTGGTATAGCTTTTGTACCAGCTATTAATGCTGATAAAAGTACTACTTCTTTTATAAAAAAACTAGTTGACATTAATATCTCTCAGTACAAAGAAGATGGAACGGTGGAAAAAACAACAGTCAAGATATATAAAGAGGAAGCATTGGAACTCGCAAAGCAATTAAAAAATACTAAAGATCATAAAAAACGATTTTCATTATATAAGAAATATGGTCTGATACCAAATGATATTTCGAGGGAACAACTAAGACAGAAGATGCTTAAAAATGCTGTTCAAATGGGTTTTACAAAAAAAATGATTGATTCCTTCAATAAAAAAATAGAATATGGAAGGACTGGACCAGACCGATGGTTTACAGCAAACTATCTAAATTCCATAGAAGGGACTTTCATATTTAATTATAATCTTCCTCTTGGTCTTTCGATGTTTACAGGGACACCAAATTTAGCACTATATGCAATAGGTAAAGATTTGTTTCCATCCGCTGATTTTTTATATGCTGCAATATCTCCCTTGGGAATTTATGAGTTTTTGGATGGTGAATTGCCAGATTTTCATTTATTAAGTTTAGGCGCTTTTGTTTTAGTTGGATTTGTTGGTTATGTCGCCTCTTCTCCATTATTTGGCATCGCTGGCTATATGGTTGGATATGCTGTAGCTAGTTTTGCATTCGGTCTTATTTACATGGGTCCATTACCGAAAATTTAATTAAAAAAATTTCAATAAAACTAATAAAATATTTTATGAAAAACCTCCTTTTAATTATTAACACTCGATGCCACTAGTGATTGTTTTTATTGTAATAATCCTTGATACTTTTGGGAATTTCTTTTTCGGAAAAGAATTGATTATTTTTGTAATAATCATTTATTTCTCTTGTAGTCTTAGGTTTTGAAGAATATTGATATTTTCGCTTTTTAGATAAAAAAGATCCTATATTTATTCCTATAGCTAATCCACCAATACCACCAATAATTGTAAAAATGATAAAATAGTTGGAATATTTTAGAATTCCACGATCCCATATTGAAGTAGTAATCTCAGGAATTCCTATGTATCGAGAGGATTGTGTTCCACAAGCACCAGTAAAACTTAAAGCACCAGCGATTAAATCACTATATTTATAATAGACAATAGCAGATTTTAAGAAAGATTCATTGACAAGGCTCTGGGCATATTCATAGTAACTAACAGCTAGAACCGGTTCTATGCCCCGATCTCTACTTTCCCCTATACTTGCACTTGCACCCTCACGAGCTCTATCTACTTTATCTTGACTAATACCATCAACAAGCTCTAGAGCCAAATTTGCTTTCACCAGCGATTCTAAAGATTCAAATAAAGCAGCAGCAGGATAACTCTTTTCTAAATTATTTCTTGCCGCCTCTAGTAAACCTTCAGCTTCACTGAGATAACTAGAGGATTCTCCCATTTGTTGAAGAATAACACTTGAATAAACGATAGCTTGTTGCGCATCTTCAATATACTCTGCTGCTAGATCTTTTATTTCAGAGGTATTAATATCTCCAGTATTATTGAATGCAGTAGAAATTCCAATCCACCATTCAATACTTTTACTTCTTTCTGCAGCAAAGGCTATTTTGTATAAAGCAGTTAAATAATCACTTGTCTGATAACTATAATTCGCATCTGATAGATATTCCTCTGCTTCAGATGCACGTTTTTGAGCAGCTCCTATGCACTGAAGTGTTATCAAACCTTTTATCTCTGCATTCTTAGCTAATTCACTTTTTTCATTATGAAAATTTCTAATTTCTGAAAGATAATAGTTTACAAAAACATCTTTGTCATCAATATTAAAGTATTCACAAGCATAAGATACAAAATGTGAATCAATTAAAGATTGAAACGAATTACTGGTACTGGTGTAATATAAACCTTGTTCATACCAATCCTGCGACTCTTGTAAATTCTGCTCTGCATTATTAAGAATATCTACAACTTGATTT
Organism: uncultured Thermoplasmatales archaeon; assembly: GCA_964347865.1. GTDB lineage: Archaea > Thermoplasmatota > E2 > DHVEG-1 > DHVEG-1 > JAGLML01. The sequence continues at coordinate 3,339 of CAYGAC010000075.1, forward strand.
TTGTAATAAAATGGATAGCGATTTGGAATATTTGAAATATTCAAACATGCACTGGCATTTTTATATGAGTCAATGGCTTGTTGTAATAAATTTATGGCTAAGGGTTTCATCGAATCTATATAATCTTCTGTAGTTATGCTTGATTCTGATTCAACTATTGGGAAATTCCAACCCGTAAGATAGAAAATAACATCATTTATATCCTCAACTTCTATAACTTCTATACCATAATTGTTCAGTGCATATTCTGAAACATTTCTAGTTACTACACGTGGTATAATCTGTGTCCATCCATTATTAGAAATAACTTCGTTTACAGTTTCAGTATAAGTTCCCTGACCTTTTGGTATTAAAAAACGTGTTGTACCAACGGAAGCAGCGGCATCGATTTTTTGAATAATACCTCCAATAGGACCAATACTACCATCAGGATTTATCATACCTGTCATTACCACATTTTTATCAATTGTCCAATTTTCTAATAACGATATAACTGCAGCAGTCATAATAGCTCCTGCAGAAGGTCCACCAATAATTGGTGAAGAAGTTCTCACAACAAAAAAGTAATCATATTCAGATGGACTAACGTTACATTTTTCATCATTCATAACTAGTGCACTTGCCACTTTCACAGCAAGACGCGCTGAACCTTGCATATCTATTTGTGTAAGAGGTAAAGTGTCTACGAATACCCTACCACTTCCATTATTTTGAATAGTTACAGTTATGGTTGAAATAACACCAACATATCCATCTGATGTCTGGGCGACAGCAGGTGCATATACAGTGACATTACGATAGTTGATTAATATATTATCTTCTCTAATTTCTCCAGGTGTTACTGCGACAGAAAGTTGGATAAAAGATGAATAAATAGTTAGTAGTACTAACATAAATATTAAGATTTTTTTTATCATAATTATCCCCTTTTATGAACGTGCGTTAATATAAGTCGATATACTAAAATCTTACTAAAACTTATTAATGGTCTTTTATCATCAATTCAAGTTTACATAATATAATCCTATTTATCCCCGATATTCTTAAGTAGGGTAACCAGATACCCATCAACATTCAGTACCATTTATATGTGCAATAAATAGTTAAAATGGATTTGAAAATGGAGGTAATTTATCATCATGGTTCAATTACATGAAATGATTTTAAGAGATGCTCATCAATCTATGTTGGCCACTCGAATGAGAACAGAGGATATGTTACCTATCGCAGATAAACTTGATAAAGTAGGATTTTTCGCACTCGAAGTTTGGGGTGGAGCAACATTTGATGTATCGATTAGATATCTAAATCAAGATCCTTGGGAGCGTATACAATTACTCAAAAAGGCAATGCCAAACACTCCGATGCAAATGCTTGAGCGTGCCATGAATATTGTAGCTTATTGGAATTTTCCTGATGATGTTGTAAAAAAATTTATTTTCTTTGCAAAAAGAAATGGTGTCGACAACTTCCGAATATTTGATGCATTAAATGACATCAGAAACATGGAAGTCCCCATGAAAGCTGTAAAAGAAAACGGTGGTCATGTACAAGCATGTCTTAGTTATACTATTTCACCAATACATACCATTGAATATTTTATTGACAAATTTAAAGATCTTGAAAAAATTGGTGCGGATTCTCTATGTATCAAAGATATGGGCGGTATGATTTCCCCTCAACGTGTCTATGATATAGTTAAGGGTGTTAAAGATGCAGGAATTAAACTCCCGATTAATCTTCATTCTCATTGTACTAGCGGTATGACTGGGATGGCTTATCAACGAGCTGCTGAAGCAGGAATCGATATTTTAGATACTGCAATGTCTCCAATTTCTGGAGGAACAGCTGCTCCTGCAACTGAGAGTGTTGTTGCTGCATTTCAAAACACACCATGGGACACTAATTATAATCTTGAATTACTCATAGAAATTCGAAAATATTTCCTCAAAATATGGGATAAATATCGACATCTACATAGATTCAATGCATTAAAGGTTGATCCCAGTGTTACGGTTCACCAAGTCCCTGGTGGCATGCTATCAAATCTTATTTTTCAGCTTGAAGAGCAAGGTGCTCATGGAAAATACCGGGAGATTTTAGATGAAACTGCACGTGTCCGTAAAGAGCTTGGATACCCACCACTTGTTACACCATCAAGTCAAGTAGTTGGTGTACAAGCAGTAATGAATGTACTTCATGGTCGATATAAAGTTATCACCATGGAAACTAAAGATTATTGTAAAGGTATGTATGGAAAACCTCCAGCACCAATTAAATCAGAAATTATGAATAAAGTATTGGGACCAAAATGGAAAGATGAAGTTATAGATTGCAGACCTTCTGATTTGATAAAACCAATGTGGGAAATAAAGAAAAAAGAATTGCAAGAAATAGATGGTGGTTCGCTCATAAAAAAAGAAGAAGATATTATGACGTATATTCTCTTTCCCCAAGTTGGTTTAAAATTCTTAAAAGGAGAAACAAAAGCAGAATTCACTTCAGAACAACTTCCACTTCCTGTTAGCCATCCACTCACTCGAGGAATGGTAAAACAATCTTTCTCAGAACACAAAGCTATTTGGATTGAAACTGTACCACCAGAGGAACGGAAAGAAACTGCGCAAATTCCAACAGAATTTGAGGTTGAAGTCGATGGTGAACCTTATGAAGTTAAAGTAATTCCTTCAGGCGGATTTTTAGTTGCGGGTGATACAAAATTATCAGAAAAAGCAAAGCAAAAAGATATTGAAGGAGGAGTAAAATCAAACGTACAAGGCACCATTCTTTCTTTAAAGGTGAAGAAAGGTGACAAAATAAAGAAAGGTGATGTGATTGCCACTATTGAAGCAATGAAAATGGAGCAAGAAATTAAAACGGAAAATGAAGGGGTAATAAAAGAAATTTTCATTAAAGAAGGCGATTCCGTGAATAGTGGCGACCTTATTATGCAGATTCTTTAAGATGATATATTATGCTTAATAAAGTCCTTATTGCTAATCGAGGCGAAATTGCAGTCCGCATCATGAGAGCTTGTAAAGAACTGAAAATAGCAACGGTTGCGATATATTCTGATGCGGATGCCAAAGCTCTATTTGTTAAATATGCTGATGAAAAATTCAACATTGGACCTGGACCTGCCAGCCAAAGCTATCTACAGAAACAAAAAATTATTGATATCGCTCTAAAAACACATTCAGAAGGCATACATCCCGGATATGGATTTATGGCAGAAAATGCTGAATTTGCCGAACTGTGTCATAAAAATAACATTGAATTTATCGGACCACCAGTATCTGCTATGAAACTCATGGGATCAAAAATCGATTCAAAAAAATCCATGATAAAGGTTGGAGTACATGTTATCCCAGGTGTTACTGAAGCAATAAGAAACCACGATCGAGCAAAAGACATAGCCCATGAAATTGGGTATCCCATAATGCTAAAAGCATCTGCGGGAGGTGGCGGTATTGGTATTCAGATGGTTGAAAATGAAAAACAAATGGAAAAAGCTCTTGTTTCTGTTCGTCAACTTGCAAAGAATTCTTTTGGTGATGATGCTGTATTTATAGAGAAATTCATCAAAGATCCTCGACACATTGAATATCAAATTATTGGGGATAAAAAAAGACATATAATTCATTGTTATGAACGAGAATGCTCTGTGCAACGACGCCACCAAAAACTCATTGAAGAAACACCATCATGTGCACTTTCACCAGAACTTCGTGAAGAAATTGGAGAACAAGCAATTCTTGTTGCAAAAACAGCAAATTACTATAATGCTGGAACCTGCGAATTCATGTTCAAAGATGGTAACTACTACTTTTTGGAAATGAACACTCGTCTGCAGGTAGAACATCCCATAACCGAAGCAATAACAGGGGTTGATTTAGCACGAGAACAACTTCGTGTGGCCTCAGGACTTGAACTCGAATACGAGCAGAATAATATTCATCCACGTGGTCATGCTATTGAATGTCGAATTAATGCTGAAGATCCTCTAAACAATTTTGCACCAGCACCTGGTAAAATAATTAGATATGCAGAGCCAAGTGGTCCAGGAATTCGAATAGATAGTGGTGTTTATCAAGGATTTACTATTCCTCGATTTTATGATTCAATGATTGCTAAACTTATAATATGGGCTGAAGACAGACCACGTGCTATTGAACGAACAAAAAGAGCATTATGGGAATTTCAAATAAGTGGTGTAAGACACAATATACCATTTCATCAGGTAGTTATGAACAATGAAGAGTGGTTATCTGGAAATTATGATACAAGCTTTATTCCGAGATACAAGATTCTAGATAAAGTGGTAGAATATGTAAAAGAGAAAAAGGCAGAATCTTCCACCCAAAAAACTGCAGCTGCTATTGCTGCTGTACAAGCAGTCATTATGGCAACTAACCGTTTAAAACAACCAAAATAAGTTTAAATTCGAGAATATGAAAACCACACCGTTTATTAAAAAAACATTAAAATTTTTTAAAAATTTTGAAAATGATTTTATTAAAAATATTATCGCTTATGAAGCAATTCCTTCATCCAATATTAAAGCAAAAGAATTAGCACAAAAAGGTGCAGAAGAAGGGACATTAGTAATTACAAAAAAACAAAAAAGAGGCAAGGGAAGATTTAATAGATTATGGGAATCACCTGAAGGTGGATTGTATCTTTCAATTATACTAAAACCAAATTGTACACCCGATAAGACCACGTTAATTTCATTGTTAACATCCGTAGCAGTTTCAAAAACAATCAATATTTATAATCTTACTTCAAAAATAAAATGGCCTAATGATGTTCTTTTAAATGAAAAAAAAATAGCAGGTATATTATTAGAGTCAGAAGTAATTGAAAATAAAGTAGAATATGTAATTTTAGGTATTGGTATCAATCTAAATACGGATACAAATCTTCTTACCAACGATGTTAGATTGATATCAACATCTCTTTCAGAAGAAATTGGAAAACCAATAGATTTTCATTATTTTCTAAAAAATTTATTGAATAATTTTAACAAATATTACAAAATTTTTTGTAATGAGGAGTATAATTTAATTATTAAAGATTGGAAAAATCAATCAGATACTATAGGTAGAAAAGTAAAAATTAAGACAGCTACCGAACAATTAATCGGAAAAGTTATTGATATTGACCAATCTGGATTTTTATTATTAAACACAAATAAGGGAAAACAAAAAAAAATAACAAGTGGTGATTGTACTTATATTGAAATTTAAATTTTTTTTAAAAATTAGTGCTTAAATATATTATAATCGATATATCGTTACCTTTTTATACCTTGTATGATATAGATTGGTTAACGTAAGTTAATCTCAATTTGGGGGATAAAAAATGAGAAAAATTTTAGCAATATGTGTAATAGGAGTTTTACTCCTAAGTGGAATTGGGGCTGTTGCATTAAATAGCGATGTTAAAAATTTTAATTCAGAAACAATAGAAATCGAAGCATCTGGAAATGGAAAACTCGATTTTACTCACTCTGTTCTTGGAGAATATGGTACTGCTACCTGGTGTGGATATTGTAGATATGCACATGGAGCATTAAAGGAACTTTGGGCTGAAGGTGAATTAGATTTTTACTATGTTTCATTAGTTTGTGATAAAAACGGAAAAGCATCAGCAAGAGCAAGCCAGTTGGGTCTAACAGGATATCCAACGCTATTTTGGGATGGAGGCGTTAGAAAAGACGTCGGTGCTGGAAGTATTCCTGGTGCCAAGGCTGCATATACATCAAGTATCAATTATTGTGGCAGCAGATCGGTAAAGGATATTGACACATCTCTTAGTGTCACTTGGCTTGGAGGAACTGAAATGAGTGTTGGTGTATCAGTGGAAAATAATGAAGGAAGCTCATACAATGGATACATTCGTGCATATATCGTAGAACTGGAATCTAGCGAGGGATGGCGAGATACGGGAGGAGTATTATACACAATGGCATTTTTAGATTATGCTTTCGATGAAAGCATATCGATATCTGGAGGAGGAACTTGGAGCGATTCAACAACATGGGATGGCAGTTCACATGGATATAATAGTGTAAGTGAGGATAACATAATGGTAATAGCTGCTATTTTTAGTTCAAATCATGTGGATGATTGCATAGGAGCAACTCCTGGAAGTGGAGGAGCGCCTAAAAAACCCTCACCACCAAGTGGCCCATCCGAAGGAGCTGTCGACATTGAATATGAATTTTCCACAAAAACTGAAGATCCTCAAGGAGATGATGTATATTACCTCTTTGCGTGGGGTGATGGAACGGATAGTGGTTGGTTAGGTCCGTTTCCTTCAGATACACAACAAAGTGCATCTCATGCATGGGATACACAAGGTGAATTTAAGATAAAGGTAAAAGCAAAGGATGAAAATGGTGCAGAAAGTGATTGGTCAAATCCACACACGATTAAGATTTATGAAGGTGCAGGTGTTGATATATCAACAATTAAAGGAGGTCTGTTCAGAGTAAGCACAAATATCAGAAATCCAGGTATCCTTGAAGCAACTGATGTCAGCTGGACAATTACATTAGAAGGTGGTACCATTTTGCTTGGTAAAGAAAGCAATGGTGAAATCAGTAGTATTCTCGCAGGAGAAGAAACAAAAGTAAATTCAAAGTTTATATTGGGATTTGGAAGTACTAGAATAAAAGTCACAGCTGAGATACCTGACGGTGATTCAGATACGTACAGTAAAGGTGCTACTGTAATACTATTTTTTATAAAAGTAAATCCAGGCGGTTAAATAATCTATTAACCTTTCTCCTTTTTTAATATTTTTTAATTAAATTTAAGCATTTGAATTAAATATTTTATAAGGTAAGGTAACTCTGTTTTAATTTTAATTTCTCTTATTTGTATTAAGATAAATTTATTCTTACAAAAAATTTAAATTATCATGTTGTATTATTAAATATAGAATGAATAAAAAAATTCAAAACACATATATTAAAAAAGCTCTTGTTTTATCATTTATTTTTATATTATTAGCAATAACTACTGTTCCTGCTATTAACTCTGCTATATTAATTACTAAAAATAATATTGAAATAACAGATGGCTTAGTATCAGTTTCAGCGAATAATGATTGGTATTGGAAGCAACCATACCCAAACTATGCACCAAGCGGGGTACCAGATTTTGATCAAAAACAAAATCAATGGAAAAGTATTTCAGATGGGGGAAATGGTATATCAGAAACCAATGCGACTGGGGACGACATACAATTAATCCCTTATGGAGGTACAGTTAATCCTGGTGATATTATAATTGCTCCTGGTCAAAATTGTCAACTTGATACCAACGTAAGTGGTGATGATGTTGAAAAATGGGCTTTCTGTGGACCAGTGACCGTAGCAAATTGTTTCTGGTGGTTTGATTCAAAATATAGTAATCCTGATGGCATACCAGGAGATGGTGAAGATGAATTTTTACTTGTAGAAGACTATGGCAGTGGAGACGATCATTCATCAGATAATGTACCACTTCTAATTGAAAAACTAGCGAGAGCAATGAACACCAGCGGGAAAGGGAAAACAACAATTGATAACATAAAGAATGCATTTGATCGATGGTTTACTGACGTTAATCTTTCAGACAGTTTTGAATATAATATTGTTGATAAACCTACCTTTGAATTCATAGAAGGTGAGATAAACCGAAGCCAGGATGTTATACTTCTATTAGGATTTTACGATTATATAATTGGTGAAAAAGTGATAGATCAATCACAACCAATAAGATCATATGGAAAATTTTTACAAACATCCACTTGGTGGGATTATCAAAGTTTTAAACCTTCGGTTGATAGACTTGACGCAATTCGAATTAGCCTTAAGAGTACATCCTCAGACACGTGTGAAGTTGAGATCAATGTATATGACTCTCAACAAGGCGATCCAATAGGAACATCAATTTTAGAACCAGGTCATCTTTTAGCTCCAACAATGATTCAATTTCATTTCGATCCATATATTGAACTTACTCCTGCTGACACTTATTATTTCGATGTCCGCCAATTAGAATCTGGTTATCACTATGAGTGGTACTATGAATCATATAATCCTTACATTCCAGGAACGGGATGGATGGATCAAAATCCGTATGATCCATATGGTATACCCTTTGATTGGACATTTGAAACTGAATTCTATGATCCACCACCAAGTTCAGTAAGAAGAGAAGGACATTTTGTTACTTGTGCAGGTGTTAATTCCCAAAATACTTCTATAGCATTTAGTGATCCTCAATATAATATAAATAATCCTGTTCAAAATAATCACAATGATGCAATGAATATTTCTCACGACAGATACGATGTTAATATTAGCTGTCCACTACCTGACCTCGATTACAACTGTTGGATACCAATATACCCAACAATATACAATTATACTTTGATAGAACAAGCAATTGTAATTTGTCCTATACCCGATACAGAACCACCAACAGTAGAAATAACCAAACCAAGAAAAGCAATTTACTTCCTAAATGAAGAGATCTATCCATTTTTCTTTCCAGTAATAGTAGGACCAATTGATATCGAGGTCTCTGCTGAAGATAATCGCGGAATTGACAGAGTTGAATTTATTATTAATGGTGAAAAACAAAAAACTGATTATACTGAACCATATAAATGGAGATGGGAGGAAGGAGTCTTCTTTATACAAATTATTGATATTACTGCTGTTGATAGTTCAAGTAACTATGGCTATGATACATTAACAGTGTTAAAATTCTTTTAATTAAAAACAATTTTTTCAATCAATTTTTATTTTTTCTTATAATCTTGAGAAAGCGGATAAATTTAATAAATCATAAAAAATAGATTTTGTTTTCATAATTCACTAATGGTTAATAAAATATTTAAACAAGCGAAGAAAATCCTCCCGTTATTAGGAATTTTAATATTTTTTTACATTTTGTATTCATTGGAATTTGAAAAGATAATTGACGCTTTTTTATCGATAAATTTTATTTTCATAATTTTTTCTTTAACTTTAACAATTCCTCGAGTAATAATTAGAAATTATGCATGGCAACTTGTACAAAAAGAACAGAAAATAACAATCGGTTTCTTTACATCACTTAAAATATTTTTAATTGGATATTTTTATGGAAGCATTACACCTGGATTTATCGGTCAAATTATGAGAGTTCCTTATATGAAAGAAAAAACGGGAGAACCGTATGGAAAATTATTTGTAAACACGTTTATTGAAACAATATTACACACACTTTCCCTCTATGGAATGATGATTATTGGTGCTTTACTAATTCTAGAATCAATACCTGAATTATTTCCAATAACAACTGGCTGGCTCATAATTCTGTTATTAGTACTATTGTATTTTATAAAAAAGGAAAGAGGAGAAAAACTATTTTTCACCCTTATAAAATATCTTTTACCAAAGAAATTTAAAAAACAGTTTAATAAATTTGTCAATACCTTTTATGATGACTTTCCAAAAATAAAAAAACTAATAGTCCCGCTAATTCTTGGCATTTTTACATGGATTATAATCTTTTCTCAGGAATATATAATTATCATAGCTCTCGGACTTAATATACCCTATCTATATTTTTTATTGTTATTTCCTATTGCTAACACTGCTGGTTTTATACCTATCACTTTTGCTGGATTAGGAACGCGCGAATTAGCATCAATAATAATTTTTTCAACTCTTTTTGCAGTATCGAAGGAAGAAGTTTTTGTATTTACACTTTTGGGATTTATTATAACAGATATTGTAACTGGTTTTATTGGCTTTATTCTTTCATTAACTGAGACTAATTCTAAAATAAGCCTTATAAAATCTAAAATTTAGTTTTCGACAAACTTACCTTTTTTTAAACTGTTTTACGATGTAGGTAAAATTATCACAAGACTATAAAATAAGATAATTTTATATTGAATTTATCCATTAGTGTTTTATACCAAAAAGTGATTAACTTTTAATATAGAATAAAAAAAGGAGAGATGGATGGGATATAAAATAAAATCTCTTATTACTGGACAGTTTGTTGATATTTTAATGTCTTTAAAAATTTACTATTGTTTTAGCAGAGGTTTAAAAAAATATAGTGATCAAAATGAAACTAAATAGTCAATGGTGTAAAAAATGAATTATTTTGCCCTATTACCGCTGATTGCATTCGCTGCAAATGTGGCACTTGGATTTTATATTCTATACATGGATCCTAAAAAAAATATTAACAGAATCTTCAGTTTCGTTACATTTGCACTTGCTACTTGGGCATTAGGTAATTTTTTTACTTTTATATCTCTTGATCCTGAAATAGCGTTACATTGGAATAAATTGGCAATTTTGGGTTCCTCTCTGTATCCTGTTTTTTTACTCCATTTCTTTCTAATCTTTACAAAAAGAAAATACATTTCTAAAAAAATATTTCTTATGTCTTTATATTTGCCCTCTTGTTTTTTTATATTTATTAATTTTACAACAAATCTAATAGTGGAAAGAGTAGAATTGGCTTACTGGGGATATAATTCAGTGCAAGGAACACTGTTTCTTGTTTTTACATTATATATGATCGGATATTTTATTGCTAGTTTTTACATAAGCTATAAATATTATATTGAAGAGGCATCAAAAAAAGAGAAAATACAAACGAAATTTCTCATGATGGCAATAACGATACCGTTGGTAAGTGGAATAATAACAGAGGTCATATCTCCAGCCATTGGTTATACTGTATTACCATTATCAACTACATTAACAACTGTTATGGTAATAATCATTGCATGTGCAATAGTTTGGTTTAAACTAATGACACCAATTTATCTGAGTATTCAAAGAAAAATAATTGCTGGAATTTTTATTATTGCTCTGCTTTTTAGTATGGTTGGTTATTTAAGTTTTTACGTAGATAACATAATGCTTCTAATACCTGTTATTTGCTTAAGTATAATAATCGGATTAGTAAATTTTTTATTCATATATAACTCAATTTCAAAACCAATTGTAAAATTAAGAGATATTGCTCTAGAGATAGGTAAAGGCAATCTTGATATCGATATCGGAATTGAATCTCCAGATGAAATTGGAGAACTCGCATATGCTTTTGGTAAAATGACTACAGATTTGAAAAAATCACAAAAGGAAGTTGAGAAATATAGCAAAGATTTAGAAAAGCTTGTTAAACAAAAAGATGAATTCATTGGTCAACTGGGTCATGATCTAAAAACACCACTATCAGTACTTATGAATATGCTACCTATGATAGAAGATGAAATAAAAAATCCAGACGCGAAAGAAGATTGTAAAGTTGCTTTTCGGAATGTTGATTACATAAGAAATCTTGTTATCGAAACCTTAAAAATCGCTGAATTAAGCTCACCTAAAACATCATTCAAGATAATAGACACTAATTTGTTGGATATGGTTGATAATGTTATTGCAGATAATCAAATTATTTTTGAACAGAAAAATATTGACGTAGAGAATATTGTCAAAGAAAATATAATAGTACGGGCAGACACTCTTCGGATAAAAGAAGTATTTTCTAATCTAGTTTCAAATGCTGTTAAATATATGCCAGAAGGTGGTAAACTCACTTTTAATACCGTAGACATTGGGGAAAGTGAAAAAATTGCTATCTCAGTTAAAGATACGGGATGTGGTATGAATGAGGATCAAGTGGTTCATATTTTCGATGAATTCTATAAAGCTGATGAATCCAGACATAATTTGGATAGTGCCGGTCTTGGTCTTTCAATTTGTAAAAGAATCATTCAAAAACACGGTGGCCGAATATGGGCAGAAAGTAGTAATAAAGGTACCACATTTTATTTTACACTTAAAATTGGTAAAATAAATAAAGATATAAATGATAAATGAAAACAATTAGAAGGATATATAAGGAGGAGAGATGAAATGAAGAAAAAAATCATGCTTGTTGATGACAATCCTGATTTTATCTACATGGTTAAAAGAAGTTTAAAACCTTTTAGTAATCAATATGAGGTTGTCGGTGTAAATGGAGGGGAAGAATGTTTCGAATTATTAGAAAAAGGCGATATACCAGATATCATTCTTCTTGATATTATGATGCCTGAAACAGATGGATGGACTCTCTTTGCAAAGTTAAAAGAAAGAAAAGAATGGAGTGATATTCCCATCATATTTCTCACCGCAAAAACGGATGATTACAGTAAAGGATTTGGAAAGATATCTGCTCAGGATTATATTGAAAAACCGTTTGAAATCAAGGATCTGAAAGAGAGGATTGATAAAGTTTTGAGTAGGTAAAATGGCGAATTTGAAAAATTCTGAAATTATTGAACATATGCTGCAAATATTAATCAATAAAATCGGTAGACGTACTTCTGAAAGTTATGCAGTAGTAACAATTGATGCTATACTCAAAGAGCTTGAACCAGAGTTTAGTTTTTTAAAATATATTAAAATAAAAAATATGCTCTATTACGATAGAATTGATGCAGTAAGTATTATGTCTAATATTGACTCAGTTGAACCAATAGAATTTTTTAGAGCTATTAAAGCAATTATTAAAATGACAGTTAGACACCTTGACAAAAATGCTAGTTTCTTTTTTATAAACGAATTTCAAAAAGCTATTGATGAAAACGTTGGCTCAGCATTAAAAGAAAACAATATTGATCTTAGTCTCATGAAACGTAATGCCATGGATGAAATTTTAAGAATAAATAACACTGAAATAGTAAAACATGTAATAATGGCACTAACTAGATCATTAAATAAAACATATCCCGAACCACAAGTAATAAAAAGAATTAATGATTTAATTAAAAAACTAGGAGAAAAATACGATTTTTTAAAATATATTGAAATGAATGAAGCATCTGATTATAACACAATTTATTCTACTAGACCACCTCCTTCTATAAATCCATTTATAAATGATATATCTCCAAATAATATGGGAGCAGCTATACAGGACCTTATTGGAGAAGTTGGTAAGTCGATAGAAGAAGAAACGGATCATACCTTTTTAGATGATTTTAAAAGCGAACTTGCAGAGGAATACCTTTCAAAGATAAAAGCGGTTGGAGTAAAATTAGAAATTATTAGAAAATTATTATTGCGTAATGAACATAAAATCTTAATAAAAAAAACATTACATGCACTTATTGAGATAGTAGGTAGAAAAACATCTATAGGTTTTGCAACTGTAACTATCAATACAATAATTGAAAAACTAATTAAAAAGCATGAAGTTTTGAAATATATTAAGATAGATAAATCACGATATATGGAGGGTTTTAAGGCGATTACCATTATGGATGATATAAATACTGTAGATTCAAAAATAATAGCACATGTAATACAAGATATCATTAAAGCTACACAAGAAAATCTAACAACTAAAAATCGTTCATTCATGGAAGATTTTAAAAATAAACTCGGAAAAAAATATGTTTCAAAAATTAAGGATATGGGAGTAAACGTATTTTTGTTAGAAATGAGATCCGCAATGTAAAATTTCCAAATAAAATTGAAATGAATAATGAGGATGTATTTGAGCGCTGTGATAAGGGTTGAATAAGATGAAAAAAAAGATTATGATTGTTGATGATAATTATGATACTATACACTCAATTAAAAATGGTTTGGAGGATTCAATAGATAATTACGATATAGTTGGAGTAAAAAACGGAAATGAATGTTTTGATTTATTAAAAAAAGGGATTATACCAGATCTTATATTGCTAGAAGTCATGTTAGATGAATTAAATGGTTGGGATATATTTACAAAATTGAAAGAAATACCTGAATGGCGAGATATTCCTATTGTTTTCCTTACTTCAAAAACTGATGAATATAGTAAGGGATTTGGAAAGATATCTGCTCAGGATTATATTGAAAAACCGTTTGAAATATTTGATCTTAGAGAAAGGATTGAAAAGGTGTTGAATAATTCTGGTCAAGAACTGATTCTATAGATTATAATTTATCTTTATATTCAATAACATTTAATTAATCGTTAATATATCTCAAATAATCTTGGGCGGGTAACAAAGTGGTTATGTGGCGGACTGCAGATCCGCATATGGGGGTTCAAATCCCTCCCCGCCCTTAAAAAAAATATTTTTTTTAAAAATACTATTCAAGAAAATAATAACTATAAAAATGAGATAAGTAGATTTTACTATCCATTCTATATTAGAGCGAGGAAAAGAGGATTTTATAATTCTTGATGAGGGAGGTGTAACTCCTCTATCAAAAACCTCTTTCCCCCAATTTAGAATCTGATTTTATTTTATAAAATTATGTACAAAAAATGATTTTCAATTAGTAGATTATAAAAATCAATTTCTTATAATACTTATATGCGGATTTACATTATCGTTAAGTGTCTGTGATTGGAGAAAAAGAAGATGGAATTATTCATAAACCCGATATCCTCTATTTCACTATTTTGTATTGTCATTATGATAGGAGCAATTATTTATGCATTTTATAAAAAAATGATGATGACATATGCAATAATTATTGCTAATTTTATAGTATTTGTTCTATCCCTTTTTTTTACTCAAGAGATTATTGGTGATTTAGCATTTAGACCGATTTATCTTTCATTAGAGTACTTCCCTCAAATATATACATTGTTTACCTCGATGTTTCTTCATAGTACTTATGATTTCTTTCATATTATTTTTAATACCTTAATGTTTATTCTTATAGCGCCCCACTTCGAAGGAAGAATAGGGAGAAAAAAATTTTTAGGTATCTATTTAATAACAGGTTTTTGTGCAGCTCTTTTTCATTCACTATTAGTTCCTCTCTTACCCTCTCCAGTACCTTTTGATCCAAGGATTGGTTTAATAGGAGCATCGGGAGCTATATCCGGAATTATTGGAGCATATGCATTTACTTACCCACGAGATAATGTATTTTTTCCAGTTGGCTTTTTTATAATGAGAATACCAATATTATTTGCAGGGATTTTCTTTATTGCGATTCAAAGTGTATATGTCTTTTTGGGAGGAGATCCAAGTGTCGCCTATTTAGCTCATATTGGTGGTTTTATAAGCGGAGTTGTAATATCACCAATTTTAATTAGGACTAGAGGCAAGGAAGAAATTAAGGTAACATCTTCATTTGGTTATCCTACACCAGATAATCCCGTTTATACCCAAAAACCACAAGAAATCAATTTCTCAGACTTAAAAAAATTAGCAAAAACCAATGAACAAAATGAATTGTTAACACAAATTGAAAATGAAAACGTATCGGAAGTTAGGGATGCATGGCTTGACCATTTTTTAGACGGGACCAAATGTCCTAAATGTAACAAACCATTAAAACATATGAATGGTAAAATATGGTGTGAAGATAATCATTTTGAAATTACATATTAAAATGAAAAAGTAAGACCAATTAATTTTCCAAATAATAAATAGCTTGATATGACATAACCTAAAATAGCTCCCCCACAAAGTAATGGAAGTCCTGCCTGAGGCTTACCTTTTATTACAAACGTCATAAGTATAGCAAATCCAGCAAGGGTACCAATTATCACCGATAATGCTATTGGTAAACCTTGACTAATGTTATTATAATATATTGCGGCTACTAAAATACCCGGCATTACAATATCACCTAGTCCCATGAAAAAGGCATCTCGCTCTTCATCTTCTTTGAGTTTTTCTTTTAAACTCTTTGTTTCCTTAATTAAGGAATAATGTCTAACTTTTGGTACAACTAATAAAACAGGTAGTTTAAGATCCATCACAGTATCAGCAAGATCAACCATATGTTTGGTTTTATAGACTGATATCGCATCGTAGATTGCTAAAACCAAAAGTAATAAAATTACTAAGAAAACACCTAGTGAAATGCCAAATATTGCAATTGCACCAGCACCTACTATAATACCAGTTATATCTATAACATACCATTCAGGATATTTATAAAGTAAAATAACAAGTATAACTGCAAGAAGTATTGTTATTATTACGGCAACAAGTTGTTGTATAATAAGAGTGAGTAACGGATAAAAAACATAAGCGGCGGTATAACCTATCGCACCTAATATGATGATCTGAATTAATTGTTTTTTCCAGTACTTTGCAATTAATAATATGAGAAGTGTAATTACTAATATTATAATAAAAATCGTAACAATATTTGTTAGAGCGTCAGGATTCTCAAATGCTGGTTGAACACCTGCTGCTTCAAATGGTCCAATTACAAGTAAGGCTAAACTATGGATTATTACAAATAACAAACCCATAAACATAATGGGTAAGATATTACTAATTTTTGTTTTCTCATCCACCATTAAATTTTATGAATAACATATGTCTATTTATAGGGTTTGATTTTTAAAAAATTAGATTATATCCAAAAAATATATACCAAATAAATATCGAATAGATAACGAGCATGACTATCCCTTCTTTTCTGGTTATTGATTTTTGTGTATAAAGAATTGGAAACATAATGAGAGTAATTGCTAGAAGAATCCATAAATGAATGATTGATTCTTGGGTATTAGCATGAAGTGGTATGAAAAGAGCAGCAAAACCAAGTATTAATAAAATATTAAAAACATTTGAACCAAGAACATTTCCAACCGCAATATCAGACTCTTGTTTATATGCAGCCATCGAAGAAACGACGAGTTCAGGAATCGATGTTCCTACAGCTACCATTGACAGCGCAATAATAAATGTTGAAATACCCAGATATTCAGCTATTGTTATGGATGAATTAATTATTAACCATGCCCCTGCAATTACTCCAATAATTCCAAGTATCATTAAAATTAAATTCTTTGGAGTTTTACCAACAGTTACACTCATATTTTTATCTCTCTCATTTTTTGCACAAATGATAAAATAAATTACAAAAGCTGCAAATAAGATAAGGAAAATCACTCCACCTAACAAACGATACTCATCAAGCAATCCAAGATATGAAGAAATTAATAAAATAATAGTTGCACCAAAAACTAAGAGATATTCTCTTCTAACAATACCAGGTTTGATTTTTATCGGTCTGACAAATGCACTAATTCCCAGGACAAGCAAAAGATTCGCAACACAGGAGCCAATAATATTTCCTAAGGATATATCAGAATTATTATTAATTGCTGCACCGATAGAAACAGCGAATTCTGGAGCTGAAGTACCAAAACCAACAATAACAACTGAAATAATAAGTGATGATACACCCAATTGTACTGCTGTTTTTGAAGTACCTTCTACGAGTGCATCTGATCCCTTCCACAGAAGAAGGACACCAACGACAAATGCTGGTATTGCTAGTATTATCGAAATCATGTTGTGGCGTAATTAAAATAGTTGTTTATATATATGAGTACGAAATGGAATAAGATATTTATAGATTCTTTTTTAGATATTTTTTAACCATTTCAATAGCGCAGAGTTTCCCACACATTGAACAGGCATTTTCATCTTCTAACGGAAGTCTCTTTTCTCTATATTCCCTTGCTTTTTTTTGATCTATACAGAGTTTAAACATTTTCTCCCAGTCTAGATCTTCGCGAGCTTTACTGAATTTAAAATCAATATCTCTATCAATTCCCCTTGCAATATCTGCAGCATGAGCAGCAATTCTTGTTGCAATCACTCCTTCTCGAACATCATCTTTATCTGGTAAAGCAAGATGCTCAGCAGGTGTTACATAGCATAGAAAATCCGCTCCCGCAAGTCCTGCAATTGCTCCACCGATACCACCAACAAAATGATCATATCCTGGTGCGATATCGGTAACTAATGGACCAAGAACAAAATAGGGAGCTTCATTTGTTATTGTTTTCATCACTTGAATATTGGATTGAATATCATTTATAGGCATATGTCCAGGACCTTCTACCATGGCCTGGACTCCCTTTTCTCGTGCAAGTTCAACAAGTTCTCCTATTATTAATAATTCTTGGAATTTTGCCCGATCGTTAGAATCATATACAGCTCCAGATCTCATGCCATCCCCAAGACTAAGGGTTACATCATATTTTTTTGCAATATCAAGAAGATAGTCAAAATTCTTATAAAATGGATTTTCTTGATCATTATGTAGTATCCATGCCATATGAAAGGAGCCACCTCGTGAGACCATTGGAATAAGACGTTTTTGTTTTCTAAGACGTTCCACACTTACCTTGGTTATACCAACATGTACAACTGCAAAATCCACTCCCTGTTTTGCTTGATGCTCAAATGTATTAAACATTTCGTCCTCAGTCATGTCAACAATAGCACCATGTTTCTCGATTGCATCAATACCTGTTTGATAAATAGGGACCGTTCCAAAAGGTATATTTACGTTTTTAAGAAGAGAGGTGCGAATTTTATCAAGATTTCCCCCTGTTGATAGATCCATAACAGCGTGTGCACCTGATTCTATTGAAACCGTTGCCTTCTCGATTTCTTCATTGATATCACAATGTTCTCTTGAAGTTCCTATGTTTGCATTTACCTTAACTCTTAATTGTTTTCCAATACCTAAGGATTGAGGAGAATGAATTGGATTGAATGGAATAACAATTTTCCCTGAGGCAACTCTTCTTTTTATTACTTCAACATCTATTTTTTCATTTTTAGCTACATTTTTGGTTTGTTCTGTAATATTTCCCTTTTTTGCCTCATATATTTGTGTCATATCGAGTACCTTATCATTTTATCATATACATACTTTCAATATTTAACTTTAATCATATTTAAATGAATTTTTTGCCTAATAGAAGAGATGAGATGTAATATTATCTCAACATTCTTAGATCAAAGGGGCATGGACTAATACCACGCCCCTAGATCCACGTAATTTCCCCCCCGATATTACAAAATAACATATTATAAAAACAACTATATATTTATTTCGGTAGGTAAAAAATATTCTAATTTGTTTAATTTCTAAAATAAAAACTTAATTTCCTCAGGTCCAAAACTTAAGAAACTTGAGGGGTTATTTTGATTATTATATTCTGTGGAAATCCACTCTGGAAATGTTTTGAATAAAACTATTAGGTGAAATTATTCAGTGTATAGATTGGAAACCATATTGGAAATGTTACAATTAGTATCACCATCATTATAAGACAGGATAATGGAGTGTGGAATATAGTTGAACAATCGTGCCATGTATTGCAACTGGAGGTGTATAAATTGACTAAGTCTCTATCGATTGCATCGATTGGGAATTTTTCAATTTGATCAGGATTATTTCTGAAGGTAATGAAAAGTTTTTTTAACTGTGGTACTTCGTTTTCTTTAATACTTTTTTCTTGGAGAAGTTTATTAATTGTTAATTCAACGAACTTTTTAAAATTCTCATCATCCATCGTGCAGACTTTATACATAATTTGCACAAACAATTCTGATTCCAAATCACGTGATGCAAAAAGGATTTCTCTACTCCTTCCCATTCCAATAAAACATCGTTGCAGAATATTCCCTTCTTTAAGATCCGCAGCTCTCTCGATTCTTATCCTAAACAATGGGGAAGTAATAGCAGAACTTTTTTTTTCAGTTAAGCCTCCGACTATAGGATTTAATGATGTAAGTACAATACAAATTACAAATAGGAAGCATCCAAATATCACTTTTATTTTTGGAATTTCTTTTTTCATATTAAATCACCCATATTAAGTTTAGTGTTAACATGAAACATACATACATATTTAGTTTAAATATTTTTCTGATTAAAAAATCTAATATTTCCGATTTTAAATGATAAGATAATTGACGATATTTTTATTTATAATAAATAGAATCGACTAATTTAACGAACCATAATTCTAAAAACGTAATATTGTATTCACGTATTGAAAATACTTTTGTGGGCTGCAAAATGAAATCAATTCTTAAGTTATTTTCAGAACATAGTACCTTTATACAACCTGATGCCCTAAAGTATATTTCATCCAAAGAAAATCCCAAAGAATTTGCATCTTTTTTAATTGAAAATCTTAAGGAATATCCTTTAGTTTTAACAGTTGAGAATATTAAAAATATTGAAGAATCTACACAGAAAATTAAGGTACCAATTCTAGATAAAATATTAGATAAAAAAGAAGTGCAAAATAGGATTTTAAATGAAATGTATAATAAAAATGTGTTACTAGAAGAAATACCTAAAGATGATGAATATAATGACAATGAAATTGAAGATCAACCATATTTAAATACGGAAGAAATTCCTCATCAACCATTAGAAATAAAAACTGTAAAAGGTTGGAAACCTTTATCAAAAGATTTTGAATCTGAAATCGAAATTTTAGAGGATGTAACGGGAAATAGCACCTGTCAAGGTACCACTCAAGATTTTGTAAAATTATTTAGAAATAGATATGATGTTTTACGAAAAATTCTCAATAGTCAAAGAAGAGAATTAGCAAATGTTATTCCAATTAATCGTATAAAAAAAAGTTTATCAGATGTTCAATTAATTGGCATCGTTAAAAGTGTTAAAACAACAATTAATGGGCATAAATTGATAGAACTTGAGGATGAAACCGGAACCGCTATGCTCATGGCTTTAAAAAATAATAATGGCATTAACCAATTAGCAAATGAAATTATTTTAGATGAAATTATTGGTGTTGTCGGTAAAATAAGTAAAAAAGGCGATCTAATTATCGTCCAAAATATTGTCTTTCCCGATATTAAACTCCAAAATGATAAACATAGAGCAGAAGATCCAATTTGTGTTGCTTTTCTGTCCGATATCCATATGGGTAGTAATATGTTTATGGAAGAGGAATGGAACGCTTTTCTCAAATGGATAAATGGCAATTTAGGGAATCAAAGACAAAGAGATGTAGCTAGTAAAATAAAATACTTAATATTACCTGGCGATTTAGCTGATGGAATAGGTATATATCCTGACCAAGAAAAAGAACTTTCGATAAATAATATCTATAAACAGTATGAATCACTAGCCAAACAGTTGGAGCTAATCCCAGATCATATTACACTTATTCTTCAACCAGGTAACCATGATGCAGTCAGACCAGCAGAACCTCAGCCAACATTTGAAAAGGAGATTAGAGATCTTTTTACAGGTAAAAATTTTAAATTTGTGGGAAATCCTTGTTACCTTTCTATAAATGGAGTTGAAATACTTTCATATCATGGTCAAAGCCTTCTAGATTTTTCTACAAATATTCAACACTTAAATTACAATGATCCTACTGAAGTCATGAAAGTCATGTTAAAAAAACGTCATTTAGCCCCTGTTTATGGAGGTTATACACCAATTGCCCCTGAACACACCGATTATATGATAATTACAAAAGTTCCTGACATCTTTGTAACCGGACATGTTCACATATCAAGTATTGATAATTATCGAGGAGTACTTTTAATAAATGCTTCAAGTTGGCAAGCACAAACCTCATATCAAAAGATGCTAAATTTTATCCCTGATTCAGCAAAATTACCTATTGTAAATCTTAAAACAGGGAATGCAACAACAATGGATTTCAACCAAAAATTTTGAAAATTTCTTATAATAAAATGTTATTTTAATGCATTTATTTTTTGTAAAAATTTTTGACAATAAAAAAGTTTAAACACATTTCATGCATTTAGAATTGTTTATTTTTAGAGCGGGAAAAAATGGATGGGGATTTATCCAAAAATATTGCAGCTAGTTCAATCATGCATGAATATTTTTCCGATTTACAGAAGAAATTAGATGCATGTTATGATATAGCAAAGAATGCAAGAAAAAAGGGGAAGGATCCAGAATTAAAAATTGAGATTCCACAGGCTCTTGATTTAGCTGCGCGAGTTGAGCAACTTGTCGGTCCAAAAGGTATAGCTCCAAAAATCCGTCAAGCGAGTAAAAAGATCGGCAATAGAGAACTCGTATCTATTGAAATTGCTAAAGAAATTGTAAATGAAAAAACGTACCGTTTTAAAAAAATTGAAGATTCCTTAGACCAAGCCATACGAACAGGTTTAGCTATATTAACCGAAGGTGTTTTAGTTGCTCCACTAGAAGGAATAGCAGATGTTAAATTAGGAACTAACAAAGATGGTACAAATTATGTTGATCTTTATTTTTCAGGACCAATTAGAAGTGCAGGTGGAACTGGACAGGCGATGAGTGTTCTCATTGTTGATATTGTCAGAAGAGAATTAAAAATTGATAAATACAAACCAACCTTTGGAGAAATTGAGAGATATAAAGAAGAAATTCCTCTCTATAAAAGGGCACAACACCTACAATATTTACCTTCAGTTGAAGAGATAGACCTTATAACAAGAAATTGTCCTATATGCATTAATGGAGAAGGTACAGAAGATGTAGAAGTTACAGGATATAGAGATTTAACTAGAGTTGGGACAAACCGATTACGAGGTGGCGCTTGCCTTGTTATCGCAGAGGGACTTTGTTTAAAAGCACCCAAGATTTTTAAACACGTTCAAAAACTAAAACTTACAGGATGGGAGTTTCTTGATACATTTATTCATAAAGGTGATGAAAAAAACAATAAGAATGGTGACATTCCCGTAATTACACCATCTTCCAAATATATTGGTGAGGTAATAGCAGGAAGACCAGTTCTCTCGCACCCTTCTAAAAAAGGTGGATTCCGATTACGCTATGGGAGAGCACGAACTGCAGGATTAGCATCTACAGCTATAAATCCAGCTACCATGTACTTAGTTGATGGTTTTATAACTGTTGGAACACAAATGAAAACCGAGCGACCAGGTAAAGGTACAATAGGTACCCCATGTGATATAATAGAAGGTCCCATAGTGTTATTACAAAACGGCGATTTAATTCAAATAAACAATATAGAACATGTAAAGAAAGATGTAAAAAAAATAATTGATTTGGGTGAAATTCTTATTCCCTACGGAGAATTCATAGAAAATAATGCATTACTTCCTGATTCTTCATATGTATATGAATGGTGGATCCAGGATCTTCAAAAATCACTTAGCTGTTTACCGAGCAAATATACGTTTGCTGGAATTAACGAAGCTGATACAAATCTTAAAAATAAAATAAATAAAGATTTTGAAAGAGATATTAATTTACAAAATCCATCCTACAAAGAAGCTTTTGAAATATCGGAGAAATATTCTGTACCATTACACCCAAATTTCAATTTGTTTTGGTATGATATAAGTAAAGATGATATTATTAAGTTATCTAGATATATAAAGGAATACGGCAAAATTATTTATGATGAAGACTTGAAACTTTTACTCCCTATAAACTCAGACATTAAAAATATATTAATAGAATTAGGGGGATGCCATATACAAAGAGAAGGAAACCTAATTCTTGACAAATATTCCTATACTTTGATTAGATGTTGTGGTTTGGATATTAGTGAAAACAATATTATTGAAACAAATCGTTATAAATTTATTGAGAAAGAAAAAGATACACTTTCTTTAGTATCTAAACTTTCAGGAATACCAATTAGAGCTCGGACTCTTTTTCGGATTGGTACACGAATGGGTCGACCTGAAAAAGCAGCACCAAGAAAAATGAAACCTCCACCACACGTCTTATTTCCATTAGGAAATTATGGTGGAAACCAGCGATTATTTAAGACTGCAGCTGAAAAGAAGACTATAGAGGTTGAAGCAGGGAAAAGAAAATGTCCAAAATGCAATAAAACAACTTATAAACTCATATGTTCTTGCGGAACACACACAAAAATTATGGAGGGAAGGATTGAAACACACGAAATTAATGTTTCAGAAGAATTAAAGAATGCAAAAAGAAATATTAAAGAACGCAACCTCCCAGAAACAATTAAAGGAGTTATTGGAACAATATCAAAACATAAAACTCCAGAACCCTTGGAAAAAGGAATTCTAAGAGCAAAGCACAATGTACACGTGTTCAAAGATGGCACTACACGGTTTGATATGACCAATGCTCCCCTTACCCATTTCAAACAAAAAGAAATAAATGTAAGTCTCAAAAGGTTAAAGGAATTGGGATATACAAAAGACTATCTAGGAAATGAGCTTAAAAACAGTGACCAAATCTGTGAATTAAAAGTTCAAGATTTAATGATTTCAAAATCATGTGCAGAATATTTTGTACAAGTTTCAAAATTTGTAGATGATCTTCTAGTAAAATTTTATGGTTTAGATCGCTTTTATGACATAAGGAAACTACAAGATCTAACTGGGCATTTAGTAATTGGGCTCGCACCTCATACTTCAGCTGGAGCACTTGCAAGAATAATAGGTTTTACTGATACTCAGGTCTGTTATGCACACCCATTTTATCATGCAACAAAGCGTCGAAATGCCGATGGCGACGAAGATGGATTAATGCTACTCATGGATGCACTTTTAAACTTTTCTCATTCATATATACCAGAAAAAAGAGGAGGGCGAATGGATTTACCTCTTATACTTACAACTCGTATTGATCCTGCGGAAGTAGATAAAGAGGCACATAACCTAGATACCTTAGCAAGATACCCTCTTGATTTCTATGAGGCTACATTAAAACATGAGCATTCGAAGAATCTTGAATCAATGATGGGACTTGTCTCTACACGAATTGGTACAGAATTACAATACGAGCAGTTTGGTTTTACCCATGACACGAATGATATTTCTATTGGACCTAAAGAATCTCTATATAAAACATTAAAAAGCATGATGGATAAAATGAATGTTCAGCTTAATCTTGCTGAAAAAATTCGAGCAGTAGATGAAGCAGATGTTGCTTATAAAGTAATAGAGAGACATTTTCTTCCAGATGTACTTGGTAATCTAAGAGCATTTAGTAAGCAATCAGTTCGTTGTCCTTTATGTAACACAACCTACAGGAGGATTCCTCTCCAAGGCTCATGTACTAAGTGTGGTGGAAAACTAACACTTACTGTTCACGAAATGTCGGTAAAGAAATATTTAGATATTTCAAGAAAAATATCTAAAGAATACAATCTTCCTATTTATGCATGCCAGCGAATAACCCTAGTTGAAAAAGCTATCGATTCCCTATTTGAATCAGATAAAATCGTTCAGAAAAAAATTATCGATTTTTTTTAAGTTAAATTTAAACACAACCTTCATATATCAATTTCATAATGCAATTATGCAGGATGATTTTATGAATAAAAACCAAATTTATCAAATAGATAAAAAAACGTGGTACAAATGGTCATTTTACATAAACATCGTAGTGTTCATAATAATTGCAATTTCTGTCTATCTACTATTCCATGATGCTTACATCGCTGGAACTATTCAATCAGATGGTGGAGCTGTGTTAACTAGTGCAATGTTATATGTTGTTAGAGATGTGGCATTTCTGGCAATATGCTTAACTTATATCTTTGTCCAATTGTTTAAATATCAAAGAATTATAATTCTTAGAAATTGGTAAAATGGCGATAGGTGTAGAATAGACTGGGGAGTTAGGCGTTCCCTGTTACCAGAAATCGCCGATAAGCTGGAGTTGAATTCAATAGGCGGTGTAACGATCATCTATTGATCCGTATGTTGACGATGAAACCTTGTCCTTTGGGATTAGGGGTGATGAATACATCTGACTGGAAGGTCAAATGTGCATCTTAATTGTGGAAATCGGGTGAGGCACGGAAGTGAGCAGCCTTACCACAAACTGCTGATGCTCAAAGGGTTAACGGGGTTGAGAAAGCAAACGGGCAGTCATTAGTATGAAACGTGCACCCACTTGCGAGGTTTCTACACCCGCTAAAATTTAAATACGGTATATGATTTTCAGAATTTGGGGGAACACATACGGCAAAGTTGTTTAAGGACGAGAGTTTGATAGCTTCATTACAGAATTTCTTTGAAGAAAAATATAAGTCTGAAATTGAAACAGTTGCACTTTCATATCCCACTATACGTAGTCTTAATGTAAACTATGATAGCATTGAAAAATTCGATGAAAAACTGGCAGAATTACTAATTAATCAACCCTACAAAGTAATACCTAATGCTAAGGAAGCACTGAAAAATATCGACGTAGCAATAGAGAACAAATTAGAGCTTAATTTTAGGGTAATTAATCTTCCTGATACTGAAAAATTACTTATTCGAAATATCCGTGCAAACCATCTTGGCAAACTCGCAGCAGTAGAAGGTCTGGTAAGAAAGCGAACAGAAGTTCGACCAAAACTTCAGGTTGCTGCATTTAAATGTCAAAAATGTGGAGCCACTATTAAAATTGAACAAGAGGAAGATATATTAAAGGAACCTTCAGAGTGTTATGAAGATCAGGGTGGATGTGGAAGGATATCTTCGTTCAAACTATCGACAACTCTCTCAACATTCATTGATTCTCAAAAATTAGAAATACAAGAAAATCCTGAAGGTCTTCGTGGAGGTGCTCAACCCGAGAGAATCAGTGTTTATCTTGAAGATGATCTTGTTGGCGAAATAGCACCTGGAGACCGTGTTATTGTTAACGGTATTCTTCACTCTATGCAGAGGCGACGAGGTACATTTCGTTTAACCTCTTTTAATAAAATTTTGGATGCTGTTAGTATCGAAAATC
Source organism: uncultured Thermoplasmatales archaeon (assembly GCA_964347865.1). Lineage (GTDB taxonomy): Archaea > Thermoplasmatota > E2 > DHVEG-1 > DHVEG-1 > JAGLML01. The sequence continues at coordinate 29,860 of CAYGAC010000075.1, forward strand.
AAGAAATGGCATTTGAAGAAGTTGAAGTGAATGAAGAAGATGAAAAGGAAATTTTAAAGATTAGTAAAGATCCAGACATTTATGAAAAAATGAAATCAAGTATTGCACCAACGATATTTGGAATGGACATTGAAAAAGAAGCACTTGTTTTACAGTTGTTTGGTGGGTTATCAAAAGAAATGCCTGATGGAACATACATCCGTGGTGATATCCATGCGTTGTTGGTTGGAGATCCAGGTACTGCAAAATCTCAAATTCTTGCTTACTTATCTAAACTAGCTCCAAGAAGTGTTTATGCTTCAGGTAAAGCATCATCAGCTGCAGGTCTAACAGCAGCTGCAGTTCGAGATGAGTTTGGGGAAGGACAGTGGACATTAGAAGCAGGAGCTTTAGTACTTGCTGATATGGGTGTGGCATGTATAGATGAGATCGATAAAATGGATGATTCTGATAGAAGTGCATTGCATCAGGCAATGGAACAACAAGAGATTTCAGTTGCAAAAGCAGGCATAAATGCAACTTTGAAATCAAGATGTGCACTCCTTGCAGCAGCAAATCCAAAACTTGGGCGATTTGATGAGTTTATACCGATACATGAACAAATTAACATGCCACCTGCATTACTTTCTCGTTTTGATCTTATATTTTCAATTCTCGATAAACCAAATAAGACAACGGATACAGATCTAGCTACGCATATCCTACTTTCACATAAAGCTGGTGAAGTACATGAACATATTTTAAAATCTCAAAGCCCCATGTTTACCAAAGATCAAGAATCTGTTTTGATGGAACATATTATGCCAACATTTGATCCGGAATTTTTACGAAAGTATGTTGCATATGCAAAAAGAAATATTTTTCCTGTAATGAACGACGATTCATTGGAAATATTAAAGAATTATTATGTAGATTTTAGAAGTTCTTCTGAAGATTCTGTTCCTTTCACACCAAGACAATTAGAAGCATTTGTTAGACTAGCAGAAGCGAGCGCACGAATAAGATTAAGCCAAGAGGTAAAAGTTGAGGATGCAAAAAGAGCAATATCAATTATCGATCAATACCTCAGAAGAGTAGGAATGGATCGAGAAACTGGTAAATTTGATATTGATATTATAGCAACTGGAATAAGTCATAGTCAACACGAGAGGATGCGCTCGATAATTGATTTAATAAAACGATTATGTAACGAATCGGTTGATGGCAATGCATCCCGAAGTGATATAATTAGCGAAGCAGAAATTGAAGGTTTAGAATCTCGAAAAATTGAAGAAGCATTAGATAGATTAAAACGCAATGGACAAATTTATGAACCAACACACGGAAAATATAAGGTTACAGAATATTAGTTGATTTTATCTAAATAATTACCATCAAATTTTTTTACAATTTAGGAGATAATAGTTGACTAACAGCTTTTTTTGCATGATCTTTATTCTCATTTCCTATCTCCCCAATTATACAATCTAAAAAATTATTTTTTATATCACCCCAATTAAGAGTTGTAACACCAAAATACAACCTCTTGTTCACATTTGATGCTTTATGTATATGGGGAGACCATTTTCCAGGATTTGTATCGCAGTTATCCATATGTAAAACGTAATTTTTTTTCAGTCCCTTCTTTTCTGATAAGTAAATCTCAAATTTTCTATTGAAATATTTATAATTCACATCTTTGTCATAGTACCGGTATTCAAGTTCAAAATTCTGATTAATTGGTATTATCCCTCTTTTCATAGTTATCACTGTGAATCGTAAATATATTTTCTATATAATGATTTTTACATTTTTAAGGATTTTAATCCATATAATAACTTGGCGGGTATGGTTCAGGTTTTAAACCCTTTCTTTCTCTGATTTGTTTTACGACTCCATCTTGAAGTTGTTTTGGCATGGGTTCAAATCCCATATTTTCAGTATTCCATAAAACCCGTCCACCAGTTGCAGATCGTATTGCAGAAGCGAATCCAAACATTTCCGAAACAGGTGCCTTAGCTTCAATGTTAACACTATCTTCTTCTGTTATCATATCCTTTACTTCTGCCCTTCTTTGATTTAGCTCTCTTGAGGCATCACCCATCAATTCCTGTGGTGTGCTAATAAATACTTTTTGAAATGGTTCAAGTATAGTAGGTTGAGAAATGGTTATTGAACCATAGATAGCGTTTCTTACAGCAGGTATAACTTGTGCAGGTCCTCGGTGAATTGCATCCTCGTGAAGCTTAGCATCGACTAATTTTACTAATACTCCTTGGCAAGGTTCAGAAGCAGTTGGTCCACTTTTCATAACTTCGACAAAAGCCTCTTTAATAAGTTCTCTTGTCTCAAAAAGATGCTGAATTCCTTTTGTCACGTCTGTTATAAGGTTCATACCTTGCAAACCAAAGACTCCTTTTGCAACCTCTTTATCCATACCAATATCCTGTAGAATTTTAACTACTTCCTTTTTGTACTTTTTTACATTTTGTGGAATTTCATTGCTATAAATAGCTTTTACAATATTGCTTTGGAGTGGTTCGACTTCGATATAAAAACGATTATGTTTATTTGGCGATTTCCCTTCAAATTTTTGTGGACTTTTTTTACCAACAGTTTCTCTATAAACAACGATTGGCTCAGAGGATATAATATCAACACCATGTTCGTTTTTTATTCTATACTCAGTAATCTCAAGGTGAAGTTCACCCATACCAGACATCAGGTTTTCCCCGGTCTCCTGGTTGATTTGTACTTGTATACTTGGATCTGCTTTTGAAACTGATTTTAAAACTTCTACAAGTTTTGGTAGATCTTTGGTATTTTTAGCTTCAACTGCAACAGTGACAACAGGTTCTGAAATATGTACAATACGTTCAAAAGGTTCTGTTTCGGAATCATCTGCAATTGTACTACCTGCAATTGCATCTTTAATTCCTGTTGCAGCAACAACGTTACCAGCACTTACATACTCGACAGGTATTCTATCATCCCCCACCATTACATTAACCTGTTGAACGCGATTTATATTCGGCATTCCAACAACATATACTTCCTGTCCTCGTGTTATCTTTCCGCTATACACTCTACCTACAGCCACTTCCCCAGCATGCGGATCTAATATTATCTTTGTGATCATTACTGCTAAAGGTCCGTTCTCATCACAATTAATCATGCTTTTACCTAGATTGCTCTCTGCCTCTCCTCTCCAAATGATAGGAATCCTATATTTCTGTGCTAGTTTTGGTGAGGGAAGATGATCTACAACCATATCAAGAATAACTTCATGAATTGGTGTTTTTTTTGCAAGAGTCTTTTGATCTTCTTTATCACAATATTCATAAATATCTTTAAAACTTAAACCGGTCTTTTTCATATAAGGTGCGGAAATTGCCCAGTTATAATATGCTGATCCAAATGCAACGCTACCATCCTCTACTTTTACGTTCCATTTTCCTTTGAATTCTTTTGGTAATAATTTATTAAGAAGTTCGTTGAATTTATTTATAACCTTAATAAATCGTTGCTGCATTTCTTCTGGTGTTACGCGTAGTTCATTAATTAATCTGTCAACCTTATTAATAAATAAAATTGGTTTAACATTCTCACGAATTGCTTGCCTAATGACTGTTTCAGTTTGTGGCATAGCTCCTTCTACAGCACATACCACTACAATACATCCATCTACTGCACGCATTGCTCGCGTGACATCACCACCGAAATCAACGTGGCCTGGTGTATCTAAAAGATTGACAAGATATTCTTTACCTTCAAAATTATGTACCATGGAAGCTGATGCAGTATTAATTGTAATACCTCGTGCCTGCTCCTGTTCATCATAATCAAGAACAAGTTGTTTTCCCGCAAGTTCCTCGCTCATCATCCCACATCCTGCGAGTAGATTATCTGAAAGTGTTGTTTTTCCATGATCGATATGGGCAGCAATACCTATGTTTCTTATATAATCTAATTTATTCATCAGATTTTTTGCTTTTGCAATATTATCTTCTTTTCTTCCCATAATAAACGCCTCAATAAAAATATGAAATTTATCTAGCTGACCGAGCAATACGTTCTACGTCGTTTTTCTTCGCTATTGAAAAAGAAGCGGGATCGTTTTTGCTCGCTTTTATAATCTCATCTGCAAGACAAGATTCAATGCTTTTTTTATTTTTATAACTCGCATTCAAAGCTCCTTGGCAAATATTGCGTAGAGCAGTATCTAATCGTCTCTGTGGCGCAATATCAACCGCCTTGGGAACTGAAATTCCTCCAAAACGCAGTCTTGTTATTTCTTCTTTTGGTGCTGCATTTTGAAGTGCATCTACAAAAACCTGTATTGGATTTCCTTTTGATCTTTTTTCTATTATTTCAAGGGCGGTTTTCACTGTTTTGTATGATTTTGTTTTTTTACCTGTGTATACTTCAGTTCTCATTAGATTATTAATAAGTCTTTCAATGATTGAAATTTTAGATTTACCAAACATTCTATTTGCATGAGGAGCTCCAAGAAATAAATCCTTAATATCTAAATTTATATATTTCTCCAATCCCTTATCCTCAATTTTAACTGTATTTGTATCATATTTATTCAATATTTGAAAAAATTCTGTAATATCTTTTGTACCTTTTTTATTACCCATAATTACCTTCTCATTGGTTTTTCAACCTTTCCTCTGACAAGTTCTTGTAATGATACATCATTAACCTTTATAACTTTAAATCGTACCCCAGGTATATCTCCATAACTTCTTCCCATTCTACCCCCGATACCTTCTACAACAACCTCATCATGTTCATCAATAAAACCAATTGCATTATCACCTGGAGTAAATGCAGTAATTTGTCTACCATTCCTTATGAGTTGTATTTTTACACATTTTCTAATTGCTGAATTTGGCTGTTTTGCTTCGATACCTACCTTTTCAATAACAATACCTTTAGCTTGAGCAACTCCACCAAGAGGATCAGATTTCTCTTTTAAATGGAGAACTCTCCTTTTATGATATCTATCGCTCCAGGATTGCTTTTTCCTACTTTTTTTGAGTTTTCTTGCTGCGTTTATTCCTTTACCCATTGTACACCTATCGATACAGAAGTGAGCCAGTATACAGCTTTTAATATTTAAATCTTTTAGAATGATAAATTTTACAAATTTCTTAATAAAATGAATAATAAATTTTTAGTGGAGTAACAACTATTAAAATATAACTTCTTCCATACCTTCTTCATAATTAGTATGGTGATTGGAAAATCCTTCTAAAGTAAGTTGCATGTCAACGGTCATATCACTAAGAAGCCTATCTATATGGTCATTTTTAAATTCCTTGACTCCATCGACTTCTGAATATACTTTTCCCAGATATTTACTCTCAACTTTTGTTATCTCGATATTATATAATACTTCTTGCATTATAGCACCCTCATCCTCCATAGTATATTTACAACGTAAAATGGATTATTATTTAAAAATATTTTCATTTTTATAGAGCAATTGAAGATTATGAAATGTAAAGAAATAACGGTACCAAACTTGAATTTTTTTGAATATTTTTTCTCGTTTTATACGTTAATTTTGAAAAAATATAAAGATTTTAACTCAAAATACAAATTAATACTAGTTAGGATAGTCTCATAAAATCAATTATTCATTATATATCTGTTTTGTATTACATTTCGGTTTTGTAATGAATAAATTTGATTTAGATGTATTACAATTTTTTAATCAAGACCGCAATGTTTAATAAATGTAATACCATTAGAATTTGAGGTGAGGGGTCTGATTCAAAATAACAAAAGTAACGATTATTTTCTTTTCATGTTTTGCTTTCCTCCCCGTTCAGGCCTCTCTCTCATATAAAGATAGTAGGGTTATATTTTTAAATATGAATATGTTATTAATATTGGGGAGTCTGGTAGAGGATTAAGAGGTGTGCATCCCATCCATATCTCAATTTTCTTTCTGACCAGGCTTCTCAGAGTTAATAGTAATTCTATCGAAAAAGCTAAAAACAATCATAGATGATAATTAATTCATTTTATTTTAAGTTAAAAAAAGTCCATTGTTTAAAATAAAAATTGTTGTTCTTCTAAAAATAAGGTGTAAATAAAAAGTCTTAAATAATAAGGTAAACTATATATTCATATATTTATACTTAAATAAGATAATCTTAGGGGATAAAATATGATTCTTAATAAAAGAAATATTACTTTAGGAATAATTGTAATTCTTTTCGGAATGGGAATTATATCAGGTGTTAGTAATATACCTGCAAAAGAAATTTTCGAATCAAAAACAGAAACCTTAGAATTTATTCATGTTTTTTCTGAACCAAAATTTGTTGAAAATGGAGAATTTATTGAAATTATTATTGAAGAGACAAATACTTATACGAATTATGATGGATCACCAATGATTCCAGTCTTTTCAAAAATATATGAATTTCAGATGGGAACAAAAATAACTGATATAAAAATCACTTTTCCAAAAGTTAAAACTATGAACATTGAAAAACAAATAAAACCAGTTCCAACCAAGCAAATGATCAGTAAGGTAATAATTGCTAAAGAAGGGATATTAAATCAAGAAGTGTATTCCAGTAATAATCTATATCCAAAGGAATGGTTTTCATATAATATTGGAACAGGTCTTAATAACAACAATATTCATGTAACATTTTTATCTTTACACATTTACCCAGTTAGATATTTACCTGGTGAAAACTCTCTGGAATATATTGAACAAATAGAGGTAAATATAACATATATAGAACCAGAAATAATAAAAACAAATTTTGATACCTATGATCTGGTTATAATTGCTCCGTTAGAATTTTCTGATAAACTTGGATCCTTAATACATCATAAAGAAAATTACGGTTTAAAAACAAATCTCGTAATTTTAGAAGATATTTATAATGATTATTCGGGGAGAGATAATGCTGAAAAAATCAAATATTTTATCAAACAAGCCGTTGAAGAATGGGGAACTAAGTATGTTCTTTTAGTAGGAAATATTAAAAAATTACCCATAAGAACAACATATGCATCCCCATGGGAACCTGATTTACTCTCAGACCTTTATTATGCTGATATTTATGATGAAAATTTCAGTTTTTGTAGTTGGGATGGTAATGAAAATAATCTTTTTGGAGAGGTTACATTTGAAGGTGGGTTTCCACCTAAGTGGAGCAATACTGATAATGTTGATTTATATGCTGACGTTCATGTCGGGAGAATACCATGTAAAAATGAATTTGAGTTAGACATCATGGTTAATAAAATAATAAATTATGAAATAAATACATCAACTCAAAGTTGGTTTAAAAAAATAATACTTGCTGGAGGAGATACATTTCCTCTTCGTTCACATGGATTACCTTTTGTTTATGAAGGAGAAATTACAAATAGAATAGTTGCACAACAATTACCTGATTTTACACATATTAAATTGTGGGCTTCAAAACGTAATTTAAATGCTAAAACATTTAATAAAGAAATATCAAAAGGCGCGGGTTTTGTAAGCTATTCAGGTCATGGATTTGAACATGGATGGGGAACCTATCCCCCAAATGCGATCATGAATAGGATGATTTTCTATTATACTATGTTTCTAAAAGGTATAAAAAATAATAACAAATTACCCATAATTTTCTTTGATGCATGTCTTACTGCAAAATTAGACTTTAACATTACCGATCTAAAAGAATATTATCCCAGATTTATACGACTCCTACTTGTTATTACTGATCTAAAGGATGATCCTTCAATTTTCTATCCTTGTTTTGCATGGTGTTTTCTAAATAAAGATGATGGCGGAGCAATCGCAACTATTGGAGCTACCCGAACCGCATATACATGGGTGGACAAAAACGGAGTTTATGCTGGGGCTGGATATTTAAATGTTCAATTCTTCAATGCATATGAAGAAGGAGTCACAGTAGGAGAAATGTTAACCAAAGCACAAAATGAATACATAAATTACATTGGTAGAGATTTTTTCACAATTGAGGAGTTCATCCTTCTTGGAGATCCCAGTCTTAAAGTTGGTGGTTATACTAACTAAATTAAAAAGAATTTTTAAGAATTTTTTAGAATAACCTATTAGATCCTATTAAACCTGTTATTTTAAATTTCAACAGTATGAAATATGTAAGAGAAAACTATTTATTTAAAAAAAATATTTGAAAATGGGGGACATAGCAAAGAAGTTGGGGAGGCTGCTTTAGGTATCTGCTTTCCACTAAAGTTACATTCCTCCTATCCAATGCATCCCGTCCCCCACTTCTTATAATTTAGCCCATTCTAGTGTTAATTATTAATATTAATAAACAGACTAAGAAGAAGGTTGTATTTTTTGAATAAACAACCCTCTGCGGTTAGTCGAATAATGCACTAAGGCCTGCTGCAGCCTCTTCTTCCGAGACTTCATCCTTCTTCTCTTTCTTTTTCTCTTCTTTCTTCTCTTCGGCAGGCGCCTCAGCTGGTTTTTCTGGTTCTGGAGATGCTGCCACTACTGGAGCTGCGGTTGTTTTAATCGCCTCTTCGATATTAACACCTTCAAGAGACGCTACTAAAGCTTTGATTCGTGCATCATCTGGTTTTGCACCAGCAGCGGTAAGAACTTTTTTTACATTCTCTTCAGTTATTTTTTTACCTGCAGAATGAAGAAGCATTGCACTATATACATACTCCATTTCTATTCCTCCTAAGTCAATTTTTTCTTCAACTCATCATCTTTCACATGTGTTGCTATTGAAAACATAGACGCATTTGCCTTTGAGAGTAGTTGTTTTATGGTGTCCTTTGTATAGATATTTTTTCCTAAGGCAAGTGCAAAAGCATTGTTATAGGCTTTATGTAATAGATGTCTTATTGTCGATTTTGTAGGCCATGCAGTTTCAAGGGCAAGACTAAATGCATTTGATGATGCTTGTTGTAATTGGATTATAAATTTATCCATATCAATATCTAAAACATCTGGTTTGTAAATGGTACCATCTGCAAAAACTGCGTTTAGATTCATCCCAATTTCAATTGGAAATATTTCAAGTCGGGTAAGCATTTGTGCTAAATCGGTTGATATTTTATCCCCCGCAGGTACAACTACTTTGTTTGTCCTAATGACAACCTTTCCCTCCTGAATAGCTGCTGGAATACCAACTTTTTGCAACTCTCCAACAACTGGCCCTGGTTTAAAGGGCGTATCTCCCATTTTTACTTCAATATCGTGAGTTGCAGTTTCTCCTCCTTTTGCTGGTGCCATAGTTCTCGTTGTCTTTATTTCCTGAAATAGTTTAAAAGGATTCATATCTGTAGTAATAATTGCAGCTTGACCCTTAATTTCTTTTTTTAATCCATTGATTCCTTTAACTTTTTTATCTGCTTCATCTAAAGCTCTGAGAATCAAGGAATTTTTTGCACAACGAATTTGAACTTTATTACGAATATTCTCTCTCATTTTCTGGAGTTGTGGGGCTGGAATTCCTCCGACCTCTGCTATACCAACAATTTTTTGAGATGCTAACAGATTTGAAATTTTTTCTACTTCTCCAAACTTCCATTTTGCTACATGAGCCATATCACTGCACCTTAAATAATACGAACCGAGGGTCCCATTGTAGTCTTGACATGAAGAGAACCAATATTCATTCTTCCCCGTTCTAATTTTGATTCTAAACGTTTAATTATAACATCAATATTTTCTGCGATTTGTTCATTAGCCATTTCTTCTTTACCAGCAATAGCATGAAATGTTTTGTTTGTCTTTGAGCGCAACTTTATTGTTTTTCTAAGATTTTTAACAATACCTGATATATCAATATGAGGAGGTACCGGTCTTGGCATTTTTCCTCTAGGACCTAGAATGACACCTAGTGTTTTTCCAATAGTAGGCATTAGTGGGGCTTCTGCAATAAAAAAATCATGGTCATCCACTATCTTTTTAAACTTTTTATTATCGCTGGCAAGGTCTTCAATTTCTTCTGGTTTAATTATTAGATCAACTTTTCCTTTAGATTTTAATGCAAGTTCACCACTTGCAAAAATAGCAATTTTTGCATCTTTTCCTCTTCCATTAGGAAGAATTATTTCCTCATCTATCCGATTTTTAGCTTCTTCGAGATTTACATTTTTTAAATTAATTACTAAATCAATATTTTGTTTGAATTTTCTATTAAGCTTTTTCGATTCATCCAAAGCTTTTTGAATTAATTCAATTAACTTCTTATCTACCATATGTATCAATAATAAGCTACAGCTTTATTTACTCCATAGGATGATGTAGTTCTCGGGAATAATAACCTTATTTATAAAGGTTATGGGACTAACCGTTATTTAAATAATTGCATGTTAAAATTGATATAAACTAAAAAGAATTTACAATAAATAACCTTATTAGATTTCACTTGATTTAAAGACCATAAATTATAAAGGTTATCTTTAAATAAAATTTATATAACATAAAATAATATATTTAACCTGGAGGTTTATTTTAAAATAAGGTGACATTAATGCATTTTCTACTAATCAATTCCCAAAAAGGATTTGATCAACCTGTTAAAAGAAAATACATAAATGAACCCCCGCAACAACCTCCCATTGGATTACTTTATATAGCTAGTTCATTAGAAGATGAAGGACATACAATTGATTTTCTTGAATTTTTTGGAGAAGAGGATCCTTTTAAAGAAATTCAAAAATTATTACCTAGTTCAGATGCAGTTGGAATTAGTTTTTCTTCTTTTCCATATAAACCAGCTAAGCAAATTGCAGAATTTATAAAGAAAATTGATCCAAAACTTCCTGTAATAATTGGGGGGAGTCATTGCAATTTTCATCCTCGACAATCCTTAAATGATATCCCTCATGCTGATATTAGTGTCGCAGGTGATGGAGAAAACGTCATCAAGGAGTTAGCACTAGCGGTAAAAAACGGAAGTAGTTTTTCGAAAATTCATGGGATACATTACCGGAAAAATGGTGCACTAAAAAAAGGAAAATCACCAGAACCTATTACTAATCTTGATAGTATCTCCTATCCTGCACGACATCATGAAAGAAGATATGATTATGGTAAACTTAACAATTCATATATTTTAAAACCAAGAGTAACATCGATGGTAACCACCCGTGGTTGTCCCTTTAAATGCACTTTTTGTCCTCGGAATGATTACTATAATCTTTTTCGACAAAGGTCTGCTGAAAATGTTGTTCAGGAAATCCAGGAAATCAATGATTGGTATAAATCGGTTATCATTGCTGATGAAAATTTTCTTACTGACACAAAACGAGCACATAAAATAATGGATAGTCTTATAGAAACTGGAACAACGATAAATATGGCCATCGAAGGTACGAGGGTTGATACTGCAAATAGAGATCTTTATAAAAAAATGAAACGTGCGGGTGTAAATTTTATTACCTTTGGTCTTGAATCAGGAAATCAAAATGTCCTGGATTATTATAAAAAAAATATTACTGTTGATCAAATTAAAAAAGCTGTTGAGTTAGCAAAAGAAATGGATATTTCTACATGGGGACACTTTATACTTGGTGCTCCTATAGAAACAGAGAAAGATATTCAACAAACCATTAAATTTGCTAAATCATTACCACTTGACATCGCAACGTTCTATCCACTTGGTTATGTTTATGGTTCATCTTTATGGCATGATTTTATTGGAAATGAAGAACTCGATAAAAATTCTGCATGGCATGAGTTCATTGAAAGTGGCGAATTCGATGAAGAAGATATGTATGGTTTTACTATAGATAAAAAACATGGAATAGGAGATTTCACAAAGGAAGAATTAACATCTTTTTGTATTCAAGCATATAAACGTTTTTACTACAGACCATCTTATATTGCGAAACAATTCATGAAAGCAATAAGAACACAGAATTTTAGAATTTTAAAAACCCAAATGAATTACATTCAGTGATTTTTAATATTTTTATTAAAAGTTAATATTAACAAAATTTTAGTAATGTTAAACAAAAGTTTTATAATAAATTTATTCATTGAGTTAGAACTATGGGAGGTATCATATTAAACTATCTACTGCATATTATAAAAAAATGTTTTTGAAGGATTATTTCCTTAATCTTAAATATCTTATTATTAGAGTCATAATTAATAAATTTTAAAAAATAGGTGAAATTAAAATGAAATTTCTTTTTATTTATCCAAGCTCTCAAAAATGGGAGTTAGCAACAGGAAAACTTATTCAAATTGGTGGTTTTTCACCTCCCTTAGGTATATTATATCTTGCTAGAATGTTAGAAGATAATGGTCATAATGCAGAGGTCTTAGATGGGAGTATTGAAGAATTAAATAAGGAGAAAATTCATAAATATGTTTGTTCCTCAGATGCTGTTGGTCTTACTCTCTATAGTGAACCTAGAGAAATGATTGCTTCTATTAGTATGGCAAGAATTATTAAGGAAATTGATCCCAATATTCCTTTGGTAATCGGTGGTCCTCATTGTTCTATATCTCCAGAACAGACATTAATTGACTATAATGCTGATATTTGTATAAGCGGATATGGAGAATTTGTGATATCATCGGTAGCTAATGCAATTGAAGGAAAGATGAAGTTATCAACAATTCCAGGAATTACTTATAGAAATGGAAGTAAAGTAGAGAAGGGTAAGCCAGCTGAACAGATCCATGATTTAGATAAAGTACCCTTTCCAGCTCGCCATTATGTTAATAAATATAAATATGGTTATTTTCTAGGTCAGAAAATAACAAAAGGGAATTTTACATCTATCATTTCATCAAGAGGATGCCCAAACCGGTGTCGTTTTTGTCAATTACCCTATTTTATTCCGCATTATACTACGAGATCAATCAATAATATTACAGATGAAATTGAAGAAGTTGTCAAAAATGGTTATAAAACGATTCAGTTTGTGGATGATAATTTTCTAGCAAATAAGAAAAAAGCTGAAAAAATAATGGATTACATCATAAAAAAAGAAATGGATATAAAAATTTGGATTGGAAGTGCTCGGGTTGATTCAGCTGATAAAGGACTATACCAGAAGATGAGAGATAGTGGCGTTGAAAGTATATCTTTTGGTATAGAATCTGGAAATCAGGATGTACTTGATTTTTATAATAAAAGAATTACTTTAGATCAGATCAAAAAAGCTGTTAATCTTAGTAATGAGATGGGATTTTTAGTAACCTCAAATTTTATACTTGGTGCACCAATAGAAACAAAAAAACATATAGAGAATACAATCAAATTTGCAAAATCTCTTCCCATAAGTATAGCGTTATTCTATAATTTTGGATATCTATATGGTTCTTCACTCTGGAGGGAGGCCGTTGAAAATGGAAAAATCCAACCCGATGAGTTTTATGTGATTGCAGATTCTAATAGGGGACTGGGAATGTTCACAGAAGATGAATTAATAGAATATACTCAAACAGCTTACAAAAGTTTCTACTATAATCCTTTGCTATGGTATAGGGAGATTTTAAATGCCTTTTCTAAAAAAGATTTTCGTGTTTTGAAATTAGGTTTAAAAATTTTTTTATGAATTATTAAATATTTTTGATTAAAGAATTTCAAAATTTTAAAAACCCAAATGAATTATATAAAGTGTGAGTTCAATCTTATAAAAATAGATAATTTACATTTAATATTAATACGGTGAATTATATTCTTTCAATAATTAAATCAAAAACTTCTTCTGGATCGTTAATCTTCTTTAATTCCCTTTTTACTATTATTGGAGTACCTTCTATATTTTTTTTATTAACATCCTTATCAGTAAAAACAACAGCATATTTTTCTATTATTTTTGAGATGCTGCTAACAATTTGAGCTTTTCTGAGTAATTTTTTGTTATATTTGTGAACGCATGTTAATAATATTTTTTCCCTATCTTTACTTAATGCCTCAAATGGACACCTGTCCATTGGTATAATCCTATAACCTACACTCTGAAGAAGGGAAAAAATCTCTCTTTGAAATGCTTTAATGTTTTCTAATTCATTTTTATAAGTAACAGCAGTTTTATTTTCAATATATGAATTCTTTAAAAGATTAATTGGAATAGTGATAGAGTTTTCTAAAAAATTTTCTATTCTATTAGCAACTTCAATTCTAGAATTCATACCTTCTTCATACATACGTATTGCCCTCCGGGAAACACTGACATATCTTGCAAGAGCTCCGATAGAGATATTTTTCTCATGTCTAAGTCTCCGTAGCTTTTCTTCATCAAGATTTACATAAAATCCACCAGGTGCTGCATACGCATTAATAGGAATCCCTTCAAGTAGGTGGTTTTCCAATGTATGGAGTGTAATAGCTTGTATACCAAATCTAAAATATGCAACATTATCTTCAAGTTTTGTAGCACCTTTCTTTTCACCTATAAGCAATGGACAACCTTTAAGAAGGATCGATAATGTTTTTAATTCATCCGCTACTTCTTCAGAAAATGAATCAATATTAGTTAAAACTTTGATTATTAATAAGGTGTCATCTCTTCTTGCTACTATATCAAAACCAGTTAATCGCATTGAATGTAAATCAGAAACATAAAATCCAGCATTTGTTATGACTTCTCTGATATCTCTAAGTAACTCTTTTCTTTCCATTGTAGATGAAACTTAAAGTATATCCTATATAATAATGTTTTTGGTGAAATTATCTGGATAGGTATTGATGACACCGATTCAATAAATGGTGGATGTACAACCTATATAGCAAGAAATATAATTAAAGAATTATTAATAGATTATGATGTAATAGGATATCCTCGCCTTGTAAGATTAAATCCTAATATACCCTGGAAAACAAGAGGAAATGGAGCAATTTCAATACAAGTTGGTAAGGAAGGAAAAAAGAAGATTAAAATTGGGGAAATAAATGAAGAAGATATTGTAATTTCTCTTGAATTAAAACAGGATATTGAGAATTTAGACTATAAAAAAATTAAAAAAATAATAAAAGAGATCATAAAAAAAAATGCAAGAACAGAGGATAAAAATACAAATCCTGGCTTTGTTTTACTAAAAACTCAACCGGATATTAGTATATATAAAAAGGCGGTTACTAAGATTGTTACGCTTAATGAGATAATGAGTTACCTAAACTCAAAAAAAGCAGATTTTCAAGGTTACAAGAATTGTAGAGGACTTATTGGTGCAACATCTGCTATTAGTTGGTCCCCATCAGCTGATAAGACTTTCGAACTCATATCATATAGACAAAAAAAACGATGGGGAACGAAACGAAAGGTAGATTCAGAGTCAGTTAAAAAAATGGATAAATCTGTAAAATCTACTTTTGATAATTATGATTATAAAAATAATCATAATAGATTGGTACCAAATTCTCCATGTCCTATTTTATATGGAATTCGAGGTGATGTAACAAAAGATTTGATTAAGACTTCTTCTATAGTAAAATCTGAACCAGTTGATAGCTGGTTAATTTTTGAAACTAATCAAGGAACTGACGATCATCTTCAGAAAAAAAAAGTGAAAGATATTAAATCTTATCAATCTGTTATAGTAAAAGGTTCAGTTAGAAAAAATCCTGTTACCATTAAGGGCGGTCATGTAATTTTCACTATTAAAGATACTACTGGAACTATTGATTGCGCTGCTTATGAACCTACAAAAGAATTTAGAAATATTGTGAAAAAACTTTTTGTAGATGATATTATAGAAATATATGGTGGTGTAAGAGAGCAACCTTTAACAATAAACATAGAAAAAATGTATATTGAAAAACTAGCAACAATTTTGAAAAAGATGGAAAATCCAGTTTGTCTAAATTGCGGAAAGCATATGAAATCAAAAGGAAGAAATCAAGGATATAAATGTAAGATATGTGGTACCAAAAGCTCTAAACCAATTATGAATGAAATTAAACGAACAATTCAGCCTGGATTTTATGAAGTACCCGTATGTGCTAGGAGACATTTAAGCAAACCTCTAAAAAGAAGTATTGGAAAATTTACGTAATATTTTTAGCTTTTATCTAAATCTTATAAATTCTGCTAATTGTATTTCGTTAATAAGCTCTGTTTGAGAATTAATAGTAATATAACCTATACATCTTAAATGATATCTCCAGTAATTAATAACACCAGCCCATCTAACATGATGTGTGTCTATCACATTCATATTAACTTTGAGAGAAACATCTTCATTCTGAACTTCAAGAACAAATGAGAAGGGTACGAGCATCCCGTTTTCTATACGAATATCTTTGATATCTAACTGAATATCTTCTGGTCCAACGTTCATATAATCATTATTTTTCTTGTTAATTACAAGCAATGGTTGTCCCCAAAGTCTAGTTGTCATTATTTTTGCCCAGGTCATTGTATAGCTATCGGAATTCACCTTTCCCCAAAACCAACCAAAATTAATACCAGTAAATGCTGTTATTTCCCAGTTATGATCATGATACCCAATACCACTAACGTTGATTTTTTCATTTTCAATTGTGATTGTACCACTTACATCTGCCCTTGGAAGTATAACTGCCCATTTCCCTCCGGGGGTACTACCTTTCCAACCTTTAGTACAACCGATGAAATGAAGATCAATAGAGGATATATCAAGTTCTAAAGAAACATCATACTCCCAGTCGCCTGTTGTTTCATTGATAAAACCTCTCATTATTTGTTTTCTATTTAAGATAATTAAGGGAATATTTTCAGATGCATAGAAATCCCAAATTATATATTTATTAAGTTCATGTGATTCTAGTTCTCCTTCCTTATATATGTCAAGTCTTACATATACAAGACCCTGATTGACAAGACCTAAGACTCTTATGCCAATTTGTGCCGTATATCCATTTTCAAATGCCGCATCAAAATACCACCATTCTGTAAAGTGCAAGGTATCTGCTCCATGAAATGCATCATCTTTTAGTTCGATATCTTCAGGATAAAATTCAAAATCACTTACTAAATTTTCTTCTTTTTCTGGACTTATTAGTAATATTTCTTTACAATTTTGAATTACATTGTTATTGTTGTTCATAGAATAAGGATTAAAATTTCTATTTTGTTTTTCGAAAATTGAATTTTTCAAAGGAAATGATTTTACACCTACAGCTAGAATAGATGCATTTAAAAGAATAAAAATAATGAATAATACAATAGTCTTTTTCATTTTATATTGTTATTATATCTTATATATTATTTAAATATTTTTACATATTAAACTTATGTAGTTATTGAAAAGATAGATTAAAACAAATCAATCGTAATACTTTTTAATTAATTATTGCTTCTTGGTTTAAAATTTTATAAAGCGGGTGTGGTGTAGCCTGGTATCACTTAAGCTTGCCAAGCTTATAACTCGGGTTCAAATCCCGGCACCCGCATTTTATTGCTAACAAATTTTATATAGTCATAAGGAGATACCCTATATGATACATATGGCATTGGATAAAACAAAAACCACAAGAAAAAGATCGATTACAATTTATCCTCCAATCCAGGAAATGAAGGATAAGTGGTTTGAATTAGCAAAACAAGAAGGTTTATCGGTTTCTAATTTTATTATTGAAGTTGTTGAAGAATATATCCAACGGAAGGAAGGTTTTAGCTCTAAAGATGAACTATTAAAAAATCTACAGAATCTAACAGAGCAAAACGAAAGATTAAGGAATGAGAATATAGAACTATCAAAAAAAGTGGATATGCTTAATCTCCTTACCGATAGATACGAAAATCAATTAATGAAGTATAAAAATAAAACCTTTATTGAAAATGGTAAGTTTGAAGGTGTTAGAGAATACCAGCAGAATCTTATAGAGTTGTTTAAACAAAAAAGTTCCATTGCTGAAGATGAAATCGTAGATCTATTGCACATAGATCCGCATGATGTAGAAACATTGAAGGCGATATCCAAACAGATAGAGCATCTGCAAGATTATGGTGTTGTTGAAAAAATTCGTGGTGGGTGGAGATGGAAAAGATAGATACCATAAATCTTGTTAAGCAATTTAAGGATGACTGCAAACTTAGGGATATGACAGATGAGTCAATAAGAAATTATATGTCGGAGTTGAAAATATTTTGTAATTACCTTCAAAAAAACAAAATCAATATTTTACAGATTGGTAACAAATCTCTTGAAGATTTTCTCAAATATTTAAAAGAAGAACGAGGTAACTCGCAGAGGAGAATTGAACACTATTTTACTGCGTTATCTAGTTTTTATGACTTCCTCACACACAAAGGTTATGTAAGTAAGAATATCATATTGCCTTTTAGAAAACGTTACATAGGTAGATATAAGAAAAATAGTACCCCTGCTGTTAGAAAATTGATAAGTGTGGAAGAGATGTCCCACTTTATAAACAGCATCATACCGATTCGTCCAAAAGCAATTGCCATTTTACTAGCAAAGACAGGGATTCGTAGAGGGGAACTGTTAGGAATTGAGCTTGGAGATATAAATTTCATTGAGAAAAGCATAACACTTAAACCCTTTCATAAAAGGAGTAACAGAATTGTTTTTTTCGATGAGGAAACAGAAATTATTCTGAAGAAATGGTTGAAAAGAAGAGAAAAGTTGGTAAACAATGGGGTTACGTCTCTCTTCGTCAATGATTATGGAAGACGGATAGGTAGAAACAGCGTTTATGAAGATATTGTCAAATGGGCTAAAAAACTAGGGTACTATGATCCAAATTCTGATAGAATGGAAGATCATTTCTCATGCCATAATTTTAGGCATTTCTATACTACGCATCTTCTTAGAAACGGGATGTTACGTGAGTATGTGAAAGAGTTGCGAGGGGATAACAGAGGCGAGTCGATAGACATCTACTATCATATCGACAAAAAGGATTTGAAAAAAGCCTATCTTAGTGCTGTGCCAAAATTCAATGTTTACTAACCTACGTTTGAAATAACGAAATGTTATTAACACGTTGTATTTTAAAAAATATCTATTTTTAGAAATATTCGGTAATAATCATATAGCTATAATTAGATCATAAATTCTAATCACAAGAATATAATTAGACTGTTTTATCCAATGGTTGGAGTAAAAACAAGAAATGTTATTAACACTAAATATTTTTTTAATAGAATAATGAAATATAGTAAAAAATTATTATTTTCTCGTCAATCAGTCTAATCTCTGTTTGTAGATAAAGGATGTTAGATTTCTATTGTTAAACATAAGGCAGATTATGTCCTTTTCGTATCTATTTCTAAAATCAAAGAATTGGCGTAATTAATGTATTAAATTGGAAAACCACCGTTTGAATTTATTCCAAGATTCAATATGTCTTTGATAATAAAAAATTTCTTCAAATTTATCTATCCATAAAAACAAAAGATTAATTAACGAAAGCATCAGAACAAGTAAAGACGAACCAATTATCCTATTCGTCAGTACTATTTGTTGTGTGGACCATTTTATTTGTAACTCTGTAGATGTTGGTAATATCTCAATAATTGGTCCAATATAAATATCATCGAAAATTGGTTTTATATTTGAGGTATTTGTAATATTATAATATTGGAGTTTTAACCGACAATCATATTGTGATGGGAAGTAAAGTATTGTATCATAATTCAAAATGAAAAATTCATCAGATGTTTCATTCATAATATTTCCACTACTATGGCTGCTTTGAAATGGCATGGTGTGACCTTCTGAAGATACTAAAGCAAAATAAGCTCCTGTAAAATGAAAATCACTATTATTATGAATTCTCTTCAAATTAGCATGTATATTAATATTTTTACCAACTAAAAATTCAGGGCTATCGGTTGAAAATTTTATATCCAGTTGAAATGTACTATTGTAATTATCTTCAATATTAATATTCTGATAATATAATGGCTCTCTTTGCTCTATTTCTACAGAAGAAAACAAAAATGAAATAGAAAAAATTGTTGTAAATATAATAAAAAATGACATCATCAAAAAGACAAACCAGAAAAATTTTTTTCTCTTATCCGTTTATCTCCCCCAAAACTACAATTTCACAACATTTATTCCTTTAAAAACATATCTTATGATTACTTTTTTACAAAATAGTTTTATATATAAACACACATCTAGGAAATGTTGAAAATAAGAAGGCTCATACATGATAGTTGAATCCTTATTTATGCCTGAAACTTGTCTGCAGGGAGATGATTTTCCAGCATATATTATTTGGAATAAATATGAAGAAATTGAAGTTACTGTAGATTACCCTCCAACTATAGATATTAAAAATATATACAATGTACCGAAAGATGGGATCAAGGTCATAAATAAAATAGTATAAAAATTGATAGATTTGATATTAATGGATATATAGGATTTGTCCTAGGTTCTAAGATACTTAAGGATATAAGACAGAAAAATAAAGTAAAATTTACTATTACAAATTTGAAGACCAAAACTATAAATGAATTTTTTAAAGAAATTACTTTTTTCAGACCAGCCTTAAAAATAACAGAAATACCATCCAAGATTAATGTAAATTTTAATCCGACAACGAAAAATTACAGTATAGATAAAAAGATAAAGATAAAAAATGTAGGTGATGGAACAGCCATAATTTCTGTTGTATTATATTCACATAATGATACAGATTTTGAAAAATTACTTCCAAAAAGTATGGACACATTTGTATCTCAGGTTTTTACCGATATTGAGCTTGAATTAAATGAAATAAAGGATGATTTCCCAAATTATTCACCCCACATAGACGAATATTTATCACTAACAAAACCACCCATAATAATTAATAATAAATTTAGATGGAAAATTAAATCCGTTAGTGATCATCTTCTTGATGCTTTCGATGAAAATGAAGATTTTTTTGAGGCTTTTAGCTGGGCAATTGGTACTTCATATCTTAAGAATCTTCACTTAGTAACTGAAATTAAAAGTTTTATTAATTATATAAATTCAATAGGTGAAGGAAAAGTATTATTATGGAATTATATAGATGTTTTGAAACCAAAAAAAAGTATGGCAACTTTAGAATTAGAGATTCAAATGACTGACCTTGCATATCGTAATTATCCCTCTTTAAAACTTCCACCGATTAAAATAATGTGCAAAGAAGAAAGTTGTGAAATACCAATACATATGTTGTTTGATTGGGCAAGTTCATCTGGATAGAAGTACCTCGGTTGATAAAATGACTGATTTTATAGATTTTAAAGGTAAATCCCTTGCAGAAAAAGGTGTTCAAGATATAATTAAAACAGCTTCGAAGATATACGAATGTATTAGGGGAAACTTTAAAATTCTTGATAAAGAAATAATAGTAAATTGCCCAGACCTTATTCAAAAATATTCTATTCTTTTTCAAGCAGCTGGGGGAGTCGTAAAAGTTGCTAGTAAGAAGATCAAGTTTCCTTTTGGAAAACCAGTAAATGTTGTATTGAGACCATTGGGAGCTTTACAAGAGATTCAAGATGCTATTTCTATTAATGGAACAGGTTTTGAAATATCTACTAAGGGATTATCAAAATATGATGAATTTTCGTTAGATATTGAATATAATATTAGGGATATTAGATTTGTCAATGCGTTGGTTCATAAAAATGTTTTAAGGGAAGTACCAAAAGATAAGGAGAACGAATATTGGATGCATGCAGAGTTAAAACATCCAAAAGTTTTACAAACAACTTATGGAAAACTTGATATGAATAATCTAGATTTTAATGTTGATGTTGGGATTAGTGAGGATATAAAAATGCAGATACCAACATCTTTTATGCACGAATTGAAAACCGGCGTTGAGCTTCTATCTGAAAGAGATTGGCATAAAAAGGCTAAACTTGGATTAATCCATGCTAGAGCTATGAGAGAGAGAAGGAAAAAAGAAAATGTTCTAAAACTTTTAGATGAAATGGAAAAAAAACTTTAATCTGCACTTCATATTTTATACTCATAGTGACAACTGCAGTGGTGTTACAAGAATACCTAAAAGTATCGGTTAAATATATAAACCG
>CAYGAC010000076.1:0-17235 GCA_964347865.1 uncultured Thermoplasmatales archaeon
GCTAAAAAGTGGATATACAATTTATGGATATGCATTTAATGCTGAGGATGTCATTTGTATAATACCTTGGGAGATGCCTCTCTTTCAACACCTAAATAAAAGTGAAGAATTGGCGATTGAGTATTATCTTCTACAAGGAACAATTTCTGATGATCACATTAATGCATATAACGGATTTCTTTCACCTAAATTTATTTGGTTAATTTACCGTATTATTTCATTCGTTAATTCTGGTTAAAAAATATAGATTTTAAAGACAATACGATATTAATACCTCTACCTTGTCCATAGATTCTTCTGGCTAAAAACAACAGTTGCAGGGATTAAAAAATAGGTTCAGATTTACGATTTCCAATTATCTTTCAAAAGGAAAATTATACCTAATATGGTTAGAATCCCTGTTGAAATATTCATTATTAATATAAATTCTTGTCCAAATTCTATTATATTATCAGGAAATGTTAAGAAGATATATATTGCACGTATTATTACTACTGGAACAAAAAACCATATTCCTCTCCACTCTATTTTTTTATCTGCCAAATCTCTCATCAAAAGAATTAGATTTCTAATATTAACATTTTTGGCAGGGATTACTTTACTGATCTCATCTCGACATTGCTGTATCCCTTGGGTGTGGATTCAAAGAGCATCCCGTACTTGTTCAATACATCAATGATAGCTTCAAAGAACTTC
This sequence comes from uncultured Thermoplasmatales archaeon, assembly GCA_964347865.1. Classification (GTDB taxonomy): domain Archaea; phylum Thermoplasmatota; class E2; order DHVEG-1; family DHVEG-1; genus JAGLML01. The sequence continues at coordinate 697 of CAYGAC010000076.1, forward strand.
TGGTATATATTAGCAGATTTTCCCCATGACGTTACTTTATCTAATTTCGGTGAAAAATCTTCATTCCACAGTTTCTTACACTCTGTTTTAACCTTTGCTTCTCCGTAATCAACAAGACTCAAATATAATGATTTAACGGCATAAACAACAGTTCTCTGCCCCACCTGTTGAAAGTATGCATCTTCACTTGCATCGGGTTTTGCCCTGTTGCTTATAGCTTCATTGCAACGGTTAATCTGCATTAACCATACTTGTCGTATGCTTACATACTCTCTTGGCAAATCCTTTGGCTCTATCATTTCAAATCACCCTTTGAACTGAACTCGTAACTCTTTTGCTGTGGTCGTTCCACGGATTCAGCAGAGATGTGTATTGCTTCACTGCTTGCTTGAGGGAATAGATACAATACCTTTTCATAGAGGAACTGCCATAATTCTGATATGAGAATGGTTATCTCAACCTCTTCTGGTCGTGTTGTTTTAAGAGATACATTAGGATGATGTCAGGTCTGCCATACGCAGTGCCAGGGACTGGACACTGGCAAAGACGAACCAACCATTTTCTTTCACGAAGTAGATGGGATCAACAGCACCCTGTGACATCAGTGCCTTTGGCAGGTAGACGAAATACTATTTCTTTTCCTTATGGGTTAACGGTCTGTTGTCATTGATCAACAGCAGAAGCAGTCCTCTCAATTTATCCTGGAAATAGAGGCAATCCTCCAGGGTTAATCTAACCTGCTTGCCCTTGTCCTTAACCATTACACCGTGCCTCCCACTGCATACCAGGTATTGGTTTATAGATGTCCTTGAACCGTGTCTTACCGAACTTACCACTGTATTCCAGGTATGCCTAATTCCCGTTAACTTGGTCCTCTTCCAGGTTATCGATTGCAGTCTGCGTGATGCGATTGACACTGTCGCTCCGTGCACCAGGTAAGTATATTTTTATCATCACCTTGGTCCTGACACGGTGGTCTATGTCACTCACCGACTGGGTGTTCACGTGGATGTTGAGCATGCACTTGCGTGCTTCCTTCAAATCTATACTAAAACTACCGATCCGATGCCATAACTTACCGCTGGTGAATGAGGGTGCTATCTCGCTCATCTCATCCAGGTAAAGATGAGCCCATTCACCAGCACTGCGAAGATGATGGATGAAATCTATCCACTTATACCGGTTACCGAAGAACACCGCATTGCAGATACCTGGTTGTGCCTTATTGTATAGATCATCGTAACCGGTGAAATTGGTTACCTCTGAAAATATCTGTTTCAACTTTTGATTTCTGTCGTGAAACGTGACATTACTATTTTTCTTTACCATAATATGAAACTTGCCCTTTCCTATCTTCACGAACTGCAAAGGTGCATTGTAGCAGCTGCTCCAGAATATCTTCTCCCCTGGATATTGTTTCATCGTGTAATCCATGAATGATAGCAAAACAGATGTCTTTGCACTACCTTGGGAACCTGTAACCTCGGTGAACACTCCACCACTATCAAGGTCGTGGATGTGGATCCGTTTCAGTATTCGCTCTGCATTCACTTCACTCTTACTCAATTCAACTATTTCATTTTCCATAAATTTTTCCTCTAATTTCTGAAAGAAAAAAAGAATTAGTTATGTGAGTGGGGGTGTGTATATATTAGTATAAGGAGATCGATAAAACAGGATATATGGCTATATTGCAAAATATCATTCATTTTTGCTCAACATTCTCTCCTGATGCCTCATATTTGGTTTTCAGTTCCTCAAAGATGGAAATCGCGGTCTTCTTAGCATCCTGCGGTTCCCTGTGGTAGATTTTAACCGTGAAATTGACACCCTTGCTTGTCTGCTTGAGCTCCACGCTGCTTATCGACTCCTTTGTCTCGTTGGACATGGTATCGTCAGCCATCGGAGAGATCACGCTCCCCGTCTGGCTTTATCGATTTCTTCAGATAGCACCTTCTTCGTGTATCCTTCAGGGTTCTTGATACCCAGCTTCTTGGCATACCCAATCTGTTTGGCGGTTGGTGAACCCTCATCGCTGTTATCCTGGATGAAATAATGGTACGGTGAGATGAGTTTGTCCAGTATCGTCACCGTCACATGCTTCTGCAGTTGTTCGTCTTCACTTGGTACTATTCCTTTCACCGTGCTCTGCGCGAATCTCCAGCCTTCCTTTATGTGTTCCACATATTCTTTTTCTCTTTCCATTTATTTATTACCTCCAATAAACACCAATTTCTTTCCCAGCAGTTCCTCAAAAAAGATGCTTCGTTCCAGGCAGTCATCGATAAAACCCTGACCATACTTTTCCAAAATACGTTCGTAGTTGTCGTCTGGATGCTTGTTGATGATCTGTATAGTATCAACGATTTTCTCATTTAACAGAAAACGTGTTGTATTTTTCTCCTCAACCTCCTCAGACCCCTCAATCTCGTCATCTGAGGGTTTGAGGGGTTTGGCAGGGTTGAGGGGTTGGAATCTAGACACTTTTTCAAGTATCTTGTCATACCCATGGTTTTGCAGCACACTGATGAACTCAGCGACGTTGATGATGTACTTGCGCTTACCACCCTGACTATATCCCAGATTCTCCTTTTTCTGCGTCAGTCCCAGACTGTCCAGGATCTTCCGCGGTTTCTGATCACTCGGAGCATACTTGTCACTCGGTGAAAGGTCAAATCTTTTCAGTAATGCCTCGTACAACGTCTCGTTCAGAATCTCAACAAAGGACGTTGTATCAACGTTTATTTTATCTGCAATAGTATCAAGGATGACAAACTCCATCGTCTGCGCATATTCAATCTGCAGCACCGGTGCTTTTTCCTGCAGATACTGTTTAACCTTCAGCGCATACTCAATCCCCTTGAAATGTTTGATAATACCCAGGATGATGCCGTTCTTGTCGTTCTCCCTGCCAAAGATACCTTCTTCTTCCAGCAATTCTCTCATTTCTTTAATATCTGACCGTATCTCCTTCCAATTGGTTAAGCAATAGACAAACAGCTTGTTCCTGAGCTTCTGGAAATGTTTTAACTCCTTGTCGCTGAGGTTGAAGATGTTCTTCAGTTTCTTACCGGTCTTCACCTGAAGGATGACATGGCAACGATCGATGAAACTCGGGTCAAAACCGATGAGATTGTTGCAGGTGAAGGATTTCATCCCGTATGTGTTGAAACCGATGACCTGCTTCATAATATTCTTCACTGCCATGTTGGTGATGGTGTACTTACCATACTTGTTGAAACCCGTGTTGAACACATTCACCAGAAGGTTTTTTTCCTCACCGCTGATCTTCTCGAACTCATCTTGGTTCAAAGCAATCGAGAACTGGTGGATCAACCGGACACTGCTGGGAACCGACCCTTTTCCACCGAATCGACCATTGAACTGCAGGAATGAAAGCAGTGTTAGACCGGTGCTCTTGCCAGCTCCCATGCCACCGAGAAACACCAGATAGAACACATTTCCAAGCAAGTGGATTATATAGGTTACTATTGAAGCAGCACAAAGGACATCATATTCATACACGCTTGGGTGAAAATAGTATTTCTGGATTGTCGCACTGGTTTCGCTGTAAATTTCCTTCTCGCAGGTCCTGTGATGGACGACATCTTGTATCGCCGTGTTGTCGATCGTGTTGATCCCATGGGTCTCATCAAAGAACACCGGTTGATTGAATTTGTATCTGATGTTCTTGTGCCGGAAGAACTGGTAGTGTTCCTCCATTGGTACATTCTTTAATTTCTTGTATACTGGTTTACCATCGTCATCCATTGTTTCTTCCATCAGTATCCTGGCGTTGTTCCGCACAATTTCCAACGTGCCATCGCTCAACAATACTATCGGCGTGAATTTCCCCTGCTTCTGGGGAAAGACCGTGTGGAAAAACAAACCACCGGTGTCATTGGATATAACACCGCTGAGAAACGGTGTCACCCTGAACTTTTTCTCATCCTCCGGAGAGTCCATGATGTTATCAAGAAATTCAACCGCATGCTCATGCCGGTCTATCTCCGCGACCTCATGTTGTATCAATTTATCGATTTCTCTGTTCTCCCGTTGCTTTATCAGGTCCTCCTGTCGTCTCAGGTTTTCCTGATGTTTCCGCAGCTCATCGTGATGGTCCATCATTCTCCTCCTGTGATACCAGCCACAACTTGTTGTTTGATTCCTTGAAGATGATCAACCGTTCGATGTAGCATGAGTTTTGCAGCAATTCTTTTGTAAAAGCGACATTTTCAGGGAGAACGTGCATCACTGCACCGACTATTACTGGAGTTTTACTGTTCCTCTGCATCGTCTTCCCTTCTTCTTGGTTCCAAAATACCCCTTTTCCTGCATTCCGCGAGTAATTCCTCAAAAGTCCAGTCTTCGTAATTTATCAATCAGCTCCCTTCCTTTTTAAAAAAAATTCATTAACCATCAACTTGATAGCACTCGAGCGACTTAAATCGTGGTCTTTAGCATATTTTTCTATTTTGTCTTTGGTTTTTTTACCCAAGTACACACTATAATGGTTGTATTTTTCATTCATACTTTTTTATACGGTGAAAGTATCATATATACATATGTGTATTATATTTACAAAATGTGACATATTAAAGGAGAAACGTTAAAATTGGTGAGATTTAAAAACATCAAAGAAGCTATATGCGTCCAACTGTTTGAAAAGGAGAGAAATGTTGGTGATATTTCCGATATACTTTATGGCAAACGTAATACAAGAATATCATCATATATAACAGAATTACTTAAAGATGGATGGATTGAACCAGTACATAAGCATTATCTATTTAAACGTGGAGAAAAAAAGGATCGTAGAGAGAAATATTATAAGGCAACACCAAAAAGTATTATTGATAGTATAAATGGTGATGTTTCACTAAATAAAATTCAAAGACGGAAATTAGAATCACTTTTTGAAAAAACAAATCTAATTGATTATATTGTCGAAGTACTCAAAAAAGAACGAGCAAAGAGAACAAAAATGGGTAAAAGCACAACAATTGAAGATTTTACGCGGATTAAATTGGAACTTGGTCTCCTTGGTATATATAGTATAATTTATTTTGAAGATTTACAAAAAAAAATGGGATTAAGAATTAAAGATTTTAGGTCTCAGTCAAAAAATGCATTGAAAATGCTTTTAAAAGCTGGAGTGACAAAAAATGAAGTTAAAGAATCAATGAAAAGTGATTTTCTAGCGATTTCAGGTAGATCAGAGGGTCAATTAGATATAGATACCAAACTTCAATTAGATGACCTAATTTATAACTTTATTGAATGTGGTAAAGATTTTATGAATAAAATATCGTACCTGCAACCCTACAACTCACGTGATTTAATAGATTTGGCTGAATTTATTATGGGTTCATTTGAAACAATGGATAGGATTGTTCAAGATCCTAGAGTTCAAAAACTCAAAAAAGAATTAGAAGAAAAGAAAAAACTGAAAAGTTAGATTTTATTTTTTCTCCTTATCTTTCATCGTTAATACTTCAACCATCAATTTCTGCATCTGGTTTCTTAGATCTTGTATTTCTTCTGCTTGTTTTGTAATCTGTTTGTCTTTTTCTTTTAACCTCTCATCAAGTTCCTCAACACGGTGATTTGAAGTTGTTTCAAGCACAGTTATTCGGTGTTCAGCTTTTTTATAAAATTCTCCAAGTTCTTTTTTAGTATATCTTCGATATGCTTCGTCTAAATATTCTTCATGTCCTGCAAGTGCTTCTGCAATCACAGATGGTATTTCAAGTTTTAACTGCGAAATGAAGTATTTTCGTAAACAATGAATATGCAGTACATATCTATTGGTTGTTGGATCTTTCTCATCAAGACCTGTTTTTTTCAAAAGATAAGTCCATCTAGTCCATGCTACATCATAAGCAAAAGGAAATATGCGTTTATCATTTTCATCTTTCTTACAGATATGACTTGTTCTTTTTATAGACCGTTTCAACCACTTGTTTCTTATTTTTAACCATTCTTCAAGATATGCCTTTGCTTCTTGAGAAATAAAAGTAATTCTTGGATCTCCTGTCTTTGCAATCGAACCAGGTATCTTAACCATAACTGGATCATGGTTTATTTCTATCATATTTGGCAGTAATTTCAATACTTCGTCAATTCGCATCCCAGATGACACGGTAAATAAAAACAATGCCTTATCTTTTATATCTCCATGTCGTAGCATCTGTTTAAATTCTTGTTGGGTGGGTACTCTATCGAGTGTCGCAGCTCTTCTACCTTTTTTCATATTGCGTAGTTCTTTCCAAAATTTTGCAGCATAAGGTATCTCGTAATAATCAAAAAATGATTTTAGTATTGATAATTTGGTATTCCTAGTCTTGGGTACTTCGTTTATATGGTTATCCCACCAGGTTTCAACATCGGCTATATAATTTCTTTTTTTCTTAAAATATGTTTCAGGATCTTGTTTTATTTCCTGAAAATATTGTCGTAATATCCAACCATAGTTCATTCGTGTTCTTTTTTCTTTCTTTTTTAAAAACTCATCAATTGGATTCATAATTACCAAAAAAAAATAGACTCCCTAGTATTTAATGATTTCGCAGTAAATTAATTAATCACCTATATGATTTTTGTCTCCTTTTTCTAGCCCCTCTGCCAAGAGGTTTTTTTGTCTCTTTTATCCTTGAATCACTAACAAGTAAATTTCTATCATAACTTAAGAATGATAATTTTAAACCCGCATCACCTGTATATTGAACAAGTCCCCGTGCAATTGCTGTACGTACTGCATTTGCTTGACTCATAAATCCCCCTCCTCTAACACTAGCATTGATATCAATTTTATCCATGTGTTTTTGAGCAATTTTTAACGGTTCAATTATTTTATATCTCGCAATTTCAGGTTCATAAATTTCTACAGGTTTTTTATTAATTCTAACTCTACCTATTCCTTTTGTTACAGTTGCTTTGGCAATGGCAGTTTTTCTTTTCCCCGAGGTGTTTACAATTTTTTTTGTCATTATAATTTAACTCCTAATGCTTTAGAAAGTTCCTCTACAGAAATATATTCTGTCGGGAGTTTTTCAGCTCCTCCGATTTTTTCAAACTTTTTACCTTCAAATTCTTTTGGAATACCTATATAGCATTTTAATTTTTTAAATGCCGCTCTTCCATGAGGTGTTTGATAAGGAATCATACCACGAACCGTTCTTTTTACAAGTCTATCTGGCATTCTAGGAAAGAAGGGACCTTTTCTATACGTTCCCAATTCTTTTTTTTGTTTATATCGATTTTTTATTGAAGATTTCTTACCACTTATTATTGCTTTTTCTGAATTCACAACTGCAATATATTCATCATTGAGTAAACGTTTTGCAATAGTTGTACACATCCGCCCTAATATTGCTCCATCTGCATCAATTATTGTAACCATATCATCCCAATATTCTAATGTCCTTTCCTTTTGGATTATTTTTAATAAGATCCTGAATTGATAAAGTCTTTCCACCTGCTTTGTTAATTTTTTCTAATGATTTATCTGAAAATGACCATGCAGCAATTGAAACCTTTTTTGTTAATTTCCCTGGAGATAAAACCTTGCCAGGTATTAAAGCTGTTTCGTTTTCTCTAATGTATTTATTTATTCTGTCCAAATTAACTTCTGGCCAGTTTCGAGAAGGTTTTTCTAATCTTTTTGCAATGTCCTTCCATATGGGTGCTTCGTTTTCATATGCCTTTTTCTTTAAATCCTGAATTAAGGAAATCAATGCTGGATTTGTTTTTTTCATTTTTTTAGCCATCAGTTATTTCTCCAGGGGCATGAATGGTAGTGAAAGAAAGTGGTATTTATAAGATTTATGGGAGGTTAAATGTCTGTTTTATTAAATCTCCAAATTGCAAAGAAAATACATATTATTATCCATAAAATCAAAACGGAAATCAGAAATTCATTTGTAATAAATTCTGGATAACCGATAACACTTCCAAAATCTTGTTGGGTTGGGCCAGTTCTGATATTTATCGAAATAAGCATTGAATATGATTGAAGTGGGTTAATACTTTGAACACCAAAATACCAATCCGGGATTGATAAAGATTCTAAATTTTCGATAACTCCTGCTAGAATAATTATTAAAGTAATTATGAATTGCCAGATAATTGCAAATAGGAACCAAACAAATATTGCTGCACCCATTGCCGTTGAACGTTTTTTGAATATGCTAGACAAAAATAATCCTAAACTTAAAAAAACTAAACCTATTAGAATAGAGGCACCAATAAAAATTAGATATTCTCCATAGTTTACATCTTCGACATTAAGACCTATAACAATACCTGCAATTCCAAAGCCTAAAAGAATGGTTATTGTAAGAACCGATCCCAGCCCTACTAATTTTCCTAAGATAATTTCTAAACGTTTTATCGGTAATGAAAGGAGCGGTCCCATTGAACCACGTTCAATTTCTCCGACTATTGCTGCATAACCAAGCATTAATCCAATAATTGAAATAAATATTTGAACTAAAACACTCATTGCTCCAACTGTAATGTCAAGATCTTGCCATCCTTCACTAAAAATTGAACCCGCATAAGAAGCTAATAGAGTTAAAATTGCAAAAAGTATAGTGATTATTATAATCCATTTATTTCTTAAATTATCCATTATCTCTTTTTTTGCCATATTTAGAATTATATTTGAAACCATGTTATTCCTCCGTATATCTAAGAAATACATCTTCAAGAGATGGCTCTTTTGTTTGTAGGTTTATTATATTTCCACCAGCTGATTCTATAGCAATAATAATTTTAGCCTTGGTCTTTGGATCACAAACAATATTTAGATAATTATTATCACGATCTACTTTATCTATGCCTTTTACTTTTTTTACTGCTTTTAATATTACATCTGATATTTTCTCCACTTCAACTTTAATAGTTGGTTTAAGATTCAATTTAGTACTAAGGTTTGATACCGAATCCTTTGCTACTAAACTTCCTTTATTAATAATTGCCACCTGATCGCATACTTCTTGTATTTCACTTAGAACATGAGAAGAGACAAAAATAGTTGAACCTTTATCTCTCATTTCTCGAATTTTATTACGGATTAATACTACTCCTCGAGGATCTAATCCACCGCTTGGTTCATCTAGGATTAATATTTTTGGGCTCCCAAGTACTGCACGGGCCATACCTAATTTCTGAACCATTCCTTTAGAATATTGACCAACTTTTTTATTCATAGATTCTTTAAGTCCAAATTCTTCGATTAGTAATTTACACTCATCTTTTGATGTGTTTTTCATCTCAGCATAAAAACAAAGATTTTGTAAAGCGGTTAAATTATTGTAAAAAGCAACTTTTTCAGGAAGGTATCCAATATAATTTTTTACTTCCTTTTCATTTTTTAATATGTCAAGATTATTAAATAAAATATTACCAGAGTCAGCGTGAATAATATCAAGAATTGATTTAATAGTTGTAGTTTTTCCTGCTCCATTTGGACCAAGAAAGCCAAATATTTCTCCAACTTTTACCTCAAAGGATACATTATCTACTGCTTTAAAACCATTAAATGACTTAGAAAGATTTCTAACTTCTAATGCATATGAATTGCCTTTTTTTTCCGATGTAAATTTTTTATTTGAAAATTCATAGCTCCCTTTCGATTCACAATTAGAACATGTAATATAGATTTTTTCTCCAGGATTCCCTTCTATTGTAATCTTTGTATTGCAGTTTGGGCACATCAATATTTTTTTGACCATTTTTAAATCTCCGTTTTCTTGGTTAGGTTAATATGGAGTAATTATTTAAATCCATTGTGAGCAATTATAAAATTTAATTCTTGGGTCAATAGACACAATTTTTTTGGTATTAAAGTTTAAAACAGTCCTAAAATTATTTACAACTGTGGAAATGAGTTATTTTAGATCATACTGAAAATAAATATTTGTTTCCCCGTTCCATCAAATTGTTCGAAGATACCCTCATCACAGTCTACAGTGAACTGTATATTTATCTTCCCAAATCCAAGAAATATTCCTGTTTTTACGGTTTCTCTACTACCCGGAACCATACTTGGTATAATGTTTCCCTTATCAACGTTTATAAGATTAAATATACCTCCATTAACTTTAATCTCCCATTCAACAGTATGTGCAGAAGCATCACCCGTGTTCTCAAACTCTACGTTTATTCCTAATCCACCATTGACAGATATAATTTCGAATTTCGGTTTAGGTTCACCTTCAAATGATAAGAACACTGGGACGGTATCAAAATCATCAGAACTTTCTTGATTTACCACTTTTATTTCTCCTCGAAAATCAGGGCCTCCTTCATTAGGTGCTATAACTTCAACATTTACAGTAACTGTACCTTCTTCAGGAGTTAAATTTTCACCATATAAAAGATCAAATGTCCAATTTCCCCACTCTGGCCATTCGATAATTTCCCAGTCTAATTCTGAATCAGGGTCACCGATATTTGAAATTTCAAATCTACCTTTAATAGTCTCACCAGGTTCGACATTCATCCAATCAAAGCTGCCAATACAGTCCAAATCAGCATCTAAGAATTGATGATAATATAAATAATTACCAATATGAGAGTCCCAATTCGAGACAACCATGTCAAGCGACCGAGAATAGTTGTAAATAACTTTTACATACTGTGTTGGTACAGACCTTACTATTATCCAACCATGTTCTCGACTGTAAGTATATTCAGATGGATTTAATAAAACATCATCCATTGTTACATTAATAATTCTTTGAATCGGGTTATTTGGTAAATAAAAAAGTTTACGATTATTATCTGGATAAAAAATTTCCGTACGAGTTCGCTCACAACGTGTTGGTCCAACATTTCCAAACACAATCTTTTCAACAACACTGGTCCCTCCAGAGTTCCATGATGGATTTGTTGGTAATCCTGATCCATCGTTGATAAAAATACGAGTATTATCCCACCAAGCTCCGGTGGCTAAATCAAGTTTATAATCGCCATTGACATCAGCAAGTGCTACAGCAGAACCATAACCATCAAAATAACTCCATGAATAAGTAGTTTCAAATAATCCTTCTGACAGACCAGTATATTGTTTGAAACGTCCGCTACCCCCAAGTTGAGTATTATCAGTTGCAAAAAGATCAAGAACGCCATCGATGTTTACGTCTCCAACAGTCAACATAATCCCATCCTGATTAGAGCTATCCTTTGTTTCCCAACTCGCAGATGTCTCGAGTGTACCACCAAGATTGCGATAGATTTTAGTTTCCTGACCAGTACCGAGGTAAGCTAGATCTAACCAGCTATCATTATCAGCATCCACCCAAAGTACACCTTGATAATTATACATATCATCAGATATCCAACTAGCTGAAGATTCAAGAGTCCCATTAATATTAAGATAAACATAATTATAATAGAAGTGTTGTGGACTATAGGACCATCCAGTAGCAACAGCTAAATCGGGTCTTCCGTCATTGTTCATATCACCAAAATCAACACCAAAAGCATTTCCATTTATACCTGATTTCCAATCAGGTAAAGATGAGAGAGTCCCTTCATTATTCAGATAAACTCTAGCTATCGGACCAAACGAAGTACCAGTACCTAAATAAGAAACTGCAACATCTAGCCAACCATCACCGTTTACATCCGCAACATCTAAATGACCGTTATATCCAGGATCATTTGATTGCCAACTCGCCGTTGTAGGAAACTTACCATTACCATCGTTATAATAAACATTAAGCCGTCCTTGAGCAATATCATTACCATCAGCAACAACAAGATCAAGCCATCCATCCAGATTAAAATCTGCGAGTGCAGCTCCTGTACTGTAATGAGGATTGCTCGAGATCCAATCTGGGGTAGATGAATATGGTTGTTGGTATAAATTCAAAAAAAGTTTCTTATTATCCATTACTTCTGTACCACTACTTGGAACTGTACACACCAAAACAAGTATGATTAATATGATTCCACTGAAAAATTTAATCTTCATTTTTTACCCCAAGTATAATACTATAGATTACGTAATATATAAATGTTTATAGCAATGATAACTATATTCACCTTATCTTTTCCTAATAAATAATCAAAATTTTGTTACAAAACATATATATAGAATGTCTCTCCTTAAATATAAGTAGAAATAAGGATATATATTATGAAATTCTATAAATTCAAAAGATCACATAGATATACATTTTTTTTAATGATAATTACAGCTATAATCCTGTTCAATATTACAAATACCTTAGCTTCCGAACTTTTTGAAAGTGAAAAATCAGGTCCAGATAGTTACTATAGTATCTCCATTGAAAGTGAAAATCTAATTGCTAAGGAATTTGATGAATTATATACTTCGATTATTAATGATAAAGATCTTGAGAGTTATTCTATAGAAGTGGATGGCCAATTAATTGATATGATTGAACTACCAAGTAATAGTATTGCGGTAAAACTTCCAAATGATAGGATTGCAATAAAATACTCCAATGAAGAGGTAAGTATACTCCCCCATGGTAGCAATATAACATATTATGATGACAAACCAGTGATAAATGTAGCAAATCAAAGTGCAGTTCTTCAAGTATCAGAAATGGTAGTATTTCCTATTGAAAATCTAACAAAAACTGCAATATTTCATCAATCAATCAATAAACTTGACAACTATCAGGTGGATATAGAGTTTATTGAATTGGATAATATCATCCTCAGAAATAACATAATTGATTATTCTATTGATTGGGACGATGGAAATACGGAACAATACTCTATAGACGACGTGAAGATTTCTCATGTCTATAAAAAAAGTGGCTCCTATGCTCTAACAATTCAAATAAATGATGACTTTGGTTTTATACACGAACTTAAAAAAAGTTATGATGTTGAAAATGAAGGACAATTACTCCACACATATTTCTGGATGCAAGAAAACAAAGAACCAATAGCATATGTTACATCAACAAGTGCTGGAGTACTTGCTTTTGGTCTATTAGCCTTTACCGAAACAGGTAAATACAAATTATTAGCACTTCTTACACTTCTTTTACCTATGTATACACGAATTCAAAAAGAAGATGTTTTAGATCAGTTTGTTCGTGGACAAATTTATGGATATATTAAAACAAATCCTGGTGTTCATTATAATCAAATCAGACGAGGCATTGATGTGAAAAATGGTACATTATCATATCATTTGAGGGTGCTTGAAAAGACGGAATTAATAAAATCACGAAGAGAAGGTGTACGATATCGAGCTTTTTATCCAACCGGTATGAAATTTCCCGAGGTTGAGAGATTCAGATTAACCGAATTACAAATTAATACTTTAGATGTAATTAATGAAAATAGTGGAATTGATCAAAAAGAAATTGCAAGTAAGTTGGATAAAAAACCTCAGACAATTAATTATAATATAAAGGTTTTAGAACAAGCTAATCTAATAAAAGTTATTAAACAAGGACGAAAAACAAGTTGTTATTTAAACAAGAATATCGATTATAAAGATAAGCCAACGGATCATTAGGGTATCAAAATTCATCCCATGGATTTCCTTTCTCTTTTCCGTCTATTATATTCTCGTTGCATTGCTTTTCTTTTTTCTTTGTGTCTCTCGTAATATGCTCGATGATATGCATTTAGTTTATCTCTGTTGGTCTCATAAAAAGCCCGTTGTTTTGCTAATATCTTCTCTCTATTTTTACGATAATAATCATGACGGTATGCAATTAATTTACTTCTATTCTTCCGATAATATTTCTTGTAATATTCCCGTTGATATGCTTTAAATTTCTCGCTAGCCATCTTATCCAAATCCAAATCTACAATATCTTACAATATATCATAATGTATTTTTAACCCGAATAATACATATCTTTATAAAATAATTGGTAAAAAAAATCCTTAGCGCATTCATTTTATATAGTTATACCCCAAATTACTTTCTATTAAAATTAATTTTATTTCTTAATTTCTTGTATATATAACAGTATGATTGCTCGGTCCTACTAGTACGGTGGTTAGCGTATTATAATTATTTGAAAAATAATAATAATATTCCCAGGTATCATAAGTTCCAACATTTTCCGCATGAAAAATGATTTTACTATCATTTAATTCCCAAGTACCCGGAGTTGATAATCCTATAGCAGGTGCTACGGATCTCATAGATCCATTTGAGTATATTATTAATAAATTATCACTTACAGTACCATTTAATAACATACTCCATTCCCCAACAAATTTACTTCTGATTTTATCTAGTTCATTATTTTCATTACATCCACTCAAACCAACGAATAATAGTAATAGGGAGACACCGATAATAACTATTTTTTTATTCATTTTAATTACCTATTTCAATTTTTTTTTATATTATGATGAAATATAAATCTTCAATTTAATATACACCAATTATAATTTATTAACTTTTCCTTATATAAAAATTTACCTAATTAATAAAGTCTAATTTATAAACTATGGACTTGTTTCTTCAGGTCCAAAACTCAAGAAACTTGATGGATTATTCATTGTATTATAAGAAGTAGTCATCCATTCAGAACTTCTAACCACATTAGATATTCTCACTTCTTCAATTAAACCATCAAAATATTGGTCATTATGGGGCATTCTCACACCGATTCCTGAATCCTCCCAATGAGTAGTAATACCATCATTGATTTGTGATCCAGATACCATTCCATTATAATATCCAATATCCTCATAATTATTGTTGATTGTAGCTGCATAATAATGAAAGTTGGTCGTATCATAAGGATCTTTAATAATCTCGATATGATGCCATGGTTCTCCATCACGGTATTGAGCACCCCATACTACAGCATGTATATCTTTAGATGGTACATCCATCCAAAATAATGCTGCATGTATTTCTCCTTGAAATCCAATTATTGATTTCTTTTCCTCTATGGGATAATCATCAAATTTTACCCAGCATTCAACAGTAAAATCTTGTTTATAAAGTCCAAGATCATTTGGTATCTGGAAAGCATCTTTTTGACCATAAAACTCTATCGCTGTTTTTCCAATCAAGCCATTTTGTTGATATGTTGGATTCCCAATTTCAATTCCATCATTAGTATTTATAGTACTATCATGTATACCATCGTCAATATCATTCATATGATACACTGCTTTATAGTATGAATCCCAGACTTTTTCAGAGGTCTGTTGATTCTCACTACTTTCATTACCATAATACATGTAAAGTATTGTATTCTGTGTAGAGGAAAGATCAGTAACATTCACCCAAGCAATAAGTTCACCAGAGGAACCGTCATAGTATTCAATTTCATGAAACAATCGTGTGGCAATACCCGTATCATTCATAAATAGAATGTCATCACCGTCATCCTGTGCTTTTTCTCGTAAATCTGGGTCAATTGAACTTACAAGAACTGGAAAATTTTCTAAATCTCCAGCAATTTTGGTATGATCAATTGTAATTTTTTTCCGATACCTCCAACCATCTTCAAATGGGTCAAACACCATTTTTGGTTCAACTTGGAAAGTATATATTTTATGCTTCCAATTCTCCCCATCTGTTACATTAACATACCAGGTATATTCATCGTTATTGCTAAGACCACTGATGTCTACAAAATATGTTCCCTCACTAACACCAGTTCCACTACCCGATCCAATATCAGGAACAGTTCCCACAGTGTAATCCATCAAATCACTTTGAGGATCACTCAAATGAAAGCTTAGCTGAGTTAGATCAATTGACACATACCTATTACCATCCTCAGGTTTTGGATCAGATACAATAGGTGCAACTGCTTCTGTAGTAAAAGAAGATGATACACCAACTTCATGTACTCCATCATCTACATGGATATGCCAGGTATATTCTTCAGTTCCTTCAAGACCACTAATAGGAATGGAATAGGTTCCATCGGGTTTGTTACTCCCACTTCCCGAGCCAACATCAGGAGTAGTTGTTACCGTGTAGTTCATGAGTGCCTTATTTACATCACTGATATGGAAACTGAGTTCCGATGTTGATATAGGGACATTCTCAGCTCCATTGGGTGGATTGAGCATGGTTACTTCAGGTGGGTAATTTGGAGGCCAAAAGCTGATATTTTCTGCATTAACCGATGCATATAATGCATATCCAAACAGACCATATGCTTTAACTGGTGGGATGAAAATGCTAAATCCAATGCCCCAAAATCCAAGAGCAATGCCCCGTTGTGCACCTGATGCAATAAACCCTTTACCAGAACGCAGTCCGCCACACGATGTTATCCCCTCATAGGTAGACCATCGTACAAACAGTCGAGGGATCGGTGTGAGAAGTATTGGCACAAGCCGTGGAAAGATAATAATGGGTAGTGCTGATCCAGTACCGGTGGAAACATAATTACAAAGCATTTCAGAAGCTTTCCCTGGTGCACGAGGGATTGGTAGTCCAGGTTTATTTGCATTCTTTATTGGTGAAAGACTGGATAAAACTTCATCTGTTGATACACCTTTTGGGAGAAGATTGTGTTCTTTTGCAATAGTTATAATATCATTTTGTATTTC
>CAYGAC010000077.1:0-16597 GCA_964347865.1 uncultured Thermoplasmatales archaeon
TGAATGTCAACGTATGAAGCTTGGTGAACCTGATGATACTGGTAGAAGACGACCCATGCCAATTGAAGGATCAACATTTACCTTGGATGCAGATATCGTAATTTCTGCAATTGGTCAGATGTCTGTTTTCACGACTCTTGCAGAAACCCAAGTACAGGTTGAAGTTGGTGCAAAAAATGGTATTGTACCAATTGCTACAGAACATCTTGATTTAAAAGGAGTTTATGGTTTTACAGCTTTTTTAAGAGCGCTTAGCGCTGGTAAAAAAATTGAAATTGGAAAACGTATAGCTGTTGTTGGTGGCGGTAATGTTGCAATGGACGTTGCACGTTCAGCCTTAAGAATTGGTGGCGAAGAAATTCATGTTCTCTGTGTTGAATCTAGAGATGAAATGCCTGCTTTTAAACAAGAGATAAAAGAAGCTGAGGAAGAAGGCATCATTCTTCATACTCGTCGTATGCCAAAGAGAATTATGGGTACTGCTGGCAAAGCAGTAGGTGTTGAAACCCTTAAATGTACACGAGTTTTTGATGAAAATTGCAACTTTAATCCAGAAGTTGAACCGGATACTGAAGAAATCCTTGAAGCAGATACTATTATAGTTGCAATCGGTCAAGAAGTAGATTATACTCTCTTAAAAGCTGCTGATGGAGTACTTGTTACAAAGAATGGTTTATTGGTAGTCGATGGAATTACCCAACAAACAAATATTCCTGGAGTTTTTGCTGCTGGAGATGCAGTTTCAGGTCCAGGACTTGTTATTGATGCTATTTCAAAAGGTCATGAGGCATCAATCTCTATAGATCGATATTTGAGAGGAGAAAATTTGAAAAAAGGTAGAGTAAAAAAAGAACCTGTTGTAGCACCTATTCCTAAAAAAGAATATGAGAAAATGGCACGGGTGAAAATTCCAACACTCCCAGTTGAGGAAAGAATACACAGTTTTGATGAAGTAGAACTTGAAATGACTGAGGAAATGGCTAAAAAAGAAGCAGAACGTTGTTTAAGTTGTAATGTTTGTTCACTTTGTAGACAATGTGTTGATGCTTGTGAAGCAGATGCAATAAATCATGATGCAGGAGAGGAAACAATCGACTTGGATGTCGGTGCAATTGTTGTTGCTACTGGTTTTGATTTATACGATCCTGCAAGTAAACCAGAATATGGATATGGTAAATATCATAATGTAATTACAGGTTTAGAATTTGAACGTCTCGTCTCAGCCTCTGGACCAACAGAAGGCCATATTGAAATCAATGGTAAGGAACCTAAGAAGGTTGTTTTTATTCAGTGTGTTGGTTCTAGAGACAAACAGAATAATGAGTATTGTTCTCGTGTTTGTTGTATGTACACAGCAAAGCAGGCACATATGGTCAGAGATAAAATTCCAAACGCAGAATTAATCGTTTACTATACTGATGTTAGAGCATTTGGCAAAGGATTTGAGGAATTCTATAACCGAGTCCAAGGTGAAGACGTTACCTATAGGCGAAGAGAACTTGCTGATCCTATTGAAGTAAAGAAAAAAGGTAATAAAGTTGAAGTAAAAGCTAAAGGTCATTCTGACATTGAAGCCGACTTAGTTGTACTTGCAACAGGTATTGTTCCACGTGAGGATACAAAAGATCTTGCCCGTTTATTAAATATTAATCAGAGTGCGGACGGATTTCTCTTAGAAGCCCATCCAAAACTAAGACCTGTAGATACGTTTACAGATGGTATTTTCCTGGCAGGTTGCTGTCAAAGCCCTAAAGATATTCCTGATACTGTAGCACAAGCTAGCGGTGCTGCATCTAGAGTTTGTGATATACTTTCAAAAAAACAACTAATGATTGAAGCAACCGTTGCTAGTGTTAATGAAGATCTTTGCCGTGGCTGTGGCTTTTGTGTTGAAGCCTGTCCATATAAGGCAATTGAATTGAAAGAAATTGATCATTTTGGTCATAAAATCATAGTTGCAACTGTTAATGAAGCTCTTTGTAAAGGTTGTGGTTCTTGTTCTGCAGCATGTCTAAATGGTGCAATTAGCCATCTTGGATTTACTGATGGACAAATACTTGCAGCAATTAAAGCCTTAGGAAGATAATTATTGATTTAAAATAGGAGAACTGAAAATGAAAATAGTAATAAGTGCGAATGGAAGAACTACAGATAGTAATATCGACACAACATTTCATAGAAGTCATTTCTTTTTAATTATTGACACAAAAACCAACTCACAAAAAACCTTGGAAAACATAACCAGAGAACAACCAAGTGAAATTGGAGCTACGGTAGGACAAATAGTCGCAAATGAAGGAGTAGATACTGTTTTAACTGACAATATAGGACCTAGAGCATTTGAAATATTTGAACAATATGGAATAAAGATTTACAAAGCAAAAGGTAAAGTAATCGATGCTATCCAACAACTCGAAAAGGGAAAATTATCAGAGATTACAAAGGCCACTATTTCAATATAAACTTAGTTTAGGAACAGAAAATAGTAATTTAAAATAATATATTAGCCCTATGTACATCAATGTGGAGAATCATCCACTAGATGAAGAATAAAATTATTAAAATATATTTTTTCACTTTGACATATTAACACATATGATTTATATATGATTAATTAGTTATAGAATGGTGCGCACTATAATTAGGTGATAAAAATAGAAAGAGATTATGAATCTATACAAAATGAAATAGATAAACTATTTTTTGAAACAAAAAATTTTAGAAAATATAAAAATTATCGAGATATAAAAAACGATGAAAAATATAAATCTAAAATGGTAAAAATTGGTAAATTATTAGTGAAACTAAATAGGTTTGAGGAAGAACATAGAAATACAAGAAGAAGTTAGAAAAATTCATTTATATAAACAATATAAATAATCTATAACTTTTATAATGATTTATAAAAAATTCTTAAAATCTAATAAAAACTAAAAATATATTCATAAGGAAGAATTTTTTCAGAATGGAAAGATTTAAATACTTGATTTATATTATATATTAGTTAGTAATTGTTACAATTTTGTAATGATTATTAATTAAGTGTTCAGAATGATTAATAAATATGTAAAATTACTTAAGGAAAAATCAATAAAAATTACATCTCAAAGATTGGAAATACTAAAATTTTTAGATGAGAATAGAATACATCCAACTGTTGAAATAATTTATAAAGAATTAAAAGAAAAAAATCCAGCTCTATCAAAAACAACAGTATACAATTCTGTAGACATACTAAAAGATCATGGTCTTATTCAATCAATTACAATATGTGGTTCAGAACATCGATATGATTTTAAACATAATATGCATCATCATTTTCTTTGCAATAAATGTGGGGAGATTATCGATATCGATATTGAATGTCCAAATCTTGGAAGAATGTTAGAATGTGGGCATGAAATAGAAGAGGTACATGGATATTTCAAAGGCATATGTATGAAATGTATGAAGAAAGGAGATCGATGAAAGGTGAATCCTAAGACATTACACAAACTTTCATATGGTTTATATGTAATTTGCTCAAAAAATGGAAAAAATATTAATGGTCAGATTGCAAATGCTTTATTTCAGGTAACTTCTGAGCCACCAACAATCGCAATTAGTATCAATAAAAAGAATTTAACACATGAATTTATTAAAAAGAGTAATTGTTTCACAGTTTCAGTTCTCTCTGAAAATACACCAATGATTTTCTTTGG
Source organism: uncultured Thermoplasmatales archaeon (assembly GCA_964347865.1). GTDB lineage: Archaea > Thermoplasmatota > E2 > DHVEG-1 > DHVEG-1 > JAGLML01. The sequence continues at coordinate 3,702 of CAYGAC010000077.1, forward strand.
AAATTTTAGCTTTAAATCTGGAAGAAATATTGATAAATTTAAAGATATAAAATTCAAACTTGGAAAAGATAAAATTCCTATTGTTTTAGATAATGCACTAGCCTGTATTGAAGCTAAGGTAGTTGATAACATCGATGTTGGTACTCATACTATATTTATTGGTAATGTAGAGAATGCAGAAATATTGACAGAAGATAAACCTATGACTTATGAGTATTATCATAAAGTAAAGAGGGGGTTGTCACCAAAAACTGCTCCTACTTATAACAGTGATTTTGATAGAGAATTAAAAAAGGAAGGTGAAAAAATGGAAAAATATGTTTGCAAGGTGTGCGGCTATACTTATGAACCTGAAAAAGGAGATCCAAATAATGGTGTCGAGCCAGGAACAAAATTTGAGGATCTTCCTGATGATTGGGTATGCCCTGTTTGTGGAGCTAAAAAAGAGGATTTTGAAAAGGAGTGATCGAACTGAATATTGTTAAGCTGAAACCAGATATATACTGGGTTGGTGGGATCGACTGGAATATTCGAAATTTCCATGGTTATCTAACACAGCGGGGAACAACCTATAATGCGTATTTGATAATAGATAACAAAATAACACTAGTTGAATCGGTTAAACATTATTTATTTGATGAAATGCTTTCCAGAATAAAAGAACTTATCGATCCATCAAAGATAGATTATATCATTTCTAACCATGTTGAAATGGATCACTCGGGTTCAATTCCAAAACTTTTAGAGATTTGTAAAAATGCCAAAGTTATAACTTCAACAAGAGGAGAGAAAGGTCTGAAAAGACACTTTAAAAGAAATCTAAATCTTCGCATTGTTAAATCAGGAGATACCTTAAATATTGGCAAAAGAACCCTTCATTTCGTTGAAATACCGATGGTTCACTGGCCAGATTCAATGGTTACCTATATACCAAGTGATAAGCTTCTAATCCCTAATGACGCATTTGGTCAACATATTGCATCATCAGAACGGTTCGACGATCAAATTGAATGGGGTATTTTAAGGGAGGAAGCAGCTAAATATTATGCAAATATCGTTATGCCATATGGAAATCAAGTTGAAAAAGCTCTAGATGCACTCTCTAAACTAGATATAGACATGATTGCACCGAGTCATGGAATAATATGGCGTTCATTTATCCCTAATATTCTTAAGGAATATACAAAATGGGCACGGTATGAAACAGATGATAAAGCACTTATTGTCTATGATTCTATGTGGGGATCAACAGAAAAAATTGCCTATTCATTAAGAGAAGGAATCGAAGAGGAGGGTATACCTGTTACAATGAGAAATTTAAAAACCACCCATATATCAGATATTATAACTGAGGTAATATCATCAAAATTAATTCTTTTAGGATCTCCAACTCTCAATAATACAATGCTTCCGTCAATGGGTGGTTTTCTTACATATCTGAAGGGTCTTAGACCAAAGAATAGAGTAGGGCACGTATTTGGATCTTATGGTTGGGGAGGTCAGGCGGTTGGTGAAATTGAAAAAATTCTAAAAGATCTATCTTGGGATATACCTTTTGAAAGTATTAATTTAAACTACATCCCAGATAAAGAAGAACTGTTAGATGTTCGAAAAAAAGGAAAAAAGTTAGGAAAATATATAAAGAAATAAAAAATGTGAAAGCAAGGAGGTAAGTATTATGTGTAAAACTTGTGGTTGTGAAACTGGTAGTAAACCCATACAATATGAATGTCAATGTCCGGAAGATGATTGTAATTGTGGCATTGTTGAGTTTGATGAAGAACCAAAAGCTGTACCATATTGCTGTGGTACACCTATGAAGCGTATAAAATAAGAAAAATAATGTAAGATTTTAGGGGCATATATATGGTAAAAAAGAAAGAAAAAAAGGTTAATATTAAAAAAGGAAAAAAAACAAAGCAAGAAAAGGTAACGTCACCAGCAATATGGAATCCATTTGAACTTGTGGATGCAATGGATCGTTGGTTCTTGGAGGATCCTTGGACTCCAATGTGGCATCGCAGAAGATGGGGATCAATGATGCCGAGAGATCCCTGGTTTACTCAATTGTGGGAATCTGATATGAAGCTCACAGCAGTTGATTTAGTTGACACTGGTAAACAGTACAAAGTAATTGCTGAGATGCCTGGTGTGTTAAAGAAAGATCTAGAAGTATCAATCACTCCGAATGATATTCGTATCTGTGGTGAAATGAAATCAGAGACAAAAAAAGAAGAAGAGGGATACATAAGACAAGAACGCAGTTATTCCACACTTTGCAGAACAATGCCATTTCCTGAAGAAGTAAATCCAGATAAGGCTGAAGCATCTCTCAAAGATGGCATACTTGAAATTAAAGTTGATAAGAGAAAACCATCAACTGGCAGAGGAAAAACCGTTCCTGTAAAATAGAATAATTTGGGTAAGTTAGGAGCGCAGAGGTGAAAAATTTTGGTAAGGATAAAAGTTTTCAGATGTAGAATATGCGGTGATCCATATATTGGGAGTGAAGCACCAATACAGTGTCCATTCTGTGGTGCACAACAGAGGTTTTTTGTTGAAGCACAGGATTGGGATTCAGAAGATTTTAATGTGACACTAAGTGAGTTGTCACAAAAAAACCTAGAAGCCGCATTGAAACTCGAGTTAGATAACGCTGCATTCTATGATTGTGCAAAGAATGCTGCAGATAAGGTAAACGATCGTTATAGTTTCGCTAAGTTTAAAGCCTTGATGAAAGTTGAACGTGAACATGCTTCTGCTATCTCGAAATTCTTAAAAATATCTCGCCCGGAATTAGAAAAACATGCATGTAATGCAAATGCAAAGGTCAATACTAAAGATGGTTGGGAACGAGAGAATCGAGCAATAAAAGCTTATGCAAAATTTAAAGATGAAGCGGAAGAACCAAGATTACAAGAATTTTTTAGAGCATTAGTTGAAATTGAAACAGATCATCTTAATTTACATGCTGAAAATCTAAAACAGATGAAAGAAGAAATGACTCAATAAATAATATGATGTAAGAAAATTTAAAATGATATGGGGAAGAAAAAAACTCGTAGAATAAGGTGAAATATTATGGATTTAAGTAGATTTGATCTTGAAGATTTACTTCTTGCAGCCATAAAAAGTGAAATAGAGAGTAAACAACTATATTCAAAAATGGCAAAAAAAACAAAAAATGGTTTATTGGAAGATAAACTAGAGTTTTTGGCAAATGAAGAAGAAAAACATAGACTGTTCATAGAAGATATTTATAAGAATCATTACCCTGAAAATAAAATAATCCTTCCCAAGACTACACCAGTTCCACTTCCTGAAGTAAAATTTACTGAAGATTCACCATTAAGTAAATTATTAAAAGAAGCAATGAAAGCAGAACAGGCTGCAAGTAGATTCTACAAATCTCTTGCAGGTCGTTTTGAGGAAGGTACCAAACTGAATAATACGTTGTTGTATTTCTCTGAATGGAGAGTGGTCATTTAAAAATTCTTGAAATGGAGAAAGAGAGCATGGAACGTTTTGAAGAAGGAGATGTATATTGGCCTATGGTACACGTAGGTCCATGATGAATATGGAGGACATATTATGAAAAGTTTAAAAGGAACCCAAACAGAGAAAAATCTCCTCGCAGCTTTTGCTGGGGAGTCGCAAGCTAGAAACCGATACAGTTATTTTGCTTCAAAAGCTAAAAAGGAAGGATATGAACAGATATCAGGTATCTTTATTGAGACTGCAGAAAATGAAAAAGAGCATGCCAAAGTTTTTTTTAAATATTTAGAAAGTGGAGATGCTGAAATAACTGCCACATATCCAACGGGGATAATAGGTACAACTGCTGAAAATTTGTTAGATGCTGCAGAGGGAGAAAAAATGGAATGGGGATCATTATATCCTAACTTTGCAGATATTGCTGAAAAAGAAGAATTACATGATGTTGCCCGAAGTTTTCGCGAGATTGCAAAAGTTGAATCTTATCATGAACGCCGGTATAGAAAGCTTTTAGAGAATGTAAAAAACAAAGAAGTTTTTAAGAAAGACAAGAAAAAATTGTGGAAATGCCGTAACTGTGGTTATGTAATAGAATGTGATGAGGCGCCCCAGAAATGTCCAGCATGTAAACATCCACAAAGCTACTATGAATTATATATGGAGAATTACTAAATAATTCGGAGATTTGAAAATGGATGAAACAAATAATATAAAAGATGCTATAAAAACAGCCATACAAATGGAAAAAGATGGTTATTCATTTTATAAAAAAGCTGCAGTACAAACATCAAATGAAATGGGGAGATCAATATTCGAAAGTTTAGCAAGTGATGAATTATTACATCTCGATGTTTTTCAGAAAATGTTTAAAGATGAAGTAGGAGAGCTCGAATGGGACAATCTAGTCCATTCTAGTAAAAAATATGCTAATATCAAAATATTTCCTAAGGATCTAAAAACAATGGAAGGAGCAAACCCAGATTCTGATGAAATGGATGCCCTTCGCATTGGGATGGACAGCGAGAAAGAAGCTATTGATTATTACAAAAAAATCTTAGAGAATACAACAGACTCCAATATGAAGAATATAATTAATGAGATAATAGAACAGGAAAAAAACCATTATTTAATACTTGAACAAGAATTCGATCATCTTGACAAAACTGGTTATTGGTTCGACATGGATTATCTTGGTACCTATACAAGAGGGGGAGATTAGAACTGTTAGATATAAATCCTGATGAAGAAATAGATTGTGTTGGTCTCTATTGTCCTATGCCTATCGCAATGACAAAAGAAGGTATCGATAAAATCGACATTGGACAAGTGTTAAAAGTTGAGGCAGATGATCCTGCTGCTGAAGAAGATATAAAACGATGGGCTAAAAGAACAGGTCATAAAATTTTAAAATTCGAGAAAGAAGGTACAATAATGACCTTCTATATTGAAAAAACTAAATAGTAAAAATATAAAAAATTGGAGATTGTGAATAAAGATGAAAGATGAAAATTCTATATTATATGTGCAGACAACCGATGCTCCAGAAAAACAATATTCTCCTTTAGTACTAGCACAAACAGCTAAAATGATGGATATTACACCCAAGATATATTACTTAGGAACGGGTTTAAAAATCCTAAAACCTGGAATTGCTGAAAAAATTAAACTTGGTAGCTTTCCTAGTGTAGCTGAAATGATTCAAAAAACCCTTGAGATGAGTATTGAAATATATGTATGTGAAGCATCAAAGCAAATGCTTGGCTGGGAAAAAGTAGATTTAATACCCGGTGTTAAAATCGTTGGTGCAGGAACTCTAAATGACCTTGCACTTGAATCTGGAGCAACAATGTGGTTCTAAAGTGGAGGATATGGAAGGAATTTATCTGGATCATGCATCTTCGATGCCGGTTGATTCACGAGTTATTGATTTTGCAAAACCTTATCTTACAAAAGAATTTGGAAATCCTTCATCTCTTTACTCACTTGGATTAAATGCCAAAATGGCAATTGAAGAATCTAGAAAAAAAATTGCAGATTTTATAAATGCAGAAGATGAAAAATCGATTATTTTTACAAGTGGAGCAACAGAATCAAATAATCTTGCTTTAAGGGGAACAGCTCTTAGAAACCAAAGTAAAGGGAAAAAGATTATCGCAAGTGCTATTGAACATATTTCAGTTCATAATCCTATGAAAAATTTACAAAAAAATGGTTTCACCTTCAATATGGTTCCTGTCGATTCATATGGAATTGTCAACCTTGATAAATTGAATGCTCTTTTAACAAAAGATACAATTGTGACTTCAATAATGTATGCGAATAATGAAATCGGATCTATTGAACCTATTCGTGAAATTAGTAATATTGTACATGATAAAGGAATGTATCTCCATGTTGATGCAACTGCTGCAGCAGGACGGATACCAATTGACGTGCAAAATGATGGAATAGATTTATTAACACTTTCCTCAAACGATTTATATGGTCCTCAAGGTGCAGGTGCTTTATATGTGAAGAAAGGATTGAAAATTCAATCAATTCTTCCTGGAGGGGGTCAAGAACGAGGATTACGTTCAGGAACAGAAAATATATTTGCTATTGTAGGTATGGGAGAAGCAGCAAGAATTGCTCAAAAAGAAATGAAAAAGGAAAGTAATAGACTAAAGGAAATCAGGGATAAACTTATTGAGGACATAATAACAATTGACGAAACATATCTAACCGGACATCCAATCAAAAGACTACCACATCATGCAAGTTTTCGATTTAGTCGTATTGAAGGTGAGAGTATATTACTAAATATGGATATGTACAATATTCAAGTAGCGACAGGTTCTGCTTGCTCTTCAAAAACATTAGAACCTTCTCATGTTCTCATAGCAATAGGATTGAAACATGAAGAAGCTCATGGATCTATGGTTATAACCCTAGGTAGATCAAATTCTATCAAGGATGTCCCAATAATTACCAAAGCAGTAAGAGAAACAATTAACAGATTAAGAAAACTTTCACCAATAAGTAAAGGAGGTAAGTAAAAATGGCTGGAATAGGTTATAGTAAAAAAGTTATGGAACATTTTATGAATCCAAGAAATGTAGGTGTGATAGATAATCCTGACGGATATGGGAAAGTTGGAAATCCCGTTTGTGGTGATGTTATGGAGATTTATATTAAGGTTAAAGATGACATTATTACTGACATTAAATTCAAAACATTTGGTTGTGGATCTGCAATTGCGACAAGTAGTATGGTGACTGAACTTGCTAAAGGAAAACATGTTGATGAAGCGCTCAAAATAACACGTAATGATGTTGCCGATGAGCTTGAAGGTTTACCGCCTCAAAAGATGCATTGCTCAAATCTAGCAGCGGATGCTCTTAGAGAGGCAATTAAAGATTATAAAAATAAGAAATGAAAATATTGGAGGTAAAATATGACAAATTTAAGAGAAATATACAAATGTAATGTTTGTGGAAATATTGTTGAAGTTTTAAATGCTGGTATTGGAGAATTGGTTTGCTGTGGTCAACCAATGGAATTAAAAAAGGAAAAAACAGAAGATGCAGCAACTGAAAAACATGTTCCTTATATTGAAAAGACAAATAATGGAATCCTGGTAAAAGTTGGGCAAAATCAAGATCATCCGATGTTGGAGGAACATTATATCCAATGGATTCAAGTTATTGCTGATGGTGCTTCTTATAGAAAGTTTCTAAACCCTGGTGATAAACCACAGGCTGAATTTGAAATCAGAGCAGATAAAATAGAAGCACGTGAATATTGTAATATTCATGGATTGTGGAAATCCTAATTTAATTATTTCTATCAAATCCATCAAATTTTTTGGTAGATTAAATGACTATTAGAAAGATTATTAAAATCGATGAAGAAAAATGTAATGGATGCGGACTTTGTATTCCAAATTGTCCAGAAGGTGCACTGCAAATAATTGATGGTAAGGCTAGACTTATCAGTGATATTTTTTGTGATGGTCTTGGTGCATGTGTCGGTCATTGCCCACTGGATGCAATTATAACTGAGGAGAGAGAAGCTGAACCGTATAGTGAGAAGAAGACTATGGAAAATATAGTAAAAGCTGGTTCAAACACAATTTTTGCCCACTTAAAACACTTAAAAGATCATGGGGAAATGAAATATTATAATGAAGCACTTGAATTTCTAAAAGAAAAAGATATAGATGTAAATATAGATAAAATTGAATGCGGATGTAACCATCAGCCTCATAAGGCTTGTCCTGGTTCACAAGTGATGGATTTTTCAGAAGAATCCGATGTTAAAGATCGTGGTACACGCAATTCTCAACTTAAACAGTGGCCTGTTCAACTAACTCTCGTTCCACCTAATGCTCCTTACTTCCAAGGAAAAGATGTGTTACTTGTTGCAGACTGTGTCGGATATTCAATGGGTGATTTTCATAAGGATTATCTTAAGGGAAAAAGTCTGGCTATTGCTTGTCCAAAACTTGATACAAATTTAGATATGTATGTAGAAAAGTTGGTACAGCTTATCGATAACACTAAAATTAATACACTCACTGTTATGACAATGGAAGTACCATGCTGTAGTGGATTATTGACTCTTGCTAAGAAAGCTGCTGAAAAAGCTTGTCGAAAATTACCCATAAAATCAATCGTTGTAGGAATAAAAGGAGATATATTAAAAGAAGAATGGATTTGAACATAAAAAAAACCGATTTTTACTGAATTTATAGCTAAACATTTTTTATGGTAACACTCAATTTATATCAGATAGATGAATCTCGTTAATCCGATGAATAATACGTCTCTTTTCAGATTCATCTAATTCTTGATCTAATTTTGGATATACTTTCTCATCCTCAAAATTTTTATGTTTCATAAGTAGATTTTTAAATTCTTTAAAATCAAAATCTTCATCTTTTTTAATATTCTTCTTCATAATTTTTAATTGGTTAAAAATTTCATTATGTTCTTTTATTAATTCTGGTATCATTGCATGTCCTTCTATATTTTCTTCTGGCTCATATATAGTAAATATTGCTTTTTCTTCGGTAAAAAAATGTTTTTCTAACTCCCATAAAAAATCATGGAATGCTTTCATCATTATTGATTTTTCTTGACCTATTCTTTTTTCGAGTTTAATTAGTAATTTTAAAATTTTTCCATGATCCCTTATCATGGTTTCTGTTAAAGCTGTAGATTTCATTTTATAACTCCCTGACAAAACACTAATTTTGAACGTTAACAGGAGATAATTATAAAACTTTGTGTTTTAAATATTTTTTAACCTATTTATAAATTGATTTTCCATGTGAATCTATTGCTACAACCAATGGCCCAAATTTTTTTACTTTAAATATCCAAACTGCTTCAGGCATACCTAATTCATCAAGCCAGTATACGGCAGGTACATCTTCAACTCTATCAGCCGCCAATGCACCCGCTCCACCAGTATATGCTGTGTAAACACCTCCATACTTTTGTAATGCTTTTGCAGTTCTTTCTCCCATTCCACCCTTTCCAATTATAATATTTATACCATATTTTTCAATGAATTTATCTTCAAATATTTCCATTCTACTACTTGTGGTAGGACCAGCAGATACAACTTGCCATTTATCATTCTCCATTTTCATCAGCGGACCACAATGAAATAGTGCCATGTCAGATGGTTTAAATGCTAAGCTACCTTTTTCTTTTTCAAGCATCATATGGTGTGCTTCATCTCGTGCAGTAAAAATTTTTCCTGAGACAAAAATTATATCTCCGATATTTAACTTTCTTATTTTTTCAGTACCAACTGGTAAATTAAAATGATATTCCATTTATTTCACCTCCCAGGTTTCATCTGAATGGATTACCATATGAGCTCTTCTATTTGCCCAGCACTGCACAACAATTCCAACCGGAAGACTCGCTGGATGTCGATGTGCTTTTTCAACATGAACATCTAATACTGTCGTTTTACCTCCAAGTCCCATTGGACCTATTCCACTTTCATTAATTCTATTGATTAATTCTAATTCAATTGAAGCGATATTTTTATCCTTATGACGAGTTCCCACCGGTCTTAATAATGCCTTTTTCCCTAGTTTTAATGAGAGATCTGCACCTCCTCCTATACCAACACCCACAACAGTAGGAGGACAAGGATTACCTCCAGCTTTTATCATTTCATCAACAATAAAATCCTTAGCACCTTCGATACCAACACCCGGTTTGAGCATTCCTAGTTTACTCATATTTTCGCTACCTCCTCCTTTTGGAAATGCCGTAATAAATACCTCATTTCTTTCATCAAAATCCCAATTAATGTAGGGAATAAAATCGCCGGTATTATCACCATGGTTCTTACCTAAAAACGGATCTACCGTGTTTGGACGTAGTGGGATTTCTTTTGTTGCTTTTATTACTCCACTTTTAATCCAATCTTTCAATTTATTAATATGTGGAAAATCTATCCCAACATTAACAAAAAAAGTTTGTATCCCCGTATCCTGACACATTGGTCGCTCAGATTCTTTTGCTAATTCAACATTTTTTAAAATTGTTTCAATCTGAGTCTTTGCTATTCCCTTTTCAATTTCATAAGCTTTTTTTAGAGCGTTAACGACATCATTTGGTAACTCAGTTTCTGCTTTTTTTATTAAAGCAACTATACCATCTTCAATAAATTTTTTTTTCATTTTTACACCTATTTTTAAAAGATTTTTATCTCTAGTTAATACGTTTTGTATTATCTTTAAAATATACTACATGAATGTTGGAGGAGATCCTACTGTTATATAAATTACTTTTTCACTTTCCATATTTTTAGCTCTATGTTTCATATTTGATTTATGCCATAATATGTCTCCTTCACTTAGTTTATATGATTTTTCACCAACAGTATATTCCATTTCACCTTGAAGAACAAGATGTAATTCTTCACCGTCATGCTTGTACCAGCGTGATTCTGTATGTGGATCAATTTCAGAAATAATTGCTTCTATTTTATTGGATTTCACCATCAGCCTATATAACTTTCCAGGTCTCTTTGTTTTACTTTTTTGCTCCCCTTTTTTAATAAATATAATATCTTCACTCATTTTGTTTCCATACGTGGAAAAAATTATGTTTAATAAATATTTCCAAATATCTTAATAAAATTTCAAAGAATAACACAAAAAATTATGGATTTACGGGGGTAAATTTTTAAATTCCTTTAAATAAGAGCATACTATTACATATTTTGCTGGATTGTGGGAGTTATTATGGCAAAGGAATTTTTCATTGAACCTCACATTGCTGTCAAACAAGAAAATGTAATACACAATCCAGATGATGAATTTTATATAAAATTTCTAAAACCTTATTATGTAATTACAAAAGATGGTCAATATCTATTTGGCTCAATACAACTAGGAAGACGACCCGATAGAGCTTTTTATATGATTCCAGAGAGTTACAAACTTGGTAAAAAACAGAAGAAGTTTGATTCAAAAATTGGTAAAAAAATCTATGAAGTAGCAATGAACTATTTGATAAAGGAAAAACCTCAACTTATTATTCAAGAGGGAATTCAAGGGGAACAAGGATATGAAGTTGGATTACGAGTTACATGTAGTGTAAAAAATCCTCATAGCGCATATATAACTTGGATGGGGAAGTTAATGATCTTTCCTCCAAAACAAAATATGCATATAGATTGTCGGAACTATATAATTCAAGAAAGACTACCTGTTGATTACATTAATATGATTTACGATGTTTGGCCAGAATACAATCCAAATGATCCATTAACTCTTTATGATTTTACTGATATGGATAATAATATTAGAAGAGTGCTAAATCTTGGTGTCGATTATTTTGGTGGAGCATTTAAAAAACCAAATCTTACAATGGTTTGGAATAAAGCCGAATCAGATGGATTAATTACTTATCATGCAGGTTGTACTTCTAATCGAGTATTGAAGGGATTGAGTGGTACAGGTAAAACTACTTTGACTGTTGGCCCTCATTTAGAACAAGATGATGCGTGCGTAGGAAAACCAATTTTTGATAATAATAGAATCATTGCGGTAAAGCTGATAGGATTAGAAGCTGCTAGTTTTGCAAAATCTGAAGGTTTAACAAGCACAAGTCCAGAATATCCGGGATTAATGAAATCTCGTGAACCAGGAAAAGATGGTAAAAAACATATTGTATTGGCAATGAATATTGACTGTGAAGGAGTAGAATATATAATCAGAGATATTTTAGGGCAAAAAGTCAAGATTCCTCAGAAGATACCTGGAGAAAAAATAGGTTCTTTACAATGTACAAAATATTTACAAAGTGGAACCACTAATGGTAGATTTATTTTTTTATTTAGTGAATTGAATACTGAATGGGGAAACAATACTAATAAATATCTGAACTCCGAGGCGCTAAGTTTTAAAAAATATGATATTCTTGAACCAATTTTTAGAGTCGTTGATCCAAAAATGGCTGTTGCTTTAGATAGTGGTTGTGAAAGCATTATTACCTCTGCAGTATCAGGTAGGAAGTCTGGTACCAGAGTACGCTCATACGCTGCAACCGATTTTATGGCTAGAGAGCAGTCGCATCAGACTTTATTGAAATTAAAAATGTATTCCGATATGAATATCGATTTGAATGGAAACCTTGTATTTTTTATAAATAATGCTGGTAGAATAGGAGAATACGATATCAATGGAAATCAGATTAAAAAAATAGATCAGAATAATAATCCTATACCAAAACGCAATATTGAAACTGGAGAAATCGAACAAAACGAACTAGGGGAGATTACTTATGAAGGTATAGGAGAGGGCATTCACGTTTGTGATTCGAAGCAACTTATTGATCTTGTTGAAAATCGGAGGATTAAAAACTGGATTGAACACCCGGTTTATAAGTATTTAATACCAGATCCAAGAGAATTAGAGGAAAAACATGGAATGAAGGATTTTAGTAAGCGATTCAATCCTTTGAATTATTACACACCGAAACAATATCTTGAGTTCATGAAAAGAGATATTATAGAACGAACTGAATTTTTAGAGGATTTATTTAAAGGTCAAGAGGGAGAAGAGAAATTAAAAGATGTCATCCGCATTTGGCAAAAATTAAAACTACCAACAGAAGAACAAATAAAGGAATTTTATGACATATATTATAAAAAAAGTTAAGTACTACCATAACTTATTAGGTAAGAGGTGAATTATTAAATGACAATTTATAAGATAATACATTTTTGCCAACGGAGTTTTATAAATCTCATTTCCCGTGATATTTCACTCAAAAATCATAGTATATAAATTTAACTCGCTAAATAGTAGCACGGTTTTTTGTCATGATCAATAAAAAGAATTAAGTATCGCAATTATCTTCTGATTTTGGGAAGTGAATTTATATGGT
>CAYGAC010000078.1:0-1767 GCA_964347865.1 uncultured Thermoplasmatales archaeon
GACATTCCACACAAAGCGGTTTATGAAATACGTCCATTGAGAAGGAGAAGACCCTTTTTGATATTGTTTTCTTACAAACATTACAATAGTATCTTGTCATTCTTTCTTCTCCAAATCTATAATCTCCCTTAAATATTAAGTTATGTCTTTGAACTTCTCTGAAGCAGTTTCTCCTTCGATTCCCCAATGTGACTTAGGGATCTCATGAACGATTACTTCCACAGCGTGAGCAGGAATGTCTAAATCAACAAAGACTTTAGTGATTTCTGTAATCACAGTTTTGGCTTTTTCTTCTCCGAAACCCTTCCAGACATTTACATGAACAACAGGCGTTTTTGCTCCTCCAAATTTATTGTTTTTGGATTGTATTCAATATCCAATTATCTGTTCATTTACATATTTTCCCATTTCATTTAAAAATCTACTTGGATTTGATTTTTGGGAGTAAACATATAATTTTTCTTTAGCTCGTGTAACAGCAACATAGAATAATCGCCTTTCCTCAGCGATCTTATCTGACATAATCTCCATACGAGCTGGTTCAAATATTATAGAATTATGAAGTTGGCAAGGGAAACCGTAAACACCTTCTTTCATATCAAGTAAAAAAACAATTTTTGATTGTAAACCTTTGCTTTTATGTATCGATGAAAATGAAATATTATTATTGTTTACATACTCATCAAAAATTCCCTTATATACAGGATTCTTAGTTATTCGAGTTAAAACCATAATTTCATCTGATTCATATCCATTATCTAAATGATATTTAATACGTTCAATACAATCTTCTACCATTTGTTTATAATATTTCCATTTATAATTTTCCTTATGCATTAGATAAAAAACATTAATAGGTGCTATCTGTTCATTATTAGCAATGACTTTTTTTGATAATTGCTGTTCTCCATTATACTTGATTAATTCATTTCCAGTTTCGACTATCGATTTTATACTTCTATAATTAAACGTTAAATCTGTTCTTGCTGGATGGTTAAAATATTTATCAAAATTAATGAAAAATTCAGGATCTGAACCAGCAAAACTCATGATACTCTGCCAATCATCACCTACGCAAAACAACTTACAATTTTGATTCTTCTCCATAATAGTTTTTATTAATTCATATCGTTGTCGACTAATATCTTGATATTCATCTACAAGAATATGGTCATAATTACCTTTTAATAATTCAGGGCTATTTTTTAAACTTTCAATAGTAATATTTATCATATCTTCAAAATCAATATGTCCTGATGATTTGAGCTCATTTTGGTAATCTTCATAGATTTTCAACGCAACTTGTGAGAAAGTTATTTGTTCCCTAATCCACTTTTCTTTTGATAATCGTTTTCTTATTTTCTCTGGAGTTAGATAATAGGTCTTTGCATTTTTTATATAGTTAACAATGTGCTTGGACAGATTATCCATATATACTTTACACTCATCCCATACCTTATTAACAAGTTCTTCATATTCAATTGGTGTTACTGTAAAATCTTTATCTGGATATTTCTTATTTAATGTTTTAAGTAATCTCTCCGTTAATAATTCAATGAAATCTTTCTACTCTTCAAAAAATACAAGGAAAATAAATGATTCTTAATAATTCTACAAAGGTAAGGTAAATCGGGTTTTTTAATGGATTAAAAAGGAAGAGAATTTGTGGAATACTCTATAGTCCATGTAGATATCTGAGTATCAGGGACCCGAGTGGAAATCGTTCAAACAACCAACTAAGCAGATCAAAGTTGAAATTGACTGGTT
>CAYGAC010000079.1:0-76002 GCA_964347865.1 uncultured Thermoplasmatales archaeon
AATTGAAATCTACTGTTTAATAACAGAACCTAATAATCATCAACTATGAAGCAAGCTTTTTAAAACCGACGCATATACTTGAACATTTACTCGATAGATTATTGGAGTTCTTACCATCAAACAGACAAAAAAACTGCTCTGTGATTTCTTCCCTGCTTCACTATTTTTTTAGGCAGTGTTTCAAACCTAGGTCATTCCTTAAGCAAACTTACCCCCCCATTTTAGACGTTGGAAACTCAGTTGAGGAAACTAAAACTGGCAACGTAACTTCAGAGTATATGTAGACACCATTTTTTCGGTTTATAGTCATAACCGAAAAACGGTATTTGATAAGAATAAAAAGAGTGTTGAAAAACAAGTTATTTCTCATTTTTGACAGTTTTACACGATAGATATAAATAACCATACCGATAAACAGTATCATGGTTTTGGGATGATGGAAAACACCATGGATAGATTCAAAGGTAAATACTGCAAAATCGTTTCTAAAGAATCCGATGAAGAGAAAGCCCATGCAGTTGTTGGAACGGTTAAGGATATAGACCATGATGAAGGCCTGATTCTCATCGGCTCAAACCGTGGCACCTATGTACTCAGCATAGAAACGATACTAGCGATAAAACCAAAAACAAAAAGAGGATTTGCTGAGTGATAATCTCTTATCTTATTTTTATTCCTTAAAATAATTCGTGCCAACTCTGTTTTTAGCCAGAAGTATCTGTGATATAGATAGTATTTATATACAAGTGTGTTCATTATAATAATTAAAGGGGGATTCATTTTTATGAAAAAAATCCTAATATTTGGTATTGGACTTCTGTTTATAGTCATGAGCGTCATTCCACCCACTGGAGGGATAAAGCAGAATCACAACAGTTTAATCGATAATAAAAAAATTACTTCTGATGAAATCAATTACGTTAATGAGGGAACAGAATATTGGGCGTTACTTGTTGCTGTTGGTGTGTATGCCGATCATCCCGGCGAAGATAGACCAACCATGCTAACGGATGTTGAAAAACTGCATGAAATGCTTCTTGTTTCTGAACATTGGACTGATGATAATATAAAACTTATAACCGCTGAAAATGCAACCGTATTTAACATTATTAAAGGACTTCGTTGGTTGGATAAGAGGGATGACAACGATGATATTTCATTAGTTTATATTACTACACATGGTTTCCCTCTTAGTTTTGATATTCCTCCATTTGATGAAGATGACAGAAAAGATGAAGCTCTCATAAGTTACAAGGGTTTTAAACATCCTTGGAAGATAATCTGGGATGATTTACTCAACCTATTTTTATCTTTATTGAACTCAAAGGGAGTATGTGTAATTATAGATAGTTGTTTTGCTGGTGGATTTAACGATACTCCTTATTTTAGAAACCATTTGAAAGATGAGAGAATGAATGCTGATGAGTGGATGCACGGGTTTGCAGAGGATCTAAGTGGAAGTGGAAGGGTTGTGTTAATGTCTTGTAGAGAAGATGAGGTTTCTTATGCATCATCATTTACTCCTTTACTGGTGAATGGATTAACGGGTTATGCGGATGCTAATGAAGATGATTTGGTTTCAGCAGAAGAAGCTTTTATCTATGCTAAGGAGAATATTGCCCCTTGGAAAGATATGCATCCAACTATTTATGATGGTTATACTGGGGATCTTCAATTAACCGAGGTAGAGTTCCCTCCTTCTAAGCCAAAAACTCCCACAGGTCAGGTTGTAGGATATACAAATATCACCTACAGCTATTCAACAGTTTCGACAGATCCTGAGGGTGGTAAAATTAGTTATGGATGGGATTGGGATAGTGATAAAATTGTGGATGAATGGACTGATCCTGTAGATTCTAATACCATTGTGAATTTTTCACACTCATGGAATGTAGAAGGTACCTATAATATTAGAGTGAAAGCAAAGGATGATCATGGTCTCTTAAGTGATTGGTCTAATTATATTGTTGTTATGATGGGTGATGATCATATTACCGATCAGAAACAGACAATAATAGACGATGGAATTAGCATTTCCGATTATTGGTTTGCTCAGAGTTTTGTACCATCGTTAAATAAATTGTCAAAGGTGGAACTTTTTTGCACCTCTTGGGGATTTGGTAATCCACTGCCTCTTCATCTCTATATACGAGACAATTTATCTGGTGATAATCTTGCTGAAACTTCACAAGTTATTCCTCCTTCTAATAAAAGTGCTTGGCATTCATTTGATTTTGAGGATTTGGATGTAATTCCAGGGAATACTTATTATATTGTATGCAAGGGAGAAAGTAATTGGAATTACGGTTGGAATTGTAAGATGTCTGATTGTTATCCTTTTGGGGAAGGTTATCGTTCTGTTGATGGAAATGATTGGGATACTGTTGATCCTCACACTGATTTTTCTTTTGTTACTTGGGCAATAGTAGAATACCCTATTGTGTTTGATCCAATCCCTGAAGATGGTGACTCATGGGTTCCCATTGATATTTCTCAACTTAGTTTCAATTTGAGAGATTCTCAGGGAGATCTTATGAATTATACGGTTGAAACTGTTCCTGATATTGGTTCTGATAGTGGTACCGGTGTTGGTAATGGGAGATATTCTGTGGATGTTAATGGCCTTGAAAATGAAACAGAATACCAATGGTTTGTTAATGTTACTGATGGAGAGCATTGGAACTATGAAGTTTTTAATTTTAAGACGCAGCCTATGATGGTGTTTGATCCGTTTGATGAAGGATGGCAATATAGAAAAAAGATCACAATTGATCATAACAAAGTTGCTGGAAACCTTACTGATTTTCCTGTACTTATTAGTGTTGTTGATGAAGATCTTAAAAATAAGGCTCAGGGGGATAGTGATGATATTTTATTCATGGATGGTTCTGGTGTGGCAAATAGATTGTTTCATGAAATCGAAAGTTATGATAACTCTTCTGGTGAACTTGTCACTTGGGTAAAGATCATCAATCTTTCTAGTTCTGTAGATACTGTTTTGTATATGTATTATGGCAACTCTGATTGTAACAGTCAGGAATATCCTGATCATGTCTGGGATTCTGATTATTGTGGAGTCTGGCATCTTAATGATTTTCTTGATAGTACAGGTAATAATAACGATGGTACAAACCACGGAACCGACAATTGTTCAGGTAAAATTGGAAATGCTAAAGATTTTGTTGAAACAAATAACGATTATGTTTCTCTTGGTGACATGCCTGAACTTGCTGATGGAAGCATATCAATGGGAACTTTTGAAGTTTGGATTAATCCAGAGGAGTTGGCAGGTCGTTCTATAATTAATAAATTAGATACTAGTTTGGAACCTGACAGAAAGTCATATCATTTAGGTCTAAAAAATACTGGACAGTTACAGTTTTCAGCTGCGTCAGGTACTTGGTATCCAGACGGTAGAAATATTAATGCAATAACTGATGTTGGGCATATTACGATTGATGCCTGGCAACATGTTGTGGTTGTTGTAGATCTATCAACAAAAGATTTTATTTTCTATTATAATGGTGAAGAAATAAGCTGTAATATAACTACCATGGGAACTCCACCGTCCTATTTTTATGATATATTTTTAGATGAAAGGCTAGGGAAATACTCACCAGAAAGTTCGGGACCATATTATTATGATGGTTCAATGGATGAGATTAGAATATCAAAGATATGCAGAAGTGCAGAGTGGATTTCCACAGAATATCATAATCAAAACAATCCTTCAGGTTTCTTAACTTTTGGACCTGAAGAAACAGTTCCTTAACATTTATAGGAAAACCCTGTTGAAAATTATTTTTACTGGTAAATTGCAGTTCCCTTCCCGACGGGAGCATATATCCTTTCTAAGTGCGATATATTTCGCTAGGTTTTCTTCGAGAAAACTGCTGATATTTATCTCTAATTTTCTTGCCTGATTTACATTAATTCACTCACTGCATCTCTTTTTTCTTTTTTAATCTATTAGAATTCTAAAAATTTGAAAAGAAAATTTTTATCTTCTCAAAGTAACGCCACGTTGATTTTGGTATGTTCCAGAACGCTCATTATAAAGAGCTTGTGGTCCTGTGGAAAGAAGTTCAAACACAATCTGACAAAATCTATCTCCTATTGGAATTTCAACTTCTTGATCACTTGAGTTAAAACAACTAATAGTTAAGGTTCCATGAAATCCAGCATCCACTTTTCCGAAACTTGCTAAAATTCCCTTTCGCGCATAACTTGATCTTATCCATAATTGTGAAGCGATATTTGACCCCATTTCAATAAATTCTTTTGTACTAATTGCAAACCATGTTAACGGCGGAATCGATACAATTCCATCTTTTATATGCTGATCATTCTTTTTTAAATAAACCTCACTAATTGATAAATCATATCCATTTGGAGTAAGATTTTCCTGATTAAAAGGATTTATACCAAGTTCATTATTTTTAATTAAATTCTCAATATCCTTATCAGAAAGAATGGTCATAAGATCACTATTAATTGATATCAATTTTATTAATTACAATATCTTGTAATGGTCTATCATTTCTACCGGTTTCAACCTTGGATATATTATCAACCACATCCATCCCCTCAATCACTCTTCCAAAAACGGAATGATGTCCATCAAGCCATGGAGTTGGTACTACGGTTATGAAGAATTGGCATCCTCCTGTATTGGGACCTGCATTTGCCATAGAAAGAATACCTTTGGAATTATGTTTTAAATCCGCATGAATTTCATCTTTAATTGTATATCCAGGTCCTCCTCGTCCAGTTCCCTCAGGGCAACCACCCTGAATCATGAAATTTGGAATGACACGATGAAAGGTCAGTCCATTATAAAATCCGTCATTTACAAGTTTGATGAAATTATCTGTTGTAATTGGTGCTTTATCCTCAAAAAGTTCCACCTTAAAATTGCCTTTATTTGTTTCAAATACTGCTACTCGATTTACCATATTCTCACTCCTTTATCTATTCTCTATTGTAATGCTTACTATTGTTACATCATCTTCAGGCCAATCTTGAGCTCCATATTTTGAAGTTGTGTCTACCGAAGCAATATTTTTTACTACACTCAATCCTTCTATTACTTTACCAAATGCAGCATAGTTATCATCTAAAAATGATTGTTGGCCATCACAAATATAGAATTGGCTTGTAGCACTATTTGGATCGTTAGTTCTTGCCATAGCTATTGCACCATCAACATGGCGCACCTCTGGATGAATCTCCAAATCGATTGATCCATATGGACTAGCTTTTTGATTTCCATCTGAATAAAAACCTCCGCCTTGTATCATAAAATCATCGATTACCCTATGGAAAATAAGATTTTCATAAAAACCAACATTTGCAAGTTGGATGAAATTGTTACATGTATTTGGAACCTTGTCTTTATACAATTCAACTTTTATCGTTCCCATTGATGTTTCAATTACTGCAATAGGATTTCCTCCTGTATCTGTATCTTCTTCATTATTAGTTCCGTATACTATCCAAATGCCTACAATGATAATTATTATAATTATTGCTATACTTACAAACAATAAAGATTTGTTTTTCTTAAAAGAACTTGTTTTTTGTTTAGGATTTGATCGTTTTCTTTGACTTTTTTTAGATGCCATTGTTACACCTCTCCTGTTAATACAAATACCTTATAAGAGCTTTTTGTAAAGATATAATTTTAATTTTAATAGAAAGTTATATATAAATTATAAAATCACTTAAAAACATACATGTCATTCCTATCTAATTCAGATAAAAAGAAAATAGTGTTTACTCTATTAGTTTTTATACTCTTAATTATAAATATTATTGTAAGTGCATTACTTTTTTTAGATATACAGATAATTGAAATGCCTGAAACTACGATCGAAATCGATCTTATAGAAATAGATGCAAAAGAGTTGATTCTCCAAACAAGTATTGAAATTTATAATCCAAATCAATTTGAGATCATCGTTGATAATTTTGAAGTTGTTACTAATACAACAAAGGGAGATGAAATTGCTCGAATAAATATTGATGGAGGAAGTATACCATCAAATTCCAAAAAAATATTTGAATCAAGTGATGCCATTAGGTTTAAAGGACAAGGTTATAGTACATTAACGAGCAAAATTACTGGCACTGTTGGTGTGAATTTCCTTGGACTCATAAAAAAAACACTACCAATAGCTGTTAATATTATCACATCTGTAGGGGATGTAATTGAAGATATCTCAGCACCGATTACTCATATTTCGGTTGATTTTGGGGAACTCACACAAGAAGGTATAGATTTCACTGGATTAATTGATATCTACAATCCAAATCCCATTGAAATGTATATCGAAGATTTTACAGTTGAAATAGAAACTGAAACTGGTGAAATCGTAGGAAATTTGAATGTTACAGGGGGAACAATACCAGTTAAAGGCTCATTTATTTTGAATGGTTATGGTAGGATTTTCATTGAAGCATTAAACGCTCAGACACTTATTATTAATATGAGGAGTGTAGCTGGTGTAAAAATTGCTGGAATTAATAAATCAATCCCCTTTTCTATTGATACACATATAAATATTCCACGACTGGATGATATTTTATCATTAAATGCACCTACTGATGCTATCATAAAATCTGATATGAAAGCAACATTACGCGGCTTTACTAGTAATATGACATTAGTTGTTAGCAATCCAAATAAAATAGGATTAATTGCCCGAGATGTTATTTTTTCAATTTATAGAGCTGATGGAGATGAAACAGAATTAGTTGGTAGGTCAATAATTGAAGAAGCACTAGTAGGAGCTGAAGATACAAAAGAAATAAAAACCGATATATTACTACCTTATTCAAAATTGTTTTATTCGAGAGGAAAAGGATTTCTTCCTGATGCTCTTCTGGTTTTGATCAGGGCAAATATCACCGTTCCGGGGGTTGACACCCATATATGGGTTGGTGTAAGTGGTTATCAAGACATGCACCCGTTTTTTTAAACAATATATAAGTATTTAAAATTCAATCATTAATTTCTTAATGTTTAATTTATTAACTAAGTTAGGTTTGTTTATACTAAAGGAGTATACAAAAGATGGCTAAAATACTCTATGGATTATGTGGAGAGGGTCTTGGACATGCCAGTAGAAGTAGAATTTTAATAAATCATCTCAAAAAAAATCATAAAATTAGGATAGTAGCGGGAGGAAAAGCTCACAGGTTTTTATCAAAAGAATTTGATCACGTTGAGGAGATTGAATCTCCAAGACTTATTTATGAAGAAAACACGGCTAGACTTTTTAAAAGTATACTTGTTATGGCATATCGAACCATTACAAGTACCCCGTTTTCCTTTTTTAAGGTGAGAAAAATTATCAAGGATTTTAAACCTGATATATTGATAACTGACGCTGATCCTATAAGTCACTATGCAGCTTATTTTAATGGAACCAAGCGTATAAGTATCGATAATCCCCAGGTTATGCTTCATCGAGAGTATAAAGTTAAAGTTAAGGAATTAATTTCATGGTTTACATTATTCATAGCAGTTAAAATATCTGCGTTTGGTGCTGATAAATATATCATATATGATTTCTTTGATGAGCAAGTTGAAGATCAAAGAGTTCTTTTTTTAAAACCACTCATTCAAGAAGGTATACTTAACAAAAAACCAACCTATGAAAATCATGTTTTTGTCTATCAAACTTCGATTTCACATGATTATCTTTTTAAGATTCTGAAAAAAATTGATGAAACATTTATTATCTACGGATTTAACAAAGATTTGGTTGATGGAAATCTCATATTTAGAAAATTCAATGAAAACGAATTTTACAATGATATTTCCAAATCCAAAGCAATTATTTCAAATGGAGGATTTACGGTTTTAAGTGAAGCATTATATCTTAAGAAACCCATCTTTTCCATTCCAATTAAAAACCAGTTTGAGCAGATTTTAAACGCTAAGTTTATCGATAAACTTGGTTTTGGAGAATATCATATGGATCTTGATGAAAAAGACCTTAGGAATTTTTTAAATAATTTAGAATATTACAAAAAAAATTTAAAATCATATAATCCTGGAAAGCAAGAAGAAATCTTGGGGCGAATTGAAGAAGAAATACAAAAATTGATTATATAATATAATCTTAAAATTCAATTATATTCATCTAACTTATATCCAAAATATGTAAAATAATCTTTCATTCGCTTAAAGATAAATTTTCGAAGGTGTTTTACACTTGAATCTAGGTGCGTTTTACGTGGTTTGATAAAAGTAGCAAAATCTAATTTATTATAAGAGGTAATATCTAAAGATTGCATGATTTTCTCAATATTATTTTTAGGATTTTTACATAGTTCTTCATAGGTGATAAAAACATAATCTTGTTCTGAGAGGAGTTTGATATTTTTAAGATAATATCTCAGAGCTTTTGATGAATCGTTTGTAAGTAATATCATCCCAAATACAGAAAATTTAGAAAAACACATTCTTGATAAAGAAAGTATTAACGGATTTTCAAATAGTATATTATAAATTTTAAAAAGTTGGGATGTGTATGGATATTTATTGCTTAACAAAAGTCTTATCGCTTTGATGGTCGAACTTAAAGTTTTAAAAGGATGTCTATGAATAAAAACAAATTTTGCATTTGGAAATGATTTTTTGATATAGAGAAAATTTGGAAAATCATACGGATTTTTAAGTAAAATCGGCTTATTATTTGCCGAGATAAATTGAATTTTTTTACATAAATCTCTAAATAAAGATACGTTTTTTGAAGTTATATTCATTTGAATTGTTGTATGTCCAAGGAGAAAACCATATTCTTCAGCAAAATCTGCGGTTATCTCTAATCTATCTATTCCTCTATCCATCTGACCTTGTTGCTTCATTAAGTCGGTTAGTTCATTCTTAGCAATTTCTTCTTTTTTATTTATGTAATTATGGAGGAGTTGGTTGTATTTGATTAAATGATATGCTGTTACAGGATTGAAACATCCTGTTGCGGTTAGCATTTTGTATAAGATACTTGTCCCTGAGCGATGTAAACCTAGAATAAAAACTGGTTGAAATTCTATTTTTTCTAATTTTTGCATATATTGTTTATCAAGATCTGTACTAGTTTTCATAGGTTTTACTCCAATTAAAGAGTATTATTTCAAATTAATGACCAGATAGGTTCTAAATCAAATAAGACACTTATATGATAAACTACACAACTTAAATAAACGGTTAATCCGAATATAATAAACGTATGATAAAGAGGAGATATTGAAGAATCTTTTTTTGTTTTTGATATTAAAATCCCCCCTATTGCCCCTCCAATAATGATTATAATTGTATGAAAATAACTCAAAGAATAAAGAAGAATAAGAGGAAGTAGAAATATGATATGAATCATAAAAATCACTCGTAAGGTTTTTTTTGCATTATCAAGTCCTAACCAAACTGCATATGTCATTGTTCCTGTTTTTTTATCATAAGAATAATCTCTAATATGATTATCGACCTGGGCAATACAACTGAATATTCCAAAGGAGATTGCTACTAACCAATTAATCATTTCTACTGAACCTGCAATAAAAGAGCCCCATATTATAAGTAGAACAAACGCAAAGAAATGCCATATAACATCTATTCCAGGTCTCCCTTTTAATCGTAGAGGGGGAGACGAATATATCCACATCCAGAACACTAAAATTGCACAAAATAAAAAAACTCCAAATTTAAAAAGTATTGTAACTATCAACGGAATAATTACGAATATTATATTTATTAAGAAACCAGTTCGTTTTGAAATTTTTCCTGAGGCCATTGCATTTATCTTTCTTCTTCTAGGATTTTTTTTGTCCGATTCAATATCATAATAATTGTTAATTCCAAATGTAAATGCTGTGATACAAAATGTAGCAACTATGAAGACTAATAAGGGTGTTATAAAATCTGATAAATCCAAAGAAGATATACCTAAAATAAATCCCATAAATGATATTGCAGACCAATTAAACACACCACGAATTCTTATAAATCCAGTTAGAAAATCTAAAATTATATTGTTCTTCTTTTCAATTGTATCATTCACGAGAGGCACCTAATCTTAAAGAGTGAAAGGACAAAAATACATAATTAGTTTTCTTATAATATTTCCTCATAATGTCCTGTGAGAAAGATTTTTGTCAGATATAATTTTTGAAATCAAGATAAGATTTTTATCCAATCGAAATTAGTATATGGTTTATTTCGAAATATCTTTAGATATTGATCATCTATGTTAGAAACAATTTCCTTTAGCTTATCTTTTTCATCTTCTGTTATAACGGTTGGTCTTATATTCCTATTCTTTCTACCACGAAAAACAATATCTTCTTGTTTTAGTTTTAACTTAAAAAATTCGAACATCTCTTCCAAAATTGCAGCATCATTCAAATCCTTTGGAGTTTCTAAAGTATAACAATCATTATGTTTGTTATATTTATCTAAGAAAGCCATTGCACGATTTTCTACTTCTATCCATTGAAGTAAAAAAAATTGATACACTTTCAGTTCATCACTTAAATCAAAAATTGTAGTTTCATCAAATCCAAAGGTTTTAAAAATTTCTTCATGTCCGGTTAAAGCCCATTTTATATATTTTTTCCCATCATCACCTTTGTATGTATATGGAGCGTGCGCCTTTTTAATCATCTTATATCGGTTAAGGTTGCTTCTAGCTACTTTAAGTGGATTTCTGATGAGGTGAATTAATTTCATATCTGGAAAAGCCACTATTGCAATATCATAAAAGGATTTAAGAAAAGCATGGTTAATTTCTGCGTAAGCATCTGCATTGTAATTCTGAATTTTCTTCTGTTTTTTATTGAAAAGATTTTTTAATTTTTCAATTTCTCCCTTTTGATGCCAATATATTGGATCACCAAACATGTTTGGAGATGAGTGATGATGTACACTAATACAATTTTCAACATTATGTTTAAATATATACGATAAATATTTTGTGCCTGTCCGTCCAGATGTTAAACAGAATATTACTTTCATACTATCATTTTAATTTGCCATTATATTAAATTTAACTTAAACAATTTTCGGAGTTATTTATACAGTTAAATCAAATAATACATTCACTATAAATTGTAGGTATTTTTTATTGTAAGATTATGTCCCCATCTCCAAAGTTATACCTAGATTTAACAAACCTTGACAAATGATCTGTACCTGTTGTAATAATCTCATATGCATCAGATTTATTTTTTAGATAGTAATCAAACCATCCAATCGAATACCGTAGACAAATGTCTTTTTGCCATCTCGGACAAGGACATAATGGGCCAAGTGCAGTTGAAAAACCAAAATGAGTACCGCCTTGAATAGCGATCAATTCCTTTGGGGTATTTGCTTTTTTGTAACATTGTATCACTATAGGTATACTCCATGTACCAATATCAAAACAACCCCCCTGAAATTGAATGGGAACATTTACCTTATGAATTATTCGAGAATTTCCTTGCGATAGAGCTACAATTGCATCTACTCTTTCATCATTAATAGCAGTTTCAGTTACAGTTATTCCACCAAGAGAATGACCAATTAGTCCAATACTTGAATTATCAACTATATTTTTGACTGGACTTTCTTCGATAAGAAAGGTTAAGGCATCCGATGTTGCAGCAGTTAACCTGCGCAATGCGTAATGTAGTGGTGTTTCAATCAAAAACGAATAACGTAAATAAAAATTCAACCAAGGTATATTTAGTGCCCACGCGGGTAAGATACCTTCAGATTTACCCTGGCCGGGAAAGTCAAATATTAATGCAACATACCCTGCTTCAGCCAAGGCCTTAGGTATCCAACTATAAGCACTTACATACCCCCCATCTCCTTCACAAAATACAATACCAGGATACTTCTCAGATACATTTGTTGGATAATAAATTTCTCCATATAATGTAAATTTACCACTTTCAAATGAGATATTTATTTGATTTATTTCTTGTTTTTGCACTTCATTATATATTAGATTATTTTCACTTGCCGTGACACTTGGAAAACTAACTAAAAGAAACTGAAATAGTACTAAGATTACTACTATTTTCAATGGTAAGAGTTTCATCATTTATCCTCTCAAATTGATAATATTATTGAATTTTTTCGTAACGTATCCATAATTCACAACCTTCTGGAGTTTTGAAAGGCTTCATTAGCTTAAACGTTCCGATAACCATATTTCCCGAGCCCGTAGGATATTCAATAATTCCCCGTGCACCTTCATTATAGATGCAACCAAAACCACTATCAATTTCACCTACATGATCTTTTACTATTGGAACCCAATTCATACCATCATAGTACCAAACTTCACATCCTTTTGTATTTTCTCCTAACATTCTAATTTGCATATTGAGAGTACCAACCCATAATTTGTTATCGGATGATACAACCATCGACCAAACATACTTATTCCATTTTGATCCAAAACCATCCTTTTCATGTTGATCTATTCCACCTTCTCCGATCAGTTCAGTCCAATTTTCTCCATCATACTTATAGATTTCAAATCCTTGAACGTTTGGTCCGTTTGGCTGGTAGCCATCAGTTGCAGTTGCAATATACAATTCATCATTATAGACTGCCATACATCGAATACCATAATTCTCTTTTTCTCCAAATCCGTCTCCTCCCGGACATTTAACTTTTTCCCAATCCTCGCCATTTGAAGTCTTCCATAACTGACAACCTGCATTTTCAAATCTAAAAACAGAATTAGTGTTGAAAGTTCCAATGTATAAGTGATCTTGATATACTTCTGCAGACCAAGCATAAGTATTATGTACATTTTGTTCTGTTTCAGAGAGAAATTCCCTAAAACCCCTATCTAAAACTTTACTCCAATGAACTCCGTCCTGTGTTCTCCAAATTTGACAACCACCATTTTTTGTATATCCCCAATTCATAGTGCCAACATAGAGATAATCATTAAATTCTTCGATACACCATGCAGCAATATTCTTTGAATCGTTAAATCCCCCCTTTATTAATGCATTTTTTCCAACTACTTGTTCCCAGGTGGAACGATCATATCGCCAGATTTCACATCCTTTCAAGGGACTTGACCATGTGCCAACATATAATTTTCCTTTAAAATCTTTCATAACTGATACTGCAATGTTATCGGTATCCCCAAAGCCTACTGGTAGATCCGATGTGAGATTATCACCTACAAGTTGAAACCATTCATCGAAACTAGAATTATATCTCCAAAGTTCACATCCATCGCTCATTCGAGCTCTTGCATGCATCCCTAGATTTAATGATATATCTAACCATAACATTAAAGGATAATTATTCTTGACATCAAGAATTCTAAACATAGGGTTAGAAAATAGTGATTTTTTCATAAAAATATAAGGATGCCATTCAGATAGGTAGTTTTGATTTAAGGCTCTATAATCTAAGTTACCAATATAGTAAGATTTCCAAAATTTTGACTTATTCAAACTTTGGGTTCCTACATAGAGCTCATCTTTATAAATTTCTAATCCTCTAATAGCATGATTTGTACCTTTTCCAAATCCTGCGTTTTCTTCACCTATTAACTGTTTCCAATTATTGAAAATCTCATTATTTATGTCTTTATTATGTTTTAAGGAATTTTTACTATAGAATTCAATAGTTCCACTGATACATGGTGTAATATTTAATAAAAACAAAAATAGTATTATTACTAAGACAAAATTCTTTCTATTAGTAATAATAGCCATTTTCAAACACTCCAGAATGTATATATTTTATAGTATATATACTAGAATTTAAATATTTTGGAAAAATATATGAGCATTGACTGAATTTTAAATAATATTATTTTTAAAGACTTCCTATTTCAAAAGATTTTCCTTCTGACTTTTTAATATTATTTGCTGCATCATATGAGACAATCCAGTATGTAATAAAATCTCCAGTTGATAATTGCCCTAACTCTACACCATAGATTGGTTCATTTGACTCGTTATATAATGGATCTTCTTCATGTCTATCTTGAATAGGATTATCGCCATATCTGTACATTATATATGATTTAGTTTCTGTATTGTTTTCACAGTATAATGTAACTTTTTTAATGTAAAATGGGCTTGCTTTTGTTACATTAGCATATATTATTACATTACTGATATTAGTGGGATTCTCAGGCTTATGATAAAAATTGTTGATCTGTGGACCCCATATGTGTCCTGTTTCATTAACTATAAAAGATGATTTTTGAACTGATTTTTTTCCATTCATATCAAGTGCTCTAACTGAAATTATATGACTGCCTAATTCCAGTTCGCTTATATCCCATTCGATAGACCAATTTAATGTACCATTCGCTTTTTTGTATTCGGATTCATCTATTGTAACATCAATACTTTCAACAATACTATTATCCCAACTATTCCCTGAAATTAAAATCACATCCTCTTCAACAATTGCTTCGTTGGTAGGTTCGATTATATTTATCTCTGGAGGAATTTCGTCGATTAATGTTATTAATCTCTTATCTTGGGTATTTCCACAATCGACAGTAATTACATATTCTCCGGGTAGGTATTTAGATGTGTTCCAATTAAAAAACCATTGACTATTCACAGGATAAATTTCCTCTGATTTATTATCTATATTAATAATAACATTTCCCGTTGAGATTCCAGTAATATTGATTATATCCCCAATATTAATAACTGGATTATCAAAAATGCTAGTATCAGGAGTAACTATTTGCACTCTATCAATATTAGTATTAAATTTTACATGAATTGAAAAATCTAAAATTATAGTAGTAAGCTTAGCATGATTCCTAAATAATAAATACCAATCGTTTTTATTTGCACTAAAGCTTATATTTCCTTGAATCTCCTCTATATAGTTAAAACAATCGAATTTTTTACCACTTTTATATTTTTTAAAATTTTCCTCATCTAAAATAAAAAAGTCGATTTTTCCCATATTGTCATATACACCTACATTTTTGTTAATCAAATTTTTATGTAACTGATAAGACCTTGTATTAAAAGATATGTTGAAAAAACAGTTACCCTCAGGCATTTTTTTATTTAAATGTCTTTGAATCTTATGGGAAAAATCTGGAAATATTACCAAAAATTTAGAATCTTTTGGATTGCGGAGAAATCTTATTGCGTTATTCCTTGCAAGTTGCCAAGGTTTTTCCACATTTCCTTGTTGAATAACAAAAAGATACTCATGTCCTTTACCAATCTCAAATGTACACTCTCCATTTGAATCAGTATAATTCCAAATTGTTATTGTTAATCCATCAATAACATCTGGAATTTCATCATACCTATCTTTCATTTTATTGAAGATATATTGAATGATTTTCCCTTTGATAATTTGAGGCAGATTATTCCATATTTCTTGAATTCTATCCCATAATGCTTTTTTAATCCAGGTTATATCTTTTATCCCATAAACAAATACCATTACTGAAGCGCCATCAATAGGTTGAAGATAAATATCTTTTACAACAAATCTTATCGTATATCGATCTTCCGGATGGATATATCTTGATGTAACTTCGTATATTGAACTGTCCCCATTACAGGCATAAACAGCAGACATATTCTTTCCCCATCCGTATTCATACACATCAGGTTTATCAACAGCTCCACCACCATCAGACCACCAATTATCATTCTCATGCCAACCTCTTTCATAATATTCTCTCCATACATGATCTTCTCCAATATTGTATGCACCAACAGAGGGTATTAACATAGTTCTTTGTGCAGCAACAGCAATTCTTTGTAATTCTCCACACCAACCATTATGCTCATGGGCAATTACATTAGGATGATTAGGTCTAGTTCCAATAGCCTGGACAGGAACTGTTTTCCCAACCCAATAACTTATAGCTTCAATAGCAGTTGGATGGTTTTCTATAGACCATTTCCATAATCTATTTTTATATTGAAAATATGATTCACAATCCCATAAATAATCAATATTAGCTATCTTCTCCTTTAGCAAAGGGTATCCTAGATCATTATGATTGAAGTAATAATCTCGCCAAAAGTAATCATATACATATTTGCAATTTTCATTTGATATTTTCGGATGTACGACATACCAATAATAAATATCTTTAGGATATTCAAACAGCTTCTCTGTTCCATTTTCAAGAATTTTATATCTTATTGTGGAGTAATAATCTCCTAAATCATTATCATAATCTATTATATCTGCATATTTAATCCATTCATCGATTGCATAAAGGGCAAATACATTGTCTCTTACAATTTCATTAGGAGGAACATTTCCAATTGGAGAGCATGCAATTGAAAAAGCGAGCTCATCAGTAATTTTTTTACTTGCATTCAATATTAAATTTGCATATTCTTCAGAATTATTAATAACCTGAAATTGCCTTGTGAGTTCTCTATGAATCCAATTTGGTGATTTTGCAATAGCTGTTTTCACTTTTTCGGTAAGTCCTGATGAATAAGAATCAATATGTTGTCCCTCCAAAGATAGGTTTTCTGAGGAAAACTTTATGTAGTAATCAGATTCGGCAGCAATTTCTATTTCCTTAGAAACCTTTGAAACAACTTGTTGATCAAGTAACTTATTGGTTTTTAAAGCATAATTAGCTCCATATGTGCTTGGTAAGACCAGAATTATTATTAGCATTAATATTAATAATATTCTTCCAATCTGTTGTATTCTTGTTTTGTTTTTAATTTTAGGCCCCCAATAATTATAATAATGTCTTTATTACTATATAAAATATGGGAAAACCAATAGAATTATTGCTTTTCTCTATAAATTTAAATTTAATTATTTTTGATAACCAACTTGAAAATTTTAAAAAAATCACCAAAAAAAGTAGAACCTAAAAAACAACAAAATTTTGAAGAGAATTATTTTAATACACAAACTTGTTTTGGTTTTTGCTACTCAGACTTTTACTATTTAGTCCGGAGTGATGGTATTATGGTAGATATAAAGGTACAAAATATTGTGGCATCTGCAATATTTGCAGATAAGCTAGACCTAGACATAATAACAAAAGCTATTGAGGAAACCGAATATGAGCCAGAGCAATTTCCTGGATTAGTTTATAGATTGACAGAACCCAAGACTGCGACTCTTCTTTTTAGAAGTGGAAAAGCAAATTGCACTGGTGCAAAAAATATGGATGAGGTTAGGACAACCGTCAAAATAATTGCAGAAAGATTAAAAAAATTAGATATAGAGGTATATGACGATCCAGAGATTGAAATTCAAAATATCGTAGCTACATCAGATTTAGGTAATGAATTTAATCTTAATGAAGTTGCTATGGCTCTCGGATTAGAAAATGTAGAATATGAACCAGAGCAATTTCCAGGTTTAGTTTATAGGTTAAACGAACCAAGGGTAGCTATGCTCCTATTCGGTTCTGGTAAAATAGTTTGTGCAGGTGCAAGGAAAATCGAGGAAGTATCATTAGCAGTGGAGAAATTAGCAAAGGAACTTACTTCGTTAGGACTTATTAGAAAGTAGTATTTACCAATATTAACACTTTATTATATTATGTAAATTTTCTGTTTCAATGTAAATTATTGAATTAATTAGATATATTTTCGTTTTGACGTTTTATCGCGTTAGTTTTAAATAAGATATATTGCAGAGTATAACACATAATGAGATAGAACCATCTAATAAATAAAACTCAGGTGGAAAAGTGAAGAAAAATATATTGGTAGTTGATGACGATGTCGATATACTTTATTCAGTAAAAGAAATATTTGAATACCATGGTCATGAAGTTATAACTGCAGAGGATGGTATTGAATGTATTGAAAAGATAAAAGCGGGTTT
This sequence comes from uncultured Thermoplasmatales archaeon, assembly GCA_964347865.1. Classification (GTDB taxonomy): domain Archaea; phylum Thermoplasmatota; class E2; order DHVEG-1; family DHVEG-1; genus JAGLML01. The sequence goes on from CAYGAC010000079.1 coordinate 17,837, forward strand.
CAATGGAATTCTTTTTATTGATATAATGATGCCTAAATTGGATGGATGGGACACTATAAGGGAGATTATAAATAATGGATTTGAAAAAAATGTTGAAATATTTGTAATGACAGCAATAGGTACTGTCTCAAGAAAAAAAATGAAAGGTCTTGAACCATATATAAAAGATTACATATCTAAACCTTTTAACATATCTGAACTAGTTGAAAGAATTAATAATTAATCTAAAAAGGAATTTTATCAATTATTACCATTATTGATTTTCAGGAATAACTATTTTCAATCTTTGTAATGCATTTAATTTTTCTTTATCACCTATTTTAGCTTTTTTTATACAATCTCTTATAAGTTTTGTTGATTCATCCATAGCTGTTATGTCAACAGGAAAAGGAACACCATCTTTACCACCTACAGAAAAACTATATTTAACAGGATCAGACCACGATGGTTTCTCACCGTAAATAAGATCAGATATCAAAGCTAAGGCTCGTATAGTATTTGGGCCAACTCCTTTAATTGATAATAATTGTTCATAATTTTTTGGTTGGAAATCATAAATTTCTTTCATTTTTCTCCAATTTATTGTCTTAGGCATATGCAGATATTCAATTGATATACTGTTTTTCTTAGGTCTGTTCCAATCATTCAATGTTCTTTGATTATAAGGCAAATTTAATTCTGCCCAATCTCTTTTAAGATGAGAGAGACCATCATTTATTAAATCTAAAGATATTTTTTGAGCTAAATTACTTTGTTTTGCAGTCATATCCAATACTTTTTCTTGACGTATATCCCCTATTATCGCGCTGTGTGGTTCGCACACAAAACTCTCAATATTTTCTGAAAGCCAATGATATCTTCGTGCGTAATTTGTTAATGAATTCATTCCCTGCTGAATAACAGCCCATTTTTTATTTTCCGAAAAAAGCAAGACATGATGATATAGATTATATCCATCTTGGACTGCTGTATTATCTACCTTTGCCGCCATTCGACTTGAATATTTCAACTCATCTATTAATGAAGTTGAAAAATTATATGATTCTCCAATTTTTTCAACTTCGCATAAAGTTTTTTTTGATGCTTTACCTTTTCCACCAACTATTGCAAATCCAAATTCATCTGGTTTTATTGCTTCTTTTAAAGCTCCACAAGTTACCGTGGTGGTTCCGCTTGAATGCCAATCAAAACCAAGTACACATGAGAATGCCTGAAACCAAAATGGATCAGAAATTCTCCTTAAAAATTCATCTTTTCCATATTCATACAAAATGACCTCAATAATACCTTTAGAAAATAATACCATTCTCTTGAACAACCATCTTGGTGCTTTACCAGGATGTAATGGAAGATTCGCTACTCCAGTTTTGGCCATATTTTGTTTGAATGATAAAAATTAGCTAATATAATCTTTTTCCCAAGTTTATTGAAAGTATAAATATTGACAACTAAAAAGAAAAAAATTTTGTTTGATATTATTCGATAATATCGGGTAATAGTTGTACAATAAATACTTTATATTGTAAAAATCAAAATAATTATTGAGTGATTAAATTATGGGAGATATAATAAAAAGAAAGAATAATACAAGTATCTTCTGTCCCAAATTATACACCACTTATAATTTTTCTAAAAAGAAGATCAGATTTGTAGAAATTATTATGGCATTTATACTTTTAACGCTTGGATCTTGGATAATAATATTGGCAAAATAAACATTTGTTTTTATTATAAACAACCGATTCAGGCATTCATTTGGTACTTTTTTTTCGAAACACATATAAAATATGAGTGACTAATATTTACATAGAAAATAAATATCCTGGAAAGCAGATAAAATGATCAGCATTAAAATTTACGAACAGGGCGACGATATCGTAATCGGTGCATGCGATGAACATCTACTGGGTAAAAAATTTGTTGACGGGAAATTCCAAATAGATGTTTCAAAAAATTTCTATGGAGGACAACGTATTGATAAAAAAACATTGGCAAAATTTTTACTTGATGCAACAATTGCAAATCTTGTTGGAGAAGAAACGGTAAAGTGTGCCATAAATCTCGGTCTTATAAATCCTGATTGTATATTAAAAATCAAAGGAATCCCACATGCTCAAATGATTAAAATGTTGTAAGCTTATTTTTTTATTTTTGTTATTTCATCTATTTTATCAGTAATTTTTTCGTAATGACTTCCACTCCAATAAAATTTATTACATCTTTCACAAAACCAAAATTTATCTTTATAATCAAAAACTTTTTTTGGAACTTTTCCTTCAGCTTCTTTCTTATCAATCGTTCGAAGTATCGAATTACAAAGAGTACATCTTGTCAATACCAATTTTTTATCTAATTTGAGATTTTCAAAAACTTGATTCAATTGTTCATCGAGATTTGTATTTTTAATTTCTATAACTTTTATAGCTAATTTTTTTCCTTTGGCAATTAACTCTTTATCTCTGGATATAATGATTCTTTTTTCCTTGATAGCAACATTTAGTAAATCCTCATCTGTAATCTCCTTATTTGCATAAAAGGTATCAAATCCAAATATTCTTAGCCACTTTGCAAGGGAACCAAGCATTTGATCGCACAATAATTTCATTATATCAATTTGTAATGAGTTAAAATACCAGAACCTAACCTATTTACTTTAACAATTTTTAAGGATATTAATTCACCTTCATTTTTTATACCTGGACCATCTGCTACTGTAGGAGTAGTTTTTCCTCCTATGATGTAAGGTCCAATATAGATATACAAATCGTCAACCAATCTCCTTTTTAAAAAATTCCAGATAATAGTTCCTCCACCCTCAACTAGCAATTTTTTAATTCCTTTTTGGTTTAGCAATTCCATTACACATTCTAGGTCTACTTGTCCATTTTTATTAGTATTACATCCTATTACTTCGATATGTTCCTCCTCAAAACGTTTTTCATTTCTTTTAGTAGTAATAATCAACGTTTTTGAAACGTTATTTAAAACTAATGCATTTTTTGGCATTCTGCATTTACTATCAAGGACAATTCTCAAAGGTTGTTTTGGAGTTTTTACATATTTTTCTTTAACCGTTAGCTTTGGATTATCCGAAAGAATAGTATTAACTCCAACGAGAACTGCATCACAATCATTTCGTAACTTATACATCCGTTCTATGTCTTCATCACTTGAAATTCTTAATTGTTTTTTTGAAGAAAGGGCAATCTTACCATCTGCAGACATAGCACAATTTATGATAATATATGGTCTGTTCATATTGAATCACTTATGATATAGAGGGCACTCCTTAGCTTTTTCGGGACAAATACCCTTGCTTTTACATGCCGGTCCTGCTTTTTTAAAGATAGTTGGTGCAACTTTTTTTACTTCTTGTAACATCTTGTTAGCTAGTGCACGGATCTCCCATTGCGCATGAAGACAACATCTGAGTTCAAAAAAGTTGAGCAATGAGCGAGCATTCATGGTAACAATAATATTTGTACAAGTAGCATTTGGAAGTACATATCTGGCATCTTCTGCTGGAATACTTAAATCAAGAAGTTTATTGTACTGTTCCCATATTTTTTCCATAGTTTGTTCATAGGCTTTTTTCATTTTATTGTCTTTAGCAATTTTTGGAGGAATAACAAAATTCGGTTCTTTGAGGTTAACATATCGTTGACTTTGCTGAGCATAACTAGCAATCCGATGTCGCACTAGTTGATGTGTTAGAGATCTGCTCACATCACTTATCGCAAAAGTAAAACATGTATGTTCAACAACACTTGTATGACCTAACTTCATGACATGTTCAAGTACTGATAGTAATTCTTTTTCTGATACTTCACTAAGATCTTCAGGTTTTATCTTACTATGTGTTAATTTTGCAGACATGGCAGGTAATTTTTCTGGGTTTGGAGTAAAACCAATTAGTTGAACATTCATCAATATCCCCGTAACCAAAATATGATACACCTTTAATATTTTTAATATCTATCTACGTCACCAAAATTTTAGAAACAACAAAATATCTTTATACATAAATTGTTGCCATTGAAGGATTTTTACTCAAACCGTAAGTTTTTTTAAACAAATATAATTACCTTCGGATGATTAAACCTATTCCGGGAGGATAAAATGTTAGCATTTATTGTAACTACTGCCCTCTGCTTCATAACCTATCTTTTACTTACAACTGGAAGTGGAACATTGGGACTTTGGAGTATAGAAGAGATTTTATTTGGAATTATATTTTCATTGATTGTTGGATTTATATCTCGTACTATTTTAATAAAGGATAATTTCAGAATGGCCAATCCAAAAAGGTGGATCCTTTTTATCGCATATGTTGTTGGGCCTTTTTTTATAGCAATGGCAAAAGCAAACATTGATGTTGCATATCGTGTGATAACAGGTAAAATAAATCCTGGTATTGTAAAAATTACTCCCAACTTAAAAACTGATTTAGGAATTACAATGCTCGCAAATTCCATTACACTTACTCCTGGTACGTTAAGTGTTGATATTGATGAAGATAAAAACAATCTCTATATCCATTGGATAAACGTCAAAAAAAAAGCTCTACAAAAAAAACCGGTGGATTATAAGTACATATGTGGTAAATTCCCTAATTGGATCAGGAGGATTGCAGAATGATTGATGTCGAATCTACTTATTTGATTGTTATTGGTCTCCTCCTACTTTCTATTATTATGTGTATAATCCGTGTGGTTAGAGGACCAACAGCTCCTGATAGAGTTGTTGGACTTGATACAATAAATACAATAATTATCGTTGGAATGATAGCATTTGGAATTGCTGAGAGATCAGTTATTTATATCGATGTAGCAATAGTTTATGCATTATTGTCATTTATATCGACACTTTTTATTGCAAAATATTTGGAGGGAGGGGAATTTTAAATGTTATCTGAAATTGTTGATATAATAGTGTATATTCTCTTAGGGATTGGAGTATTTTTCAACCTACTTGCTGGCGTGGGTTTGCTAAGATTTCCAGATGTTTATACTAGACTTCATGCTGGAACAAAATGCACAACATTTGGTTCAATTTTTCTTTGCGGATCGGTGATTCTTTTGGGTTTAAAATACTGGATTCAAGGAAATACAGATTATTCAGTTTTAGTTATTCATACAGCAGTTGCTTTGGTTGCAATACTACTTACTAATCCAACTGGTGCCCATGCAATAGCCCGTGCCGCTCACAGAAGCGGAGTCAAACCAGTTGGGGCAGTTGTTGACGATTTAAAAAATAAAACAGCCATAAAAACTGTGAAAACAAAGGAGGCCAAAAAATGACATTTTTAGAACTCATTCATATCATCGTTCCAATATTAATTATTATAGCATCACTAGTTGCTGTATTATTAAGAGATTTACTTGCTGCTGTTATTGCTGTTGCTGCTATGAGTTTATTACTTTCTCTTGAGTTTTATATACTTCAAGCACCAGATGTAGCAATAGCACAAGCAGGTGTTGGAGCGTGTTTAACAACTGCGATTTTTATTATTGCAATTAGAGCTACAAAAAGAATGGAGGGAGAAGTTTAATGTTGAAAAGAAACATTGCTGGAGTGATTGTTTTTTCGGTAGTAGCAGTATTTTTCATTTTTTCTTCACTTTTAATCCATACTTTTGGGATACCAGATGAATCAGATATGGATGATTATATAATTGAAAATACTCAAGAGGAAACAGGTGCTAATAATGGCGTTACCGCAGTAGTATTTGATTATCGAGGTTTCGATACACTTGGTGAGGCAACAGTACTGTTTACTGCTGTAGCAGCTGTTATTATGATTTTTAGGAGGCTAAAAAATGACTGAAATGTCAAAGATTGTTAGAACTATTTCTGCTATCACTTTTCCATTTGCTATGATATATGGATTGTATGTTATAGCTCACGGTCATCTTACTCCTGGAGGAGGTTTCCAAGGTGGTGCAATCGTAGCTTCGGCATGTGCAATGATTCTTGTTGCTTTTGGCTCTAAATGGACAATAACTAAAATAAAAGAAAAAAGGCTTTCAGTTTTCGAAAGCCTTGGAGCAATTGGTTTTATCGTTCTTGCATTATTAGGTCTTATTTATGGAATAGCTTTTTTTGATAATTTTTTACCAGGTACGAATTTCTTATTTGGAAGCATTCCACCTACTGGATCTGGACTTGCAGATATCAATACTGGAGGTATACTTCCTTTAATGAACTTTGCAGTAGGTTTGAAAGTGATTGCTGGACTATTTGTAATTGTTCTTGTTATGGCGTATGCTACTGGTAGTTTTAAGGGAGGGAAAAAATGATTTCCAACATTCCTTTTATTGCAGTAGCCATAATTATTCTTATTGGATTGTATGCACTAATATTTAAAAGAAATTTAATTAAAATGGTTATTGGAATAACACTAATTGAAAGCGGTGTTAACCTATTTTTAATAGCTCTCGGATTTAGAAAAGAAAGTACTGCACCGATTTATACAAGTTCACCTGGGGGAGTTATGTCTTTTCCAGTCCCTCAAGCGTTAACTCTTACAAGTATTGTTATTGGTGTTGCTGTCATAGCATTGATGTTGTCTCTTGTGATGCATATCTATAGACATTATGGAACTTTAGATGTCAATAAAGTAAGGAGGTTAAGGGAATGAACGTTCCTGACTATACAGTAGCACTAGTAGTAGCCATTCCACTTCTCGGAGCATTTCTTACTCCTCTAGTCGGTAGAATTCATGATAAACTAAGAAATATTTTTGTTATTATTGTTCTTTTAATAAACGCTGCCCTTGTTTTTTTACTTGCTTCAGATATTTTTACCAATGGAATTAAAACATATGTTTTTGGTGCGCAAGATATAACCTATCCAATTGTCAGAATACTATTTGAAGTAGATGCTATGAGTATTTTCATGGCAATCATCAGTTCAATATTGGTTACGGTAGCAGTATTGTACTCATGGTCATTTATGAAAGAAAACACAGGTTTAGATAAATATTACACTCTTATTTTACTCCTAACAGCTGGTATGCTTGGCATGGTTTTCACTGGCGATATGTTCAACTTCTTTGTATTTCTTGAGATATCATCAATTGCATCTTGTGCACTTATTGCTTTTTGGACTCATCGGGGTGAATCAGTCGAAGCTGGATTCAAATACATAGTAATTAGTTCAATGGGAGCTCTGTTTGTCTTGTTTGCAGTGGCAATACTCTATGGACAATATGACGCGTTGAATATAGCCGTGCTTTCAAATATGATAACATATAACTTTCTAGATAAAATCGCACTTATAGTTTTGATCGTTGCTCTTGCAATGAAGGCTGGAATTGTCCCTATGCACATGTGGCTTCCAGATTCATATGGAAGTGCACCTTCATCGATTTCAATCATACTAGTCAGTGCTACTTTGGCTAGTTTATATGGTGTTCTGAGGGTAATTTTTACGTTATACGGCAATGTTCTATCTCATATAACAAATTACAATATTCCGGTGAATGTTTTACTCGGATGGCTTATTGTAGCTCTTGCTATTATTTCAATTTTAATTGGCGTGATAATGGCATTTATTCAGACTGATTTCAAGAGATTAATTGCATATGGTGCTGTCGCTGAACTAGGTTATATGTTTCTTGGTATTGGCGCAGGTATTACTGCTTTGGGCACTGCCTATGGTAAAATTGCATTAGATGGAGGAATTTTCCATATAATGAACGATGCATTGGATGTAGGACTTCTATTTCTAGTTGCAGGTGCTATATATTATGCAACAAAAGAAACTTCACTTGATAATTTAAGTGGACTTGCTAGAAATATGAAATATACAACAATATTTTTCATCATAGGTCTTCTCGCTATTACAGGTATGCCCCCCCTAAACGGATTTGCATCAAAATTACTTATTTATGAATCAACTTTTCAACTTAATCCAATACTAGCAATCATCGCAATATTATGTAGTATATTATTACTAGCAGTATTTGTTAAGGTTTTCTACTCAGCTTTTATGGGACCGAAATTACCGAAGTTTGACAATGTTAAGGAAGTTCCTAAGAGCATGCTCCTGTCTATGGGAATTATTGCATGTATCATTGTAATTTTTGGTCTTTTCCCAGAATTCATTATAACTAATATTGTTGAACCGGCGTCAAATGCACTCATTGGTTATTCAGAATATGTATCTCAGGTTGTAGTAGGAGGTATTTAAAATGTTCACAATAGAAACGGGTAGTGGTTTTTGGAACCCACTTATCTGGGCTATAGCAATGGTTGTAGCTTTTCTCTTAATATATATTCTTAGAAGTATGGGTAAGGAGGGATTCAAAAAAGATACTGAACAAATCAAATCATTTCTATCTGGGAACCCAGAATATTCAAAAGATAAAATGCAAGTAAAATCCAGTAATCTTTATTGGGGTTTCACAACAAGCCTAAAAGGGTTGTATACGCTTTTAAAAAGAATGCATACTGGAAATGCAAGCGATTACGTTCTTTGGTTTGTAATCATATTGGCTATTTTCCTACTCGTTGAGGTGATTTAATGGATATTTTGGGAATCTCTCAGACTGTCTTACAAATAATTATTGGCACCATCATTGTTACCTTGTTTGGTATAATCTTCGGCTTATTTTTCAAGGGGATAGATCGAAAAGTATCAGCACATATGCAAGGTCGAATTGGTCCACCAATTAGACAGCCTTTTAGAGATGTTAGAAAATTGTTTACAAAGGAGAATATAGTTCCCGAAAATGCTATACCTTGGATTTTTAATCTTGTACCACTTTTAGGTTTAGTTGCTACAATTTCAATTTTAATTTATTTACCAATCGGAGGATTTACACCAATAATTTCATGGGGTGGAGATTTAATTCTAATTCTTTATCTATTAATATTTCCCTCGCTTGCTATGGTCATTGGTGGATTTTCTTCTGGATCTCCTTATGCCATTGTCGGTGCACAGAGAGAAATGGCAACAATGATTGCCTATGAATTTCCTCTAGCTATGATCATAATAAGTCTTGCTTGGAAATTAACTCAAATTGGGAGTGAAAATGCCTTTGCATTATCTACTATTGCTGGAACGCCTATATGGAATAATGTAACAGGACCATTGGGATTTATCGGTTTTGCAATTTTACTACTTGTTTTAATTATCGTAACTCCTGCAGAACTATCTAAAATACCATTCGATGCTCCTGAAGCAGAAACAGAAATAGCAGGAGGTCTTCTTGTTGAGTATTCAGGGAGAAATCTAGCTATGTTTTACCTTACTGATAGTGTTAAAACAGTAGTTATGGCATCAATAATAGTTATATTGTTCTTTCCCTACAATCTTTCTACTATTACATACCTAGGTTTAGAAGCTGGTAGTTATGCTGCATATGTAATTGATATTCTTTTTTACCTGTTCAAAGTATTTCTTGTAATACTATTTTCTGTAACGTTGATTCGTGTGGCAATTGCGAGATTAAAAATCGATCAGATAGTCTATACCTATTGGATTCCTTTAACTCTACTTAGTCTTGTAGGATTGATTTTTGTTATGTGGGATGGATGGATAATGAACTTTTTAGGATTGCTATAAGAATACAGAATATCCTAATTTTTCATCTCATTTAAGTAATCCAAATAATCTTCATTTTGCCGGATTATTTTTTTAATTAAAACTTTAAAATAAAGTGTACCCATTCCATAAAAGAATTCTCCTTTTCTAATATGGTTGAGAATCTTTGAATTAGAGTAAAAATTTTCAAAAGCGGAAATAATACCTTCTTGCAATTCATATGGACTCATATTCTTTGGAAAATAGACAACGTGAGCTCCATCATAAAAATCCCAATTATTTGTAAATATTCGTTTTTCTCGTTCAAGTTCGTTTCTAATATCTGTTCCAACATATGGGGTTAAAGGAAAAAATCCAGGAAAATCAATTTCTGTATCATGACAAAAATCTACAGTTTTTTGGAACACACTTTTATCATCATAATTTGATCCAAAAATAAAGGAACCTTGAATTTTTATTCCATAATCATGTATTTTTTTCAGCGCTTTTCCCATAGAATCTGGTGTTTGTTTCTTATTATAATAATTCAATACTTTTTTATTAATTGATTCTAACCCTATTAAAAAATTAAACTCAGAAATATCGCTACATAATTTCAATAATTTATCATTTTGAGCAACATCTATGCTTACACTCGGCCAAGCATGTTTAGGATTAATGCCATTCTCTTTCATTTTTGTTAATATATCTATTGCTCTTTGTTTATTAGCTGTAAAATTCGGTTCATCAAAACACAACGTATTTATCTTTCTAAATCTACGTAAATATTTAATCAGATTATCTGTAGAGATTGTTCTAAATTTTCTTCCAAACATACTTTTCAGTGAACAAAACTTACAATCAAATGGACAACCTCTTGAACTACATACAGAAACTATTTTTGGATTAGATGACAGTCCTTCAACGAGGTTATAATCCGGCATAGGAATTGAATTCAAATCCATAACCTTAGATCCTTTGATGACATTTTGTTTAGATTTCGATTCCATTAAATCAAAGAGGACATTTTCCCCCTCGCCAATAACGACCTTATCACAATGCTTTAATGCTTCCCTAGGTTTGAAAGATGCATGTAATCCACCTAAAAATACTCTCTTACCTCTCTCTTTAAAAAATTCTGCAAGTTCATATGCTCTATTTACCGTAGCACTCATAGCGCTAATTAATATGTAATCCGAATCGATTTTGTTATAGTTAGGTTTTTTAAATGATTCATCAAAAAACTGGACTTTATAACCATTTTTCTGAAGCATGGTAGCAAGGATAAGAAGACCAGTTAATGGTGTTGTTAATACTGAAAGATCTGAAGCGCTTTTGTTTTTAGATTTAGGTGCAATTAAAAGTACCGATTTCACAATAATTATACCTTTTTTTTTAATATAAATGTTTTTCAAAAAAGTAATAATTAGAAATTTTTATCACAACACTCTTAAATCATATCTTCAATTTAGGGACGATTTTCAAATGAATGAAATGAAAAAATCTTCCTCTAATAATGAAAAAAATGTGATTGTATTGTTTTTTTTGATACCAACAATCATGCTAATTATTGGTTATTATTTATTTTCATCCTCCTCTCCAACAGATCAACCCCTTGTTTATATTCCTTTATTTCTTGGATTAATCCTCCTTGGAACTGGATTCTTATTAAAGGAAAAAAATTTAGCCGGAATATTAAAAATAATTGGATGGGGATCCTTTTCATTTTTTTGGGCTATGATGCCCAGTTTTCTCTATTATTCTGAGGGCGGAGATGTGTTTAATTCAGTAGTTAGTATCATTGGAGTATATGTATTGTTTTATATAGCATATCATGAATGGTTATCTATTAAGAGAAATGAGTATATTTCATGTTTAGATTGGATTGCAGGAGGTTCATTTATTGCTGGAATGATTTATTTTATTATTGATAGTAATATTTTTCCTGAACTAAAACGTGCTTTGATAGATATGGTTGCAGCTCACAGTACTGCATTATTAAACATCTTAGGGATATCTGCGTATAAAGAAGGATATACTATTTTATACAATGGAACTCCAATTACTATAATCTTTGCTTGTACTGCTATTCAAGCATCGGTATTATTTATTGGAATGATTGGAGCTTTACATAAAAGCAATATTAAAAGAAGAGTCATTGCAATTATAATAACTGTTATACCAATCTATTTCCTAAACCTTGTTAGAAACGCTAGTGTTATATTTTTAGTTGGAGGAAAAATAACTTCCTTCAATATGGCGCATAACGTTCTATCTAAGATTGGGGCTTTAATCACACTAATTGCTTTATTATTTCTTGTTTTTAGAATACTTCCAGAATTATATGATGAAATTTCGTGCATATTTAATCTTGTAAAAAGAAAAGGTCCTATTGAGAACTTTTTTTCTAATTTGTTGGGGAAAAAAGCAAGATGAAAATTGCTAAAGGTGGATTAATTTGGATTATACCCTCCTTTTTGACTACATTTTTTTTTCTTGTTATAACACTAATCATTAGTAAACCAATTAGATATGTCTGTATTTTTATCTTTATATTATTACTACTTATTTCTCTGATTTTTTTGATATTTTTCCGTGATCCAGATAGAAAAATTGGCAAAGGAATTGTTGCAGCAGCAGATGGTGTTATAAGAGAGATAACCACAGATAAAGATAAAGGTGTTGGTAAATATACAAAGATATCCACATTTATGAATATCCATAATGTCCATATTAATCGGATGCCAATGGATGGGATAATTAAAGATATAATTCACCAAAAAGGAGCTTATTTCCCTGCTTTTAAGAAAGAATCTGAAAATAACGAGAGAGTAATATTATTAATAAAAACAAATATCGGAATTATTAAGGTTATTCAGATAGCTGGAACTTTGGCCCGTCGAATTGTAATTTATATTAAAAAAGGAGATGCAATTAAAAAAGGAGAAAAAATTGGGCTTATACGATTTGGGTCAAGAGTGGATGTATATCTCCCAACAAAAAAGATTAGATTAATAACAGTTAAAGTAGGGGATAGAATATTAGCTGGAGAGAATACAATTGCAGAAATCAATGATTAAGTTATTAACTATTGCAGATTTTGTTTCACTATCTAATGCAATTTTTGGCTTTCTTGCTATATTAATGATTTTCTTAGGAAAAATACATCTTTCTTTTTCATTTATTCTTATATCATTATTGGCAGATGGTCTCGATGGAATTGTCGCAAGAAAAACTAGAAAAGGTGAACTTGGAGGATATATGGAAGCAATGGCTGATATGATATCATTAAGTATTGCCCCATCATTTTTTGTGTACTATTCATATTATGATTCTGTTTCTAATTGTATTTATTACCATAGTGCACTCATTATCATTCTTATTATTTTTTTATCCTTAAGTATTATTCGACTTGCCTCTTTTCATATAATAAAAGAAAAAGATTTTTTTATAGGTCTTCCAGCATCAGCAGGAACTATCTTCATCATTATATTATCCTTTTTTAAGGTAGAATTTATGTATATTCTCCCTTTTATATTTGTAATATCAATTGCCATGATTTCATCTTTGCACTTTCCAAAAATTGGAGCGAAAATACAAGCAATAGCTGCAATTTTAATAATAATAACACTTCTTATGATTAATGTATTTTCAACGATTACTCAATACTACTATATCGCTCCACTTATACTTTTTATAGCTGTTGCAATTTATACAATAGCAGGTCCAGTTTATCTTAGAAAAAAATTGTGATAGATTTTAAAAAAAATAATATTGTATATGATAACACGTTTTTTTTGTAAAAATTCTTAATCCAAAGATTTCTAAACAAAAATTACATTACTTATTGCTAATATGGATGACATACCTAAAATTGGAATAACTGGTATGCCAAGTGTTGGGAAAACACAAACTTTAATAAAAATAATCGAGAAAATTGAAAGTAGTGGATATACGATAGAGGGAATGATAACAGAGAATGTCGAAGAAAATAACAAACGTGTTGGATTTTATGTAGAAGATTGGCAAACGAAAGAAAAAGAAATTTTTGCCCATATCAATTTTGACTTCAAAGATAGAGTGGGAAAATACAGTGTAGATCTAAACGTTTTAGAGAAAATAGGAGTAAATGCAATTGAAAAAGCAATCAATGACGAAGATGTAGATATCATTATAATCGATGAGATTGGAAAAATGGAGATGCTTTCAGAGAGATTTTGTGAAGTTGTCATTGATGCCTTAGATTCTGATAAACCGATACTAGTTACTTTACATAAGAAATCAAGAACTCCTTTATTACAAGATATTAGAAGAAGAGATGATATTAGAATTCTGGAAGTTACAGCAGTCAATAGAAATTTACTTCCATATAAAATTGAAAAGATAATGGCAGAAAAATTACCACCTTTATTTTAATAATGCTACAAAAAACTAAATTTGTAAAAGAAGGAATAACTAAGTGTTTAGTTTTTATCAATAAAACTACAAAAAAGGGTCCCGGTTCAAAGAGTAATTTACCTTTTTATAATCCATCTATGGAATTAAGTCGAGATTTTTCACTTATTGTGAATCAATGGTTTTTAAATAATTTCAAAAAACATGCAAATTTGCTCGATGGACTCGGCGCATCAGGTATTAGAGGTCTAAGATTTGCAAATGAGCTTGATGGTGATTTTGATGTTACCATCAATGATCGGAATGATCATGCCTTTTCTTTAATAAAAGAAAATTTGAAGCTTATAAAATTGGAAAATGTTATTGCAACAAATAAAGATTTAAACAAATTATTATTGGGTAAAAAGTATCATTATATTGACATCGATCCTTTTGGTTCCCCTATTTATTTTATAGAATCTGCAATTAGAAACGTATCTCATAATGGAATTATTGCATGCACTGCAACAGATACTGCATCTTTATGTGGTGTCCATCCAAAAGCATGTTTAAGAAGGTATGGAGCAAAACCATTACATTCTTATTTTATGCATGAAATTGGACTAAGAATACTACTCGGTTTTATCTGTAGAGAAGCTGCTAAATATGATAAAGGTATTGAACCTATAATCAGCTATTCTACTGACTATTATTTTAGAATTTTTGTAAAGGTTTTAAACGGAAAGAATTATGCTAATAAATCAATGAAAAATTTTTCAATCATTAATCCAAAAAAATATCTGATTTTTACAGATATCAAAAAACAAGATATTGGTCCCCTATGGCTTGGAAAGTTACACAGTAAAACGGCAATAAAAGAAATTAGAACGCTTTTATTTAAAAAAAAATTGAACACAAAGAATTTACTTTGGAGATTATTATATTTATTCGAAGAGGAAGTAAATGCTCCACATTTTTTTTACACGACAAACGATATTGCTTCTTTTTTAAAAATTGCCCCACCTAAAATGAAAAATATATTTGAAAAACTAAATAGTAGAGGATATAAAGTATATCAAACCCATTTTTCAACTACTGCTTTTAAAACAAACGCTCCTTTCCATGAAATCAAAAAAATCTTTTTGGAAAACGATTAATAAATTATATCTTGTTTTAATGTTTATTTTACTATCCTAATAATATAAAAACCTATTTTTTCCTTATATTTGTATAAAAACTTTAAATATCTGTTATGTATTAGAATAATTATTAATGGGAGGAATAAAATTGAAAAAGAAACTATTAGTTTTATTCGTATTTGCACTACTTACTACTAGTATATTAACCATAGTACTAAACGCCGAAAATAATGTATATACAAATGAAAAAACTGAATCAATTGTTTTTTCGGAACTTAATATTATAGAAAACGATGATTACATAACTCTAAATTTGGAGGAGGCACCATCGTGTTTAAGAAAACCAGGAGAACCGATTTTACCAATTTTCACTAAAATTTTTATATTTCCATTTGGAACACAGATTAAAGATGTAAAATGCAATCCTTACCAGATTAATAAAAAAGTTATTTATGGAGAAATACAACCTTCACCAACACCTATTCCATTGATGAATAAAAATACTTTAGCTGATTCATCTATTGTCAAAGATAGTATGATTTATAATAGCAAGGATTTCTTTCCATATACGTGGTATGATTATAGTGTCGGTTGTGGTCTTGAAGACTCGGAACATGTAGTTATTTTAACTATTCGATTCTATCCAGTTAGATATTCTGCCCCTCAAAATATGATCCAATATGCAAAGAAAGTAGATATAAAAATAAAATATTTTGAACCACTACAGCCAGTTATTTTTGCTGATGAATACGATATGGTAATTATCACACCATCAGATTTTTCTGAAAAATTGCAACCATTAGTAGAATACAAAAAAGATTGTAATATAGATACAATACTTGTAACACTTGATGATATTTACAATAGCACTTACTTCACAGTTAAGGGTCGTGATGATCAAGAGAAAATTAAATATTTTATAAAAGATGCAATTGAAGAGTGGAACATTGAAAATGTCATTTTAGCTGGGGGAGCAAATAAGATTCCTGTTCGAATGTCATATATTCATGATGGATATGAGGAGAGTTTCATTAGTGATTTATATTATGCGGACATCTACGATTCAAATGGGGATTTTTGCAGTTGGGATTCAAACAACAATGACATATTTGGAGAGTATAATTATCAGGGAAGAACTGACCTTGTAGATCTTTATCCTGATGTCCGACTAGGTAGATTGAACTTTAGAAAAAGTAACGAAATCAGTGGTGTTGTTAGTAAATTAATAACTTATGAGTCAACAGGGGCATATATGGAAGAATGGTTTTCAAATTTCGTGGTATGTGGAGGCGATACATTTCCAGATTTTATGAACGTAGATGAAGGTGAATATCTTAATGAACATGCAATTGATATTATGGAAGATTTCATTCCCGATAAAATTTGGGCAACTAACGGTAGATTACAATTTGTAATAAATATAGATAAAGCTATTAGAAACGGATCAGGATTTTTTTATTTAACAGGGCACGGAACCTACGAAAATTGGGCAACTCATCCACATAATAATTTTGAAGTATGGTGGCCGATTGGCACATATTGGTATTCACGAGTTGAAATTCTAAATAATGAGGAGAGATTACCAGTTGTAATTATAGGGGGTTGTTCAAATTGCGAATTTTTAGATACTCATTGTTTTGGTTGGTCATTTTTAAAAAATCCTGAGGGAGGAGGTATTACTTCCTATGGAAACTCAGCTATAGGATGGGGCTACGCAGGTCAAGCATGCACACAAGGTTTAACTGGAGGAATGGAACTGAGTGCATTTAAGGCATATGGAGACCAAAACGCACAAACAACTGGTGAATTATGGATAAAAGCTTTAAACAACTATCTTACTGATTTTGGAGCTTATTCTGCACATGGATATAAAACTGTTGAAGAGTGGCAAGCGTTTACTGATCCATCTTTACGTATTTTTAAGATATCTGAAAAACCAAATAAACCAGAAACACCCGACGGTCCAACTTATGGGGAGATAGGATTAGAATATACCTATACAACCTCAACAACTGATCCTGAGGGTGATAAAATAAAATATTGCTTTGATTGGGGTGATAATACTATTACTTGGACTGACCAATTAAAATCAGGTGAGAATGCTTCTGCAAATCACACATGGGAGACACCAGGTGACTTTGAAATTAAAGTTAAAGCTCGAGATGAATATGGATTAGATAGCGAATGGTCAGACCCATTACCAATATACATAGATGTTAATTCACCCTTTATTAGTATTGAGAAGATTAGGGGCGGTTTTGGTAGGGTTATCGCTAAAATTAAGAATATTGGCACTCTCACAGCATCAAATGTAAATTGGAAAATTTCTGTTAAGGGGGGTACACTTGGATTAATAAATGTTTTAACAGAACAAACTATCGATACAATGGCAGTAGATGTAGAAGAAAGAATTAAAACAAGTGGTATAATTTTTGGAATTGGAAATATTGAAGTAAATGTAACTGCTATGATACCCGAAGCAAATACTGCTACAAAGACAGTAAATGGATTTGTGTTTGGACCTTTTGTATTATGGCAAAAATACACCCCTCTCTCTTTTTAATTTGATAGAAAACATCAAAAACTGTATGTTGCTTACTAAGAGAAATAAATTTCATATTGCCCATATGGTTTAAATATTTGAACTCTGGTATGTGAACGATATGGTTAAAAAATTAAGAGTAGCTGTATTAGCATCTGGCGGAGGAACAGATCTTCAAAGCATAATTGATGCTTCTGAAAATAATATGATTAGTGCCGAAGTTGTTGTTGTTATTAGTGATAAAAAAGATGCTTATGCATTAAAGAGAGCTAAGAAACACAATATAAAATCATATTTTATCAATCCCAAAGGAAAATCTAGGGAAGAGCACGAGAAAGAGATAGATGCAATTCTTGAGGATAAACAGGTTGATTTAATCGTTGAAGCAGGTTACATGCGTATACTAACTCCTTCTTTTGTTAAAAAGTGGTATGGAAATCTTATCAATATTCACCCTGCTTTGTTACCGTCATTTATAGGGACAAATGGGCAAGGAGATGCACTGGAATATGGCGTTAAAATCTCTGGTTGTACAACGCACTTTACAGATGAAAAAATAGATCATGGTCCTATTATTTTACAGGCTGCTGTTAAGGTACTTCCAGGAGATAATAGGGATAAACTTGCAGCTCGGATTTTAGAGGTTGAACATCAAATACTTCCAAGAACTGTACAACTTTTTGCCCAAAATAGGTTAAAAATCGATGGAAGAAAAGTGAAAATATCTCCAGGGGATTCTTGGTTAAATAAATACAAAGTGATTCCAGGAGTACTGTATTCAGAAGGATATTAATTATTATGAACTTTGAAGAAAGTATATGTTGGCTATATAGTTTTAAAAAATTCGGTTCTAAACTTGGTTTAGAACGAATATCTCATTTAATGAAAAGATTATACAATCCTCATAATAAGATTAAAACCATCCATGTTACTGGAACCAATGGAAAAGGATCTGTTTGTAAGTTTATTGGTTCAATTTTACAAAAATCAGGATATAAAGTTGGTGTTTACCTATCTCCTCATCTTCAAGAGTTTTCAGAACGTATCGTCATAAATGATGAAAATATATCTGAGGATGATTTGATTATTCTTGTAAAAAAAATTAAACCTATTGTTGATGATATGATACTGGAGAATAATACACCAACGTTTTTTGAAATTGTTACAGCAATGGCATTTCAATTTTTTAGTGATTATGCTGTTGATTTTGCAGTTATCGAAGTTGGATTGGGGGGAAGATTTGATGCAACCAATATTATCAACCCTTTAGTGTCTGTTATTACGAATGTATCCTTAGAACATACAGATTATCTTGGAGAAAATATCAAATCTATAGCTTTTGAAAAAGCGGGAATAATAAAGAAAAAAGTCCCTGTTGTAACTGCGGCAAAGAATGATGCAAAAGACATCATTTATAAAATTGCGCAAGAAAAAAATGCAACCATAACAAATATTGAAAAGAAGAATTGGAAACGTCAATTTTCAAACATTAATTATCAAGAATTTTTAATTCATGGGACATTTAATGATTACACTGTCAGAACAACGTTATTGGGAGAATATCAGGGAGAAAATATCGCTTTAGCTCTTTCAACAATAGAACAATTACAAATGAACGATGTCTGTTTAACTGAAAGTAATATTTTAGAAGGCATATCCACAACTTTTAATCCAGGAAGGATGGAGATACTTTCTCATGAACCAATCGTGTTATTAGATGGTGCTCATAATCCTGTCGGTATGCAAATGCTGAATAATACATTGGAAAAAGATTTTGAATATGAGAGATTAATTCTTATAATAGGAATCTTAGAAGATAAAAATATAGAAGAAATGATGTCAACAATTTCTCCAATTTCCGATATAATAATTATAACAAAATCTTTAAATGTTAGGGCTTGTGAACCTGAAATAATTAAAAACATATTAAATAACATCACTTTCAAGAAAGATATATCCATTCAAGATTCAATCCCAAAAGCGATCAATCATGCAAAATCAATAGCTAATAAAATTGATATAATTTGTATAACAGGTTCTTTATTTACAGTAGGTGAAGCAAGAAGCTATTTAGTTGGTACCTCAAAACAAATAATAAGGCGTTAAAGGTTTATGTTTTCAAAATTCTTTTTTAGTTCATTCATAAATTTACTTTGTAAAAGTTTACGAGTATCACCTATCGCATCTTCAATATTCTCATCAAATGGTATATTTCCGATAAATTTTATATCCATTTTTTTTACTGTATTTTCAATATTTGAAAAATCCCTAATTTTCATGTTTTCTAACACTCCTATAATTGGGATTTTCAGCTCTTTTAAAATTTTGAGAAGTTTACGAACAGCACCAATTGAAACTTTTGATGGTGTTGTAATTACCAGAAATTTGCTTTTTTTAACAAATCTAATGATATCTAGTATTTCGTCTCCTATTCCTGGAGGCATATCAATAATTAAAAAATCTAACTGACCCCATTGTGTAATAGCTAGCATTTCAATAATGATGTTTGTAATATCAATACCTCTGAATGCAGATGGCTTGTCTTCCGTGAAGAAGACGATTGACATAAATTTCATTCCGTTTATATCTGGAGGAATAATTCCTTTTTCTTCTTCTGGAAAAACATCCTTCACTCCTAAAATTATGTGTGAAGATGGACCGTATAAATCAAGATCCAGCAGTCCCACTTTGTTTCCTTTTTCTGCAAGGTTCAATGCTAAAGAAGAAGCAATAAGACTTTTTCCAACACCTCCTTTTCCACTAGCAACTGAAATAATTCTTCTAATGTTCTTCAGTCGTTTGTGTATCACACTTGTTCTAGCTTCCATGATTGACTACCTTTTTCCTCTAATTGATAATATGGAAACTCCTCGCCCACTCATAATCTCAAAATCAGGACTATTGCATTTTGGACATCTTGAATGAACAAAAGTTACCTCTGGTATAAAATGAATAGCTTCAGATTCATCTTTATTAAGCTTCTTAATAATATCACTGAATTTCCAAGAATGCTCACAACTTTTACATTTTAATGTGCTTTTCTGAGTTTCAATGCTTACTTTTACATTTTTTAATTTATTATCTTGTGATTTAATTATTTCATCAAGAGCAAATTTAAAAATATCTTGTTCAATTTGTTGCAATTCTCCTATACATATTTTAATTTCAGTAATTGTTTTTAGTTTTTCTTTATCTGCTGCTTCAAGTGCAGCTGTTAATATCGATTCAGCAAGTGCCCATTCATGCATATGAGACTCGGATAGAAAAAAGCATGGTTTAAAGTTTACCGTAGTTATAATAATTTATGAAGTTATTTTTTTGTATTTTCCATTTCTTTTTCTTTTTGGTGATATAATTATAGCAAATGCAAAAAGAATAGCAGAGACAACAACAATAGATGCACCCATAGGAAAATCGGTAAACATAGATAGCCAAAATCCAACTAGACAACTGAGGATTCCAAGTATTGGAGAAAAAATTATGATTTTTTTGAAATCATAAAAAAATTGATATGCAGTGGATGTTGGATTGATGATTAATGCAAAAACCAATAGTCCACCAACCAATCGGAGTGATAGAGAAACAGCGAATCCCGTAAAAAACAAAACAGTAAAATAAAATAATTTTGTGTTAACTCCTGAAGATTCTGCAAGTTTTCGATGAAACATAGTAGCAAACAACTCCTTGTAAAACACAACAATAAATACAATCAAAATAAAGGACAATAGAAGTAACAACAGCAGATCATTATATCCAACCGAGAATATACTTCCCCAAAGGATGCTTCGGGCAGCCCACCCTGCTGTTTGTCCAGGAGTAAAACTAAGAAAGATAAAAGCCAATGCAATCATAATAGAAAATAAAACACCAATTACAACATTACTCTCAAGTCGTGCTTTTTCAGACAGAGGACCTAGTATAAGTGCCGTACCAAAGGAAAACACAATAGTACTAATCAACGGATTTATAGAAATCATTAATCCAAATGCTGCACCAGCAAAGGCAGCATGAGACATTAAAAAACCTATGGAAGAGAGGTTCATTCGAACAACGAAAGCACCCATTGAAGAACATACAAATCCAGCAAGTAATGCTCCTAATATAGAAGTAAGTAATAATGTTTGAGGGAGTTCAATCATTTAGCTCACCTTTTTCATTTTGAAAAATTCGGTTTATATTATCTAAAGATAATATACTCTCCTTAGCTCCATCTATGACAAATTTACCTTTATCCATTACTATTACTCGTTTGCAACTTGATGGGATAAAATTAATATCATGAGAAACCAAGATAATAGTAATTTGTTGTTTTTCATGAACCCTATTTAATAATGTTTCAATTTGTTTCCGTGAAGAATAATCAAGATTCGAGAAAGGTTCGTCTAGAAGGAGAAGTTTTGGTTTCTGTGCTAATGAGCGGGCAATAAGAATTTTCTGAAATTCACCTCCCGAGAGTTTTCCGATCGGACGATTAGCAAAATCAATCATTCCCACAAGACCCATACTATGCCAGACTATCTCCCAATCTTTTTTAGAAGGAAAACGAAATAATCCAATTTTTCCAGTTCTACCAGACATGACAATATCTTTACATAAAAACGGTGCAAGAGGATCTAACTCAAAATTTTGAATAACGTAACCTATGTCTTTTCGTATTTTTACCTTAGATTTGATTATCTCTTTACCAAATACAAAACCTTGCCCTTTGGTATATTGGAGAAGTCCATTGATGGTTTCAAGTAAAGTTGTTTTTCCAGTGCCATTAGGTCCAATAATAGCAATGAATTCACTAGATTTAATCTTAAGATTAATATCGAAGATTACTGGTATCCGTTCTCCTTCATAGATAGTTTCAATATTATTTAGTTCGATAATATTTGTAATTATATTCATAATCTAAAGGATCTCAAACAGTTCTTGGTCGGATTTATAAAAGAGACGCTCAGAATAGCTAACTATTTTTTCCCTTGTCACTTTTGTAGTAATCTCATTCTGAACATCTTCTTTTAACGTAATTTCTATGCGTTTTCCATTATCATTTGAAAACTGCACCTTTGGAATTTCTTCTGAATATATTGTAATATTTCCTTTTCCAAGTGTACAACCTGAGCTTATCTGGATTCCATCTATAATACATGATAATGGTGGTGTTGTACCTGTCCAGACAATTGCTTTTTTTGAAAATGAATCATAACCTAGTTTTTTGTTAGCAATTTCCCCCATTTTATAGCCTATAACAACATAGGGACCTAGATGACCATGGAATTTTTCAATATGTTTTAATATCTTATTCATTGACAACCACCGACCTATTTTTTCTTATATAATAATACCAGAACAACTGCAAGAATTCCTAATATGACAATTCCAACAATAGATACATTTCTTTGAATCTCTAACTCCGATATCGTACCTTCTAGTGATGCAATCTCTCCTTGTTTATATTCATAGGTTGCAATACCTTTGATTAGTTGCTCAGTATTATAGCTAATCATATCTATATACGTATCAACACCTGGTATTGCTTTAGGGAAATTAGTAAAAATAATGTGATTTGCACCTGACTCTGATGCAACTCTAGCACCAAAATTTGTTCCGCTCTGAAGGTTATCAATTACAGCATAAACATCTTCGTCAACTGCAGCGTTTATTACGTTTAATTCATCCTGTAGGGAAAGACTTTCAGGTGAGGGGTAGGAGAAGGTAACATTTAATCCAAGCCATTCAACGAAATCCTTCTGCCATTGCATGCATATAACTTTTTTTTCGACGGATTCATTGTCTATACTCTTTTGTAGTAATTTATCTGCAGTTCCATTTATCTTTTTCAAATAAACCTGTGCATTTATTTGAATATCATCTTTTAGATCAGGAAGTGCAAGGGATAGCTCATCTCGGATTTTCTCAATATATTTTTTTGCACCAGAAGGAAAATTCCATTCACCCATATAACTAGTTACAATCAAGCTAGAATTCTGATTATATTCTAAGAGAGAATCAAACCAACCTTCCATTTTAGATGATCCTAGAGAAATAATTATATCAGCTGATAAAATCTTATTTATATCACTAGGAGTCGTATCGTATAGAGCAGGACAGACACCAGAAGGCATGATATATTCGATGCTGACGTTTTCCTTTATTAGATTTGATGTGAAATCAGCAAGTATCGAGTTTGTGCAGATAATATTGGTAGTATTATCAGCTTGTATTTGTATTGAAAAAAATGATGTATACAGAAATATAATTAGAGTATACAAGAAAATTCTCCTTATTTTTTTCATGATACTACACCTTTATAATATAAACTTTTTAAATTTCGTAACTTCCACAAACAAAGCTATCATAATAAACTTTTTGGTAACAAAAAATATAAATTCGTGCTACATTTACCTGTAAGACGTGCTACCATGACTGAAAAAATTAAAAGATTTGGTGTATCAATCACCCCTGATTTATTAAAAAAATTTGACAAAATGATAAAAAAAGAAGGATACACAAACCGATCAGAAGCAATAAGGGATATTATAAGACAAAACCTAGTGGTAGAAAAAAGCATGGATCCGAGTGCAGAAGCTATTGGTACACTTACTATGATATATGATCATCATACCGGTAATGTAACAAACAAATTACTTGCAATTCAGCATGATCATCATAATCAAATTCTCTCTACAACACATATACACATTGATCATTATAACTGTCTTGAAGTTCTAGTATTAAAAGGGAAAATTGGATATATTCAAAACCTAACAGATAGAATCAAATCATTAAAAGGTATAAAACATGGAGAATTAGTGATTACAGAGACATTCAAATAATTTTATTTATTTTGTACTGCCTCGTTCAGATCCTTTACTAAAGCTTTTATATCTGTACCATGAACACCAGCAATATCTTTTACTCTTTCAAATGAGGCAGCAAGACAACCAACACAGCCAATATTGTATTTAGAGAATACCATTGCTGTTTCAGGATACTTTTCTATCACTTCTTTTATAGTCATATCTTCTGTTATCTTATCTTCAGTCATTATTTCACCTATAAATTAACGCTTGTTATATAGCTCCTCCATATAATATTTACTATTTAGGAGGGGTGAGGAGACACCGGACGGCGGTTTTTGGAGGAGAAAAGTGCAGTTAATAAAGATAGACTCCGTCCGGCAATGCTTCAAAAATCGTAACAGATTTTAATGTATTTAAACAATAATTAAGGTTAATTGAAACTATTAATTTATTTTTAAAAAAGGTGATTAAATTCTGCTGGTTAAATATCAAAAAGAATCTGAACAGAATATGGTTTTTCATTATGTACTTCAAGTATATGATATGTTACGGCCTTTATTTCTACACCCTTTTTATGCTTATTACTATCAAATTCCTCTCCAAATACATGGGCAGAAAGAGAACTATCATTAATGGTTATGTCAAAATTACCAAATACTAAGTTTTTTGCGCTATTTAAAAATAAAAGTTCCGAAAGCCAATCTACTAAAAGCTGCTCTAAATCTTGTGCTTTCAAATCAATATCATATTGGCCAACATCATCAATAGATGAATTATCGGTAATAATATCAAACATCCCTATTGCTGCATTTTTAAATGCCTCTGAAAGATCTTTACCGTATGCTTTTAAACCAATATCTGCAGTGTGTTCAATAAGTTCATATTGTTTCATAATGTTGCCTTTGATAATTTGTTATTACAGGTACAATTTCTTTTTTTATCGATAGAGTCTATTGTTGATTTTAAAATTAATGATATAATTGGCTTTTTTTTATCATAAATCTTGGTTATTTCATCTGCTGCTAACTCTTTTTGAAGCCCTGTTGCCATATTACAAACAACGCATAGTGCTGCATAACATATGTTTTTCTCACGTGCCAATACAATTTCTGGAACTCCTGTCATACCTACTATATCAGCAAAATTTGCAAAAAAATTAATTTCAGAAGCAGTCTCTAATCGTGGTCCTTCGGTTGTTAGATAAACTCCTTTATCAAAGTACGTAACACCTTGAACCTTTGCACAATTTTTTATTAAATATTTTCTCAAAGATGGACAATATGGATTTGTCATTTCAACATGAACTCTTTTATCATTAAAATATGTGTATTCCCTTGATTTTGTAAAATCAATGAAATCATGAGGGATCACAAAATCCCCTGGATGTATATTTTTTTTCATAGATCCAACTGTACCTATGGATAATAAATATTCAACATGACTTAATGCAAATGCTTGTATGTTCCCTAGATAATTAATTTTATGTGGTGGTACATTAGACCCTCCCCCATGTCGATTTATAAAATAAAGCTCATGGGTTTTCATATTTAATATTTCTACGGGAATATCACCAAAAGCTGTTTCAATCGTAACCTTTTCCGGATTCTTTATGAGATTTGATAGGTTATGTCCACTAATTATTCCAATTTTCATCTTTTATCTCCTAAATTCCTGTTCAATTTAAAGCAACTTATTAATAAATGTTTATTTGTAAATATAGTTTCTGCAATTTTTTACCAATATATATTTACAACATTACGAGGTAAATTTAATTTATACTATAGAAAGTAATCCTTTTAAAATTAAAAGACGATATTTTAAAATATCATATTTTTTGAATATTTTTTATATAATATCTAATACTATTCCCAAATAATTGTTCCTTTATTTGACAATTGATATAATTCATCTTCAAGAATCTTCTGATGATTTCCCTCTTCTCTTGCAAAATCATTGAAAATATTTTTTCCTTCTTCATCATCAATCATCTGCGCAATTTGCTTATATCTTTCTTGAGCATTTTTCTCCGCTTCAATTGCTAAATTTATTACATCAATAATTTCATTCTTATTTGCCTCAAATTCTCCTTCAATCTCAGATCTTACCTTTGGGATATCCAACCCACACGCATAATTATGAATTTTTCTTTCTTGATTTAAAGATTCAATTATTTTTTTTATCCGTTCATAATGATTTTGTTCAAACTCAGCAAGTTCTTTAAAAAGGTTTTTACCTGCTTGACTTTGGGCTTTTGTTGCTGCGTTTTCATAGAATTCTTTTGCTTTGACTTCACTATTCAATGCCTCAATCAAAAGTTCTTCCATCTGCCGATTTGTTTTATCTATCAAACTATTGTCCATAATGATATCACCAGTTGAGTTAATTATATTATAAGTTAAGTATACATCAAACTTTTAAGAATATTACTTTTTCATCCCCTGTTAGTAAAATCAATTTTTAAAGCTCTTCACTTATTAATCGTTCTAATGCATTATATCCTCTAATTGCATCTCTTTTTTCAACAATAAATGCAACATCAAGATCAACTGATATTATTTCTATAATGTTTATATTCTCCCATGCCAAACTTCTTGTAATTTTAAATAAAACTCCTGGTTTATCAATACGTTCCTTTCCAACTGTAAAATTCAATGCCACAAGATCTTCCTCTATTTTTTCGATTTTTTGATTTTGTAACAAACTTAATATCTTTTCTTTATAGCGCTCATTAGTTACTATAGCAACATGGGTTCTTCCATAGATAATATGTAATATATCTCCTTTATCAAAATTAATGAGATCATAAAATCTTTTAAGTTTATCAAATAAATCCACAGTTTTTAGTACGTTAATATCAATAATATTTGTTTTAAGATTAATTTCTGAAAATTTTGTATTAAATTTTATGTCTTTGAATTTACCATTTATCTTTTCTGAATATCTTCTAAGTGCAGTAACTATTGCAAAATGCTCTACTTCTTTTCCTATTTCTTTTTCAATTTCTGGTTTTAGATATTTTGCCACGGATCCATATGATGCAATTTTTTTACTTAACGCTTCATAAAGATATATTTTGTCATTAACTAACTTATTTACAATATGACTTATAGTTGTCATAAATAATTTAAATAGAAATCTCTATAAAAAACTTATTGGTACATATTATTACATAATTAATTAAAATTGGTATAAATAGAATCATATTGGTTATTTAATTCATTAAATAACTAAATGAAAATAAATGTGTCAAATCTCTCTATTTTTGATTATAATTAGGTCGGAATATTAATTTGCTCAGTTAATAAAATATAAACGGGTGAAAATGATGAAAATGAAAAAAATAATGGCAATATATGTATTATTGCTTTTGATGGCAATACCAAGTGGTATTGCAGAGGCAGGAGTTTCTAATGATACAACACAAAATAATGAATCTACATCCGTTTTTCTTACATCTTTTTCATCAGATGGTTCTTCAACAACTGAGAAAATATTACTTTCGGAAAAAGAAGTAGTTGAATTAAAAAATACATTTTCAAATCTTATTCGAAGCGCACTCGCCGTAAAAAGTTTGCAGGGATTAAGAAACCTCATTGACAATTTAATTGGTAGTAATAATCCGATAATATCAACAATTTTTAAACCATTCATTAAAGTTAGACCATTACTCAACAGAGCATTTGTTATTAGCTTTGGACACGGTTTCAAATTTAACCCATTTAAGGACAATCTAAAAATCAGAAAAAAAATTGATTTTTGGCATTATTCTTCAGGTAAGCTAATAAAAGATAGAACTATCATTTTCAAGCCATTGGCCTTAAAAGTTAAGGTTCTAACGGGTTTACAGTTTGGCTTCATGACTCGATTTACTGGTATTTACTTTTTTATACCTCGTAAGTTACCCGAAAAAGGTTATACATTCTTCATGGGAACAGCGCGACGTATAAACGGATTGCAGGTTTTACCAAAAATATAGGGTCACATTATGAAATACCTTACTAATTCCTCTTTTCTTTTCCAAATAGCTATTAAGGTTTTTTTATCATCTAGAAATAATAAAGGATTTTGCTAGAAAAACTCCAAAATTACTTATCTTTCTATTATTAATAACGAAAGGAGGATTAAAATGATACAACACTTAAAGAAAATTAAAACAAGCATTGTAGTTGCTATAGTTTTTCTTTGTTTGATAGTTACTTTCTCAACACCTTGTAATGCAAGGCCATTATCTGTAGCTACAGATGTTAAAATGTCTTACGATCCACAATATACAAATGAAAAGATACTACCTTTAAGTGGAGAAGTAACGATTCCTATTATTATCTCTGCAAAAATTAGAGGTCTATCAGCAAAGTTTTTCGACCTTAGATTTAAAAGTAGCACTGATTTTTCAATTAGTTTATCAGTAAAAGAAACACCAGTATGGTGCACAGCTCGGATTTCACCCAATGTTGTAAATCCAATAATTTCATCCCAATGGACATCAGAAACAGCATATGTACATGTATCATTTAAAGGAACAGCTCCAGCACACGTTCCTACAATAATTACTATTGAAATGGATGCAAGTGCAAAGGGGACTCTTGGTTATGTAAAAGGAGTTACTCAAACTGCAGAAATTTCATTCACAACCATCTTATCTACCAATTATTGATGCTGTGCCAAGAAGTACTATTAAAGAAATCAAACCCGGTGAAATCGTTATATTTTATATAGATTTAGAAAATTTAGGAAATGCACAAACAGAATTTATATTTAGAGTAACGAAGGTTCCAATGGGCTGGAGTGCAAGTATACCTTCTAATATAAAAGTGGGAAAAAGGTTAGAAAATCAAAGCACAAAGGAAACAGTTGAACTTCGGATTCAACCTCATTTTGATTTTGGATATCATAACGAACAGGAAGATATTCGTATTGAAGTTTATGGAAAATATTTTGCTTCTATAGGTGGAAAAGAATTAAGATCAGATCCATATGAAATTATATTTACAGTCAGAAGTAGAGGATTTTCCACCCCAGGATTTGAAGCGTTTCCATTTTTAGTAGCTTTGGTAGGTGTTGTTTTAATTTATAAAAATCGACCAAAAATCAAATAGAATTTATCACATATATTTCTCAAATATTATCAGTAGCAATTATAAGTTAAATTAAATAATTTATTAAAATGAACTTCATCATTTTAACAATAAATGTTAATTTAGTTATTATGATACATGTTATAATGAAAGTAGCTTCTCTATTTTCTGGTGGTAAGGATTCTATCTATGCTATCTACGTTGCTCAGCAATGGGGATGGGATGTTACTAATTTAATAACACTGCAACCTATAAAAAAGAACTCTTGGATGTTTCATTCGATAAATATTCATCTAACAGAAAAAATTGCACAATCAATTAATATCCCCCTGATAAAAAAACAAACAAAAGGTGAAAAAGAAGAGGAACTTACAGATTTGAAAGATATTCTAAAGAACCTTGATATTGAAGGTGTAATTAGTGGAGCTATCGCATCTGAATATCAAAGGACAAGAATAGAAAATATATGCCACGAATTGAATATTAAATCTTTTACCCCAATGTGGCATAAAAAGCAAGAATTAATTGTAAGAAATCAGATTAATGCTGGTTTTAAGATAATAGTTGTTGGAGTATATGCTCAAGGTTTTGATGAAACATGGCTTGGAAAACCACTAAATAAAGCAGCATTAGCTGAACTTATTAAATTAAGAGAGAAATATTCAATAAATGTGGCAGGAGAGGGTGGAGAATACGAAACTTTAGTTTTGGATTGCCCTATCTATAAAAAGAAACTTGTTTTGGATAAAATATCAAAAAAATGGAAAAGAGATAATGGTATTCTGATGGTGGAAAAAGCACATTTAGAGGATTATTAATAATCAATATATTTCAAATTCTTCAATTGAGACAAAAATAAAAAAAGTCTTTGGTCCAGATTTTCTTCCTTAGAAAATTCCTTTTTTACTATTTGTAATATGTCTTTTACTCTATTTCTTCCGTTGCTATGTATCCAAACAAGAGATCCAAGTTTATCTAAGTTCGCGGTAAATACATTCTCTTTTCTGATAATCTTACAAAAAGAAATCCCAATATTACTTTTAAATTTCGGTACTTTTATTCTAACCAATCCCTCCTCATTCTTATACCATTCAAAATCTAATCGTTTAGGAATAAATTGAAGAAACTCCTCAGCTGTTGGAAGCCGTCTACTATTCTTTTTCATTGCAATTAAATAGAGAACCTATTTATGATTTTTTTAGTTTTTGCCTAAAAAATCCCATAAGAGATTTCTATATTTATAAATACAATTTTACAGCTTTTTTATTAAAAATCTATAAAACTACAAGTTATCTAAAAAATATAGTTAACAGGGTTTTTTATCTAATTTTTATCCTCAAAACATCAAGTATCTTTAAAAATAATGGAAACCTATCTAACAATTGCAGAATTATTGGATAAATTTGTATTAATTATTAAGGAAATGGAGGATTAGTGTGGATACTAACCCGTATCATTATAAAAAACCCCGATAATAATTTACTGGTGATGATTTCTAATCGAGGTCTAAATATGTATATTTTTTCACCTGAAGCATACAAATAATAATCAAACGGCGAACGCTCAATGACAAATACCCAAATTGCATTAAATGTAATCATTATATCATTAATAGTGAGATTTTCAATTCTACCAAAAAGAAACACTTTTTTAAACTCGATTTTCACACCAATTCTATGTCCTGCATCGTCATATAAAATTATCCAGAATATGATATTACTAAATTCTTCAGACCACTGGATGGTAAACACATAGTCTGGTCCCCTACCTTCGATAATTTCTTGTAGTCCGTCGTTAATATAGAACTCAACTCTGTTCATTAACGAAGTGGCATCTTTACCTTTGATTGAAATTTCTAGATAATAGAAACCTCCTTCTTTGTAGATTTCTATTTCAACTTGAATATCAATCGGTGGTTTTTTATCGATATCTAGAGTAAATGATTTTACAGATTCTTCATTTTCCGCATAATCGATAGCGTAATATTCGATAAGGATATCATCTCCTTCTATATCTACAATAAATTTTCCAATCTTACCATGAATAATATTCCAACTGCCTTCATCTATTCTGTATCTAATTTCTTTTACTCCAGATAAATCATCTGTAGCATTTACGGTAACTGTAACATTACTCACGTACCATCCATTGTCACCATCTGGATCTGGAGGATTTAAAGAATAGGTTGTAACTGGTGGTGTGGTATCATCTAAAGATAAGATGTTTCCAGATGATGGATTAATCATCATTCCAACAAACAACAGCATTACAATCAGGGTGATGTCTTTCCGCATCATTTTATTTTCACTCCTCAATACAATTAAGATTTATAATGTGCTAAAACCGAAATAAATTGGGTTACACCCTTATCTTCTGGCCAAGCAAAGTAGCTTGGTGTAAATGCTAATCGAATTGTTTGATTACCACTAAAGTTTTTAGGTGAAACAAGAGAGAGTGATACTTGTATTTCTTCATTGATGTCAACCTTGACATTATGTACAATATAAACATGCCAATCATCAGGATATTCAAGCTTGTCTATAGTTACTACTGTTTCAGCATTCCCAAGATTTTTAATTGATATTGGCAATGTTACTTGTTGTCCTGGTGGTGTCTCTATTGTGTCATTTTCTGGAGTTACAGAAATCAATGGATAATAATCAACAGTAAATGCAAGTTCCGCTGTACGGTTTGAGCTGTGTAATAATGGTATAATCCCCAGAGGACCATGTAAGTACTCATATTCTGGCTCCAGACAAAGTTGTATTATATTGGGCACATTAGCAGGTGCCATTGAATCTTGAACTGAAATGAATAAGAAAGCTTCCTTTGTACTCCATTGAGTATCAAATTCTGGATACACAATGTCCGGTACAATTAAGATATCAGCCCATTCTGGAACATCTTCTAGAGATAGTTTAATTGGCATACTAGACCATTTTCTTTTTATGATAGGTAAAAGTGCAGTCGCAAACATTCCACGAACTTTATAACTTACATTGATATGTACAAGATTATAACCACCTAATGGAGGTATTTTTTCTGATAATTCTTTTGCGTTATAGGTTACCTTTATATCAGCCTCTAGCGTAAATAATCCACGTTCAGTTGTATTATCATGTACCTTATCAACCTGAGAAACGGCTATAGGTGTGAAAGCTAATCCAATAATTAAACTAACTATGACGATACAAATTCCTTTATTACAGAACACATTCTTCATTTCATAACCTCCCGTATATATTCTCATACACGTTATGCTATATTAAATTTCGTAACAGATAAACAAATATATCAGTTCTGTATTGTGATTAGTTGGGAAGGTAATGAAAAATAAGATATCAGCATTTGGAATATTCTTACTTTTATTGTTTACAACTATTCCTACAATGACTGGGTATATTATTCAAAATGAAAATCATACTCCCAATAAATCAAATAATAATTCACTTCTAACACAAAAACCTGATCTTGAAGTAGTAGCTGTAGAAATCGATTATTATCCTAGAGGATGGCCACGGTTTTTAATTGATATTAAGAACCATGGATTTAGTGTCAGTTGGAATGGACAATGTCGTATTACTTTTAAAAAATTATTTATGAATAAAACAATGTACTCAATATCTCCAAGTTGGAGTAGTAACCAAAACCATTTTCATAACGTGATAAAGCGATTAGATACAAAAGAAATTGAAGTAGAGAATTTACCCCCTCTATTCTTTGGTCGTGTTTTTTTTGAAGTAGATCATAAAGGGAATGTAGATGAATCAAATGAACAGAATAATGTAGTCTGGTCATTCACCTTTGTTCGTTGGTTCCAGTCTATGCTCTGGACAATGGGTGCAAAAATTGTGTTAGGAAAGTTGAGACATCATTGGTGACGCTTCTTATTCCCAATTCTTATGATTAAAAACAAAGTTGCTAGGATTTATTGGTAAAAAAACTCGTTTTATTCATTCCTCAATCTTCTTTTGCAAAAATTTCCCTCAGTGGGATATACGCTAGCAGAACTGCAATAAATAGCCAAACAAGAACCGATGGCCAAATTGGTGGAAATTCGAATACGGCAAAGCTAATTCCTCCTATGATGAGGAAAGCCACAATGACTCCCATCAATGCCTCTCCTGCGATTAACCCAGCAGTGAGTAGTAATCCTGATCTTATAACTTTCTCCTTTGGTTTTACCCCTTTCTGTTTAATAGCAAGCTCCCAATCACTTATTTCTTCTTCCTCCGCACTTCCATATTTCTTTGCTATTACCCTGTCGGTGAAATGCCGGACAATTCCACCAGAAAATATTGGAACTGCAAGTGTAAAAGGAAGATATATCCCTATTGCAACGGGTAATACTGGAAGATCAATAAGGATTAAAACAAATGCGAGCACCGCTCCAGCGAGTACAAAGGGCCAAACCATCTCTCCACCAAGAACACCTCTTACAATCCCGGCCATAAGAAAGGATTGAGGAGCAGCAAGATTAGGACTTCCGATTTTATATGCCTGATCTAAGGCTTGTACAACTAGTGCAAGAATCGGTGCAGCTGCTAAAACTCCAATCATTTCAGCTATCTGCTGATTTCTCGGCGTTGCACCAACCATCTGACCACATGCCATAGATTGTAATACATCACCAGATATTGCTGCAGCACAACATATTACTGCAGCTATAAGTATCGCAACACCATATGCCCCAGATCCAGTTAAACCAAAACCAAGTAGAATCAAAGTTGTAATAAGCAATACCGAAACAGTAACTCCAGAAATTGGATTGTTAGATGACCCAAGTAAGCCTGCCATATATCCTGCGATAGCACTAGCGATAAACGCAAATAAAATTGCAAAAACTGCCATAAATGCAGATATTGCCCACATGCTGGATATCATTCCATAAATAATAAACACAGGAATCGTAAGTACTCCTATTAACAGAAAAACGAATTTAAAATTCATATCTTGATTAGTTCTTGCTTTTGCTTCAACCTGACCGCCTCTAATTCCTATAATTGCTTCTCTCAGTCCACTAGCAAGATTTGCTCGTAATTTAAATATGGTATAGAGACCACCAACGACCATTGCACCGACACCAATATATCGTATATAATCTCCCCAAATTTGGAAGAAACCCCAAACCTTCACACCAAGATCATAACTTCCACCCCCTAATGCTAATGCATCAGCGATATCACCTTCTGTTACAGGTATTGGAAGACCTGTTGCAAGTGCAATCAATGGTGCTAGAATTACCCAACCTATTAAACCACCTACAAATACAAAGGATGCAATTCGAGGCCCAATTATCCAACCTACACCAAGTAGTGCTGGTGATGTTGCAACTCCCCCATAAAAAATACCTGATTTTTCTCCTCCGCCAATATTGAATTTACCGATATCTAATATGGCATGAACAGCTCCACTAAATATTTTTAATGCAACCTGCCCAAATTTAAATAATGCCGCAACAATGACTCCTATTACAAGCCAAATACCACTAACTCCCCCTTCCTTTTCTTTAACTGCTGTTTCACCCCCAACTGTTGTTGTAAGGACAGCAGCTACGGCAACACCTTCAGGAAAAGGAAGATCCGTTTTAATGATCAATGCCCGTCTCAACGGTACCATCCATAGTACTCCAATCATACCACCAAGTAGCGCAATAATTGTAGTCTCAAAATATTGAATCTCAGTCCATGTGCCGAGTAAAACAAGTGCGGGTATTGTGAATATAACTCCAGCAGCAAGTGCTTCACCTGCCGCAGCCCCCATCATACCAATATTAACCTCTAAAATCGTTCCTTTAAATGGTCTTAATAGGGCAAATGCCATCACTGCTCCAGGAATAACTGCAGATACTGTCATACCTGCATAAAGTCCAAGATACGCATTCGCAGCTCCTAAAATTATTGCGAGAATAGCCCCCACAAGAACTGCTTTTATAGTTAATTCCGGTATAGTCTTCTTTGCAGGTATAAAAGACTTAAAATCCTCTCGTGATGACATCGTGTAATACCAATAAGAATAATATATTTCATTATTTATATAACCATCGATTTTAAGGGTTTTATATAAAAAAACAAAATTATATTTCCCTTCCTTTAAAAATTTTTATAAAATATTATTATAAATCTACAGAATAACGTAAAATACCCGCAAGTCCGCTAAATGCCCTATACAATGAATCGCCCTCTTCACTATTTCTTGAAATTAGATGTACTTTAGCTCCGATTCTCTCTGCTATATCTGAAAATTCATCAATAAGATCTATTTTTTCATAAATCTCCATCTGAGCAGATTTATTACATTTTGGACAATTTGGAGGAGAAAAATTATTTAATGATTCTTCATCAACTATCTTATCTTCTTTATAATCACATGATTGACATTTCATCTTCAATCGATATTTTCTCAAATCTTCCGAAAGTAAAAGTA
This sequence comes from uncultured Thermoplasmatales archaeon, assembly GCA_964347865.1. Lineage (GTDB taxonomy): Archaea > Thermoplasmatota > E2 > DHVEG-1 > DHVEG-1 > JAGLML01. The sequence continues at coordinate 53,711 of CAYGAC010000079.1, forward strand.
TATCAATAATTCCCATTTCTAATGCCTTTCGTATCTGTGGTTCCCCATATACTGCTAGGCTTTTTTCGGTTTTTGTTACTTCTTTGAGAAATCGCTTCATAATCTTTTTTTCCTTTGAAATTTTCAGATCAGTCATTTTTTCAGATGCTGTGGCTACGAGTTCTTTTAAACCAAATTCATCTGTATATCCAGTATCAAAAGTATCGATAACTTTATTTTGAATTTCATAGTGCAAATAACCTTCATCAATAAAATATTGTTTTGTTGGACCAGAACCACCTACAAAAATGCCCTTTAATTCCTCTTCTGCTGAAAATATTTCACTTGCCTTATCGCCACATTTAACAAACCATTCATGAGCAGCAATCTCGGTTAGACGCTCGAATCTTCTCTGAGATTGTCCCCCTCTTCCATGTTTACCAGGAACTTGCGATGTCATATACTTCAGAAGCTCTACTTTATTACCTCTCAAAATTCCTACTGTACATTCTCTTCTGTCAATTAATAAAAGTCCATATATTTCCCTTTCAGTAAAAATTTCTTCCAAAGGTTCAACATAGAATATAGAATCACAACGATAAAGAAATGTTGTAATCGGTATAGGTGGTTCAATAACATATGCTACCATCTCTGATTGATCACTACTGACGCTTTTATGACCTACAAAAAAAACGACTCCATTTTCAGGTGGCTGCTTATAATATTTTAGTCTACTCATTATGGATTCTATTGCAGAGAGTACATTCTTTCTTGTCGTCTTAGATTTTATATTTTGAGATTGGGAATATTCATTCTTAAGATAGGAGTTGACATCAAAAATCTGTTTGGTTGGAGGTACATATAATGATATAAGCTCAGTATGTTTACCTTTACAAGACTTAAGCTCTTCAATTTTTCGCTTAAGATCGTACTTTTGTCTTTGTGTCATTTCAGTCATTGAAACTTCACCTATTGTTAGTGGTTGATAATATTTCTCTCATTATTTAAACTAAATAAAATTCATAATTTATAAGTTATAAGTTCAATATATCTTCAGTATGAGGAGTTAAGATTTCTGCGACATTATTTAAAGGTTCAATTAGAGATTCTCTCTCCTCACCATGGAAAAGAACGATTTTTTCAGGATTACAACCCTTAGCAAATTCAATCAATTCAGTATGTCCCGCATGAGCAGAGAAATCAAAATATTGTACCTCGCATTCTACGTTTTCGACAACTCCATAGAAATCTAATTTACCTTTATCATAAAGAAGTCTGCTATTTGTCCCCTCAACTTGATAACCAGTAAGTAAAACTGCGCTTTTTGGATCCTTTTTTAACTTATTCATATAGCTCAAAACAGGTCCACCATCCATCATCCCACTAGATGTTAATATTACCTCAGATTTCAATGCTAATTTTCTACCATGATCTGAGTGCACAAAATTAATTTTATTCAACGCTTTTTTAAGGTTATCAACGGATCTTAGCTGATCAGGATGTTTTAAAAATATCCTTGAAATTTTTCTACCCATTCCATCAAACCAAATATCGTAACCTGAATTTTTCAGAACAAGTGCAACTTCCTGAGATCTAGAAACAGCAAAAGCAGGTACTACTGCTACTCCTCCTCTGGTTACCACCTCATCGATTTTATCTAAAAATGCCTTTTCTAGATCTTCTCTCTTAGGATGCTCTCTGCCCGCATAAGTAGTCTCTAAAAATAAAATGTCACAATCAACTGGTTTTGTTCCCTTCACAAGCCTTGTGTCAATGACATTTAGATCTCCTGTAAATAAAATTTTTTTAGAACCAACCAATTCAAACATTAATGATCCTGGAATATGACCCGCGGAATGAAAACGTAATTCGATATTATCTCCTATACTTTTATTTTGCCTTATTTCGACTGGCATAAAGCTATGCTCTGCTTCTTTTATGTCTGCATTATCGTAAGGAGATGCATATCCTTCCATTTTTGCGATTTTTATGGTATCTTTTTGTAAAATATTGCTTAATATACCAGTTAATTCTGTTGTTAAAATCTGATGATCTTCTCTAGAGCACAACCAAGGAATCATTCCTGAATGATCCAAGTGAGCATGAGTTAATAATGTTAGATCAACAGGAGGAGGTGGCAGAGGAAATGTTGGTGGTTTACTCGGAGTCATTCCATATTCAAAAAGTAAACGCATACCTTCAATTTCTAGTATCATTGCCAGACTGCCTATCTCATCGCTACCACCGAGAAACTGACTTGTTATACCGTTATTCATTGATATCAAATCCTTTAAGAAAGAGGGGGTTGATTAATGTTTGGTCATTTTTCACTTGGTTTTAAAGGCTTTACTACAAGTGTTGATTCGTCCTTGTCTAAAATAATTACCTTTGTGTTTGATTCAATTTCTGTATCAGATTTTGCCTGCCAATATTCACCCTTAAATCGAACATATCCAGGTTTTTCAGGTGTTATTCGATCGATAGTCTTTGCTTTCTCTCCTATAAAAGTACCAACCTTTATTTTTTTCTGCCTGATTTGCAATATTTTGTATAATAAAAAAACAAAAAAAGCAGCAAGCAACACAATAATTACTAACACAATGATAAATGCGGTGTTTAACCATTCCATAGATATCAACCATTCTCTTGTAGAGTAAGTTGGTAACAGAAATATCGATCCTATTATTAAACATATCACTCCACCAATGCCAACAACGCCAAATCCAGGTAAAACTAATAATTCAACAATGAGCAATAAACAACCAATGACGATAAAAAATAGACCTAAAGTGGATACGTTAAAACCCGAACCAATTAATGAAAGTAAAATTGCAATAACACCAAATACCTCAGCTCCAAAACCCGGTGACTGAATACCGATAATTAAGGCAATTATGCCAAGTACTAATAAAAGAGAGGTAAGTATTGGATTAGATATAAGTTTTAGAATTTGAATTTTAAAGGAGGGAGAATAAATAATTCTTTCAGCATTTTTTGTATTCAATGTAGTAAGTCCACTAGATGTATTAACAATAGTTCCAGTTATATCTTCTAAAAGAGAATCAATAGAGTCGGAAACAAACTCGATAACACCATATTCAAAAGCTAGGGTTTCATTTAAATTTAGATTTTTAGTAATAAACTCTCCAACAATCGTTCTATTTCTCCCAAATATATCTGCTCGTTCTTGTAATCTAGCTACTAATGCATTTATTGTTTTTGAGTCATTAATAGTTCTAGTTCCCTCAAAAGATATCTCTACAGGCTGTGCAGAACCAATTATCGTATTCTCTGCCATTGCAGCAACGTGGGTACCAATTAAGATAAATGTTCCTGCAGACCATGCTGCTGATCCTTGTGGATAAACATATCCAATCACTGGTTTAGTGCTACCTCGGATTAATTCCCAGATTTCAAAAGTTTCCCGTAACCCTCCTCCAGGTGTATCCAACAAGAGAATTATCGCTTGTGAATTTCTATTTTTTGCTTCACGTAAACTTTCTTGTAGTATTTCAACAGTAGATTGATCAATGATATCCGTTATCTCCACAATTAATACATTTGAATTTTGAGCAAATGCAATATTTGATATAAAAATAAGAATAAAAAATAGTAAAATAAGGGAGAATTTTAACTTCATTCTACTACTTTTTTATTAACTGCTTTTGCAATTCCAGCCATTTTTCCAATGTCTCCACCTGGTACGACGATGAGATTTTTCTCTCTAGCTATCTCTGCAAGAGTTTGGAGCTCTCTGAGTCTTAGTGCAGTTGGTGTTTTTTCATAGAGTCGTGCAGCTTCGGTCATTTTCTTTGATGCCTGGAACTCTCCCTCAGCGATAATAATTCTTGATCGTTTTTCTCTTTCTGCTTCAGCTTGTTTTGCAATAGCTCTGAGCATTTCTTCAGGTAATGCAACATCTCTAATTGTTACAGCAGAAACTTTTATTCCCCATGGATCGGTACCTTGGTCTATAATTGATTGAAGGCTCTTGTTAAGTTCATCTCGTTTTGATAATAGATGGTCTAGGCTTTCTTGTCCAAGAACATCTCTAAGAGTTGTCTGGGCTAATAAACTTGTAGCAACATCATATCTTTGAACTTCGACAACGGCTTTTTGCGGATCTGTTATTCTAAAATAAACAACTGCGTCCACATCAACAGTTACATTATCTTGAGTTATAACTCTTTGTTTCGGAACGTCAATAACTCGAGTTCTTAGATCAAGTTTAACAATTTTATCAATAACTGGAACAATGAAAACAAGACCTGGTCCTTTTATACCTAGCAATCTACCCAGCCTAAATATAACAATTCTTTGGTATTCTGCCATTATTTTTATTGCTGAAGCAAGCAACATTAGGAAGAATATAATTACAATTATTGCTATGCTTATCGTATTAACATCTACCACATAAACGCCTCCATTGGAAACAACTAATTAGCATTTTTAAGTGTTTCCGTATAAAAATATCTAATTCAAATTTTTTTCATATTATAATTTATTTATCTCTCATTAATAGTTATAATACTAAAATTAAATGGTTTACTTGATATTACTATTTTCTCGTAAATACCGAGGAATTGCAAGATTCACATTGTGGAATTTCTGTTTTAAGAAATGAGTTGTTATAGATATAAATTGTATTAATTCCAAGTCCTCTAAAATCACAGTCAGTTATAATATATTTAGTAATATTTTGTGGGGAGGGAAGATTATTGGAAATTATTTTCCCAATGCATAATATTTCATCTCCTGTAAAAATAGTAATGTTATCATTATTTGCCACGATTCTAACATGTTCTGTTTTAGTTAGATTACCTTCGTTATTATAATGTTTTAAAATCCAATTTCCTTCGATATTGGGATATGATTCCCTATCATTTTGAATGCACCCGGTTAGTATAACTACAATCAAAATCAATTGTATTTGTAGAATTCTTTTCTCCATGATAATGTTAAGTTATGATATTATTAAAATATATTCCAAAAGATCTTCGAATTTTTAGTTATTTTATTAAGGAGGGATAAATAGGGGGAAATTATGAAGGTTTTTAATTCTCCCTCCTCTTCTCCTCCGAAGGTTCATCTTGTTGTGGTATATTAGTTAATATTTTGGTTCTTATTAAACAACCAACTTAAGATACCCAAACCACAGCCAGCAATGAGTAATTGAAAAAAGAACTGTAACATATTATTCCACCTTTCCTCTTATTATTTCTTCCAATTTTCTCCTCACCAAATGAATATCCTAAAAAAAGAAATATCTCAATCAAATTTAAATGTTTTGCAAAAATAATGAAACACTTGTAACGTTATTATATAATTATTTGTTTATTATCTAATAATTTATATCTTTTATTTCTTCTCTTTCTTTGATTCAATTTTTTCTTTAGATTCATCTTTCTTTTTTTTAACTTTTTCAATCTTATACATTCTTTGTATTAAAATATAAGATGTAAAGAATAATATTGCAGAAATTATCATGAAATAAAATCCAGGTAACCACATATAAGTTGCAGATACATTTGGTGATTTTTCAATATTTGGTAAATTATTTAAAAGTGTTAACTGCATGTAAATGATAAAAAAAAGAATAGCTGCTGATGCAGAAATTGTAGAATGAAAAGGATTTTTACTAAATCTCCGCTCAATTTTTTTATAAGCGACTATGCCTATGAGGAAGGATATTATTGCTAGAGGAATTATAAAATATAAAAATAACGTTCCAAATGCAAAACCATATATTTCAGGAGAAACAGTAATTCCAGAAAAATTTGTAGGAGCTAGAAACCATTCTTGTACGCCAGGTAATTTTGGGTTTATTTGCCATCCTCCCCAGTGGTAATAGTTAATATTTAATCCAGATAAAAATGGTGGTAAATCTTCAGAAATATCTACCATGCCTAATTCAAGTCTACCCCATGGTAAAATCTGGGAGATACCGCATAAGACAATCCCAGTAATCAATATGATTTTAATAATGTTCTTTAAATCTTTATCTTTCATTTTTTTCCTACTTAAATTGCAGTGTCGTATTATCTAATTATTTAAAAACATACCCTTATAAACATATTATTTTTTTTAATCTATCAATATAATTAAATGATATTATCACATACATCCTAAATGTGGAGATGTAAGATGTTTAAAATATCCAGCATTAAAGCTCGGGAAATTCTAGATTCTAGAGGAAATCCAACTGTTGAAGTAGATGTAATAACTGAAAAGGGAACTTTTAGATCAATGACTCCAAGTGGAGCGAGTGCTGGACAACACGAAGCGTTAGAACTTCGAGATGGGGACAAAAATAGATATTTCGGTAAAGGTACTAAAAAAGCTGTTGCCAATGTTAATAAAAAAATTGCCCCAAAAATTATTGGCATGGATTGCCGTCAACAGGAGATAATCGACAATATAATGCTCAAATTAGACGGAACTGATAACAAGGATACACTCGGTGCAAATGCGATACTCCCTATTTCAATGGCGGTAACAAAAGCTGCGGCTGCAGCTAAGAACATGCCATTGTATATGTATTTAGGAGAATTGTTTGGTGTATCTCCTTATAAGTTACCTGTTCCAATGTGTAATGTCATTAATGGAGGTAAACATGCAGGACAGGAAAATTCCATTCAAGAACATATGCTTATGCCTACTGGAGCAACAAGCTTTTCTGAAGGTATAAGAATGATTTCTGAAAGTTATCAACATTTAGCACAACTCCTAAAGAATAAATTTGGTGCTATAGGAACATTAATTGGTGATGAAGGCGGTTTTGCACCTGCTAAAATAACTGATGTAAATGATCGATTAGAATTAATGTTGAAAGCAGTAGAAAATGCAGGATATGATGATTTAATGAAAATTGCATTGGATCCCGCTTCTAGTGAATTTTTTTACAATGGAACATATAAAATCGGTAAAAAATCATATTCTGGTGACGAGATGGTTGATTTCTATGTCAATCTATGTAAAAAATATCCCATTGTAAGCATTGAAGATGGACTAGCAGAAGATGATTGGACTTCATGGATTGAAATGACAAAAAAATTGGGGACTACTATTCAAATTGTTGGTGATGATTTATTTGTTACCAATACAAAAAGAATTCAATATGGCATTGAGAGGAATGCGGCTAACTCTGTTTTAATTAAACTTAATCAGATTGGAACTGTTACAGAAACTTTAAATGCAATAAAAATGGCACATGATGTAGGATGGACTGCAGTAGTAAGTCATAGAAGTGGGGAAACAGAAGATAATTATATTGCTGATCTTGCTGTTGGAACAAGCGCAGGACAGATAAAGACCGGCGCTCCAGCAAGAAGTGATAGGAATACCAAATATAATCAATTGCTGCGAATCGAAGAAGAACTTGGGGAAAAAGCTGAATATCCTGGAATTGACTTTCGAATTATTTAGCTGCCGTAAATGTTTTTATATGTTTAAATATACCAAAATGGAGGATATTTATGAAGATACTTATCACAGATAAAATGGCGAATGAAGCAATTCAACTATTGAAAGATGCGGGTCATGATGTTACATTTGATGAGATGGATGGAGACACTCTGTTAAAAGAAATTCCCAACTATGATGCTTTGATGGTGAGAGGAAGAACAAAGGTAATAAAAGATATTGTTGAAGCTGGAGCAAAAGGTAAATTAAAAGTAATTGGAAGGGCTGGTATCGGTGTTGATAATGTTGATTTAAAAACTGCATCTAAAGAAAATATTAAGGTTGTAAATGCACCCACAGGTGCTACGGCTAGTGTTGCAGAATTAACCATTGCCCATATGTTGTCGCTTTCAAGGCACTTACCAAAAGCGGACGCTACGATGAAGAGAGGAGAGTGGGCGAAAAAACAACTTAAGGGAAATGAATTGTACGGAAAAATATTAGGTCTTATTGGTTGTGGTAATATTGGCAAACTTACCGCAAAATATTCACAAGTTTTTAATATGTCAGTTATCGGTTACGACCCATTCATTTCAAAAGAAGATATGCAAAAAGATGGAATAAAAAAGTTTGAAGATCTTGGAGAACTAATGAAAACTGCAGACTATATATCACTTCATCTTCCACATATTCCAGCTACACATTATATTGTTAATAATGAAATGCTTTCGAAAATGAAACCATCAGCATATCTAATTAATTGCGCTCGTGGGGGGACGGTAGATGAAAAAGCGCTTTATGATGCATTGAAAAATGGAAAAATTGCTGGTGCAGGTATAGATGTATTTGAAAATGAACCACCACAAAACAATCCATTATTGAAACTTGACAATGTAGTTTTAACACCTCATATTGGAGCCAATACTAAAGAGGGTCAAATTAGAGCTGGAACAGTGTGTGCGAATCAAATTATAAAAGTTTTAGATGGAAAAACACCTGATTTTTGGGTAAATAAGCATTTGTTTACTGCTAACAAAGGCAATAAATGAGTTTTGTTTAACTATTTTTTTCATTATTTAATCACATCCCAGATTAGCATTTACTTAATCTAATCTACGATATATAATTTATCATTCATACTATAAAAACTTTTTTATACATTATCTAAAAACACAAATATAACAAAGTATAAATACTTTAAAAGACATAGTAAAATATGAACAATTATGAATGAATTAATTAAAGATTATTTAGAAACAAGAATAAAGCCTAAATCACAAGAAACCTATAAAGCGTTTTTAAACAAATTCTTTAAAAATTTAGGATTAAAACCAGAAGATTTTATAAAAAAAGACACAAAAGAAATAACAGATATTATACAAAAATTTATCAACAAAGAGTCAGAAAAAATATCTCCAAAGTACATATACGGCATAAAAGAAGCAGTAATAGGATTTTTACGATTTAAAGAAATTTACCTTAATCCAAACCAAATACATGACATCAAAACACAACTAAGAAGAACATCATCAATAACATATAAAGAAACACCATCTAAACAACAACTAAAAGAAATACTTCAACATGGTGAAACAAAAGCAAGAGCTATGTTCTTAATGTTAGCATCATCAGGCATGAGAATAAATGAATTACTGCATCTAACACCTGAAAATATAGATATAGAAAACAATCCTACAAAAATTATAATCCCTGCAAAACTCACCAAAGCAAAAAAACCTAGAGTAACATTCATTTCAAATGAAGCAACAGAAATACTTAAAGCATGGTTAAAAGAAAAAGACCAATATCTACAAAACGCAAGTAACAAATATTCTACAGACAAATTAAAAAGAAACAAACCAACCAATGACAACAGAATTTTTCCAATGGGTTATGAAAACGCCAGAATAATTTGGGAACGACTTTTAAAACAATCTGGATATAACAAGAAAGACAACGGCAGATATATTTTTAGAATTCATTCTTTACGAAGTTATTTCATACAAAGAATGATGACAAAAAATATTCAACAAGGCATAATAGATCTATTAGCTGGACATAAATCAGAATACTCAATAGCATATCATAAATTTCCTCCATCAGCAAAAGACCTTGCAACACATTATCTTAATGCTATGCAAGAACTCGAAGTATTTGAAACAACACCAGATTTAACAGAAATCAATGAAAAAATAGAACGTCTTGAAAAAGAAAACAAAGAACTAAAAGAAACAGTACATGAAGCCATCCAAGATAATATCGAACAACGTCTTAATCTTGAATTAACATCAACAATAATCGCTCATTTAACAAAAAACTTAAATCAAAAAGATAGAGCAGTTTTATTAAATAAAATCAGCAAAAAAATTCCACATAAAAAAATTATAAGTAATGTATTCGAAGAACTCGAAAAAGAAATAAATGAAAGCGATTAATAAAATCCGACAACACCCCAACCAAACCCAAACCCACTATAATAACTAAAATGCTTATTGGTTAATTGAGCTATTGGATAATTAGGGGAACACCCCTAAAACCCCGCTCAATTCTAGACACCAAAAACGGACAAAAAACATCAGACCTGATAAATCACAGAAATCAAAATACAGCCATTTAAATAAATAGCTATACATAAACTTCAATCACATCTTAAACTCGTCAGGAACCATCACAGCTATGTATAATAGAATAAAACAAAATACACAGAGCCTCCATTAATCCTTATGCGTTTAATCAACATCGCTACACATAGAATTATCACATCTACGATTTAAATTCTATTTGCGAACTCACCTAAAACCACAGCATACTTATTATTTTACTTCCGTAAACAAAAGTTTAGACTCTACCAATACAAAACGATTTTACTTTAAAGAAAATCACAAAGAACAAATCTTTTTACATTACCCGAATAAAAGACTTTATAGAAAAAAAGCTTTCTTAATCAAACCTTAAATCAAATCTACTTAGTTCCAAAGACAGATAACAACGGACTTGCATATTTCAATTCTATTGAAAGCAAAAGACGAACACAAGAGCAAAAAGGAAATTTGTTAAAATAGTTAAAAATCCATACAAATCTGATGTAGCAAAATAAATTAATTTCAATAGGTTTTTTTCATCTAAATGTCATAAGGTTCTTCTGCAGGATGCCAATCAAAATTAAGCCAAGTAATAATATTATATGTTCCAATCCATCCAATTATTGGTTTTGGATGACTTCTCGGTTTATTCCAATAATTACCGTCCCATTTAATAGCTGAGCGAATATCTCTCAATGATTTATATCTAAAACCATACGGAATTGCCCCAAGTAACCAATAAGCGAACATTGCACTCCAATTATTCCCTATGAAATTATTTTTTGTGACTTTACAATTGAAACAATTCACGAGCCCAATACCGGCAGAATTATATGAAATATTATTTAGAGAGATTGTATCATTAATAGAATAAAAACCCGTTTGTATACCCCACTCATTATTGATTATAGTGTTTCCACATATACTATTGTTGCTGGAATACCAAATTATAAATATAGCTGTCATGCAGTTTTTTATTATATTTCTAGATATGTTATTGTTTTCTTCTTCAAATAATACTATGCCATCAAACCATCTATCACCTGCAGATGTAATAATATTACCAGAGATAGTATTATATTCGGAGTGATATAGATAAATTCCATACGATGTATTGCCTGAGATAATGTTTTCAGATATTACATTGTATTTTGATTGAATGGATATTAAACTACTCTCAGCGGATAAGTTGTTTTCAAAATTTTGAACCATAAAACCAGATAGAATCACGCCATCAACAGATATATTAACAACGATTTCACTATCACTCCCATTAATAACCGTAGTTTCCTTATTCTCTCCTTTTAAGGTAATAGATTTATCCACTTCCAGATTCTCATTATATGGTGATGAATCATCATATACAAACACCGTATCTCCATCGCTTGCATTATCTATCGCATCCTGTATTTTCGTGTAGTTGCCTGGACCAGAACCACCGACATATAATGTTTTATCATTAGAAGTAGTATTAGACTGTTCTCTAACATTTAATCCAGTTGATGAAGAAATACTTCCTATGAACAAAAAGATGATACCTATTGCAAGCAGTCTTTTCATTTATCCTCTATTATATTATAATGCAGAACTGATATATTTGTTTAACGGTTATCTTTCTCCATATTATATAAAAGTTATTAAAAATAAAAAAAGAAAAAAGAGGTGTATTAGAGATTCAAACGTCTTTATTTTCCCGGTGGCTCTATATCAAAAAAAAGGTAGAGTGTCCACCCGTAAAAGCCTCTTACAAACTGGTTAGGACCATTATGGACAAAGGGTATCCAAAGACCTATAAATACCCAAGCCTCCCAATAGTAATTAGATCCTTGCCAAGCTTTTTCTTCACCCTTTAAACCTTCAATCCAGCTGTTCCAGCAAAGTTTACCACCGGTCGCAGAATCAATCCAAGTAAAAAGTGAAACTAACGGGGATGTGCGTACACAATAAAAATTGGGATCTACCCTTCCGTGTATCCCACAAGCATAGTGTTCCTCAACTGATTGTTCTCCAAATCCATAGGTATCATGGTAATCTAATATTAGAGTCTCATTTCCTTCGTATATTTCTTCCATGAATTCTAAAAGATCATCTAATGTTTTTTCTTCTGGGATAAACTCATATTCTTGATAAACCAAAAGCAATTGTTCAGCAACCTCCGTTTGGTTTGATGAATAGTTCCAAGCTTCCTCAATGTCATCAACAAAATCATCACGGTCGGTTTCTAACCAGGTTTCATTGGCACTGACAAGTTCATCATTATCTGTCCACCTTATTGTATGAACACTCACAGTTGGAGGATCCGCATTTACAATCATCGGGGTAGCTGAAAGAACAACCAATATTGCTACAAAGACGCCAATCCATTTTACTAAATGTTTTTCATTTTTCATTTTCGCCTCTCCTTTACTTTTTGACCTTCCGAGAAAAAGGTTCCTTTATGCATAATTCCGTCCCGGTCGTTATACCACAAAAAACCATTTATTGTAATAAATCTAGAAGCGAGCGTATTATCTCTAACTGTAATCAATTTGTAATTACCTCCCTAACAATAATTTATCAAACAAAATTAATGCACATAACTTAATAAATATGACTTAATAATAGATGTAAAATACAAGTAAAATAGTGGTATATGGTAGCATATAATCTTATTCTACCACCATACTTAAAACACTATAAATTAAACATTCGAAAAATGAACAATAGACAACATCGATAGTTAAAATAATGTCAAGCGATGCCCACGAGCTATCGTTTACGTGCTATCAGAATAGTATATTATTATATAACGTCTAAACTTTAACTGAACTAACAAAAAAATAAAATGAAAAAATCCAGAAAACCAACCAAACAATACATAAAAATAAAATTAGATTATAGTCAAATTTGGAATATTCTTTTTTTTGCAACCATTTATCAATTGCAAGTGAACAAACCCAAAAATCAATAGAACCTAAAAAAATAAAATAGAACCTATAACAAAAATATACTGATTTAACTCAAACCTAAAAACAGGAACCAACGAAAAAAACAATATAAAACTAGATAAAACCATAAAATAGTGTCTTAATTTTGTTATTTCTACCAATATTTTAAAATCTAATGGCTTCGACATAATTCAAAATAATACACAACAAATACTTAAAGATGCCTCACACGTTAAAACGTGTTTAAAAAGTCCTATTAAATCCCAAATATAATGTTGTATATTGGTTACGTGAACAGTACAGTTAATATGTATTAAGTTTGTTGCCTTTGCATAGCAATCAGGCAAACAAAACTTAATTTACCTTGTCCAACAAAGCACGTACTTTTATATAAATCCCATATAGATTAAATCCCTATATATAACATAATAATAGGCATATCCACGACAACCAAGAAAACCAGAAAACCCTCCTATTTAGGCATTTAAGACAACCACAAGATAGCCAAAAGAAAACCAAAGGGTTATGCACCTTTAGGCAGAGCCTTAAAAGGTGGCATAAAACCCATGCCTAAATAAAGCAATTCTCATACTTCGATAACTTCTAATTTTGCTTTCTTTCGATACTCATTAATCTTAGTGATAACACCAGTAAAACCAGTTTTACCCAAATCCTTTAGAAACATCGCATTAACATTATACAATGAAGAAATATGCAAAATCTCTTTATTTGCACTCTTATCAAATTGATGTACAAATGAAACCAGACCAATTTCTTTTAATAAGGTCAAATGACGATATACAGCATCTTTACCCATACTCGAATTTTCGATTAAATACCGAACAGGTACACAACTATCTCTTGTAGTCCTGATTAAATTTAATAATTCCTCTTGCTTATAACTTAAACTCGTAGAACCACACGATTTAAAACAAGCAAAAACAAATCGAGCAAGATCGTAATCAAATAACTCAGCAATAATATTGCCTCCCTTATCCTTTTTACGATATTTTTGCATTAAAACAGCAGAGGCTTTGACGTAATCCAGAAACTTAACAACTTCTGTTTGCATAATCGTATTAATCGGAAACATATCTCTTACTTTATCAGCAAAGGGAATAACAACAGAATACGCCTTTAATAAATGCAAAACCCTCTGTAATTTCATATCAATCACAGGATTTACATTATTCCGTATAACAGCCTTACAATGTAACCTACTGTTATCCATTCGTAAATAATCCCAACGTCTACGACCTTCCTCGTCAACAACAGCTTGATAACTCGTAACGAGCAATACAGGCTTTCCTATAATCGAAATCTCTTTAGCATCCTTATTACTATCAGTAACTAAAATCTTAGAACCATGCGAAGCCATAACTTTCAATACAGCAGTATTAAGAAAATCTTGAGCAATATCCTCAAGATATAATACTTTGTAATTCCAATTACATTGGAAATAATTTAAAGCCTTCTCAGAAATTCTCGTATAAAACTTAAAGCATGATTCAGGAACAACAAAGTTACACGCCTTCTGAGTAACAAAATCCTTTCCTGAACCTGAAACATCAGATAAAACAAGGTTACTTGAAACAGCATCACTATTTTTAACCAAACGTAAAAATATTTTTATCATCAGACATAAAATAACCTTATCGTCTCCGACTACACCAAGCTTATGAATTGCATCAACAATTTTATATAAAAATATGCTGTCTCTATCCAATTAATCACCTACCTTTTTTTCAATTCTAAAACAACATTCACGAGTAGCAAAGTCTACATTATCGTGATAAAAATTATCATGGTAAACCCATGAACCACAATCGCAGATAAAACCTTTATTCAATGCAACAGCAACTTTGCTAACATTTATCCAACAGCCTAAATGTTTACAACGCCATAAAACTGGAACTCTAGCCTTTCTAAAATTGAACTTAATTATAATTTTTTTCACTTTTCCATCTCCTTATAAACTCTATTTAAAACCTTTGTTAACAAATTAAAAATAAGCATTAAAGTAAAGGAAAATTATAACTATAAGGACTGTTTTACTTCGATCAATGAAAAATTTAAATGGTATCATTGAAAAAATTGATAAACGTATCAATCAGAAAGATAAAATTCGGGAACAGGCTTTAAGATCTTCTAGAGATATAATTATTGGTTGTAGAAAAGCAATCCAGTCTCTTCATAGAGATTTAATAAAAGATGCTGAAAGCTACATAAAAAATGCATCAAATAATTTGGAAAATTTATATGATTTAACTGGAGAATTTCCTGATCTTTTTCATGCAGGTTTTGTTGAAAACGCGGCTCAGGAATATGTAGAAGCTACTTGTCTTTATAACATAATACGGGGTAAAGATTTACCCGATCCTGATAAATTACAAACAACTTATAGTTCATATTTAATGGGCTTATGTGATGTTGTTGGTGAATTAAGACGAGGTGCTTTAGATTTCATTTTAAAAGGAAAGGCTTCGAAAGCAAATGAATATCTATATCACATGGATGAAATATATGATGCTATTATGAGTTTAGATTATCCATCTGGCTTAATTCCAATTAAGAGAAAACAAGATATGGTAAGAAGTCTTATAGAAAAGACAAGAGGAGAATTAGCTGTTGCAAGCTGTGAGCAAAGGATAGATGATAGAACTCATGAGTTTCGAGGATTAATTGATAAGGTTAATGGAAATAAAAAAGCTCAGAAAAAGAAAAAAGAATCGATGGATATTGACATCGATAAAGTATGGTAAAATTGTATAATTATTAAAAAGATAATTCGAAATATTTATAAGAATCCTTTATAACTCACAATCCACTAATAAACATTCCCTAGTATCCGACACTTTTAAAACAAATAACTTCCCTTCCTATTCTAAGATGAGTAAATCAAAAAAAATACTTCTAAAAAAACGTTATCAAACATTAAAAAAATATGCAAGAGATAAAGTAATAGAGAGATACCAACTTGAAATTAATAATGGTCGAAGCAAACACACTAAAACTGGGGATAAAAATATCTTAACAAATCTAGCAATGTACATTGATAAACCATTTGAAGAAATCACATCTGATGATTTATTAAATTATTTTGAAAAGATGTCAAATGGAGATATTAAAAATTATCATGGGAAACCATATTCTCCTTATACTATTGAACAACATAAGCAACAATGTAAAAAGTTCTTCCAATACCTTTACAACTGGGATAAAAATAGTTATCAACCATTGCTTGAAGTGATTCGTAAAATTAATGTTAATATAGATAAAGCATACAAATGGAAAGAACTAAGTGAAATACCAACTCATGAAGAAATTGAGTTATTAATAAAAGCATGTGAACAATCCGACAATCCTTTTCTTGTTGTGCGTGATAAAGCTCTAGTAGGTACACTCTATGATAGTGGTGCTAGATTAGATGAAATCCATACACTTACAATTGGAGACATTGTAATTGAAGACGGTGTCTACATTTTAACAGTTGATGGTAAAACTGGACGAAGACCAGTACCACTCAATCAATATGTAAAATATCTTAAAGAATATCTTGCAATCCATCCATATAAAGATAATGTTGATGCACCACTATGGTTAAATCGATTTAATAACAAAAGTCAATTAAAATATACATCTATCCAAAACACCTTTTTCAAAATTTTAAAACGTTCTGGAATAAAAAAACATATGTCAGTACACTCTTTACGACATAGACGAGCAACAGATTTTGCTGAAATGGGATTATCTGAAGCCGAACAAAGAAAGCTAATGGGATGGACAGCTACATCTAAAACACCTGCGAAATATACTCATATATCTGGAAAAAAAGTAATTCAAAAATTAATAAAACTGGAAGGACACAAGCAATTTGTTGATAAAAATACTGTAGAAGAAGAAATTGAATCAAGAGTAGAACAAAGGTTGAATGAAATCGAATTAAAACTTATAGATAAATTACTCAATAGATTTGAACAATTATCTATATCACAAAAAGAAGAATTTCTATCAAATGTAGACAGAACTCCAGATGAATTAGTTGTGGGTGAAATTGTACAACTTCAATCTTAATCCCCTTCTGTACTTTTTTATATCGCGATTTGTTTAAAAACCGTTTAAATCGTTTCTCACAGAATTTAATTTTATTAATGTAATTATATCAAAAAAATTTTTAACGAAGATATAACATAATTTCCGACGATTCTAATTTAAATTTGAACGAATGTTAAGGCTTTATTTCACTAAACTGACCTATTCGATGATTGGAGTAAGAATTATCGAACCATCATCTCGCATATCGAGCCATACATGTTCGATTTCGTGTCCTAGATTTCGATGGTGTTCCAACCAAGTTGATGGAATCATTAAACTGCGTGAGTACTTCGAATTCTTGATAAGCTTTCTTTTGATTCTCATGAAGATATATCTGTTGATTAGTATTTAAAATTAACTAAAGATACGACTATAATTGAAGTTAATAGTTAAAAAATACAAACATCTGCATTATACGAAAAGTTTTTAAATTAATTTATTTACATATATTTTGGTGGATTCGCATCTATATTACATCCACTAGGAAAAATGATAATATGAATAAAGAAAAAAACCAAAAGGAAGAGGTTGCCAATACAACCTCAAAGGCTGAAGAAGACAATGAATCACCTGAAGATATGCAAATATGTGGAGAAATATCAAATGCAGATGATATGATGTTTAATGTAATTTTTCAGGAACAACAAAATTTGTTAAAGATAGCTAGGCGAGTAGAAAGCTTGTTACCTTTTATACGAGATATCAAAATACATATTGAACTTTATAAATCAAAATATGAACACGAATGGAGAGATGTTCTGTATAGTGAAAATCTTTCAGTAGATTTAGAACGTTGTATTTCCAAGGCAAAATGGGTTGATAGAGAATTATTTCTTATTTTCGACCAACTATATAACTTACATCTTGAAGTAATTGAAGAGGAGAACTAAACACTTTCTTTTTATTTTTTGATGGATGGTAATTATGAAAAAATCAACATCGAAATTAAGGAACACACCTGCTGATTTGGTGAATTTGAAAAAACAATTTTATGAAAAGTACACTGTTGATGAACTAAAACAAATTTGTAATTTATTGCGATTGAAAAACTACAAAAACATTGATTTTAAACCATCATTAACCAATAAAATATTACAGTATACGTGTTGGAAATTAAATAGAGGTCAACAAATAAATATCCCAAATAGTCCAGAACAAATTTTCAAAGATTTATACGAGCTGATACAATTAGAAAGAAAAGTTTATTTTGATTGATATAACAATTGTTGATTAGGAGGAAATGGAATGTCTATTAAAATTGCAGAACACCATGGGAATAAAATCATTATTTTAGAAAATAATTATGGAATTAGTATCGGTTTTGGTGTCGTTAAAGCGAAATTGATTCTTGACTACATAAAAGAGATTCGAAAATTTGTGAAAAAGTACGATAAGAAAAATAAAGAATAAAATAGCCAGGTAATAAATAGCAGGAAGTAGAGTGATACTAACAGGAACACTCAAATTTACCTGGCTGTGGAGTGGGATGTACCATTCAACATAAATGTTTTGGCTCGAAAATGGAATGTTACCATATATATTCTACAATCAGTTAAAAATCAGAAAGGTCAATAAATTTATTAACCAAAAGTAAGATTTACAAATTAATAGTGGAGTAGAGTCATACCGGCAGCGACGGGCGCTCAGCAAAAGAAGTTTTTATTAGTTTTTGATAGTAATAAAAGTAAAATTTTTGTGAAATTTCTCTATCTGTTATATCAGAGTATAATATATATTATTTAATAATAAATAGTGGAGTAGATTCACCCGACAGCTCTGGACAACTCGCAAAAGAAGTAGTAATAACTAATTAAAATTAGTTATTTAATAATATATTATATATAACAACGATGCTAAATTGTGTGGTACAAAACGATATATTAATCGTTAATGGGTAGTGTATTAATTTGCTACGTTTACTTATTACACATTGAAGGTGAATTTTTTAAATATTTTTAAAAATTAATCGTTTCAGAATTAAACTATTTTTAACTTTACGCAGGAGAGAGGGATATAAAATATTAAAATCAAATTTTTTTATTGTTAGATTTTGTGTGGTTGAACTACCAATTGTTGTTTTTAGCCAGAAGAATCTTTACCAACAAGGGCTTTGAAAAGAACGATAAATAATCAAATACCATACTATTATCCAATAAACCCAAAATAAAATACAACCAGGGAACCAATAATCAAGAGAAGGTATTTCATCTAAAATCATATCATCATTGTCTTTGTATTTATCTGAAAGATTATATTCGTTTGAATTTGATTTCAATTGATTAATTAAAGTTGTAATTCTTTCATCTTTCATCTTGTGATTCATGTTTAATTGATAGATGGCAATTTGAACACATCTATTGAATGATTCATCATCCATTTTTCTAAGTTTATCCATTACATTTTGGTAAACTAATCTTTCAGTATTTCTCTTTGGAACTAAAATTGTATTATCTTTATTTATACCAAGATAGTTACAATTCAAGTCATTATCTTCTTTGGTTATCATTTTACTACTTCTGATATTGAACAATGGTGATGCTTTCACATCAGATGCTACACTTCTATATCCAACGACAGAGGTGAATGATACACCAATCAAGATGGCAACTGCTATGATACTGCCGATGAGTATTTTCTTATTCATATTCTTTCCTATTATCTTTATTATGGTAACCAGTTATAATCTGGAGGTGTTTCATCGATATTAATCCATAAAGTATGGCCAATTAAAAGACTCGTCGGAAATGGAAATTCAAAAAAAATGTTTAATCCTGTAAATCCAATTGCTCCAGAATAATAAAAACCATTAATCCATTCAGCTCCAACTAACGGATTTTGCCCATACATATCATTATTCCAACTCTTTTTTCCATTTAAACCAATAGTCCAAATCCATCCAGTTGCAGGTTTTAAAATCCATTTATGTGAACCAGCATGAAATTGTTGTTTACCAATTCCAATATGTGAAAAAAATTGTATAGGGGAAAACCACATAAAACTACTAATATAGTTACTGTAAAGGTATAATAAAAATAAAGGAAGAAATGGTAATAATAATAAATCAAATAATCCTGATAAAATATCAAAACCCAATCTTTGTAACTGTAATGATAATTCACTTAAAAACCACAATAACAATCCAATTGGTGATTTTATAATTAAATAAAATAATTGATTATATATTAAAGCAAAAGGACCTTGAAAACCAATATTATCAACCTTACCCACCGTTAAACATAAGAGATTTTTAGATTCCCCAAGAGCAACTTGATACTTTTCATTAAGAATATCAATCAGTTTCGTAAATCTTGAGTTATTATATCCACCAGTCACCAACCTCTGTGCCTGTTTAATTGATAATCCACCAAGCAATCCATACTTATCCAGTTCCACTATTGCTTTGTTGAATATCTCCTCTGCCTCTTCTCTTGAATCAGAAGTATTCAATTTATCTCTAATATTCTTAAATATTCTATCTACTTCCTCTGCTTCTTCCTGTGTTAATCGAACCGTATGCTTCCCACCGTTCAGTCCACATATCTCGGTGGTAATCTCAACCAGTTCACTATCCCTGCTTATATTGGCATTGATAGACGGTGCACAAGCAAGCCCAAGGAAAAGAACAATCACTCCAACAGCAAAGTAGTTTCTTCATATCATACCTCTATATCATAGGGTTCTTGTGCAGGACGGAAATCAATGTTAATCCAAGGTATCCATTTAGAACCAATTTTTATTTGTCCAAGGATTATTTTTGGGAAGATTCTTGGTTCATTCCAATAATTTCTGGACCATTTATTTAATGAACCAAAAAAATATGCAGGTAATGAATTGCTGTAAAAATTGTTTTCAAAGATATTGTTTAAACTTGCTTTATCTAGAAAGATACTAAGGTCTTCGGAACTTATGTTATTCCTTGAGATAATATTTAGACTACAATTTCTACTATTGGGCCAACCCCATAGAAATATACCAGATACACTTGATGATATGGTGTTTTCAGTAATGATGGTATTTTTCCCATTTATCATAACAACACCAAAAATACAGTCTTTAATGATATTTCTAGTTACTCTTGAACGTTTAGAATCTGTCAATAATATTCCATGATTACGTGGTCCTCCTGCATCAATGTCATTTCCTGAAATATAATTAAAATGTGATTTTTCAATTGTTATTCCACTAAAATTTGACCTAAGAATATTATCTACAATTGTATTGTTATAATAGGAGATATTCTTCAATGCATTCCCTATATATATGCACTCTCTTAGCTGTGTAACAATCATGTTTTCTGATATAATTGCGAAGTTTGCCTTTACTCTAATTCCACCGCCCATAACGATGTTATTGGATATCGTAGCATTGTGACTACCATCTGTTATTAAAATCCCCCTTTCCCCGTTATATAAAATTATGTTTCCAGTTATATTAGCGTTATAACATCTATCTTGCAAAAAGATTCCATCTGCATTATTGTTTGCTATCACATTATTTCTGATTTTAGATGATGTTACAACTGATGAAAAAAGTATACCAATAGCACCATTTGAAGAAATATTATTATTATCTATAATTATATTTGAACAATAATCTAAACATATACCGTGTGATGGATTATTCAATATTTCATTACCAATGATAAAAATATCATCTGTGTCATCAAAACCTATACCATAATGGTCATTAGAATTGATTAAATTATATGAGATTGTAATATTCTTAGAATCTCGTACATAAATACCTTCCATCTGATTATTTACAATTTTACAATTTGTTATTATTATATTTTTAGCGTCTCTTGTGTATATTCCGTCTTTAAAAGAACTTCCAGAAAATGTGTTTTTAATGGTAAAATCACTGATTTTTACATTATCTTTTTTTATACGAATGACATTTTCATCTTGTTTACAATCCATTATTGTTAAGTTTTTATCCTCTCCATATAGATTAATTGATTTATCCACTAACACACTCTCATAATAAGTCCCACTATAAACAAACACTGTATCCCCATCACTCGCATCATCTATCGCATCCTGTATCTTACTATAATTCCCTGGACCAGAACCACCTACATAGAGAGTTTTTCCATTAATAGTTTTAATAGACTGCTTTTCTACATTAAACCCCATAGATGACGATATGCTCATCCCTATGAACAGAAGAATAATACCTATGGAAAGTAGTCTTTTCATTCTTCCCCCTTTTGTTAATTAAAAACCAAAAGCGAAACCAAAAATGATTAATTCATCTCTTGTTACCTTGGTATTACCACCTTCTATGGTTATAGATACCTGTGCTAATC
>CAYGAC010000080.1:0-96556 GCA_964347865.1 uncultured Thermoplasmatales archaeon
ATTCTGTTTACACCGGAACCATCTGCATCACAATCACCAGGTAAGTTTGGATCGTAGGCTGTTAACGTTATTTCAACGTCACTTACGTACCATCCGTTATCACCAGTTGGATCGGGTGGATTGATTGCATGCCTTGATTTTGGTGGTGTATCGTCAACACCGATTCCAAGTGGAAATATATTGTTCTCTTTATTATCATCATTGTCATCTGATATATTGATGATTAATTGATAGAGACCTTCATCGGCAAAGTTGAAATCTTTGAAGTTCAATTCTTTTGAACCATTCAAGGGAGTAGGAATATCAATATCTGTGATGTTATCTTCATAGATAATCGTTCCATTTGTACAGTTGGTATTATGCTCAAATATTTCTGTGTAACACGTCATATCTTGCTCTGGAAATGTTCCATAATTTATCACAAGTACATCAATATCTTGGGTTCCAGATTGTATATAAATATCTGCAATTACACTACACTCATTGGTTAAATTAAATGCTAAACTATAATGAATAGGGGCTCCATTTTGCCGTGCGTTGAAATTACCAGAATAGGAAATTGCCCACAGGAAATTACAATTATTTGGACTGGAATCACTCTGAACTGAAATCCAGCCGTCTTCCATCTTAAGGTCACCTTCGAGACAATATTCCCAATGGTACACAATGAAGCCACTATAATATATATTATGTGCGAATCTTGTTTTATCCAAGTTTACCATTGACTCTTTATATACTACACCACCAGGTACAGTACCAGGTTCATAGACTTTAATCTCGAAAGTCATACCATTAGGATCACAATTTGACCAGGGAAATGCCAAGCTAAGACCATAGAATTCGATTTCGTTAAATGCTTTAGATACATCATAGAAATCATCATCACATAGATAGCCTAATTGTACAGAGCTGGTAAAAGCCGCCCAATTAGTGCCTCCATATACCATTTGTGAGAATAATTTCCCTCTACTATCAAGAGGTTGGTATGGTGACAGTATCTCATCAACGCCAACATCATGGAAGAAATCTAGGGTGATTACTTCTTGGTATAAATCATTAAAGGGATTTCTATCTGGTGGATCTTCCAACTCAGTCCATTGTTTTAATAAATAAGACTTGGTACCGGTTGTTTCCTCTTCTAAGAATTTTGGTGTCCAGTTATTAAAATCAAGTACTCGTTCATCCTGAGGCTCAATTGAACCTATACACATTGAGTCTTCATACTCTGGATTAAAGACGTTGTATCCTTTAATTTCTATATTATCAAAGATCCAGTATCTAAAGTTGAAAATATTTCCATTGAAAGAGAATCTAAGTTGTGTTTTTTCACCAATACCTGCAGTACAATCGCTTTTAAAAAAATCTGCAGCCATATTTTTTGTAACTGGATTTTCCCATGGTGTGATATCTACCCAATTTCTATTAGTATCTGACCGGATTTCAACTGTTAAATTAACACCCATCGTGAAATGACCTATATAATTTCCAAATTGAAAATCTAATGCATCTTTATTGGATGTATTGAATTCTGGAGAGATAAGCTCTGCATTATTAGCGTAATAGTAATATAAGCACGTTGAATCACCTGCACCATAGGGGGATGGTAAATAACTGCTGTAGTTGGAAGTCCAAGACCAAGCATATGGATTGGAAATACCAATATCCCATCCAAGTGGTGGGGTGTTACCGGAACCACTTTCGAAATCTTCAGTCCACATTACGTCAGGATTGCTTTTGTTTATTTCAGCTATTTCTATATATGTTTTAAAACAACATTCCTTGTTTTGACCAAAATTTTTTATGATGCCTTTCAAATCGAACGTTTGTGCTGGTCCAGATTGAAGTCCCTCAATGGTGACAGAACCCACATCATGCATCCAAGGGAAGTATAATTCTATTAATTTTACTTTTTCGTCATTCTGTGGAAAATCATCATCAATAAATGCTTCTGCTTTAATTGGATATTCTATGTAGGTGTTTTCGTAGCTTTCATTTTGCCATTTACTTGGTGTCCATGAAGGGAAATCAACGGTCTTCTCTTCACCTATTGGTATCGTGATATCTTCAACAATTTCAGCATACTCAATACTACTTCTACATGATTCAAGTTTAACGTCATCAAGACATATATTTCTGAAATTGTTATAGTATCCATGATAAGACCAATTTAGCTGGAAAGCCTCTCCAATGTTTCCTCCCTGTTGAAAATTATAAATACTAATAGTGTACCAATCTTTAGTGTCACCTACAATTGGATTCTCCCAAGGTGTGATATCTTTCCATGGACTGCTTTCATTCGGTCTATACTTGAGATAGAAATAACAAGTGTATTGGACATCGTGTTGCATCGCAAATGTCAATGTAACTTTTTCTAAACCACTACAATTAATTTTTGGAGTAGTAATATAATTATCATAATAATCCCCTCCATTAGCCTGGTCTCGATAGTAAACACACGCACATGGATTTCCGCTGCGATTGCACCATTTCCACCAATCAGTAGTCCAATTCTCTGGTAAGCCATTAGGTCCTGTTCCATAGGTTGAGAAATTTTCATAAAATATCACCTCGCCAGTCTCATTAGAAGTAATTACTGTCATTTGCGCATCAAAAGTCTCGGTATGGTTACCATTGTTTCTAAAAGTAGTTTGCATCGGTAAATCATCATCAGCATACCCAGATTCCGGATAATTGATGCTTTTAACGGCAACATCATGCTCAGGGCAAGGGCATATGAATGTTTCATATACAACAATAGCGTCAGGTGATGCTTGACCACAGGCAACAAAAGAGGAATATGCTCCGAATCCCCATTCTGCTAACGCTAATCCACCAGCAATTGCACCGGGAATCTCTAATTGTACATTGTGGTAGTAATCTTCACCAGAGATAAATTCTCCAGCTTCTAAATCATAAGCACGGATTTCTGAACCAGTACCACCTTGGTCATGTACCCAGAGAATGCCATCATAATTGGTATCCCATTTATCATACGCAAAACCGTAGGTACTAGTAGTCAAAACAAGGTTGAACGGCTCAAGTATTGTTCCGTCCTTCTCTATTATCCATACTGGATCACCCCAACCCGAAACGTAGAGACAGTCATCCTCTCTCTCGTAGGTAATAGCACGGCACTGCCAACTTCCTGTGATAGTACTTATTAAGGTTTGATCTGTAAAATCCATCTCCCAGCAGGTACCAGCACCGTTACCACCCCACATATGACCAGTGTGATGATCATATGCAAGATCACGAATATTCGCAGCACCTGTGATGGTAAACGATCCTTGATATACACCATCAAAATTCCAATAATAAATATTTGAACCTGACCATTCTGTGGCATAAATATAATTTGGATTAGCTCCCACTCCAGCACCATATTCGGATTGAGTTATATCAATTTCTAATAAAACGTCCCATGGATCTAACGGTGCTATTGATCGTTTAGCAGTTATCTTTGCTGTACAATCCATAGATATAGAAGGTTCTGATTTTAAAGTAGGATTCTTATCAGTCACTCCCATTGCATTTTGTTTTGGAATTTCAAAAGATTCAACATTTGTTGTCGCTATATTATCTCTTGATGATGACGCAGATAAAATTGGTGTTACTAGTAACAATCCACAAATAAGGTAACTAATTATTTTCATTTGTTATCCTCCCTTATTTAATCAATATAACCTTTAGTATATAAATCGTATTAATTGATGCTTTTGTAAATTATAGTATACTCTATATCTAATTTTAAGTGAATTAGCATATTAAAAAACAATTTTGTTAACAAAGTCTGTGTACGTATATATTAATATATGCTTGTTAGGAACATTACCATAATTAAAAGTATATCAAATACAATTGCAATATTGAAATGATATGTTTGAACAGGAAAGAAAACGTTTAGTTGACAATCTTATCAGCGAAGGATATATTAAAAGTGATGAAGTAAAAAACGCCTTCTTAAAAGTTGCTAGAGAGAAGTTTGTTCCAGATTCATTAAAAATAAGAGCTTATATAGATACACCTCTTGAAATTGGTCATGGACAAACCATTTCAGCACCTCACATGGTAGCAATCATGTGCGAGGCGTTAGATATAAAAAAAGATCAAAAAATTCTGGAAATTGGAGCGGGGTCTGGTTATCATGCAGCTATTGTAGCGCATATTATTGGAGGAAATGGCCATGTATATACAATTGAACGATTTGAAAAACTCGCAAAAAGAGCAAAGGATAATCTTAAAAAATCTGGTATAACAAATGTAACTATTAAAACGGGTGATGGTTCTGAGGGTTTTGAAAAGCACAAACCATATGATCGAATTTATGTTACCTGTGCATCTCCTGGAATACCACAACCACTCATAAATCAACTGAAAGATTTTGGTAAACTTTTAATACCAGTTGGAAAAATGTTTTGTGAATTAAAATTAATCGAAAAAAAAGGGATAGAATTAGTATCAAAAAATCTTGGAGGGTGTGTTTTTGTTCCTCTCGTTGGAAAGTATGGTCATTAGATTATAGTTTGTATTTTATATCTCGTAAAAATTTTTTTCTCCATGCAATTTCTTCTTTATTTTCTATACCTTTTGGTATAAATCCATCGATAACACCAAGAATACCTCGTCCAGTTTCATTACCTATTTTTGACTCTGCTACTATGACCTTTGTTGGATTAGC
Source organism: uncultured Thermoplasmatales archaeon (assembly GCA_964347865.1). Classification (GTDB taxonomy): domain Archaea; phylum Thermoplasmatota; class E2; order DHVEG-1; family DHVEG-1; genus JAGLML01. The sequence goes on from CAYGAC010000080.1 coordinate 4,679, forward strand.
TGTTGCACAATAAATGGAGCAAACCTCAGGGACATTTTTAATTGCATTTAATACATTTATTGGAAAACAATCTTTCATAAAAATTATGAACGAGTGACCAGCTCCGATACTTTTTGCATTTTTTTCTGCTAGTTTCTTTAAAGAATCATCGTTTCCTTCACTTCTTATTTTGCATGCTCCACTTGCTTCACAAAAAGCAATACCAAATTTTCCATTAGTCAAATTGGATATCATCGTTTCATAAAGATCTTCTATAGATTTGATAAAATGGGTCTGTCCCAATATGAAATTTAAATCATCTGATTTTTCTATATCAATAATTGTTATATCTACATCTTTCATAATTATTCTCCCCATTATTAAGTGTAAATTAATAATAAAAAAATAGTATTTAAATTATAGTAAATTTAGTAGATTGAATTTTTTTATTGGTTTAGCTAATTCAGAATTCTATTCATTATTTTTTGACGTGCTGCACCAATTTTTCCGCCGCTTCCTCCACCTCGATTAAACAAGATAAAGAAATTTACCGTATAAATATCTATTAAATTTCCATCAATGTCATACGCTTTTGCAGTTATTCTGTATAATCCAAAGTCTAGATAAATAAAAGCATCTGCACCATCAGACATGTCTCGATCCCAAACGGGAAAATTGATATTCCAAAGTATTTGAAATGCTGAAAAATTGACTTCTTCAACATTATCAGTGACAGTTGCATTAAGATATAAACCACTATCAGTTGTTAAAACACCGGTAACTCCTAGAACACTTAGGAAGTGTAAATAAAGATATGACTTATCAAAAGTAAAGATTCGGAAATATATATGACCCGGTTTAAGATTATCAAGTTCTATTTGTGTGGCAATTGTTATATTGTATGCTATTGACCAAACACTTTCATCACCATGTGTATCTCTAGCTCTTATTTTTATAGCATATTCTCCGCTGCTATTCCAAGTGTGATTTATTACACAGGGTTCGGTAATATCATAATATTTCGTCCAAGTGCTAATGTTTCCATCACCCCAATCCCACTGATATGAAACTTTATCATTTTCAGGATCAAATGTTATTGCTTCAAAGGTAAGGTTTATCCCTGGTCCACCACAGTTTGGTCCCTTTGACATATTTGGTGGCCAAGGAGGAGTATTATCTACCGTTGTGAAATGCCAAATCGGACCTTCGGTTTTTGCTCCAATATTATCCCATGCAACAATCTTCCAATAATAGGTGGTTAAAATTTCTAAGGTGGGAAGACTATACGTTTTTTGAGAATGATTATTTGCGATCATTTCTAGATTTATACTATCATTAAAATACACGTCATAGGTTACTATATCCCCTGGATCTTGATCACCACAATCCCAACCGAGAGTTACAATTATATACACGCTAGTCGAATTATTTGCTGGTGTGGGTTTTCCCGGCATGTTAGGTGGATGATTTATACCTGTTGTAAAATTCCATAATGAACTTTCATTATAGGCACTTTGGTTATCCCAAGCAATAATCTTCCAGAAATAGGTAGTATTACCATTTAGTATAGGTAGATCATAGGTAGTATTCGATTGATTATTAGAAACCATAGGTGGTGAAGTATTAGTTCCAAAATACACATCATATGTTACCGGATCACCATCTGGATCTCCACCATTCCAACTGAGATCTACATCAAGACGTTGTCCTGTTGAACCGTTTGCCGGAACGGGATTACTGGGCTTATAGGGTGGGTGGTTTTGTTGTATTTCTGTGGTGAATCGCCATAATGGACTTTCGTTATACGCACTTTGGTTATCCCAGGCGATAATCTTCCAGAAATAAGTAGTGTTATAATTCATTATGCCAGGATCATAGGTGGTTTGTGTTTGATTACTTATAATTTTAATAGGAGTTGAATTATCTCCAAAATAGATATCATAAGTAACATTGTCTCCATCAGGATCTCCCCCTGTCCAACTTAAATCCATATTAAAATATATATCTATAGAGCCATTAGCTGGAGATTCATTAGTTGGTGAGTTTGGCGGTTGATTTGCTCTTCCTAATGTTCCTATTATATTTTTAAAATTTTGTAATGTGGGAGAGTTGTTTTCATTTACAATCTGAGAATCATATTCCGTATCAAAATTAACAACTCCAGAAACTGGTAAAATTGTTAAAATTAGCCCAATACAAATTAATATGCCAGCTATTTTTCTTATCATAGAATCCCCTTTATATTCTTTTTTAAATTCAGTCTATTTTACTGCTTTAGGTATATATAATACTTTCTATTTATTTAAATGTTGTGTAAATAAAATATATTTTTATTTCTATTTTTAATTAACATTTATTTAATTTAGGTATAAAAATTTTTAAAAAATACATATATTTAAATTTTTTATTTTATGGTAAATTCTATTTATGAGTTTAAATAAAACGTTATAACGTTATCATATAATACATTTATTTTGAATAGTATTTGGTCCACCTTATTCTTCTAGGGACACGATTTAATTTTAACATATTTTTATGGCATTTGTTTTTACAAAAATTAAGGACAGTGCCATCTTTTTTCACGAAAATTTTCCCAGTTCCGGGTTCTATTTCATTTCCACAAAATGAACAATTTCTTCTATCAGCCATGAAATATTACCCCTACCTTGGTCCACCCAGTTTCTTTGCTTCTCTTTGCGTTTCACTTAACATCAAGATATCCCCTAAACGAACTGGTCCTATGACATTACGAGTGATAATTTTACCTTTATCTCGTCCATCTAAAACTCGTACTTTTACTTGAGATGCTTCACCTGCCATCCCGGTTCTGTCAATAATTTCTACTATCTCACAGGGAGTTCCTTCTATCATAATCCTATCCTTGTTTCTTTAATGTGCTTATCTTTTTGATAATATTTTCAATCATCTCTTTATCTTTTCCGGGATTAATTATAGCTATTGCACTTGTAGAAGTACTTAGACCTGCTGCACTTCCTAATTCTTCTTTACTGGGAACATAAGTATATGGAATATTTTTTTCTTCACATAGAATTGGCATATGAGCTAGTATTTCCTCAGGAGATACATCCTCAGCCATTACAACAAGCTTTGCCTGGCCTCTTTCTACATGCTTTGTAGTTTCATTGGCACCTTTTCCTATTTTCCCATTATCTCTAGCTTTTTCTATCAATTCATAGGCTAAATCTTGAATTTCTTTCGATACTTGAAACCTTACATATATTGCCATATTTTAGCCTCCATTCAGAGCCTTCATAGATTTTATTCCTTTGGGAATGTGAAAGTTGGAATGGAGGGCCTATATAAAAATCTTTTTCAGGTGATCATATTCAATATATATTATGATTAACTTGGTAATGGGATCCTTTCAACTTCCAATCTATCAGCAGTTGGATATTCTTCAATTATAAAACATTTACATCTTTTTTTAGTAAGGTCTTTTGCAATTTTTTCTAATATCCAAAAACTAATTTCGATTCTATTTTTTTCATTATCTACAAATATAAATTTGTCTGGGATGTTATATTCCAATTTTAATAAATCATATAATTTAATTATTGAGGCTCCTGGTTTGTATATCACACCCTTTAATATAGTTCCTTCATCTGATATGGTTTCGTGTTCTTTAGCAATATTTCGTGCTCGACGTTTTATTCGATTTTTTAGTTGAATACCATCTTTAAAAGAAACTGAACAATAATGAACACCAATCTCAAGGTTTTCACTTCTTACCATTTTCATAACTTTAAGGGCAAATTCTTGACTTCCTCGGACTGCAGCAGATATGTCATTTTTAACCATATAATTCCTGTTATTTAATAATTCGAAATTTCTTTCTGAATATTCAAGTTCATTCAGATTAATCCACTGCACTCCGGTATTATCCGACCATTCAATAAGAGAATAAATATCTTGTTCCATGTTAGGGATAACAGGTATTTCCAATGCAACATCTGTTTCAGTTTTTAATGAATTTTTAATTGATGTGCTTATTGGATTATTATCCATATTATTCCAAAATTTTGGAAATGGATGAAACCGAATTTCATCTAGTCCGACAGAAACAAGTTCTTTTATTCTATCTGCATTTTTTAATGCTGATGTATATAAATGAATGTGAAATTTTGTTCCAAATATGTCTTTTAACAGAATTATATATTTTTTTACTCTTTTCCAAACAATTAACGGATCCCCACCAGTAATTCCTGCACCAGTAGCATCAATGTATTCAGCTTCTTGTATCAATTTTTTTGTATCATTTTCATTTTCTAATTCCCATTCATTAGCAAATATTCGATCTTTTCCTCCTTTCTTAAAACTTAATGGACAGTAAAAACAGTTAGCAGGACAAAGACCTGTTATCAACACTACCATTTTGGAACCTTTTGCACACATCTTACATGCAGGTGATAACGGACCTAAATATGAACTGTCATTAAGCCATGATATGATTTTTTTCATTTACCTTATGATATTGCACTATATAGTTAAAAATGTATTATCTCAGAAGATTATTAAAATTTAAGAATTATGGGCTCGGAGAGATTTGAACTCTCGACCTCCCGGTTATCAGCCGGGTGCTCCAACCAACCTAAGCTACGAGCCCCCAATTGAAGCTGATAATACACTTTTCCTATAAAAATTAATTCCATATTTTCAAAAATTAAACATATTTTTCCAGGTCCTAACGGTTTTGTATAATGTTAAAATTCTATGAAAAATTTAAAGCTTAAAATGCTAATTTATTAAGTACTACTCAAACTTATTTTAAATGGTAAAAAAAGAAGTTTTTTAGTGAATTCATAACGGTATGATAATTATATAGTGGGGTTATGTAATTATTTCTATTAATTGTTGCATGAGAAACACTCTCTGGGCCAATATACGTTACGGATAAATCAATGGTTATGGTTTCTCCTTGTTCAACATAAACTGGACCAGCCCAAGCGCCAATATATAAAGGTAATCTAGCAGCTCTAACAAACAGATACCTCCCTGCTTCAACTTGCATTTCATATTTACCTTTACCTTTTATCAATAGATGAGTAATCGCGAAACCATATTCTCTTCCACCACCCGACTTATCTCCAAATGCTGAAACTCTTACAAAGCTAACTGGATTACCATGTTGATTGGTTACAGTTCCCTTTATTATTCCCATCCCAATCTTTTGTAATTGATTATCATTAATTTTTTCTATTTGAGGTGAACCTTTTGTTGCACCTACGGTAAAACAAGTACTAATAACTGGTAAAATTATTAAACCTACTACTAACATTGGTAAAAATGCTTTCTTCATTTTTTTACCCCCCTATTTCGTATTATTATAAATATATAGGAATTTATGGTATTTAAATGTTTAGAACATTAGAAGAAAATTTAGATTAAAATTGTTAAATTTTATTGTAATATTTGTTAATCAATAGCAGATTTAAAATAAATATTTTGGTTCCATACATCCGTAGGATTTATTATCTACATAGTTTATTTCAGATTCAAATGGATGTAGATAATACAATTAAAAAGTTATCTCAAAACGAGAAGAAAGTTCTCTTAGCACTCCAATCATTAAACGGAAAAGGATCCCCCAAAGATATCTTACATAATGGGAATTTCAATCAAGAAGTTGAGGTTACAAATGCTTCTTCATGGCTTCAATCAAAGAAATTGGTAAAAATTGAAGACCACATAAAGACTGTTTATTCACTTGGAAAAGAAGGGAAACGTTTTTTAGAGAAAGGATTACCAGAAAAAAGAGCCTTAAAAATAATATATAATAAAAAGGGCAAAATTCACCTAACCGATCTTACTTCTTCTCTTGATAAAAATGAAATACCAATTGCTATTGGATGGCTTAAAAAGAATGGTTGGGTAAATATAAAAAAAGATAAAGATACTATTCTAGAAATCACAAAAAAAGGAAAGGATGCATGTAGTAAAGAAAGTAACGAGGAAAAAATACTTCAAATTCTTAAGATAAATGATAATAAAGAGATAGACAGAAAAGAAATCACACCATTACTTTCCAGAAAAAATGTAATAAAAGAAAAGGATATAATTACGAGCACTATACTTTTGACTGAGTATGGGAAAAAAGCCCTTAAAAAAGGGTTTGAACTTAAAGAAGAAATTTCTCAAATCACCTCTTCTGTAATAAAAAATAATGTATGGAAAAACAATATTATTCGTCCTTATGATATCACTGCATTTGCGCCCTCAGTTTTTGGAGGTAAACCACATCCGTTAGTTTATCTTATATCAAAAATTAGGCAGATATTTCTAGAGATGGGATTTCATGAAATTCAAGGAGATTTTATTGAATCTTGCTTTTGGAATATGGACGTTTTATTTATTCCTCAAGATCATCCTGCAAGAGAAATGCAAGATACTTTGTATAGTAAAACACCATCTAAAATAACTATTAAAGATAAACAATTATTAGATAGAATTGCAAAAGTGCATGAAAATGGTGGTACAACCTCTTCTACGGGTTGGGGCTATAAATTTTCTAAAGAGGAAGGTGAACGAGCTTTATTAAGAACGCATACAACAGTAAATACTATTCGTTATCTATATCATAATCCAAAACCACCTTCAAAAGTATTTTCTATAGGGCGGGTTTTCAGGAAAGAAAACATAGATACTACACATTTACCTGAATTTTATCAGATTGAAGGTATTGTTCATGAAGAAGATACCAATTTTAGACAGTTAATAGGAGTTTTAAAAGAATTTTATAAGAGAATTGGATTTGAAAAAATTCGATTTAGACCAGGATATTTCCCCTATACAGAACCTAGCATGGAAGTTGATGTTTTTTGGAATGACGAATGGATGGAATTAGGAGGAAGTGGTGTTTTCAGACCTGAAGTTACAGAACCTGTTGGAGTTAAAAATCCGGTACTTGCTTGGGGTTTGGGATTAGAGCGGCTTGCAATGTTAAAGTTTGGTTTGAGTGATATACGAAGCTTGTATGTCAGCGATTTAGATTGGCTAAAAAAGAAGTCTTTAATTTGATTAATAAATATCTAAATTTTAGCTTTCAATATACAATTCTTATATCCCAAATATTTATTAAATAAAATACATATTATATTTGTTTAAAAATGGTAACTATTGTAAACAAACATTTATATAATAACGGGATTGATATTAGTTTCTGAGGTTGTGAATTATATGTATTCAAATAGAGCACTAAGAGCATTACTAATATCAACTCTATTTTTCTTAGGCTCATTTTTATCAGCTTTCAATTTTATTCAACCAGTTTCTGCTGAATCAATAAGTGGAGAAACCACATTTTATTTTACGAATGCTCTTTCCACTGATATTGTTGAAGATGTAGAATTTGATTTTATCCCAGTTTCTTTAGATAAACCTTTGAGTCAAAATGATTCAAAATATCCCCCAAGTATTTTTAGGAAAAATGAATCAAAAACATTTATCAAACAGGAATTAAACACTGAAGAAATGCTATATTGGTTAGGTCTTTGGTCCTTTTATATCCTCGATACATATTTAGAAAATTTGAGTGATGAATTTGGGGATTTTTTTGAAGGGATTGAAATCCTGCTCCCTCATCCTTATCGAATTGTTGAGGGATTTGAAAATAGTGGTAATGATACTATAGATATACATGGGGATGTTGTTTTTGATCTTTATTTTTCTTCAAACCAGAGACAAAGATTTAGGCAAAGATATAGAGATGAAGTTAAAGTCGGACTATACTCGATGGATTTTCTTTTTATAAATGAAATAAAAAACAGCACCCAACAAATAAAACCAGGGTCAATAATACAAAATGGTATATCTAGACAAAAAATCACAATAGAAAATGTCAATCTTACATTAAAACCTGGAGAAAGTTTATTATTTTCTATTGAGATAATTCAGAGCAATAAATCAAGATTTATTGGTTCTCTTTTAAAAAATTCGATAGATGAAGAAAGATTTTTAAATAATTTAGAAAAATTAGCAACCAGATGGGAAAACACGACAGGCACCAGAGAAAAGATAGGTACGTTTTTAAAAGAATTTATTCCCATAATTAAGGGATTAAATTTTACAATTGATGATATCGCAAAATTCTTTGATACTTTTAGATCTTCATCTTTGGTTTATGACTCAGCAGCTCATCCTTCATCAGTTACTATGGAATTTTTATTACCTGGTGCAGATCAAAATACTAAATTGTACTATTTACACAAAGATAATAAAATGGATACTACTGAACCATCTGAGGGTAGCAGTCAAAATGTAAATTTACAAAATACCATTACAAAATGGGATGGTCCGATATTAAATGATAGAAATAAGATAGTAAAGGATGTTTCAGTTGACCTATTTATAAAGTATATCAATTTTTTAAATCCTGGTAGAATCAAAGTTGCAGTATCATTATTTGATGGAGATAATGAAATATCTGATCCCAAGATTAAAGAATTAGATAGAGCAAATATTCAAGCACACACTCCAACGACCTTTACTTTTGAAGATGTGGACTACGAACTTGAATATGAACATGGTTTAAGTATCGGAGTTGCACTTTCAAATGGTTCGAATACTCGTTTAAGAAAAGTAAAATTATTATTTGATTCAACAGAAAACCCATCATCTGTTAAAGTAACCTTTACAGAAACCGATAATATTCAATGTGATTATAGTATAGATCCAATTGATGCGTTGATAGTTCCTGGTGGAAGTGTCAAATATACCTTAAATATAACAGCAAAGAAAAATGATGAAGTTACGGTAACCTTTTTAGAAGAAAAAGTAGGAGATTGGGATGTAACTATTAGTCAAGATCAATTAAAAATATCTGAAGGTGAAACTGTAAAAACTCATATCTTTGCTAATTCAACAAATAAAAATAAAGATGCTTATGGTGATATGATAGATTTAACCATAATTACAAGTGGGAAGACAGGTATTGATCGGAAAATAGTATCAGCAGGAGTTTCAGAAACTGGTATAGAATACGATGTAAACATTTTAAATTATACTGAAAGTAAATATATTAGTAGGGGGAAAAATGGCACATTTTCCTTCATAATTGAAAATAATAATACTGGGGCAGATGATGATGTTGACAGTTATGTTATAACAGTTACATCGAAAAATAATTGGAATATTAAACATACTGATTCTATTTCAAATTTAGGAAGAGAGAAAAAAACAGGTAGTGGGGAAATTATAGTTATCGTTACCGTTCCAAAAAATACTTCTTTAAAATCTGATACTATTACATTTACTGTTACCTCTGTTAATGGTCTTGCTTCAGCTTCTGTAGATGTAACAGTTGATGTTATAGGTCCAGGAATTTTGGAAAGCATATACGAATTTTTCGAATCTGCTTCAACCACATTGGGTCTCGATGAGATGTTTGGAACTTATGCTCCGATTGCGTTAGTTTCTATCCTCATGATAGTAATATTATTTATCATCATCATATTTGCATTATTATTGACAAGAAAATTTATCACTATTATATGTACAGAAAGAATAAAAGAAATCGATCCCGATGATAAAGCTTCTTTTGAAATCACCTTAGAAAATCCAACAAGGAAAATTCAAACATACGAGATATCTACTGATACCAATCCATCATCAACAAAATGGGAAAAGTCATTAGAAGAAGAGAAGGTAACAATAGGTGGTCATCAAACCAAGACTATATTTTTATCTGTAAAACCAACAGATTTAATTGAACCTAATGATTGGATAGAGACAAAAGTAAAAGTAAATATATCAGGTAAGCGCAAATCAGAGGAAATAACCACAATGACTATGGTAAGAGAGGGTAAAACACACCTAAAAATAACCGACGTAATTACATGGCCAAAGGAATTCAAAAAAGGTGATAGAATTATAACTTCTTTTAAATTAGAAAATAAGGGCACAATATCGGCAAAAAATGTTTTAGTAGTATTATATATAAATGACAAGGAAAAGAATAAAGTAGAAGTAACCGTTCCACCTGGGGGATATGCTGATATAAAAATACCCTGGATTGCTCTAAAAGGAAAGAATGATTTGCACATAAAAGCAATAGAGCAGTAATAATAAATAATAGATAATAATTCAGGTATAAAAAGGTGTATTTCTAGTGCCAAAAGTAAATGATGTTTCTAAAAAAAGAGAGCAACAAGAACAACTGAAAAATGCTGAAAAAAAATATCAGAGTTTAATAGAAAAGAGAAACGAACTTAACGACATTGCAAAACTTGTTCGTGAAGAAAGAGACATGCTCAATGAAAAACGCAAGGAAATCATAGAACAGATGAAGAAAAACAAGAAAGAAAGAGATAAACTTGTAACCAAAATGAGAGAACACAAAGAGATGAGAAACAAACTTCAACAGGAAGCTAAAGAACTAATTAAAGCTAAACAGAAGAAAAGGGGAGATGTTATTAGAAATTTACCTTTAAGAATTGAAGAACTGAAAGCAGATGTTCAGATGCTTGAATATAAACAAGAAACAGTTCCAATGAACACTAAGGAAGAAAATGAGTTGATTGATAAAATAAAAATAAAAAAAGAGGAATTTAACGAAGGCAAAAAACAACTTGAAAAGCAACAAGTGATAGAGACTGATATTTCAGATACTGATGAAGCTATCACTGAACTTTTTAAAAAGGCAGATGAAGAACATGAAAAGGTTCAAAAATTTTATAATGAGAGTCAGAAGAAACATAAAGAATATACAAAACTAGTTACAGAAATATCTGCTTCAATAAATGAGTCTAATAAAAAACATAAAAAGTATGTTGAAATAAGAGAAGAAGCACAGAAGCACCATGAAAAAGCGATGGAGATGCTTTCAAAGATCATGTCAGTAAAAAAAGAGAAAAGGAAACATTGGCAAGAAGCGAAAGACATTCTCAGAAAACAAAATATCCAGGCGCAAAAGGAATTATTTGATAAAGATAAGCTTGCAGAAGCTGCTGAAGAATCAGTTAGCGATTTAAAAAAGGGGAAGAAGATTTCTTTAACCTAATTAATTTTTTAACGGCAATAATCGAAAAATTGGACGGCAATTTTAAATATTTAATTTTGTTTTGCCCACTGTGTGACTTTAATGGATAATATTGGTATAGTCAGTTTTGGAGCTAGTATACCACGATGGAGGATAAAAACAGAGGATATTGCCTCCGTTTGGGGCAAAGACGGTGAAGCAATAAGTAAAGGTTTGGGAATAAAAGAAAAATCAGTTCCTTCAATGGATCAAGATACTGCAACTATTAGTGTAGAAGCTTCCCGAGCAGCATTAATCCGATGTAATATCAATCCCCAAGATATTGGTGCAATTTATATTGGGAGTGAATCTCATCCCTATGCAGTAAAACCAACTGGTACAATAGTTGGAGAAGCGATTGGTGCAACACCTGATTTAATGGTTGCTGATTATGAATTTGCTTGTAAAGCAGGAACTGCTGCTATACAATCCTGTTGTGCCCTTGTTAGAGCACAAATGATAAAATATGGATTAGCGGTGGGTGCGGATACATCCCAAGCAGCTCCAGGGGATGCTTTAGAATATTCAGCTTCAGCAGGTGGTGCTGCTTTTATTATTGGTAATGAAAACGTGATAGCAAATATAAATAATACGTATTCTTGTACTTCTGATACACCTGATTTTTGGAGAAGAGCACAACGAAAATATCCAGCGCATGGTGGACGTTTCACAGGAGCTCCTGCATATTTTAAGCATATAACACATTGTGCAACAAACCTAATGGACATCGTAAAAACGAAACCTGAGGATTATGATTATGCAATTTTTCATCAGCCGAATGGTAAATTTCCGGTAAGTATCGCTAAGAAACTTGGATTTTCTTATGATCAAATCAAACAAGGACTTCTTGTCCCGTATATTGGTAACACCTATTCTGGTGCTTCACTCGTAGGATTAGCATCAGTTTTAGACGTTGCAAAACCAGGGGACAGGATATTTCTTACCAGTTATGGTTCAGGTGCAGGGAGTGATGGTTTTGATATAACTGTTACTGAAAAGATGAACGATTTGGCTAGAAATAAAGCACCTACTGTTTTTCAAATGGTAGAAGATAAGGAATATATTGATTATGGGAAATACGCAAAATCAACAGATCTTTTATATTGGGAGTGATTTAAAATGAGGGATGTAGCAGTTATTGGAGTTGGAATGACAAAATTTGGAGAGCTTTGGGATAAATCTTTTCGTCAGTTAATAGCAGAAGCAGGAGCTAAAGCTATTCTTGATTCAGGAATTGAAGGAAAAGAAATCGATGCAATGTATGTTGGATCAATGAGCTCCGGACGATTTGTAGGGCAGGAACATGTTGGAGCTTTGGTTGCAGATGCATCAGGTTTTTCTAATGCTCATATCCCTGCAACCCGAATAGAAAGTGCTTGTGCTTCAGGTGGATTAGCTATTAGACAAGGATATCTCTCCATTGCATCAGGTATAAATGATATCGTTGTTGTTGGTGGTATGGAAAAAATGAATGATGTCGTAGGTGCCTCTGCAACGGAAACACTTGCAACAGCAGCAGATCAGGAGTGGGAAGCTTTTTTTGGTGCAACTTTTCCAGGATTGTATGCAATGATTGCAACTAAACATATGCATGATTATGGAACAACAAAAGAGCAACTTGCACAAGTTGCTGTAAAAAATCATGTTAATGGATCTCTGAACCCCTATGCACAATATCAACGTGAAGTAACCGTAGAACAAGTAATCAAAGCGTCAATGGTTGCATACCCACTAGGTTTATTGGATTGTTCTCCAGTAACGGATGGATCAGCAGCAGTTGTCTTATGTTCAGCTGATAAAGCTAAAGATTACAAAGATAAACCGGTCAAATTTATTGGATCTGGGCAAGCATCAGATTCTCTTGCACTTCATGCAAGAAGAGAAATTTGCACATTAGATGCAACGATTCATGCTTCTAAAATGGCTTATAAACAAGCAAACCTGACTCCAAAAGAAATAGATTTAGCAGAAGTACATGATTGTTTTACAATTGCAGAAATATGTGCAATTGAAGATCTTGGATTTGTCAAGAAGGGAGAAGGCGGTAAAGCAATAGATAATAAAATAACTACATTAGATGGATCATTACCAATAAACACAAGTGGGGGACTCAAAGCAAAAGGACATCCCGTAGGAGCAACAGGTGTTGCTCAATTAGTAGAAGTAACCTTACAATTAAGAGGAGAAGCAGATAAAAGACAAGTTAAAAATGCACAAATTGGACTTGCACATAATGTAGGTGGATCTGGTGCAAGTTGTACTGTAAACATACTGGAGGCGATGTAAATGGATTGCGAGGGAGTTGCTAGATTTTGGAGAGAGATACCTCAGCGATATAATTTCATTGGAAACAAATGTGGTTCTTGTGAAAGAATCTTTTTCCCTCCTAGGGAATCATGTCCTTACTGCAGAAGAAAAAGCATGGGTAAAATGAATGAAATAAAACTTAATGGAAAAGGGGAAATTGTAACTTATACAATTATTCATGTGGCGCCTGAAGATTTTGAGGAACAAGTTCCCTATCCCATTGCTATTGTTAAATTAGAGGAGGGGCCCCAAATAACCGCTCAAATTGTTGATTGTAACATTGATGATATTAAAATTGGTATGAAAGTAGAAAGTACGTTTAGGAAAATAAGACAGGATGGAAGTACCGGCGCTATTTATTATGGGTATAAGTTTCGTAAGCAAAAATAAAAGTTAATGGAAAATTGGAGAGGGTGGTAGAGTTAATTCTGACATAAATGATTCTTGGTTTGATGTTCAAAAGGATTTTTCTAATGAATCCCACACAATTATTTCATCGCATTTACCAACTATCCTACATCTCCCCATGTACAACTTTAAATATATCATCCAAACTGTGGGAGCAAATCCCTGAAAACCTTTAAGATCAATAGATGCTGGATATTTGATTTTCTGAAGGGATCCATTAACAAAGAATACAGATAAAAACCTGAAAGAATAACCAATTCTTTGAATGTAGGTTAAATTCCAAAATGACCACACTTTCGAATTAAAATCTATATATGCATTAGATCCAAATCCTCTACAAAATCCGCAAATATAGACAGTATACGGACCATCCTCTTTTGGATACTCGATACGTTTACCATTAATAATAGGGAGAGATATCAACATTAAAATGCAGATAATTCCAACTGCCAAACTTTTTTTTAAATATTTTTTCATTTTTCTAACCTCCCGCATAGTTTCCTAAATTTTAGTTTGGATAATTTATTGTAAGATAATCCCAATCATCAAGACCGTCGTAGTATCCATCGAAATTATCGTATTTTGCACGATACCTACTCATAGCTGCTGAAATTTCATACTCACCTTCAGGAAGTATTGGGAATCCCTCTATATACTTTGGATGTAATCCATCTGCAAATCCAGGAAGTATCCAATTTGAAATTCCATGAAAGAATGCCAGAAATACTAATTTTTCCTCACCTGGCTTAAATGTTTTCTCTATATTGCGAAATGTAAGCATTCGTCTATAGAAATGATTTGTAAGTAATTTTAAATCTTCATCTGGAACAAGATATTGAATGGCTACTGAACATGGTCTTTTACCATACCAGATAGCTTCAACTGTTTTGTCAAATGAATTTATAGCATATACCTTAATTATCCACAGTCTATTGTAAATCGGTTCGGCTTCAATTCTTAATTTTATTGGTTGTTCATTGTTGGTTGATGCAACTGAAATTGAAAAACTAGTTGATATTAACAGCATAAAAATAAATATTCCAACTAATTTTTTATTCATTTTAATCCTCCCTTTTTACATATTCTCAAATGTGTTATGCTATATAAATTTTCGTAACAGTTAAAATAATTTTCAATAGGGGTTTTTCAAATGTTTTTTTAAAATTTTACTTAATTAATCCTTAATTATTCCACCGACAATTCCAAATATGGAATTTTCTCCAGCAAAACCTATAAAATTTCTCTTTAGAAATCCTGTATTTATATCCTTTTCATTTATTCTTTGAAAATGGAAGTATATAGGTAGTAAAAAAGCAATAACAAAAGCCCTGAAATGTTCTGCGTGAAATGTATAATAGGTTTTGTTATTAATTATTTCTTCTGTTAAATTATCAATTCTTGCATGAAAAAACCATACTTCAAAACCTAGTATTTCATTTGTATTTTTATCTTCTTCAAAAAGTACATCAGCGGTAACGGGCAAAGTAACAGATGTTATCATCAGAATACAAACAAATAATCCAACTACTTTCTTCATTTTCTAACCTCCCATATGGATTCTAATCAACGTTATAATATATTAATCTTTGTAACAGTTAAACAAATATATCAGTTCTGCATTATAATTGATGGGGGAAGACAATGAAAAAGATTCTAACCTTTGGTATAATGCTGATGTTTATCCTTATGACTGTATCTTCTGCTAATGAAATTAATTTGGAAAAACAATCATATTTGGCAACTCGAAATGGGAAGACTTTATATGTAGGTGGTTCTGGTCCAGGGAATTATACCAGGATACAAGAAGCAATTAATGATGCAGAAGATGGAGATACAGTATTTGTATATGATGATTCATCACCGTATTATGAAAGTGTTAATGTAAATAAATCTATCAATCTGATAGGTGAGGATAGATATACAACGATTATTGATGGAAGTGAATTACATTCCAGTTGTGATGCTATTTTAATAACTGCTAACTATACCAATATTCAAAAATTTACTCTTACAGGAGGAGGTTGGGGAACTAACGATTGTGGAGTTGATATTGAATCAAGTTATAATAAGATTCAAAAATGTAATCTAATAAATAGTGGAGGCACTGGTATCAATTTGCGTGGAAATAATAATTGGATAAATGATAATTTGATTTCAGGTAATTATGGTTATGGTATCTGGATGTATTCTTATTATCACTTTATGGATAATAATACCATATCTAACAATATTATTATGAATACTAGACTTGATGGAATTGGTATATTTGATAATAATAATTGTCCAATAAATAATAAAATTTATCATAATGATTTTATTGATAATCTTAGGTATAATGCTCGTGATGAATGTAATAATACCTGGGATAGCGGGTATCCTTCAGGGGGGAATTTTTGGAGTGATTATACTGGTAATGATAGTGATGGAGATGGCATCGGTGATACGCCATATCCCATACCAGATGGTGATAATAAGGATAGATATCCATTTATAAAATCATTGGCTAACAATATACCTCCAATTATTGACCTACATTGGACACCAATATGGCCTTATGAGGATGAAGAAGTTGTTTTCGATGCTTCTGATAGTTATGATTTTGATGGATATATTACACTTTATGAATGGGATTGGGACAATGATGGAATATTTGATGAGAATCATACAAGTCCTACAGCAATACATACTTGGGAACATGGTGGTGTTTATAAACTAATTTTAAGGATTACTGATAATAAATCTTCAACGATTTGGAAGAAACACACAATGTATATTCGTCCAAGAAATCGACCTCCATATCCACCAACTATAGATGGTCCAAAATTTGGAAAACCTGGAGTATATTATTACTATATATTTAGATCGATAGAACCTGAAGGAGACAACGTATCGTATTATATTGATTGGGGAGATGGTGATAAGGAAGGTTGGCTTGGACCATATATACCTGGGTTTGAGATTATTCTTAACCACACTTGGAGTAAAAAAGGGATACATACAATTTTGGCATTAGCAATGGATACTAATCAGAGTGTCAGTAACATATCAACATACAAAGTTATAATCTCAAGGAGTAAGCATGTTTTGTTCTATTGGTACATGAACAGATTTCCCTTACTCAATCATTTATTAACACGTATTATGGAACGATGGAATCTATGAAAAGATTGCTTGCAATAGGCATCATCCTTCTGTTCATAGGGATGAGTATATCCTCGTCAACTGGGTTAAATCTTGTAAAGAAGTCTTCTATATCACTTAATGGTAAAACACTCTATGTCGGTGGTTCTGGTCCGAATAACTATACAAAGATACAAGATGCGATAGACGATGCGAGTGACGGGGATACGGTGTTTGTGTATAATGATTCTTCACCGTATTTTGAGAATATTGTATTCACCTTAAAAGATAATATTACTTTAATTGGTGAAGATAAAAAAACTACCATAATAGATGGAAATTTTGTTTATCCAAAAAATGGTATTTTGGTTAGGTGTTCTAACTACATAAATATCTCCGGATTTACAATAACTAAAGCATGGAAACATGGAATACTTATTGAAAATGGTTGGGAGGGAAATACTAGCAATTGGAATAGAGTCACAAATTGTATTATTCAAAATAATGGATGGACGGGTGTTTATTTGGAAAGGAATGGTGTCAGTAAACTCACAAGATATAATCAAATAGAGGATTGTGATATTAACAATAATGATGATTCTGGAATTTGGATAGTGCAAGCAGAAAGTAATCTATTTAAGGGGAATAATATAAGCTCAAACCAGGACGGTATTCAACTCTATAGTTCTAGCAATAACATTATTGCTAATAATTCTATCTTTTCGAACAGAGGTGGAATTGGAATACTACTATGGTATTCAAACGACAATACAATAACATGTAATAATATATCAAACAATGAAGAGGGAATTGGTTTTTGGGAATCCAGCTGCAACGCCATCAAAGACAATAACATTATTTTAAACGAATATGATGGTATAAGTCTCATTTTTTTCAGTAACGATGTTATTATCACTAACAACAATATCTTAAATAACGGTTATGCTGGCATATACTTCCATGATTCTAGTAATCCCACTATCAATGGCAACAATATCCAAAACAACAGTGCTTATGGTATAGAACTCCGATATTCCAACGATACTATTATCACAGATAACAACATCATATTGAACAACTGGGGAGGCATAAGAATACGTTTCTCTAGCAGAAACAACATAACTGGTAACAACATCACCTCGAACAACGGTGAAGGTATTCTCCTCGATTCTAGCAATCACAACCTAATATTTCACAATAACTTAATCAACAATAATCCAAATGCTTATGATGAATGTAGTAACATTTGGGATAACGGATACCCATCTGGAGGTAACTTTTGGAATGATTATAATGGACCAGATATTTTTAAGGGTCCTAATCAGGACATACCTGGGAGTGATGGAATCGGTGATATTCCATACAATATATCTGGAGGTATGAATCAGGATAGATATCCACTCGTTAGTTTTGAAATGGAACCCCCACAAATTTATTTAATTAAACCAGTAAAAGGTCATATTTACCTTAAGAATAAAAAGGTATTATCCTTCTTTACAACAATTATAATCGGTAAGATAGATATTATTATAAATGCAATAGATAATCAATCTGGAATTAATAAAATTGAATTATACATCAATAATGAATTAAAAACAATTTCTAATAAAAATACATTATATTGGACATGGAAGAATAAAGTATTTTTTAGGTATGAAATAAAAACCGTGGTCTATGATAATAGGGGAAACAATGCCACTAAAACATTGAAGGTATGGAAGTTCTTATGATAATGAATAACAAGATACTCATCGGCAGTATCATAGCAATAAGCATCTTGATTGGTGTATCATTCACCTCTGTCGTTGGTAAAGGTTTAGAGTTGTATGAAAATGTTTATCTTCAACAGGATAAAGAATTAACAAGAGAACATCTCAAATATCTATTTCGAGGATTTCTTTTTATACAAGATTCAAAAATTAAGGAAGTAATAAAAAAAACTATTTTTGAGATTATTAAAAATGGGAATGCAACATCTGAAGAGATTCAGGAAATTATCAACTCAAGTAATGTTAATATTGTAGTATATATCCTTGCTCAAATAAAAACAGTAGGAGATTTTAATGAATCAGATGGTAGTGTGAGAAGTGTGCCATTTTGGCATTCTATTCCTTTTTTTAGTTTTAACAATGCGAAAGGTATTTTAGTTGAATATACTCCTGAGTGTAAAGAGAAAGTTGTTGGTTGGAACTTACAGATTGATGGAAATTTAATTAGCGAAAATAATGGCTGTATTCTGGGCTATACTGGGCATATAGAAAATGTTTTTTATACATTACCATTAAAGTGGGAGACATTCATATTAGATGGTTTTGGTGTTCTCGTTCTACATTATAGCAACTAATATATGTGAACTAAAGAATCATCATAGTTTATTTAGATTCTTCTGGCTAAAAACAACATTGGCAAGTATGATTTGGTAAATTTTAAAAAGAAAAAAAGAGAGTGTAGATGTTTTTAAGCATCTACTGGTACTGGTGATTCCCATTCTGGGCTAAATACGATTAGGTTTGGATCACCATATATGCATTGCACAGTTGTGTTTGGATAACCTGGATATCTGGATGAAGGTCCATACATTGCTGTCGGATCGCGAGTTGTATAATCTCTCTGATGTAACCAGACTGTTTCTGAGTATGCATAGCCAATAGAATCTCCATAAAGCATTGCATCTTCAAAGAACCAATCATCTTGTAAGTCTGCTTGTGGACATACACCTGTTCCTGAATTTCCGTACCAACTCACAGCACCATGATCAAGAGCTACCATTGGTCCAAACTGTTCTGCAGTTGAACACGACATGTAAAATACCGCAGTGCTCCCTAGATTATCGTAAAGACCATCAACGTGGTCATAATGAATTATATCGTATAATTCTGGTGGTTCAGGATTATACCATACTCGTCCATTCTTACGCGCTGTTTTCCAGGTATCATAGGAATATCCACGCCATGCATCCCACCATATTTGCTCGGGATATTTACTGTGTTCGGTTTGATAATATTGATGTGATTGACCGCTACCACCCGTTCCGTGTCCTGAGTAGTAAAATGCACTCGTACCATTATTCATTTGTTCAAGATGGGCATCCCACAGACAATGTCCTATATATTCTCTCCCATGTGCGTTGAAGTAATGTTTGATTACCCGAGTTGAAATTACACTATTTGGAGTACCGGTATTATCTGTCCAAGAGTCGCCATCAGGATAGTTCATAAAATCGGTAGTGGTAATGTGACGATTTGGATTTCCAAATATCACTGCGGGGTATAAGATATTTCTTACCACAAGAGCTGAAGCATATGCAGGGGTAATACCAGGGATATGACCTGCATAGGATTCATTACCCATCATAACCGAATGTGCTGGTAAATAAATGTCTTTTCGTGGTGCAACAAAACAGAATGCTTCTTTTTCACCCTCTACATCCAATCCAAAACTATCAGTCCAGTCACGAATAGCATCATGGAGTTCTCCTTTCCAGCGTAGATTTGCATCCCAACCAAGAGGTGGATGTTCTTCCGACATACCTAGGAGATACTTTAATAATTTAATTCCAAGCTGTAGTTGAGTCATATCTTCGATTGGTTCGTCATGTCCTGGGAGATGTCCCGGAGCACGAGAGCCATGATAGTATGTTCCTGCCCAAAGTCTCCAACTTTCTATTCGATCTGCAACTCCAGCCGGATTACCTAGAGCCTCACCAATACGAAGTACAGGTGATCCATGGTACGCTGCAAGCATTGCAGATGGTGCAAAGTATCCATCCCCTGATTTAATAGAAGTAATTGTAATATAGTTCTCAGAAGCGCCATAATCTTTGATATAGTCAATAATTTCTTGCATTGTTGTTAATTCATCGGTTGCTGGTGGTAAATCGTTTTTAACAGAGTTAGAAATCCTTCCTCCTCTATCAACAATTATAACATTATTCACACCTAGGTCATTTATTGCACTTTGTGTATCAGATGGTATTGAATCTTCGGTAACATACAAAAGTGGTGCATGTTCCAATGAACCTATTACTGCAGCGTTTGCAGCAGATATAGCAGCATCGGCTCTCTTTGCATTGGTCTTTCTTAACTCAGCTGTGATTGTATATTTTGTTGAACCTGAATTCTCTGCATATCGAGGAACAACAATAGCAGTCCATTTTCCAGCTTCAGGGTGAAGTACTTCAGCAGAACAATCGAGATGATCATCAGGTTCCCAATTGCTCCATGGATTTACTGGTGGATTTTCAAATCCATACCATTCATGAATTGGTAGGACAGGGCCATTCCACTGAGGAATATCAGGAGCACGGATATGACCTTTAGGATCAACAAGAAATACTTGAAGATCAGACATCGTATCTGTTGAAACGGTTACTTTTAAAACTGAGTCTGCATCAGCGTTTCTAATCTTAATTTTGTGTCGATGGCCAGCTAATTTTTGAAGGGTTATTGTATCATAATTATTTGGTGATACTTGTGAAGCAGCAGACCATATGCCTGGCTGGGTAAGTGGATAATATAAGTAGGTATCTCCGCCACCGTCATAAGGTATTGGCCAATCTTTTGCAGCTTGATTCATAAACTGTGGAAAGATTTGGGCTAATACTGCAGCTGAGGAACTATGAGATTGAATTGAGATGCCACTAACACTAATAATCATAGCACACCATTTTGGCCAAATAAATCTAGTAACACCAAATTCTTTAGCTGCATCAGGATCGTCACTGAATAGCATTTCTTCGTCAACTTGGCGTTTTAATGTCTTTGTCTTTTTCAGTACCTCTTTTACCTCATCCTCATAATCACTACCATCAAGAGCAATTACAGCAAGATCTGAGGAAACCCAGTTATTTGTTGCAATTTCAGCAGCTGCTTCAATTGGATCTGCAGGAACAGAATATTCAGCAGCAACCTTTCCATGTGAATCTAAATATTCATTCCAATCATCTAATAGATAATCAGTAGTATCATCAACAACTCCGCGATAATCTTCCGTTTCGAAATAATTAGTAGATGTGTCATCTCCATCATAAACAATAGGTGCAAGATATCTATCTCCACCCTCCAAATAGTTGCATGCTGGTATAGATGCTAGATATCCATACTCATCGTTGTTACTATCTGGATCATTGTTGATTGTAAATGTTTTTGCAATAGGAGTTATTTGAGGTTGAGGTATTGGATCGGGAGGAGCAGGAGCGCTTGATTCAATAGAAAATCCAAGATTATATGCACCTGAGCCATAAGCGTAATATTCCCATTCAGTTGGTTTTGGTATATTTACCCAACCCGGGAAAATCTCAATTCTCACCCTCCATTGTTCATTTGAAACACCAGTAGGAACTGGATACCACAACTCATCATTATAATAGTATTTCTGATAATGGACTAAATCTTCATTTTCATCGTATAATAGGATATCAAAGTCAGACAGAATTGCAATATTTTTCATCTCTAACTCAAAATGAATGCCATCTCCCGAACTTACCACAAATTTGTAATAATCATATGGATCATCTATATCAAGATATCCACTATAATCTCCCGGAGTTATTAAAACAGCTTCAGCGAATGTATCCCCTGCGTCATCTCCAGTATTTGCATCATTTTGGGGATCTAGATTTACATCAAAGGTATATGAGCCTTCACCAGGACCACCGCTAAACACGATCTGCATGTAATAATAGCCAGTGTATTCTGAAGTGAAAAAAACGGATTCTGCAACACCTGCTCCACCACTTGCTGATGAAGCTTTTAATACTTCACTATCATCATACAAAGCAAGATCAAAATCATAACCAGAACTTGGAGTAACAGTAATGTCGATACCTTGACCATCAGAAACTGAGAAAAAGTACCAATCTTCATCATCACTTGAGCTGAGTTTTCCTGTTACGGCCCTCCCGGGTGAATTATCTACCTTTTCTCCAGGATATATAGCATTTGCTCGTGTTTTTGAATCTCCCGCATCTTTTCTATATCCAGCATCATCATAATCACTTCTGTCAAGTGGAACAGTTTCTGTATCAATAATGTATTTTCTATCCAGTACAAAAGGTCCGAGATCTATATCCTTATTTTGATAGACGCGATCTACGGTTCGATAATCATTTATTACTGATTTTTCTTCCGTGTTGTCATCCATAGAACTTGCTGGGACAAAAAAGACTGCTCCCAGGAGTAATATGGCTAACATAGCAGCCTCTATTCTAACATTTTTATGGTTCATATTATTTTACCCCCGATTATGTTAAACATTATATGTTACTCTATTATATATAAGTTTCTCTTAATATTTTGAACATTATAACAAAACCATATTTTAACCATTAATATGGTAACATTTTTGTTTATTGTAAATTTAAATTTTTTGGATTTAATAGATTTATAAATGCTGAAAATCAAAGATTTAAAACAAAATATCATTATATTTATAAATTGTTGTTTTATCCAGCAAAATGAATGATACTAGCAACGTCAGTATTAACTCAAATTAGCATTTATATTCTTTACATACTAATTCCACTTATTGCTCTTTATTTAGGTTATCTGATTATTACCAGAGCTTTTCAGTCCATGGGTTTTACTTCTTTAGAAGCAATTATAATTGTTTTTATTTCATTTTTACTTGGATCTGGAATAGTTGATGGGTATGTCGGAATTAGTTTTTCAAATATTCATCTTTTTACTTATGGAAATTGGATAGTTGGTATTAATACTGGAGGGGCTGTAATTCCTATCATTTTAAGCATTTATTTATACATTAAAAACAAACTTCAACTATCCAAAGTATTTCTTGGAATAATAATTGTGGCAATTATCACCTATTTTGTAACAGAACCAATTCCTCAGAAAGGGATAGTTGCTAAGTTTCCTTTTTGGCTTCTTCCAATATTTTTTGCCAGCCTAGCTTCGATAATTTTATATTGGAAGGATATACGGAAAGCAGCTCCGTTTGCTTACATTTCTGGGACAATAGGTGTTTTAATAGGTGCAGATTTTTTCCACTTAATAAATTTATTAGGAACCAACGTACAAACAACAAGATTTGCAGTTATTGGTGGGGCAAGTATTTTTGATATGGTTTTTATAACAGGAATTTTAGCAGTTATTGTTGATGGAGTATTAACGTTTAAAAAAAGAAAAAAAGATATTGTTAAATAAATTCTGCTAAATGAGCTATTTTTAAAAATCCCTTTAAATACCGATACATAATCGTTATTTATTATCTTTCGAAATACTTAATAAAGACCTAATATTTTACCTGAATGTTTTATGTTCCAATTAGAGGCTTAAAATGGACGACGAATCTATTGAAACAATGAAAAAGGAAAAGGACGATTTTCAAGTAAAAGCTAACGAATTTAAAAGAAAAAGAGATGATTTACACGATAAATCCAAGACAATGGCAAAAGAACGAGATGAAATAAATGCTAAAATTAGACAATTTCGAAACCAAATAAGTGAACATAAAAAGAGAAGGGATGAATATAACGAAAGGGTAAAACATGCAAAAGAATTAAGAAACGAAATAATTAAAAATCACTTTAAATTAAAGAAAAAAATTAAGGATCTGGAAAGAGAGCGATCATCTGCTTCAGGGGTAAATCTAAATGTCCTTAAACAGAATCTTAGGAAGTTAGAAAATGAACAGATGACACAACCAATGTCTTCTAAAAAAGAAAAAAAATTAATCGAAGCCATAAAAGAAATCCATACAAAAATAAAAGAACAGGAAGAACAGTTAAATAAGGATCCGGAACTAAAAAAAGCTATTGAAGAGGAAAAATTATCTAAACAAAAAGCAGAAAAACAGCATGACATAGTCGAAAAGATGGCTAAGAAAGCTCAAGAGGAACATCAGAGTATGATAGATTCTCTTAGCCAGCTTGATAATTTAGTTAAAAAAACAACAGAGATACAGGAAAATATTGTTCTAACTAAGATAGAAGCGGATACAGTTCATCGAGAATTTATAGATTATGTAAATAAAATACATGATCTAGAAAAAAGGATTACTACCTTTGAAAAAACGAAAGATAAAAAGAAAAAAATGGCAGATGTTTCTGCAGTTCAAAAGGAAGCAAATGAGATATATGAGAGATTTAAAAGGGGAGAAAAACTTAGCACTGAGGATATTATGATTCTTCAGAAAGCAGGATTGTTGTAATTACATTGTTGTTTTATTTGGAGGTAAAAAATGCAATGTGAACTTTGTGGTAGAGAAAGTAGGGGATGCAGGGATGCTACGATTGATGGTGTGAATATGATGTTATGCCCAGATTGTATTAAGCATGGGGAAAATGTAGTTCCCATTTCAAAAACCCCCACAAAAGTCAAGAAATTTGTTGCTCAAAGGGCACGTAAATCCATACCAAAAGACATTTACAAAGATATGGATAAAGAGCTTGTATCAAATTGGTCTGAAATAATTCAGCAAGCAAGAAAAAAAAAAGGATTATCTAGAGAAGATCTTGGATTTAAAATTGGAGAAAGAACCGTAACAATATCAAAAATTGAAAATGGGGATTTAAGACCTTCTGATAAAATGATTGCTAAGTTGGAAAAAGAACTAGGTATTTCTCTATTGGAAGAGGTGAAGAAAGTTACAACAGATCATCATATTAATGCCGGTTTGACTTTAGGTGATTTTATAAGAAAAGAAAAGTAATAGAAATGAAAAAAAATTTTTTATTAAAATCAATAAAAGCCCTCGAAAATGGAGAAGTCATTGTCTATCCAACAGATACATTATATGCATTAGGGGCAGACATATACAACAGTGAAGCAATAAAAAAAATTTTTAAGATTAAAAAACGTCCTTATTCAAATCCTTTACCTGTTGCAGTTGCGAATATCAATGAAATTGATAAAATTTCACATACAAACGAATTAGTAAAAAGAATAGCTAAACGGTTCCTACCCGGTCCACTTACTTTAATTTTAAAGAAAAAGAATTCAGTTCCAAGTATTGTTACAGGTGGTCTTGACAATATAGCTGTAAGGATACCAAAAAATGATATTGCATTAGAATTATTATCAAAGTTTGGTCCACTCAGTGTTACAAGTGCAAATATTCATGGAAAAAAAACATCATATGTAATAAATGATTTAAGGATACAGTTTAGCGATAACATCTCAGAATATATAGATAATGGCAGATTAGATGAAAAACCATCTACTATTGTAGATTTAACATCACACAAACCTATTATCGTGCGGAAAGGTCCAATAAAACAGGATGATATATTGGATGCGATTTAAAATGGATGATACGATTTATGACAAGTATAAGAAAGCTGGAGAGATAGCAGCTGAAGCAAGAGAATATGGTGTTAGTTTAATAAAACCGGGTGTAAGTTTTTTAGAGGTTGCAAATCTCATCGAATCAATGATAACAAAAAAAGGAGCGGGTTTAGCTTTTCCAGTAAACATTTCAATCAATGATGTTGCAGCTCATTTTAGTCCACGCCATGATAATATTTTTGTTTTTAAGAAAGGGAATGTTGTAAAGTTAGATATCGGTGCACATATTGAGGGTTATATTGCTGATACTGCAATAACTGTTGAAGTTGGAACAAGTAACTATAGCTCTATGATTACGGCATCAAAAGATGCTTTAGAAAATGCAATAGCTTTAGTAAAAGCAAATATTGATCTTTCTGAAATTGGTAAAATTATAGAAGATACAATTAAAATTCAGGGGTATAAACCAATAAATAATTTATCTGGTCATAGTATGGAGCAATATGAACTTCATTCAGGTATATCGGTTCCTAATGTTTCAAATACGCATTGTAAAATAAAACCTAAAGAAGGAGATGTTCTTGCAATCGAACCTTTTGCCACGAATGGTGAAGGTCGAGTTATAGCAGGAAAAGGAAGTAATATTTATCTTTGCAATAAATCGTTTAGATCGAAATTAATTAGAGATAAAAAATCGAAGAAATTATTTGATAATTTAATAGTTGGATTTAAAACGCTTCCTTTTGCACAACGATGGTGCAAGAATTTATTTCCAAATAGGAGTGATATAACGTTGAAAAAACTATCTTTTTTAGGATTAATAAAACACTATCCCCAACTGATTGAAGCAAAAGGTGGAATTGTAACCCAGTGCGAGCATACAGTAATTGTTAAGGATGGAGGATGTGAAATAACTACATGAAAAATAAAAGTAGTAATGATATGCAGGATATCAAAATAATTCAATTGGAGGAACTAAATTGGAAACAGGTCGAAAAGCTAAATAAGGATAAGACAATTTTTTTCATTCCAATAAGTCCCTTAGAGGAACATGGTCCACATTTACCTGTTGGAACAGATTTTTTAACAGCAAGAGATTCAGCAAGGGAAGCAATTAAAAAACTAACAATAAAAAAGCCAGACTTTACCTACGTGTTATTTCCCACTATTCCACTTGGTTATACAAAAATGGCATCTTGTTTTCCTGGTACTGTATCAACCCATGTAAGAACAATAAAAACTGTTGTAAATGATGTTTGTTCGTCTCTCGCAAAATTTGGATTTAAATATTATATTATCTGCACTATACATATGGATCTTGGGCATCTTAAAGGAATTTATGCAGGTATACACAAAGCCATGAAAACGTATAATATCGAGATATCAGAACCGTGGGGACCTTATTTTTTTAATAAAGAAGTTGAAAAACGTGAACCGAAAGTAGGCTTTGATACAAAAAAAGAGATCCATGCAGGTTTCAGAGAGACTTCCCTTATGAAATATCAATACCCATATCTTGTTGATGAATCATATAAAAAATTACAAAGCATTTACAGAGAACTTAATACACCTCGGAATCTTGGAAAGACGTTCAAAGATATTGGAATTGAGGAAGGTTACGTAGGGAGTCCTGCTCGTGCAGATAGTAACTATGGTAGATGGTATTTCCAAGAAACTGTTGATACCTTTGTGCAAGCTGCTATTGATTTGATTGAAGGAAAAGAATTACCAAAACTGCCGAAACATGCAATAATGATAATGAAATCTTTGTTTCGGTTATAATAAAATAAAACTTTATTTTATCAATCTATGTTTTCCATATCCAAAATATGTTAATTTCGACCTTAACAAGCAATTGATTATTCCGCTATGTCTAATTAATATGCAAACTTGACCTACGGTAAAACCTCTAACAAATAATCTAAATGCAAGAATCGAAGTTAAACTATTTGTCCAAAATACTGTATTTCTCGTCCATCCCATATATGCACTCGCTCCTGCATCAAGAAATGCAGTTGCCATCGAATTGTCATATGCTGCGTGACAGGTAGCCATGTACACTAATGAGTCCGGGAAACCATCAGGTTCATAGAAATACTCTATTAATATTGGAGTGAAAGCAATAAAGCTCTTATCTCCTACCATGCCCTCTACAATCATCTTGTTTTCATATTCAAATTTATACATTTCCTCTGTATCATTTGTCCAATATTCTCCAGTCGCAATCACCACTGCATCAGACTGGCCATCACCATCGATATCCCAGTAACCAGCATGTGTGTTGATATACACTATTTCTGATCCTAAATTGTATTCAATGTAAGGTAAATCTACATCTTCATTTGCTAAGTACGCGATATTATATCCTTTACTAATTAGTTTATTGATTATCTTTTTACAGTGATGATTACCATAAAGGTATTCTGATGGATTTAATATTAAGGCAGTTTGTCCATTAGACAAATCTAATGTATTTATTGAATTACTGCTAATTGAATCATAGAATTTTTCATATTCTAGTGTAGGATTATCAATTAATGAAAAAATGTCTAACAGTAGTGTATATTTTTCATCAATGAATTTTAAGGTAATTGTTGTTTCGACAAGACTTGCGAATTCTACCATAGGATGGGATTCATACCATTTTTCTAATTTTTTAAGATTACCCAAATCAATATGTTTCAAATTTCTTTCATTAAATACTATTTCAATACCTTGATTAATTATCTTCTTATGAGCTATTTCAATATTAAATTGTTGCTCTAAAGAATGATTTTTTAATTGTTGACCATATGATAGAGAACAATTTATAATAAAAGTTAAAATTAGAATTATTGCAATATATCTATTTTTTCTAAAATGCATTTGTAGTCCTTACTCTAAACATTGTTTCGTACAATATATAAATATATCGTGTGGTTGACCATAAAAATATATAAGTTAATTTTTGATGTTTTCAAGTAGATTTAACAATCTCTGCAATCTAGGAAACCTCTCCAACCACCCAAGATACACATTCTTGCTCTTTGGCATCGTGACTTCAAGATATGCCCAGTCGCTTTCCTCACCTAACACATCTTTTGCTTTGGCTCGTATTGTATAGTTATCTTTCTTTTCCCATGCATGTTCATAGTAACATTTCTCATTTGATGCCTTTTCAGGTGTCCACCAAGTATGAGTGCCATCTCCCCACTCAATATACCAAGAAATTGGATTGTTATCTGGGTCTACAACTCTAAAAGTATACCAGTAATCCTCACCTGCTTCCCCATTTATTGCACCTGAGATAGTAGGTGTCTCTGGCGGTTCATTGGATTCTACAGGTCCGAATGCATGGAGATAGCCACCCCAATCAGTATTTGAACCTATGTACACAGTCCCGTCCTCACCGATAGCAGGAGAGGAGTCACACCACTCATAACAGATTCTTTTACGCCATTTCTCAGTACCATCTGGATTTATTGCAATAATGTCACCACCAGAAGTACCACCCCTATTTGTTCCTACATAAATTGTACCCTCTGAAGATATAGCAGGGCATGATTTATGAATATGCGATGTCCCTCCTAAATCAAAAGTCCATTTCTTGGTTCCATTTGGGTAAATCGCCCAAAGCTCAGTACCACCTACGTAAATAGTGCCATCATCTGCAATAGAAGGATTTGTTTCTGTTCCTTCTCCTACTTTACATTTCCATTTCATTGTACCATTAGTAGGATTAAGTGCATATAGATAATCATCCCAAGAGCCGATGTATATAGTCCCATCATCCGCTATAGAAGGAGGACCTTTAATACGCCCTCTAGATTTAAATTTCCATTTAAGGGTTCCATTGGGATTTATTGCATAAAAGTAGTAGTCCCAGCAACCAATATAAATAGTGCCGTCATCACCAATAGCTGGTGAAGAATAAATATCCCCCCCTAATTTATAACGCCATTTCTCAGTTCCGTTGGGATTTACTGCAAATACAGTATTTCCTTCTGCTGTTCCAATATAGATAGTCCCATCCTCTCCAACAATAGGAGAAGAAGTAGCCATGATATAATATGTATTTAATTTCCATTTCAGAGTTCCACTTTGTGAATTAAATGCATATAAATTCTTATCCCAAGAAGTAATATAGATAGTTCCATCTTCAGCAAGAGCGGGAGTAGAAGTAATCCACATACCTGTTTCATAGTTCCATTTCAATGTACCATTGGGATGTACAGCGTGAATATATGAATCCTTATCGCCGAAATACAGCACACCATTACTGTCAATACAGATACCACCATCTACACCCTCCCCACATTTAAATCGCCATTTCTCAAGACCATTCACATGAGCTGTACTATAAGGACTTCTACCTGTATGGTGTGTATCATGGCACATCATAGGCCAAGGGCTATCCATCGGACCAGATGCTACTGTTATTTCTGGTTCTATTCAACAGCAATCTCACTAACAGCATCTGCTTCATATCCAATAACCATAGGACTGACTGTCGATACGATGAACAATGCGATGATACTGACTGCTATGCCCTTCTTCAGAATGATACCTCCCTATGGTATATATATCTATAGATGCTTGAGTATTTAAATGCTATCTTCTAATGATATACGTAAATATATCGTATAAAAATAAAAAAATAAGAAGAGATGATTGAAATTTTAACTGTAATCTGGTGGAGTTAAGCCTTGAATAAAACTATCTAATAAACCTCCTACAAAATCTTCGAAACAACCAGGAAAAAAACACGTTAAAATTGTCATTGTCGCAATAATAGCTCCGATCAATGCAAATATTGGACCCACAACTAATATGATAATTAAACATCCAATAGCACTTGAAGTCGATAGACCAAGAGGTAAAGGATCATCACCAAATGGGGAATTTAATTTTACTTCATCGATTTTTTCTTTTAAAATAATAGGATCGTTAATAACTTGATACATTTGACTTTTGAAATCACTAATTTCCATATCATATTCCTTTAATAAATTGACAAACTCAGGCATTGTTGTCATTCTCTCAATGATCAAATGAAAAATATGTGGTTTTGTATCAATTATTTTTAATGCTTTATCAATCCATTTATCAAACGATGTTTTTTGAAAGAACTTTAAATTTAAGATCTTTCCCTTACCAAGATAATCAGTGGTAACTATTTTCGAAGTATCTTTATTTAAAAATTGTTGTGATCTTATTGTAAAAAGAGGTGATGTGCTACATTTTTTTTCATCATTTGATGTTACTGATTGATTACTCACCACTGAACTGAGAGATGCTAAAACAATACATCCTGCAGCTAATATACTTAAAATTATTGCTTTTTTATTCATATTATTTCCCCTAATATTAAATATAAAACTTAAGTATATAAATATGTCGAAAAAAAATAAAAAAAATGGAGGTTAACAGGTATATCTTCTCTTTGATCCTTTAAAGAAAAATTCGCTATCTCTTTGATATTCTAATTTTTATCTAGAATCACGGTGGTGTTAAACCTTGCAATCCGGAAAAAACTGATTCTAATATTTTTTCAAAACATCCCCCGATATTTAGACAGGTAATAATTGTAAAAGTTGCGATCATCGTACCTATTACAAGCATCAATGGTAAGATCACTAGAATAAATACCAAACCACATCCAAGTTGTCCACTAAATCCTAAGGGCGATGGAGGTTCATCGAGTGGTATCCTTAGTTGTTGATCTTCAAACATACCAACAGCTTTGTCGATTTCGATTTTTAATAAATTTGGATCGTTCTTAATTTTGTGTATATAATTCTTGAATTCGTTTATATCTATGTTATTCTCTTTAAATACGTTAACAATTGCTGGAATTGTATCAATTCTATCTACCAAAGTGTTAAACATTTCAGGCTGTATATTTATCATTTTTATTGCTTGATCGATCATATTATCAAGAGATGTTTTTTTCGCTAAAAATAGGTTAAATATCTTTCCTTTTCCGATATAATGAGTATATAACATCTTTGTTTCTTTGTTTAAAATATTATTTACTCTTTTCGCAAACAATGGTGAATTGATACTTCTTTTTTCTAAATCAGATTTTGCAATATTTGTTCCAACAACAGCAGATATCGGTAACAGAATCAACAGTGCTGCAGCTAATATACTTATAACCAATATTTTCTTTCTCATATTTCCCCATATTATCTATATGGGTACAAGTATTTAAAAACATCGCATAAAATGTAATTTTTCAACAAATTTTTAGATAAAATAATATAATTTTTTAATTAAACAATGAAATACAAAATTTCTTTTACTTGTAACCTATTTAAAATATATTTTAATATTAAACGAAAATGGTCAAGTGATTTAATACGTCTAACAAGCTATAGATTTAGAGAGTGATTATTGAGTTAGATTATTTCCACTTAGAAGTTTGTTAATAGGTGTAATAATCATTCGATGTACAAGATTAATAAATTGCACATAACTATGAATTTCAATCTAAGGAATTTCATATGGTGTTTGTGCAGGACGGAAATCGAAATTTATCCATGGAACTATTCCATTAATTCCCAATATTGGCTTTGGGAGAATTCTTGGTCTACCCCAATAATTTTTCTTCCATTTATTTAGAGCCGAGAGAAAGAAAAAAGCATGAAGCTTGTTATTTTTAAAATTATTGCGTTCAATTGTGTTTTCATTACTCCAAATTGCTAAACCAATACCTCCCTCATTATTTATGATATTATTCTCTTTAATAGTATTATAGGGAGAAATTCCAAGCGTTATCGCTCCTTTATTGTTTGTAATATAATTTTCAGATATAGTACAATGCTCAGAACCTGAAAGAGTTATACCTGATGATGAACCATTTGTAATTGTAAACCCTGATATCGTCACATAATCACCAGTAACAGTTACAACAGTATTATTTACACCCGATCCTCTAATTGTTGTTGTAGTAGAGCTATTCCCAATAAGATTTAGAGATTTTCCAATATCAATATTTTCATAATATGTACCATCGTAAACATATACACTACCATTTACATCAACTGCATTTATACCGTCCTGAATATTGTTAAAGTGGTCGACTCCCCATCCCGGTGTTGATTCATTAAAATCATCATCCACATAAACGGTATCTAGTTGAACATATTGCAAACCTAATATGTTTTCAGTGTAAGGAATGAAATTAATTCCAATAATCAAGACTAGTATTCCACAAACCAAAGTTTTTTTATACAAACTAAGTTGCATGTTTATTTACCTCCCATAAAATATTAAGCCATAAATTTTATTTAAATGTTTCGTCTATGAATAAGTATTGCAACAATTGTTACAATAAAATCAGAAATAATTTTATAATATTATTCTAATTCGAAATAAAATTGGTATTTTTAAATATACTGATGTTTAGAAAAATTTAAGATTTTTCCGTATCAATAAGTAAAAATTTTTCAAATATATAGTACTCTGTATTGTAAATCTGTTTTTGATATTCATCAGGTTCATTAAATGTTCCACCCATAACAATATCACTGAATGAATAGGAATCAACTAGCACTACTATTTTACCCATTTTTCCAGTTGATTCATTATAAAATTCGACAACACTTGCATATGTTTCATTCTCTTCATTTTGAAGTATCTTTTCTCCACCAGTTATCGAAAGATAAGGGGAAGTTAAATTTCCAATGGTTAAATTGTTCTTTGTGTCGTTAAACGTTTGATACAACCTTTGATCTAATGTATTATGATTTATCCACATTCCAAAATTACCAATTAATTCATTAGCAGTTGAGCGACTATTTGTTACACTATCCATTAATAATACATTTCCTCCATTTTCAACATAATTTGTTATAGTTTTCACTTCTCTTGATTTAAAAGATTTAATTGGATTTATGAATACAATTATATCTCCTAATTTTATTGAATTATCCAACGTTTCCTCTATTGAAGGAATTAAACCCACACGTTGTGTCCAAACAAAGAATGTACCAAAATTGTTTTTTTCATTAAAAAATCCTATACTTGGTTGTAATGAGATATTAAAGTCTGAATATTCTTGATCAAAACAAACCTGTAAAAAATCTGAATGGGCTTTTGGAAATGTATAATGTATTCCATTGTTGTATGTAAATATTGGAAATGCAGTAGATATTGATAACAATCCTGCAAACAAAAATAAATAAAATTTCATAATTTTTCTATCATTTCTAAGTAGATATAATGATACAATTAGAGAAATAATACCAAGTCCAATGAAAATCGTATTTACATATGAATATTTGTTCGATCGATTTAGGTATTCCATCGCTCCAAAGGTAAAATTTTTGTATCCATCTGAAAACATTGAGAAACTGGAAAAAACTGTACTATCACTAAATGCTAACACTCTTCCTTTTCCATATTTCACTGCTACGACTTGTAAAAGTAGTCCATATTCTGATTCTGGTGAAGCAACAGATTCTCTAAAAAAATTCTCAGTCGAATATGTTCCCGGTTCACTAATTATTCTATTCCCCATTATAACATTTTCTGAATTTAATGGTGCATCAAGTGTGCAAGAAGTCATAAAATTCAATTGTTTTAAATTCTGTACAATAGGATGGGAATACATATTGTCAGGTTTATAAATTGACATCATCCCAGTACCCAATTCATAGGTAGCGTCTGTATTAAATCGAATTCCAAAATTTTCAGAAACTTGGTTTAAAAACGTGTTCATCCCAAAAACATCCGTATGATCTCCTATTAGATACAGACCGCCTCCTCTCTCAACAAATTGGATGATTGTCCAAACCTCTTCATTTGAATAGCTATTTGTTGGACACTTTAAAATTAAAATATCATAATTTTCTAAAATTGAGGCAGTTATAGTTTCATTATTTCTTTCTATAAAATAATAATAATCAAGCCATTCTGCCCAAGAATAATAATTATAAGTAGAAAGCATACCATACCATTTCTTATCAAGTGCTTTTGTCGTATCCTCCCAATCACTGTGATATTCATCTATTAATATTCTACCTCTTTTTTTAATGCCTGGATCTTGAAAAGCAAAAGCACCAACAATTGAAAAGAGAAAGATAAAAATCATTAACGAAGCTAAAAGATGTTTTTTGTCTATTCTGAGTTTTTTAAAACAATCACTACTTAGGTTAATATCTTTTAATGGTATTATCTTTGTTAGGACTAGAGCTAAGGGAAGAAAACTAAGCAATATATACAATGGATTCCAGAAAATATTCAATTCCAACGTATTGATATAAACGTGAATAAAAGCAATATATCTAAGGATGAGATATAAGAAACTCGCTATTAAGAATATAAATATTGTTCTAAGGATTTTTGTTTTTTCATAGAATAATATCATTATTAATAACATACCAATAAGAAAAACAAACCAATAAAAAAATCCTAATTTTTCCCATGTCGTTGCAAATGGATAGGTTTGTTGAAAGGTTTGAACAAAAACAATTCCATTGTTTACCGAGGTTTTTAAGCCAAGTAGATTACCAAATATTGATACAATTGGAGATAAGATATCAATTCTATGACCATGTGAAACAAATATACTATAAAGGGGAAGCATAGCAGTTTGAATTATCAACGTTATACCAGTAAGAGATAATCCAAAAATCAAAACATTTGTCTTTTCATAATTAAATTTATACGCGATGGCAAATAAAAGAAGTATAATTGTTAAAATAATTAATCCAATATTGTAGGGATAAGTAATGATAAATAATGAAATTAATAAAGGAATTAGAAGAAAGAGATATTTTTTATTGATTTGTTTGATTTTATTATCCCAAAAAGCAAGAATATTAAATATAGTACCAAGCATCAATAATAATAAACCAAGTTTCCAATCAGGAATAGTGAAGATTGGTATGAAATAAAGCAAGCTTGCAGAGTTAAAAAATATACCAAGCCATAGTAATCTTTTCAATACTATTCCTCCATTACTTTGAAATCGTCCAGAATATGTTTTAGAAATATGATATTTCCTGGCCAGTAATCATAGATAGATTCAATATTTTCATCCAATAAAAATTTACTATCGCTAATTAATAATAATCCACCATTTCCATGTTCTACAAATACCATAAGATGATAATCAGTGATCCATGAAAAATTATAATACGATCTGCTATTTTGTTCACTAAAAATAATTGGCCAGCTATCTACAAATCTTGGTTCATTTTCGAATTCCTCTGGATTTTCTTCAACATATGGAACAGGCCCTAAGGGTATTCCATCAATATCTAAATCAAATTCTTTGAGTAAAAGTAATGAAGCGTCTTTATCTTCATAACCTGTTGAAAGAACTACAATTCCACCTTTAAACATATAATTTTTTAAAATTGCAATTTCTGATTCAATTAATGATTTCGTAGGTGCAATTAAAAAAAGAATTTTACTCTCTACAATTTTTTCTTCTGAAAAATCTTTCATAATGATTGGAAAATAATCATTTCTATTGAGATTTAATATTAGACCATTAATTGAATTATCAGTAAAAAGTTCCAGATTAAATCGCTCACCATGGGATGCATCTATATATACAATTTTTCCACTTAACTTAGCATCATCAATAAATAGAGGATTAATAGAAGAAGAAATGAATAAAGAAATGCAAAGAATTATTGGGAAAATGATAAACGTATTAGATTTATTTTTTTGGATTAAAAAAGTGAAAAATGCTGTGAATAAAAAAAGAAGTGATATAGCTATTTGTAGTAATTCTCCAAATTCTGTTTTTTCACTTTTTAACCATGTAAATGTGCTTTGTATAAATGGGTGGGAATATGCAATTGCAGAATTTTGAAAGGTAGAAGTATCTCCAAATACCAATACCTTACCTTGTCCATAGTACGATCCCGCGACAAGTACAATATCTCCTAATTGTTCACCACGATTATATTCATAATCACCAAGATATGCCATTTCCTCATTCAAACGATCTCCTTCATCAGAAAGGGCGTATCTCCCAATAACAACTGGAAATGAAGAATATGTTATATCAAGAGATGCACCAACACTTATTTGAATTTCATCTAAACTGTTAATTTTTGACGTAATTGGATGATGTAATAGTTGATAGCAGGTCAGCCATTTGAATGTTGAATCTAATGGTAACGATGAATCGAATCTAAATTGAATATTTACAGGTGACAATAAATCATTTAATGGTTCTTCAATACCACCAACATTTGTATGATCTCCCAATACGAGTAATGAACCACCGTTTTCGACATATTCCCAGATTATATCTTTTTCACTTTTAGAAAAAGATTTATTAATACTTACAACTACAAAAATATCAACATCTTCGAGATTATCTCTGGATAATATTGGTGATTCTATAATTGAAATATAATCAGTTAAATTAACATATCTTGTTATATTCTCATGTATAGGTTGACTGATATTAAGAAATTCTGTAATATTTTCAACCATGATTTCATTTTTATTATTAGATGCAGTTAAATAGATGGGTAATAGGCCAAACATACCAGACGCTTCTCTGCCATATTTTCCATATTCTGGTATATCCCAAGTGCCCAGCATATTTTGACCATAATACAATATTTTTTGCTCTGATGAATCTGTAGTATTAGCGTTTATAAAGGTGGTAAGTGTTAAAATTGATATAAACAAAAATATTGATGCACAAAGAACTCTGTTTTTTACTAAGTTATTAATATTTATACCCTTTAATTTTTGAATATTGATAGTTGTTTTTTTAAATTTATATCGTGCTAGGTAAAGAAAAGTCGGTATTAAACAAAATATGAATAGAAGGTAATGATAATTTACTACATCATTTTTTGATTCAAATTCAATAGAGCTGATTACTACTATATAAACAATCCAAATTACAATTACTGCTATTTTTGTTAAAACAAGACTAATGATTCGTGATTGTTTTTTTGTACTTGAAATAAAATGACAAACTACTAAGAATAGTAGAAAAGTAATAACTATCCATAAACCGCTTGTAGAAGGACCAAGAGATAATGGTTTGTTTATAGCAGAACCAACTATATTTGAAATTATGACGGAGAACCATTTAATTGTATTCCACAATAGTGGGATTGTTTGTAGTAGTACAAAATATATTGTGTAGATGAAAGTAAACACTGTTAGGACGTACATCTCTTTTCTTTTTTTTTCAGTCCCCCGAAGGGTGAGATCTAATCCAGAAGTAAATAAAGGAATACTAGCTATCCAAAGCATTTGTATTTTTGAAAAAATTAAGATAATTAACGAGATAAAAATAAGAATTAACCCAACTAAAATTTTATCGAAATGTCCTTTGATTTTTTTTCCAATAATCAAAAATATTTTTTTTAATGGTAGATTGATTAGAATGAGTCCTATGAGTATATAGAATGATAAAATAAACATAAATGATTGTTCAAACATGCCAAAATTAAGTGAAAGAATATTTAATATGAATAAAATCAGAAAGATATTGATACTGCTTGTTAAAATATCCAGTAGACGTATTTTATTTTTAAGGGTATTTAGATATTTTCCCCTCATATGAAGAAATATCATAACTATAATTATGTTATAACATTTCCGTTACTTATGATTTTTATAATAACGTATTCAACTTTTTTGTATAAAGTTTTATATAATATTACATTATTATAATATATCAGATTGTGATATTAATCGGGGAGTATAATATGAAGGTTCACATTAATCATAAGGTTTTGACATTTACCATTATATTATTATTTATTGGGGCTGGTATTGTTGCACCAAATTTAAATGGAAATATAATAAGATTGATTAATTTTGAACAACAGGATAAATCAGCTGAACAATTTGGTGAAATGACTTCTAATAACAATTACTCCCATACTGTGTTTGTAGGTGTAGGAACATCTCAAATTTGTATAGGTTGCCATGATTGGAACGAATATATTCATGAGGTATATTCTTCTGAAAAATATGATTTTGAATATGTGGAAATGATTGAATTTGACCATGAAGGACAAATTTTAAATTTGAAAGCACATGAGTGGGCAGAAAAATATCAAATTAGTACTTATCCAACTTCTATATTAGATGGGAATTATGAACGGATTAATGCTAGTGAACCTGACCAACTTTCAGATAAACTTGATATATGTGGAAATAGAACAGTAGCAGATATTACTGGAAATATAACTTTAATATGGCTAGGAAACGCTACTATTCGGATTAACCTTTCTATTAAAAATAATGAAGATGAACCTTACGAAGGAAGTATTAGAGTATTTATATCCGAGATAGTTTCTAGATATACTACATATAATGGTTCTGCATATCATTTTGGATTTTTGGATTTTGCTATTGATGATATGATAATAATAGATGCTGGTGGAGAATATACTGACTCCACTATTTGGGATGGTAAAGAACATGGAGATGAACAAGGTAATAATTTCGGTGATATTACAGCTAATAATACTCAGGTAACATTGGTTATTTACAATATTCATGATGGATATGTAGATGAAACTGCAATTGATCGCATAGAGAACAATCCACCATATATACCAAGCGACGAGTATCCAAAGGATGGTTCAATTAATGTTCTACTTAATGTTAGCCTAAGCTGGACTGGTGGTGATCCAGATGGGGATACTGTAACCTATGATGTTTATTTTGGTGATAGTAGTCCTCCACCAAAAATTGTTGATAATCAAACTAATACATCTTATGATCCTAGTACACTTGATATTAACTCCAAGTATTATTGGAAGATTGTTGCACGGGATGAACATGGTGCTTCTACAGAGGGTTCTATTTGGAATTTCACTACAATTTCTTCTTCAGATTTAGAGGTTGCTATAATTAAACCGTCTAAAAATTATTTCCACCTTCGAAATATTGGAAAATTTGAGTTACCTTTTGGTACGATAGTATATGGTCCTATAAATATTGAAGTAAATGCATCTTCATCTGCAGGTATCGAAAAAGTAGAATTTTACATCAATAAAATGGAGGAACCTGTTGAAATACTTTATAAAGAACCATACAAATGGAGATGGAATGAATTAATATGTGGTATTTATAAGCTAAAGGTTAAAGCATATGATAATTTGGGAGAAGTACAATCAGATGAAATAAGAGTGTTAAAATGGAGAGCACATCCATTTCTTATTCTAGCAGGTATTTTAATCTTACTAAAAATTAGACCAAAGAGGTAGTAAATTTACAGTTTATGTGAAACATATTGTAAAAAAATTTAACACTTACATTAAAGAAGGGATATTCTTAGATTGATTTTAAGGTTAAAGTTTATAAGAATTTCCACACTCCAATTTCATCAATTGCACTATTTCCAGCATTGTCGTAGGTAATTACTTTAATTGTATACAAAAGGAATAGTTCTTGTTCATCCCAATCCCAACTATAAGGTTCATTGTAATCAGTTATTTTAAGTTCATCATCTACATAAAATTCAACTCTATTTATTCCAAAAAGACAATCTGGTGCATCTGCTTCAACTTTAATTTTTCCAATTATTAAGTTTGTAAAGAATGGAATTTTAAGTTTAAAAATATCTTTTATATTGATATATAAAAATCCGTTTTCTGGTGTAGTTATATTAATAATCGGAACGTTGTATTTAACCCAGGGTTTATAAATGACATAATCGGTGATTTCATCTCCTTTTCCATCCGGATTATCTGTTGGATGATATGGCCCTGTTATATCTCCCCACCAATTATTATCTGCACTTAAGTTATAATTAACATATGTCGTTCCATTCCAATAAGGATCACTTACCGCTCCATGGCTGCTATGATTATGAATTAAATTTCGATTGACATGTATATTTTCATTAGGTACAATCTGTAATCCTATCATATTATCATGGATATCATTGTACTCAATAATTGCAGAACAGTTTTCAGATGTAACTTGATAATATCTCCATGTATCAACAATAATGGCTGTGTATCAACAATAATGGCTGCAGAACTCCATGTGGGGTTTCCTATATGATCGTGATTGTATATTTCGTTATATTGAATGGTAGCATGTGAAGTATACATTAAATCCTCAACTTCTATTCCATAGGATACGTAATCACCGTCATCGTCAGTATATATCTGACCAATTATTTTATTATTAATAGCATTTAAGGTTGTACCTGTTCGAATATAAATACCAATTCTTCCGTAATTTTTTATTACACAATTTTCAACCTGAATTGATGAATTAAAGTGAGCTCGAATAGCTAAATTCGCCATATTCCCCTTTTGGTTGGGGGAAACAATACACGTGTCTATTGTTCCTGATGATTTAGTATAAAAAAACAGCATAACTACGTCCATTTAAACCACTTCCTTGAATGTCTAATCCCTGCAAATAAATATTATTTGAATCGTTTACAAAAATTACACAATTAACCATGATAGATGCGGTACTATCCCATACTTGTTGGCTACCAACGACAACAGGTTCTTCCCCTTCTACTGAATTAATTAGTATATCGGTTCTTCCATCGATTTCGAATGGATCATAAATACCTTCATGTATATGAACAGTACCACTATCTGAAACATTAAAAATTCCATCTCTAATATTATCAAAAGCGTCATATCCCCAAGTATGTCCTCCATTATAACCACCATCATAATAGTCATCATCAACCCAAACTTCACTAGCAAAATTCTCACTTTGAATTAGTTTTATTTCTATAAATTCGTCTGATTTGATATTATTTTCGAGATGTTTAGAAGACACAACAGACGACAATATCGAAAGAAAAAGCAAAGTTATTATCGCAATAATCAAATATTTAATACAATTGTTATTGTTCATATTTTTCCCCCATATAACAAGTAAATATAAAAGATTTATATAAAAGTTACGTTAAATATTTTGATAGTAATCATTGATTTTGATTTTACTATGAAAAATGAAAAAAATATTATATATATGCAAAATTTGACGATTTTTTTTGCAATTTTCAATATTTAAAGATAGTTTAAAAAATATAAGTAACAATTGTAATTATTAAATTTTAAATGATAATTCAAATAAAATTTCTATAATCTTTCAAATAATGCACTAATCATCAAAGGTATAAGAATAGTTGCATCTCCCTCAATAGTGACATTGTCAGCTTTTTCCTTTATTTTTCCCCAAGAAATTGCTTCCCTTGTTTTGGCACCACTAAGACTTCCATCATATTCAACCGCAGTTGTTACGTAAACTGCATAATCTAAACCACCTTTGAACTGATTCCACCAAATGGTATGATGTTTTGATATTCCACCACCAATAATAAGCGCTCCTGTTTTATCAGCATTAAAAATAATATCAGAGATTTCTTGTTCATCATTAAAAATATCGATTGTAATATTTCTATGTTCTTGATAGTACATCCAGAGTTGTGAGCCAAATGCTCCATCACTGATACCAGGCACAAATAGAGGTATTTCATTTTTCCATGCCCAATAAATTAGGGAATCTTTTCCTTTTTTTTCTTTTTCAAGTCTTTTTCCAAATTCCCAGATTAGATCCTTAGTCGATATTTTTTGTTTTGATGAAAATAATTCTTGTAATATAGGCTGCATTTTTTCTTCAAGTATTGAGCCATAGCATTCATGCGGAATGAAAATATTACCTAAACGATTTATACCCTTTTTATGCAGTTCTTTATCGTCGGCGAAAAAAGTTCCATGATAATAATCCTTCCATACTCTGGCAAGATCATGATCAAGTGTTCCTGCCGTAGTTATTATTACATCGAATAATTTTTTTTTAAATAGTTCTTTAAGAATGCCTCGAGTACCTGTTGAAACGATACAAGCAGGAAATGACAAGAATTTCATACAATCATTATCCTTCAGCATTCTTTCTAATATATCAACACCAATCGCAAGCTTTTTTGCACTAAAACCTCCTGACCTATAAAATTCTTTTATAAGATCGTT
Organism: uncultured Thermoplasmatales archaeon; assembly: GCA_964347865.1. Classification (GTDB taxonomy): domain Archaea; phylum Thermoplasmatota; class E2; order DHVEG-1; family DHVEG-1; genus JAGLML01. The sequence continues at coordinate 47,701 of CAYGAC010000080.1, forward strand.
TGAACTCATTTTTTTTCTAAGATCAATGTCTTTCACTGCCTCCATACATTCACCTAATATAGTATTAGCGAACCATAGCCAACACAGGATGATCCTGGGTATACTTCATAAGAAGTACCATATTTTAAGAGTTCTACTTTTTTTGCTCCTAATTTTTTGGCTGCAACCACCATTGCTGAAACTGGTCCATAACCACACATTGTTATGTTCTTATCATGTACTGTTTGAATAAGAGCTTCTGGATTTAATTCTAAAATTTGAGTTAATGCAATCTTGTCTTGTTTTTCAGCATATTCATCTACTCTTAATCCTGGTGGAGGCATGCTTGAATAATTAAATCCTGCATGGGAGAAATCACTGCTTGCAATTATTACTATGTTTTTCTTTGACTCTTTAATAGTATTTGCTAAAATATTTCCTACTTCCGATGATGTTTCAAAATCTTGCATCATCATACAAAGGGGGACAAAATCAAACTTAGTATCATTAGCGACAAACTGAAGAAACGGAAGCTGTACTTCTATACTATGTTCATAGGTATGAGCCACGTCATCTTTGTCAATAATTCCTCTATAAATCTTCTCTGCAAGCATTGAATTAATTGGTATTTCACCCAGTGGGGTTTCCCATTTTCCTCCAGTCATTACTGATACACCTGACCCTCTCCCAGTATGATTTGGACCAAGGATTATAAAAGTATTGGCAAAACCATTTTTTGCAAGTTGATAGTATGAATGAGATGCGATCGCTCCAGAGTAGATAAATCCAGCATGTGGTACAACCATACCTAATATATTCTTTTCACCCTGAGTAATTTCTGGAAGTTCTCCACATCCACGGGGATCTAAAAAACAATCCTTTATTTGCTGTCTTAAACTATTTTCGGATCCAGAATAAAATTGATCCGCTACCACAGGTTTTCTAATATTAACCAGCGCTAAACACCTCCTGTATATGTAATGGTTTTAAACATTAAACTTATGCGCAAAATATAAATACATTTGATTAATACGGGTTAAAAACCAGGCTGTATACCATGGAAACTGTTTGTCATATTGAAATAATTAAAGATGGGAGAGAATTTGTTGCTAGAGCACATCTAGCAAATGGTTCAATGAAGGAATACCGCCACCAGGTTTTTGAAGATGTATTAACTGAAATGGTTATCGATCTACAAGAAGAATTAAGTGAGTAATCCTTATAAATTATTTTCTTTAGATTCTTTGTTTTTATCAATATGTGATTCTACATGATTTAATTTTTGTTTATATTTATAAGATATGATTGATATTCCTGCTGTACAAAGAATAGCAGTTCCAAGAATTACAACAAATACAGTATCTTTAAAAAATCCATCCATTCCTGGCATTAGATTTTCGATAAGATCAGGACCGAAACTCAATGCAAGTATTGCTGCTGCGAGTCCTCTAGGCATCATTACAACCATAGTTTGTTTATCTTCTTCATGAAATCTCCCTTTAAAAGTTGAGATTTGAATAGCAATATATCTTGTTAAAATCAGTATAAGCAAAACAGCAATACCAAATAGTATAAACTCAATTTTTTGAAAACTTACAACCATACCAAGATATACGAAAAAGAAGGTTCTTATGATAAAGGAGATTAATGAATGAAAGTGTTTTGTTTCCTCATCCATCTCGAATCCCATTCCACCATAATCAAGCATCTTTAAGACTTTTTTTCCATTTCCTAATACTAGTCCAAATACAAGACAAGCAATTGCACCTGCACCCTCTCCTCCTTCTTCAACTCCGACAAGGACTGTTGTCAAGGAGTATACAAGAAACACCACAGCAAGTGTGATTACATAAGAAAATTGTTCTTTTCGCACCCTATTCATAATTGGTAACCAGCTAAGACCCAATACAAATCCCATTACAGCACCAACTGAAAAAGTACTTACTAGGTTACGAATTCCGAGTGCAATATCTATTCCGCCTGCAAAAGTGATCATATAAAATGCTGCGAGAACAACAACAATACATAATGGATCAGTAATTATACTTTCAATTGTTAGTGCCATTTTTGTTTTATCTTGTAAATTTCTCAATCTACTAACTAAAGGTATCACTATGGGACTACTAGTTCCCCCAATAATTGATCCAAGAATTAGACCAACTACAATAGTATTTCTCAATGATACACCCGGAACTATTATCCCTGATAATAAAATAACAATTACCATGGTTGCAAGAACACTCAAACTAAATGCACTTATGGAAAGGAATAATCCTCGTGGTGCCCCTTTAAAAAGCTGATATAAATCTGTATTTATACCTCCATCAAACAATATAATAACAATAGCAACAGCTGCAAAAAATTTTGATATTGTCATGATTAGGTCTGGATTTGCTGTAATATATTTATTAAAAACAAATCCAACAATCAAACCAAAAACAAGCAACCATACAATACTAGGAATCTGAGTTCTATTAAAGATAAAATTACCAATAAATCCAAGGATCATTATTGCCCCAAGGATAATTAATACAAAGGTAATATCGAGCATTTAAAATGCAAAGTAAAAAAGTGAATTTAAAGCTTCTCTTTTATTTCAATCTCAAAAGAAATTTTTTATAGATTACCAATTAAAACCATACCTATTATAACAAATATCAAGGCATACATTATGTAAATGAGTATTTTTCTTTTTTTAATCATAGCTTGATATTTCTGTTTACATTCATCAGAGCAAAGAGTCTCTGACACTGGTATTGTTTTTCCACATATTTGACAATGGGTGTGTTGTGCTACCCTTTCTACCATAGTTATCTTACACTAAATACAATTCACCTATGAAATACTTTCTTATGATTTTATTACAACCTTCCTATCAAGTATATCGATTGTCACAAGAGCTTTAATAAAAATACCGAATTCATCTCTAATTTTTTGGACGCAATTCCCTTTGTCTATTGCTATGAAAACTCCTTTAATAATTACATTCATCTGTTGTAATGCAGTTAGAATTGCTCTTAGTGTTCCGCCAGTACTTAACACATCATCCACAATTACAATATTATCTCCATTTTCAAGACCATTGATAAACATATTTGATTTAGAATAACCAGTCATCTGTTCAACTGAGAGTTCATTTGGTAGACCATATTCTCGTTTTCTTATGATTGTAAATGGTAGGTTTATCTCCATGGCAATTATTGAAGCTAGAGGAATTCCCATTGCCTCTATAGTAACAATCTTATCTACTTTACCACACTTTTTTATAAGTTGTTTCATTTCGCTAGTAACTTCTTTTAATAAATTGGGTTGTATTTCTGGAATACCATCTGTTATGGGATGGATAACATAATGATAATCTCCTCTTTTTACTATAGGTGCTTTTATTAATGATTTTTTAAGGGATTCTAGACTCATAATTCTCCAACCTCCTCACACGTTTTTTTTAAAATTGGAATGAATTCATCAATAATTTGTTTTGTTATCTGTGGCATGATAACGATACGTATACAAGATAAATGGTCGATTTTATTGACCTTCCAATTATTTTTTGATAATTTATTCACAACTTTATCTAATTTTTTTAGTTTTACACCTAATACGTTCATTGTTGGTTTGATAACTAGTGGTAAACCAATTTCTCTTAATTTTTCTTCTGTATAATGGGTTATGTCCATGCAATTTTCAATTAATTTTTTATAACCATCCCGTCCAAGATATTTGGCAACAGCATATGCAGCAGCTACCGGACCACCTGATCGGGTTCCGAAGATACCTGATTGCTTTTTACTACTGATACAAGGAGATTCAACACTGGTTTGTTCAAGCCATTTCTTGTCTCGAATGATAAGGGTACCTAAAGGAATTGCTGAATATCCCATTTTATGAGCATCTATTGAAATCGTACTTACTCCTTTTAATAAAAAATCAAAATCTGGATTGTTATAGTTTAATTCTTTTAAAAACGGGATCACATAGCCGCCAAATGCTGCATCGATATGTAAAAAAAGGTTCTCGTCATAACAAATATCACTTAATTCAGGAATTGGATCAATCGTTCCCAATTCTGTTGAACCTGCAATTCCTAAAACTGCAACAGTATTTGTATTAATCTTTTTTTTAAGACTGGAAATATCTATATTATAATCTTTTGTTAATGGTATTTTAACGAGTTTTAATCCCATAATCGATTCAATCTTTTTAAAAGAAAAATGAGCACTTTCGGAAAGAATAATTTCCTTTTTTTTATTTAATTGCTTAGCGATCCACATTGCCGTGATATTTCCTTCAGTTCCTCCACTAACAATTTGTCCCCCAGATGTTTTTGGCGCATGTAATAAATCTGAAATGAATGCTATCAGTTTAGATTCTATTTCCTTTGTTCCCGGAAATAATTCTGGATCTCCTAAATTAGTCTCTAAAAATTTTAAATAGGCTTCTTTTGCAATAGGATGTGGTTGTGTACACATCGAACCGAGAATATGACCGCTGGAAAAACTAAAATCGTTTTTTTTAATAGCATCAAGTTCTTTCATTATGATAGTTCTTTTGTTATTCTCATGCATACGTATTATTTGGGGTAATTATTACTTGTTCAAAAAAGATTCTATGATTTAAATTGTTACATTTTAAATCATTTGATGAATTTCAATACTATAAAAATTAAGTAACTCCAAAAGCCTTTTATACACAAATCCATTTCGCCGTCGCTATTCATATATGAAGGTTATTAATATGGAAGAAGTTCTGTACAATATTGAGATATCCAAAGAATCAGGTAGATTTCTAGGAAAAATGTATTCAGATGTTGATGGTGTGAAAGAATTTAAAAATGAACGTATAGATCAGTTACTGAGAGACATTATTTTTGATATGGAACTTGCTCTTGATGAATTTTCTAATCGATTTGATGATTTTTCAGAAAATAGAGAAGAAATGAAATAAACTATTTGTAACAAATATTCATATTTTTTATGTGACTATTTTTTGTAAATGTTATATTAGCATCCAAGGAGTTGTTTTATTATCGGGAACAAACGTGGATGGTTCTGGAGAAAGTTAAATAATAAATGGTTTATGTTGAATGGTTTGTTTTTCGGTGTTTTAAGATATACATCAATTTCACAGTAATCACTAGAATCATCTGAATTGATCATCCTTATTTTTCCAGTAAATTCTGTATTTTTATCAGGTGGTGCAGTAACATTTACTGTTATTGTAACGCAATCCCCTTCTGGTAAATCGTGACCGCTATCAGGTTCAATCTCCCATACGGCCCCAGGCCAAGAAGGTGCAGATTGAAATTGCCAGTTTAATAACGAACCTTCTTCTCCACAATTACAAACCTGAAACGTCTCTGTAACAGTTGATCCTGGCTCTACATCTGTCCAACTTATACTTCCCTCGCAGCATATTGCAGGTTCAGGTGCGCCAATTTCACTTATCATATAACCTGCTAATTGATCTCCTGGACCATCTGGATTCTGATCACATTGTTGGATACCAAACAAGATTCCAGCACTTGTATTCCATTTCGTGGTGAAACCAAGTCCACACGCTTTATTATCGGTTGTTCCAAGATCATATGCTTCAAATGACACACCTGTGTAATTTCCAGTACTGGGGTCCCACTGGTAGAATGTACACTGGGGATCTTGAACCGCGGTCCATAGAAAAGGACCGTTTTTAGAGATATTATCCCATGCGAGACCATACACATTTTTATCCTGCTGATATGAATTAATTACATTACCGTCCTTGTCAATCTCATAAAGTACCTTATCAGTCCATTTGTCGATTGTCCATAGATGATCGGTAGCTGGATCATGCGCTAATCCAGCACACCACGGAACAGGTCCTGGAATAGTATCAACCACGGTTCCATCATCAGTAAATACATCGATTCGTGATTGAGCTTCAGGTCCGCCATAGAAATATTCACCATCCCATGTAAGATCGAGCCAACCCCATCCTGTTGTCCCTTGTTGATTAAAACTGTCTATAAAATTACCATTGAAATCAAAAATATAAACTTTGTTTGGATCACTTCCATTATTACCTCCGGTGACAAAGAAATTTTCGCCATTACATCCACAACCTATAGATTGGAAATCGCTGGTTTGGTTTTCAACACCCCATATAAACTGTAAATCACCTAAATCAAGAGTTACAGACTTGGGTTCTTTCTGTACCAAAGGTTCATAATCAGTTAGAGCAGCCTTTATACCTTCACCTAAGTAGCTTGATACACTTGTTGCTGGTATCAGCAGAAACAAGATTGTCAAACCACAAACAAATATTTTTCTTTTCATATATTTTCCTCCCAAAATAAAAGTATCTTGTAAATGATATAATAATTGTATTTAAATAATTTTCCGAAATTTTTATTGTAACATCTGTAACAAAATAGAATATTCCGTTCTTCCAAATCTTTCATGGTAATAATTATGTCAATCGTACCATTAAAATAAATTTGATACAATAGAGGTTTTACTCCTGTTAGATAATAAAATGATATAATAGTATATCAGAACATTTTAATATATGAAAATGTATTTTGATTACATGATGGAAAAAGACAGCAAAGAGAACGTAGGAGAGGTTACATCTTTTATAAAATTACCTGTTTATACTCGTGAAGGTAAATATGTAGGACATGTAAAGAATGTATTTTTAGATGTTGAGGAAAAAAAGGTGAACAGCCTACTAGTTACCAATACCAATCCTTCACTAGTGGAGGGAAGTGTGGATGTATCTGTTCCTTACCGATGGGTTAATGCTGTTAGTGACATCGTCATTCTTTCCAATTTCCCTGAAAAAGTCACAACTCGGAAAAAAGAAGAAGATTCTGAGGATACTGAAAACCAGGGATCAGAAATTGATATGATTGAGTGATAAAACTAAATAATACTAACGGTTAATCGAGTAAAGGACCAGAAAAATATACAATATTTTAATTATTAATACTTTTAAAAAATTAATTTAAATGAAAATATTTTTATATCATGTAAATCATATATTAAAATAGTATCTTATTAAAAAGAATAAGAAGTGTACAATAATATTTATATACGTGTAAAAACACGTATTATTATAAAAATGGTGGTAAAAATGAAAAAACACCTAAGAACAGTTAAAACAACTATAGTTCTTGGATTAATATTCTTTAGTTTAATTGTAGCTATAGCACCATCAAGTAGTGCTAGGGTAGCGACCGATGTCAAAATGACATATAGTGCAAGAGATGCAAGTGAAAAGATTGTACCATTAAGTGGGGAAATTACAATTGATATTAATATATCTGCTAAAATTAGAGGTATTACAGCGACAATTTTAGAGTGGTTTTTGGGAGGTGCTGATTTTTCGATTAGGTTGGCTGTAAAAGAAACACCAGAATGGTGTACAGCTCGGATTTCACCAAATGTTGTAAATCCAATAATATCCTCTCAATGGCAATCAGAAGAGGCTTATGTGCATGTTTCATTCAAGGGCACCGCTCCTGCACACGAACCAACAATAATTACTATTGAAATGGTCGCAAGTGCAAAGGGATCTTTTGGGACTGTTAAAGGAGTAACTGAAATGGCAGAGATATCTTTTACACCATCATACATACCAATTATCGATGCTACACCTAGAACCACCTATAAAGAAATAAGTCCCGGAGAAATCGTTTTATTTTATATTGATTTAGAAAACTTAGGAAATGCAGAAACAGAGTTTATATTTAGAATAACAGAAGTACCAAAAGGTTGGAGTGCTAGTATGCTTTCTACGATAAAAGTTGGATCAAAATTACAGAATGAAAATCCAAAAGATACAGTTGAACTTCGTATTCAACCACCATATGATTTTGGATATCACAATGAGCAAGAGAATATTAAAATCGAAGTATATGGAAAATATTTTATTCCTCTTTTAGAGAAACCATTGCAATCAGAAGTATATGAGATTACCTTTACAGTTAGAAATAGAGGATTCTCTACTCCTGGATTTGAATCTGCTTTAGTCATAGTTGCATTGATAGGCGTTGCTTTAATTATTAAAAAACGAGGAAAATAAATTAGATCATATCATATGTTTTTTCTATTAAATACTTTATATTATTAAAGAAAAAATAATTATAATTTTTTAAAACTAAATAATAATTTGTAGAAATATTTTTATAATGTCAAAGTTATATATTAACATGTAAGGACTATACATCAAGGGTAAAGTAAATTTAATAATATATACCTAGAAATTTATGGAATGGCGGTAGAATATTATGAGGACCTTTAAAAGGTTAATAAGTAGTATTATTCTAATAGCTATATTTGGGTTATTCACCGCTATTTTACCTAATGCTCTTGCTATTTCAATGCCTATAGAAGTATATTATTGTTACAGCGAAGTAATAATTGATTTTGATAATGATGCCGCAAATATGCCTCTTTTACCTATTGACCGGACAATAAACATACCTATATCTTTAAATTATTTTGTCCATGGTAAATATGATGAAATTATACCCCCTTACTATGCAGATCGTAATTTCGATAATTTTGTATATTTACATGTTGAGGATAAACCTGATTGGTGTAATGCTACAATTTCCCCAAGTTTTCTTCAGATACCGGCCTTAGCTAATGGGACAATTAAGATAGCTAATCTAACCATAAAAATTGATGAAAATGCTCAAGCATTTATTCCAGGTTTCATTACCTTAAAAATTCGTGTAACTGATATGGGGCCAATAATTGGTGACACATTTTATACCAAAATAAAGTTCACACCTGGATATTTTCCTTTGCTAAGGATAAACATATCAGATGAAATGGTAAGGCTTATAGAACCTTTAGAAACAACTAATTTTGAAATAGATATTGAAAATTTAGGTAATGATAAAACAGTAGTTAAATCTAAAATAGTAGATATACCTGAAGGATGGACAGTTACTATTGACTCAAACACTACAATTGGAACAGGTACGTCATTAGGGGATAATCCAAAAAAAACTATATCACTTGATGTACAACCATCAATTGATTTTGGATACCGTAATGAACGAAAGGTGATTCAGGTTTCACTTACTCCAACATCTTTTACAGATCAATCGATTTCAGGACAAGAGTACCTCGTTTCATTTTTAATTCAGAGCAGAGGAGTTTCAACACCTGGTTTTGAAGCGTCTATTGCATTATTTGCATTGATAATTATTGTGCTTTGTAATTTTTTATGGAAAAAAAACAAAGGAAAAATAAAGACGAATAATAAGGAGGAAAATAATCGATGAAATATATAAAATATATATCTATTTTGTTCATCGGGATTATTATTTTTTCCTCTACAGTTTCATGTATCGTAGCACAATCTGATGATGTAAAATTTCGTGATAGATTAATTCTTTTAAGATGGGTGATAGGAAGGGGAATTTTTGGAACTCCTTTTTTTGTTTTGAGATTTGTTATTCCAGAAACTTTTACTGCTGAACCAAATGTTATCAGTTTAGAATATCTTAATCAAACTGATATTATAATCGGATCAAAAGATCCAGATACTGGAGAATATAGATCGTTGGATAGTTACGGAATAAATACTGTTTTTGTTGCCCATGATTTTGAATGTTCATTGGAAATCCCAGATTATGTTCCAGAGGGTTCTTTTATAGCTCATTTTGATCCACAATTTCTAGTTGCTGGTGTAGAAGGTGATGTGAAAACTAAACTAAGAATTTCGTCATATATACCTCAAAATACCACTTTACCGAAAAATATACAGTTCCGAGTAAATATAACTAAATTTACCACGTTTGGAAATATCTTCTTACCTCCAAAAGGAGAACGTTTAGGAGCAACTCTTGGATGGTTTCTTGTGGCTACTGGTATTATTCCTGGTAATCCTTTTGGATTTAAATACAGTGGTAAAAGACTTTTAGAATATACTTCATTTGTTGATATTATCGTAAAGTTAGATCGTTATCATCTCTTGGATATAATTCCACAAAACGGTTTAGAAATTGGACCTGATCAACTTGTAAATATTCCCTTAGAAGTTCAAAACCGCGGAAGCAATATCGACTGTTTTAATTTTAGAGTTAGTACTGATAGCCAACTCGTAGTTTCACCACCCCCACCTATCACTCTTGAACCAAATGAAGTTGGATACACTTCTATAGGGGTTGCTTCACCAAGGATACTTAATGATCCTGGCTCTGCACGATCAATAAACATAGAGGCTTACTCTATTTATGAACCCGATACAATTTTCAATAATACAGCAACAATCATTACAAGAGGAATCTATGTTTCAGAAGTAGTTGGTTATTATTTTGTGTTATTAGTAATTGCAGCTATGTTATTTTATGGATTTATTTATTTTAGGAAGAGAAGAATATTTAAAAAAATATGTAAAAAACCAGATAAACCATGGACGATTCCGGAGGAAAAAGAATATTTAGAAGAATTAAAGAAGAAAGATAGGAAAGAATTTGAAAAAGTAAGGATAATGATGGAAGATGAATACAAATCAGCAATGTTATGGTATAAGAATTATTGTATTGCAATAAAACAAAAAGAAAAGTCGCGTGTACTCAATAAATTAATCATGATATTGAGAAAACCAAAAAAGAAAGAACTGAAACCTCCAAAAAAAGAAATAAAGCCAGTTAAACTTAAAAAAGCCGAAAAACCAATGGTAAAACCAGAAGGGAAAAAAATCCAAGTAAAGTCTGAAGAAGAAACAGAAAAGGAAAAATTATTACTAAGAATAAAACGTGAGCAGGAAAAACAAATTCGAAAACTTAAAAAAAGACTATATCTGTCAAAGTGAAAATATTTTATTTTTAGAAGTAAATAAGAAAAATATTAATGTATATTAAAATGAAAAAATTTGAGATAGACAATATTTATATAATTTGTAGTATATATTATTTTATGTAATCAAGAGGTAAAACATGCCTAATAAACCAAAGAGATTAGAATTTAAATCTTTAGAAATAAAAGCATTATCAGAAATGAATACTCTTTTAAAACTTCGTTTGGTTGTGATTCTAATTTTTGTTCTTAGTACCCTTGCAATAATTTCTGTATTTGTATCTGAATTCGTAATCTCCGTTACTCTCGTACTCATCAGTTATTTTTTAGTATTAATCTTAATGGTCAAATTACTACTCACAAAAAAACTATAAAATCTATTTTTTAAAAATTGTAATTTTCAAATTTTTTTTCATAATTAAAATGATTGTAAAAAATAAGGTTAATATTGAAATGAAATAGAAATAAAATCCATAAGTTGGTCCCCAGCTACAAAATATTGTTTGAATTGTCTCTTCTCCAGGTATATAAACATCAATATTTCCTGAATCTACAAAACTACCTACTCCAACTTCAGTTAAGCTAGACATGCTAAGAGTAAATACGGCTAGTGCACTTGTAAAAGCTACAAAGGCTACTATTAATGATAGAAAATAGATTTTTGAATTAAACTTTTTTAAGAATAAACTTAAAATTATTAATATACAACCTATTGTCGTCAATATTAGAATTAACAAAACAAAATCTAAAAAAATATTAGGTAAAAATGAAAGCTCTCCAGCAATTATTTCATTAGTAGTACTTATTGTAACCAGCTCTGATGGGATGAGATACATCTTTGTTGATGTTTCAACCTGTGAAGTCGAACCATATAACATCCACCAAGGAAAAACGAGAGCGGCTATTACTAAAGATATTGAAAGTGTTTTCAAAAAATACAACATATTTTTTTTCAAATATGTAAAAATTAAAGATGAACTTGTAAAAATAATTACAAAAAAGGTTACAATTAAAGGATAAAATGGTTCTTGAACTGTTATTATATCAAAACTTCTTTCACCAAACACATTAATTTTTCTTGAACCTATTAATTCGTCTTGAGTAAAAACATCGATATTGTAAACTCCTGGAGGAAGATATAAATTAGATATATCACTTCTTTCCTTAAGATCTACACTACCTCTTGACACTATTAGCTTTGCATTGTTGAGGGGAATCCCTCTCGAATCTAATGTTTTGATTTTTATATTAAATTCCACAGGAAAAACAAGATTAATTTTTTTATCTTCTGGAATCTGAATCTGTTCTTCTGTTGAAAAAGATTTATAGTTTAAGCTAAGTTTATAAGTAGAGGAGATAAGATTAGTAAAAAGATATTTTCCATTAGAAAGCTTATTTGGAGTTATTGTGATTGGTACGTCCATTTCATTACTATTCAAACTTGGAGTTGCCTCTATTTCAAGTGGTAATTTCCAGGTATCTACCACTTCTAGATCAAAATCAAATCGTTCGATTTTTATTGATCTTTTTATAGGTGTTATTCTTCTAATTGGTCCTAATTTTATACGATCTTCGTAAATGATAAAGCCGTTATAAAGGATTTTAAGATCGTAACTATTGTATTTATTACAAGGAGCTTTTATTAAAGTTTGACCTTTAGAATCAGTTTTGTTGTTAGAAATCACAAAATCATCTTTTAATAGATATACCTCTGCATCTTCTAATCCTTCATTGTTGTTATCAAAAACAGAAATATGAATAGAGCCTTCAGATCTACAAAAAACGTGGGTTTTCGTGTCTTCTTTAACTTCTATAGTTTTAAAACCAATATATTTCCGCTTATTTCCTAATAAAGGATTTTCTTTATAAATCTTAACAAGATAACTCCCCTGTTCCAGATTTTGAAATGTAAATTTTTTGAAAAACGAAAGATTTTTCCAATCAAAAGAAGAAGTTAGCGTTTTGATTCGCTCTCTAATAGTTTTATTGGTAATAGTTGGAATATGTTTTAAAGATAATCTCTCAGGTGTTCCACTTCCAATAAGTTCTTTATATCTATACAATTCGGTTGTAATGTATCCAAAATTTCTACCAGTTAATGCAGCTAGGCCAGCTCCCATTGGAATAGCATGAGCATTATGAACAAATATTGTCAGTTTGTTATCCTTTGTTTCTTCACTTTCATCAGAAACATTATGATCATATGCTGGTTTCATGTCAACTAAGGATTGAAAGATATCAGCTTCTTCTTGAATGATACTAAAACCACCTGTTGAGGAGGAAAAAACCTCTGCGTCAAATTCAACAATAAAATCCTTGGGTATAACAAGATCTTGAACACCATCTGCTTCATATGAATTTCTACCAAATTCAAAAGATGCAATATTGCTTTCTAGACCAGGTAAATGAGGATAATCCATCTCATAAGCGTTTACCTGAACGCCATCTTTCTCACCATGTCCTGATTTTAAAACATTATTCGTGCTAAGTATGAGAGAATGAGACAGCCCTGATTTTCCTTCATCAAAAGATGCCCATGCTTTATTTCCTAAATCAATATCATCCTTATTACTTAAAACTCTTATATCATAATCATCTGGAATATACTCTGGATCAAGATCTAAAGAATATTCGCTTATCATATCTCTTTCATTATAGAGATGGAGATACGGTAGTATTTCACCAAAATTCAAGTCTTTTATTGAATTACTTGAAATTCCACCGCATTGTAATCGTGCAAAAATTCCATCGGTGTTTACATTATCAGATACCTGTAATTCTTGCAACGTTTCATGTTTTACATGCACTTGTATTCTCTTATTTTCTGTTGGACAGTAGTAATATTTGTAAATTGCATGAGTTTGAATATCATCTTTTTTGGATTTACTAACAATCCGAACTTCAACCATTAGATTACCATCGGTGATGATTTCTTTTGAAATAAGATGTTGGCTGGTTGAACTATAATCCTCATATTCTTGACCATAATAATATCGAAAATCAAAGGATGCGACAATATCTCCATTTTTTGGTAATACTTCCTGAGTATTTTTCTTTAATTTCGTTACATATTGTGAGGATTTATATCCCATAAATTGTCCTTTTTGTGATATTGCATAGACAATATATTCATCCTCTATTATCTTAAAAAAATGCGATTCAAATGGATATCCAGAAATCGGTTCATAAATGTAATATGATTCTTCAACGCTGACATGATCAGGATAGTTCGTTACAGGTTTCTCAGAATCGTCATAATAAACAAAATATCTTTCTTTACCATTTGCTTCTTCAGGAATTAAAAAAACAAGATTACAGGATTGAATATGACTATCATCAAGATATTCTAAATCATATATCTGAGAATCTAATTCATCTATTTTTTCTCCATCTTGTAATATAACTCTGATTGAATGCTGATTATCATTGAATGCCCAACAAGAATGAGTAAATTCTATATGAGTGTCAATGGGTTGATATTTCGCGAGATTAGTACCAGTGTCAATTGGTACGTAAATCTCCTGGCGAAATTTCCAATCATCATCCCACCATATTTCTTTAGATGCTAGTGATTGTACTGGAATAAACATTAAAATTATGAAGTTTATCAATAACAAACAAACTATAACTTTTGACTGAACCAACATTTACAGCTCCGTTTAATTATATATTTAATAACATCTGTATTACATTTATAACTTTCTTATTATATTATTAATATAGTTTAAAATAATGAAAATTTGGATTTAAATCATAAGAGTTAAATTGAGGATGTTTTATTCCATGATTCATGGTTCGACTTAGGGGGTTAAGGAATTTTGTTCAGGAACTTGCTGAATCACCACTAATCGAAAAAATATCATTTGTACTTCCTTTTTTTGTTATTTTAATTGATATTATAATATTAGAACATGCGATTAGAATAAGAGAAGCCTATATAATCGCCTTGACAACAATTTTATTTTTCCTCTCGATAATTGAAATAGCAGTCGCCATAGGGGAAATACATGATCGCTATCAACAAAACAATTTTGAAAGAACACTTACTATTAAACTGGATGATTTTATACTAGAACGGAAAAAAAATAATGTAAAAAATATAGTTGAAGAGTTTACTGAACTATTTCCCCAATACAAGAACCATAGAAATGAGATCTACCACATAACATGTCAAATCATGGAAACGCATAAAGAAGAAGCATGGGAAAAAATTCTAATGAAAAAGCTTCAGCCATTTATTAAAAAAAGAAAGAAAATGAACGTTGATGAAATACTAATAGCGTTCATACAAAAATATCCAGCATATAAAAAATATAGAACCAAGATATATCAAAAAACCTGTCAACTAAAAGGAGTTCCGGGAGAGGATTAAAAGAATATACTTTATGATTAGCTCATAAGGATTTTCGTTTCTTCCATCCTGAAAGGATGATGTCTCTTAATTCTTCGATGTTTTTTGCTTTTATCCATTCTTCTTCAAAATCAGTTTCATCAGCGATTTGAACAATCCACATGAGCGAATGTAGATAGAAACTTTGTTGATCGGGGGAAGCAACAATTACAAAAAACGCGTGAATTGGATCGATATTATCAGAAACAATAATCCCTTTCTTGCTTCTCACTAAAATTATATCAAATTTATCACGTCCTTTAATAATATGTGAAAAAATTGCGATACCTGGATGTAAAATAATATTTGAATCCCTTTCCCTTTTCTTAAGAAGCTTATATAATTTTTCCTTATCAGTATCTAATTGATCGCCTAATTTATTTGCAATCAACCATGCAAACCTATCAGGACGCATATATTTGAAAACGTCAATAACTTCACATTTTTTAATAAGCTGTTCAAACCGTTTCTCAGTAACATCATCTCTTTCTATTAGAATCTCTCGCAGTTCCTCATCTATAAGGTAACCAGTTGATTTCATTCCTGTGATTCTTTCAATCAAGTGTAGTAATGAATATTCTCTCCATATCTTATCGCGAGCGAAGAACCAATACCATAAAAATCCAAAAAGAATAAAAGCTCCAACAAGAATCATTGGAATGAAACCCATTTCAAAGATAAGAAATACAAGTCCAACGATTCCCACAAGTTGAATCCAAGGATAAAAAGGTGATTTGAATTTAGGTCGATAGTGTCGTATTTTACTTTCCCGCATAATTACAAGTGAAAATATCACAAATAAAAATAGTAAAATTTTGAGCAGTGAAGCCGTTTTTACGAGACTTTCAAGGTCTAAAAACAAAATCATAGAAATCATAAAAGCAGAGGTAAAGAGTATTGAGAAAGTTGGAGTTCCTCTTTTTGAGACTCGCGCAAAGGAACGAGGAAGGAGTTGATCTTTGCTCATCGCCATCGGGTCCCGTGATGCTGCAAGAAGTCCTGCATTAGCTGTTGAAATAAATGCTAAAACCGCGGCTATAGCCATGATCATACCACCAAATCCACTTAGGATAGGAATTGTATCTGCTCCTAGTGAAACTGGTGTGAGGGATGTTAGTAATCTTGAAGGATTTGCTACTCCTATTGTTACAAAAATAACAAGTAGGTAAAGTAATGAGATTATTCCCCAAGAAAGAAACATACCTAGAGGAATATTGCGTCCAGGTTTTTTACATTCTTCAGCAACACTACATACCTTAGTTAAACCACCAAAAGAAACAAAAATAAGACCTGCTGTTGAAAAAATAGAACCGTATCCATATGGTATAAAATTGCTGAAATGAGAAGGTTGTATAAAGAAAATTCCCACAAGGATATAAAAAACAAGAAGAGAGAGGAGACCTATAACTATCGCTATTTGTGTTTTTCCAGTGTGTTTTACTCCCCGGATATTTATAATGGTAAATATGATGCAGAAAAAAACAGCAACCAGCTTCATCTGCATCACAGTAAAACCAGGATTTAGTAAAATAGCAAATACTCCAATACCTACTAATGCAAATGCACTCTTAAACGCTAAAGAGAACCAAGCGGCAAACCCTCCGATAGTTCCCATCATAGGTCCCATACTCCTATCGATAAAAAAATAAGTTCCACCTGCCTTTGGCATAGCTGTAGCAAGCTCAGCTTTTGATAACATTGCAGGTATAACCAAGAGACTTGCAATACCGTATGATATAAGAACTGCTGGACCTGCTTTGGCAAACGCCAATCCCGGTAATACAAACAAACCAGAACTAATCATAGCACCAGCTGCTAGACAAAAAATGTCAAGAAGACCTAGTTCTTTCCTTAAGCTCCTCTTTTTCTCATGTTCACCCATCTCTTCAAAGTATGGTATACTCTCTACAAATAAATTTCCCAAAAATGTAAACAGTACCAAAAAGTAAAGAAATCAAATAATTCTTCCATTTTTTATTATGGTTTCCACAAGATTGACTCCAAATTTATAGGATAAGAACTTGTAATTTGGACAATCTAAAATTATAATATCTGCTTGTTTTCCTTTTTCAATACTACCTATGTTGTTATTTAGTCCTATCGCACAAGCAGCATTATACGTTGCTGCAGTAATAGCTTCAGCAGGAGTCATCTTCATATTAAGACAAGCAAGTTGAATTACAAATTGCATACTTTCAATCCAACAGTTCGGATTTAAATCAGTGGCTAATGCAATAGGAACACCAAGTTCTATCATTTTTCTTGCTGGAGCATACGTATTTTGCATTAAGGAAAATGGAGTACCGGGAAGAAGTACACCGATAACACTTTTTTTTGCCATTTCTATCAAACCCTCTTCACAGGACATTAATAGATGATCTGCACTTATAGCACCTACTTCTGCGGCAAGAGATGCACCACCCGTATCAACGATTTCATCTGCATGAATCTTAGGAATAAGTCCATATTTTTTACCAATGGTCAAAATGCGTCTTGATTGCTCATTAGTAAATACATCCTTCTCACAAAATACATCACAAAATGTAGCCGTCTCATTCAATTTCGGTAGCATATTAGTAATTATAAGGTCAACATATTCGTCTGCATTGTACTCTTTAGGAATAGCATGAGCACCTAAGAACGTAGAGACGATATCCATATGGTGACTTTCGTTTAGGTTTTTTTGGATTTTCAAAATTTTAAGTTCTGTCTCTAATTCAAGTCCATATCCACTTTTTCCTTCACATGTTGTTGTTCCATGAATGAGCATATGGTCAAGTCGATTTTTGCTCTGGTTGAATAAATCATTCTCTGTTGCTTTTCGTGTTTCATTCACAGTATAAAAAATTCCTCCTCCTTTTTTGAGAACATCCATATAGGATAAACCACTTAATTTCATGTCAAGTTCAAATTCTCGTGATCCCGCAAAAACCACATGAGTATGTGGATCAACAAAACCAGGCATTACGACTTTTCCCGAAGCATCTATTATATTTTTTGCATTATAATCTAGTTTTTTACCAACTTCAATAATTTTACCTTTATTTACTGCAACTGATCCATTTTTTATTATTGACAATTCATTTAATTGTTCTTTTCTTCGTGCACTATTTGCTCCTTTTAAAGTAATAAGTTCATTTGCATTCTTGATTAGAATATCAACAGTATCCATGTGTAATACCAAACAGTTAAAAGAAGTCCCTAGATTAAGGTTTGCGGTGATGTTTAGTGGTTAAAATTGTTGAATGTGTCCCGAATTTTAGTGAAGGAAGGAACAAAAAAACAATAGATGCGATTTATAATACTATTAAAAAGCATAAGGAGGTAGAATTATTAGATTTTACACCTGATGCTGACCATAATAGAACGGATGTTACCTTTGTTGGTTCTCCTGAAAGGGTAAAAGCCGTTGCTATGGATATTGCCCTTAAATGTGTTGAATTAATCGATATGAATAAACATAAAGGAGAACATCCAAGAATGGGAGCAATAGATGTTGTTCCATTCATTCCAGTTTCAGATGTTACTATGGACGAATGTGTATCACTTGCAAATGATTTTGCAAAAGACTTCTCTAAAAAAACCAACGTGCCCTGTTTTTTATATGAGGAAGCGGCAAAACGCGAAGATAGAAAAAATTTAGCAGATGTTCGGAGGGGTGAATTCGAAGGATTAAAGGAAGAAATTGGTAAAAACCCTGATAAAATGCCTGATTATGGTCCAAATAAGATACATCCAACTGCTGGAGCAACTGCTGTCGGTGCAAGATTTTTCTTGATTGCCTATAATGTAAACTTAGGAACTGATAATATAGACATAGCAAAAAATATTGCAAAGGTGGTGAGACATAGTAGTGGTGGTTTTAGGTTTGTAAAAGCAATGGGATTTGAAATAAAAGAAAGAAAAATCGTACAGGTTTCAATGAATCTAGTAAATTACCAAAAATCATCAATATTTCGGGTTTTTGAAACTATAAAAAATGAAGCAGAGAGATATGGTGTACCAGTTATTGGGAGTGAGATAGTTGGACTTATACCTTTAGAAGCGCTAACAGATGTTACTGATTATTATTTAAGACTAGAAAATTTTAAGAGAGATCAGGTTTTAGAAAAAAAACTCCTAGATTCTAAAAAGTGAGAAAATGAGCAAATTAGTTGATATGAACATCAATGATTTTTTAGAAGAGCTTGCATCAAATAGTCCAGCTCCTGGTGGGGGAAGTGTAGCAGCATTATCTGGAGCCTTAGGAACTGCACTTTCATCCATGGTATGTAATTTAACGATAGGAAAAGAAAATTACGAAGATGTACAAGATGAAATTAACGACACATTAGAAAAAAGTGAGAAATTAAGAATCAAACTTACTAAATTAGTTGATGAAGATACAAATGCTTTTAATGATGTTATGAAAGCATTTAAAATGCCAAAGGAAACAGAACAACAAAAAGAAGAGAGAAAAAAGGCCATTCAGAATGGTTATAAAATAGCCGCAAAAGTTCCAATAGATACAGCAACAAAATGTGAAGAAATACTTGATATTGCAATGGTTGTTGCCAAAAAAGGGAATAAAAATTCAATTACTGATGTGGCAGTATCAGCTTTAATGGCTCAAGCTGGGGTAAAATCAGCAATTCTCAATGTTAAAATTAATTTAGGTTCAATAAAAGATGAAGAGTTTGTTAAAACGACTACTTTTAGGATAAATGAAATTCAAAAAAATACTGATCAAAAAACAAATCAAATAATGAATATCGTGGAAAGCTCATTATAATTTAAATTTTTATAGATGTAGATTTGGTAGGTATGCCATTAAATCCAGGTAAGATTTACAAAATTCTCTTAGATAATTTTGGACCTCAAGATTGGTGGCCGGTTGATAAAGAGTATCATAAAAATAGATACAGTGATCCAAGATTTGAAATTATTATTGGAGCAATACTTACACAAAATACTGCATGGGCAAATGTTGAAAAAGCACTTGTTAATCTTAAATTAAATAACACCCTAACGGTAAGAAAAATCGTAGAAACAGAAATCGAACATCTAAAAACAATGATACAACCTTCTGGATATTACAATCAAAAAGCGAATCGTCTCAAGGTTTTAGCTTCGCACTTAAACAAAAATTATAAAAACCTTGATAGATTTTTTAGTCGAGAAATACAGGAAATAAGGTCAGAATTACTATCGCTTAATGGAATAGGCCCTGAAACTGCTGATTCCATATTATTATACGCTGGAAATCATCCCGTATTTGTAGTTGATGCCTATACAAAACGTTTACGTGAACGAGTTCCAATTAATATAAAAAAAGAATCGTATGATGGAATACAACAATATTTTGAAGGTGAACTCAAAAAATATTTTCCTACAAAAGATATTGCTCAGTTATATAAAGAATTACATGCGTTAATAGTTAAACTGGCAAAAAATTATTGTAGGAAGAAACCAGTTTGTAATAAATGTCCTTTAAAAAATTACTGTGAATTCCCACCCAAAAAACAATAAAACAGTGAGATTAATAAGTTATAATATCTACGGTAAATTGTTTGTTACTTTTTTCAATATCCTTTTAATCCTGTTCCTGTTAATGTCTTTGTAGTTATTACTCCAGATATTTTTCTAATCTTGTTTATAATAATGCTTGCTAGTGTATCATAATAGTCTGCTTCTATTTTAGCAAGAAGATCATATTTCCCCAATATAGGATGTAATTCAAGAATTTCTGGTTCTTTAGAGAGTTCATTTAGCACATAATTCTCTCTTACTGGTGCAATTGTTATCAAGACGAAACCTATGGCCATATAGAATACCCCTATCAATTTAATTCATATATTGATTTACTTGAATTAGAATATATAATAGAAATTTTTTAATCTGATACTTATTTTCATATTATATATTCCCTATATTTAACTATATAACGCACCTCATATATAAAAACATTTACAACCTCGAATTTATCTTAAAAATTGGATTTTTATTGAAAAATACTAGGGTGGGAGGAGGAGAAAAGAAGTCGGCAGTATTTAATTAGTTGGGAGTATTTTTTGTATTACTGTCTCCCCTCCTAGTAATAGGAATATATATTAATTATTTTAAGTGCTTTTTTCGCAGATGAGCATGCAGTTAATTATGTACGGATAGTACCTTTATTCTTTCATCCTTTAATTGATAATTTCCAATAATAATATATTAATAATTATAATTATGAATAATTTGGATTTCTATAACTTAGGTATAAAACACCATATTAATAGTGCTAAACTATTAGCAGATGTAGATTCTGAGGCACCTTCGGCGCAAGTAACTGTAACCGTTAATGTAAAATTATATGAAACCACCTGGATTAACACTGATAAAAAGTAAGAAGATAGTAGCACGTTGACTTCTAGTATCTGTATGTTCTGATATTTCTGCAGTTGCCCTCACAACAGTTTTTCCTAATCCAAAGATGATTTTTGATTTTATCTCCGCCTCTTCTCCTGGATCTAAATACTTAATTTCACCAGAAGATTTTCTACCAATTAATATCAAACCTCCATCAAGTGCTATCGTCCATTGTATATCTGTTGCTTCTGCTTCTCCTGTGTTTTTAATTATCGATTTAATTTTAAATAATCCACCATTTAATGCTCCAATATTAAGAGCTGGTAATCCGATATGCATTTGGAAAGGATCTGACCAAATTCCCCGAGCGCCATTTGTATCTTTTGCTCTTGCTCTTATTTTATAATCTCCTAGATCAGTCCAAGAATGTGATACGTTTATTGTCTCTCCTGATTTATAAGGTCCTATCCACTCTTCTACCTCACCGTCACCCCAAGCAATATAATAGTAAATTTCATCATTTTCAGGATCTGAAGAAACAAAAGTAAAAGTATATTCTTTATTCGGTTTTCCAAAGCTAGGTCCTTCGATAATTGTTATATTAGGTGATCCTGCTTCTGGTACAATAGTAACATGGATTATTGGACTATACCACCATAACTTTCCTTTCACAATTTCAAGTCCATCTGTACCATTGATTTCTTCATAATAAGATTCATTAGTTCTTTCTTGGACTATTCGTAAATAGGATTCATGTCCATACTCATCAGGATGAGTCACATTTTTGTAGATTTGGTCAACTTTTG
The DNA here is from genome assembly GCA_964347865.1 of uncultured Thermoplasmatales archaeon. Lineage (GTDB taxonomy): Archaea > Thermoplasmatota > E2 > DHVEG-1 > DHVEG-1 > JAGLML01. Next base: position 69,999 of record CAYGAC010000080.1, read on the forward strand.
CTTTTGCCACGAAATAATATTCTCCTGGTGAATCAAGTGATATATTTTCTTTATATGTTATGCAATCAGTTACACCATCCTCTGCATTATCCCATCCAGTCCCCCCATACCAATCACCGACATGTGTTGTGTTTGCTGTAGTATTATATTCCGGATTATTTATAGGATCAGGATCTGTACTCCATTGTAGAAGAGTACTGTCTACAACTAAACTCCCATTTACTTGCCATCTAAATACCATATAGTCGCTAATATTAAAAAAAGAATTATTTTTTATTGTTCCATGTTGCCAACGAATATACGGTTGTGCAAAATCAATCTGATGTAGCATACATCTTCTGACTTCAGCACCATATCGATTATTTGTATCATTACCCAAATCAGGATCGGATGGTCCAAACTCAACCAACGTGGACATTACACTAGAGCCAGGATCAGGTCCAAAAATCTCATCCTCCACATAAGGATCTTCTGCGGGATGTCGAATAACATCTGCACCATACATCCAATCACAACTTGTTCCATCGGCATCATACCCTAGACAGGGTCCATTTGCCCATGGATTGATATTATTTTCATTCAAATCTCCACCATAGTTACCAACATAATCGCCCATTCGAAGATAACAGGCATCAAAGTAATAAAAATCAGGGGGACAATGTGAAGAATAATTATATCCTGTAATAGGACTCACACCCCACTTATCCAACCGGACATCTTTATTACTCCAAGGATATGGTATTCCACGAGTCCCACTATGCATATCTATTGTTGTACGGAGAGTATGATTGTTAACAAACCGACGTACAGTTTTTGTATTTATTGACCTCCATGCATTTGTCTGACTGTGACCAAAATCACGATTCAAATCACGCCCACTATCATCACCTCTATGATTTTCATCGTATCCATCTGGATTTAAACAAGGAACAAAATAAATCTCACGATTATCAATTACCCATTGTAACCATTCTCGTTCTGGGCATTCATAATCGGGATGGTAAGCATGACGCATTAACCAATCCGCAACCCAATAACCTCCATTAGTACCGACTCTTTCATTTCCATGAATAGAGAGAGTAAATAACACTTCAGGTTTATTTAACCCAAGTGATTCATTAGTTATTCTAACCATATATAAATCATATCCTTCATCAGGTATCTTTCCGAGACCATACATTTCATTTGCCTTCCAAACATAAAGATAGTTAGAGAAATTCTCCTCTAAATGTTGATACCAACTGATTAATTCTGAGTAATTATTTGGTTTTACATACCATCTTCCTGAAGCTTCATAAAATGTTGGTGGATCATCTGAAATTATAACGCTAACTTTTTTATCTAAATTGATCCCTGATATTTGAGTACTATTTAAACCTATAAATAAAATAATGATTACAAAGGTTAGTATTTTTTTCATAAATTAGAATTCCCCTTATATGTTCTTATTATTTATTCTATATATAAAAGCTCTCCTTTGGTAGGAATTCATCTGATTAAATATATAAAAAATATGTATCATATAAATCTATATATTCCGAAAGTATTATATAGTATAATTAACAATTGTTAATTATAGGTGAAATTTGGAGATGAAAATAGCAGGTACAACCTATGATGCCTTCGAAGGTGAAGAAATCGAGGACATCGTTAAGGTTTTTATTATAGCTAGAAGAATGAAGAGTTTACCCAATCTAGGAAAAAAACGAATAAAAAATAAAAAAGTGAGTTTCGAGACGAATAAAGAAAAACGCGAATGTCATGCATTTGAAGGAATAAAAACATCATTTTTTTCATTAAGAGGAATAAATTGATGGTTATTTTTTCTAATGAAACATCAGATTTAATTAAAAAAGAAAAGGAAAATTCTAGATTTTAGCGAAAATTATATATAGGGGAATTAACAATTGTTAATATGGGGCTAATATGAAGGAGATATTTGGGATCTTTTCTTTTTCATTTTCCTCCTCCCCGTTTTGCCTCCCTTAAGAATTAGCCCCTCTTCCTCCCTTTAATTATGAATTAATCTGGATACATAATTAATTATTTTAAAAAAAAATTAAGAAAAAATATAATTCTATTATAAACAAATAGTGAATAATAGAATTACGACAGCATATCTTAACTTTGTAGTATATTCTGTTGTTACTGTAATTTTTGTATTACCAAATCCAAGGACAAAAGACTTTATCTTTTCTGATGCACCAGGTGAAAGGCAAGATATAGTCCCAGACTTATTCTTACCAAGTATTATTGAACCGCCCTCTAATTGGATATTCCATTCAATATCTGATGCTTCAGCTTCTCCATTATTTTCAATAATTGCACTTGCTCCAAATCCGCTAGCAATTTTTTTAATTTCAATAATTGGTCCAACGATGTGTATTGTTAGGGGATCTGACCAATCGCTTTCTTCAAGATAAGTATCTCTTGCTTTAACTTGAATATCGAAATCCCCACCAATCATCCATGTGTGTGATATGTAAATAGTTTCACCAGATGGAGATGGTTCAAGCCAATCACTCGTAGTTCCATCTCCCCAATCAATAAAATAAGAAATATTATCTTCATCAGGATCTGTGGTAACTATCGAAAACTCGATATCTGTTCCTGCATCTCCGCTTGATGGGCCAGTAATAATTGGTTTTTCTGGTGGATCATTAACTCTTTTAAGCGATATATTAAGAATCTCCGCACTTTCAAGTGTGACTGTTACCTGATGACTTTGACTAATATAACCTGGAGCCCAAAATTCAAGGGTATAATCATCTGGAGGGAGGAATAAATGGTAACGACCAAATGTGCCCTCACTGATGAATTTTTCATTATTAGTAAATGTAATTCCAGTAAGATTAATCGAGGCTTCTACTGGTTGTTCAGTAGCAAAGTCTGTTACCCTACCACTCACCGAAATCGGTCGTTCCAGCATCCACATTGTACCTGGCCATACAAGAACGGCCTCAGCTTCAGCACTTGAATAGGTTGGTTGGAACGTGGTATGTGTCTCCATTAGATTGGCATAAGATCCATTTGTCCACAGTTGCCATTCATAATTTTCACCCATAGCACTCGGGGTACGTATACTACCATAGTATCCAGCAGCTTTAGATAATTCTACAGCCTCAGATTGGAAAAAGGAATTAAAAGGATGTGTATGACACGATGGATGATAACCATAAAGAACCTCACGTCCAGAAGAATGATAATCAAGGATCTTAGTAAAATGTTGATCGTTGCTAAATGCTATCATCGTTTGTGTCTCAGCTTCAGATGCTGGACTTGGTCCTTTATACGTTTCAGAGCTTGGACTAGTACTTCCAGAACATGCACCATACCAGCCAAATGGATAATTTCGATTTAGATCAACTCCATACGTTCCATATTCTGAAAAGTAACGTCGGTTCTTCCGCCACATGTTGTTTACATTATATACATAATCATAACCATCTGGATTCCAAACGGGAGCAATCCAGATTTCATATTCATCAACCACTTTTGTGATATCAGGATCAGATCCATATTCTGAAGTGAATTCTTCTATAGCATACACTGCTATTACAGGAGTTACAATTTCCCTTGCATGATGACAACTTACCATAAAAAATGTAGGTTCATCCTCATCTTCACTTACATTGTCAGAGATTTTTATGGCGTATATATGACGACCTTCATAAGTTGTTGAGACGTTGTAGGTATTCGTAAGATCATATACTTTACAAATTGAGGGATAGGCAGCAGCTGTGTCGTTCATCTCATCAGTTATTTCAGATAAACTTGGATAACCAGGTGGAACCTCAAGATGATTTTTTATTCGCTCAGCTTGTATCTCACGAAACGGTCGGCTTGTTTCTAATATTATAGGATTATATCCTTGTTCCTTTAGATAACTAAGTTCTATATGTGATACAATTAATTCAAGAGAGTTTGTAGTTACTATTCCACTTAACACATCAAATCCTTCAGATTTCAATTTAGTAGCTATTTCTCCTGCATTAGTTGTTCCTATGCGGATGTGATATGAAGTATCGATTAAAGGAGAATTACTCAAGCCTGTATTTTCATTAACTATACCAAAAGTTACTCCTGTAGTTATCGCTGTTGTAAATAACAACATACAAATGATTAAATCTAATACTAAATTTATTTTTTTCTTCATATTATTCCCCTTTTAATATAATGTTAATATAACAATATCTATAAGAATATGTTATATATAAATGCTACCTTTGTTCCCATTCTTTATTACTTAAAAAAAATTTAATTTTAAAATTATTTTAAATAAATTATAAAAAAATTATCTTAATAATCCTTCTACTTTATCTATTAAAATTTTAACTGGAATGTCAGGAAGTGATATAAGCTGGGTAGTTCCTAATTGGCCTTTTCCAGAAGCTTTAACACTAATAAATCCAGCGTTTTCAATTTCTTTTAAATAGTTCCAAAACATAGTATGTGCTCGTGGTTTTTCATCATATTCTTCGCAAGTAATTGCATATGTTTTTTCAACCTCACCAGTATTTACATATGCTGTACCCTTTCTATGTAGGCGTTTAGCAACTGACATCAATGTTAAAAGTTGATGTTTCCCTAAATTTTTAATTTTTGATTCAGTAACAGTAGAATATGTTTCTGCCTTAGCAGCACGTACATGATCTGGTACAACAAGTTGAACATGCTGTTGATCAGCGCACATACCTGATTTCCAGAGAAGCTCTATCGCAAAACGAGCATCTCCCCATTCACTTGCAATATCAGCAATCAGTTCTATACCATCTAAAGATACAGTATTGTTGTGGAAAGCAAGTTTTACTCGCTGCTCAATGATATCATATAATTCATCATAAGAATATTTATTTAAAACTATCATATTGCTTCTTTTAAATGTGCTAAGAGCTGACGTATCTAAATCTGATAATATGTCTTTTTGAGAAACCATTAGTATGGAAATGGGATTGTCTGTTTTCATTGTTTCATCTGTAAATCGTGTTAGATTATATATAAGATTAGAACCGCTTTTTTTCAGTAGGGCATCAGCTTCATCTAAAACAAGTAAAAGCTGTGATTCTCTACGTTGTAATTGTTTGTTTAGGATCTGTAACATCTCTTGAACCGAGAAACCTCTATCTGGGAACCTTTTATCAAAATGATTTAAAATCCCGATTAAGGCCAATCCGTCCGTTGATCGTTTTCTACAGTTTATATGGATATAATCAACAATCATACCTTGTTTTCTTGCAATATTAACAAACGAATTACAAAATTTTTTTACAATAACGGTTTTCCCCGTACCGACAGGACCTTTAATTACAGCATTTTGTGATATTTTATTTAACAATGGTTTAAACAGCTGAGCTAGTCTTCGGAGTTGTTCAGTTCTATGTGGTAGATCTTCTGGGACATAATCAAAGTCAAGAGCATGAAGATCCTTTATAACAGATGATGAAAAAAGTTCATCTTCTATAATGTCACTCATTGAAATAAGTAATAGATGCTGGTAATTAAACATTATCTTCATTTTTGGATAAAGATTATACCTGCAAAAAACATTTGATTTTTAATAATGGCAAATTATAATTCATCTCAAAAATCTATAGAATTCCTAAAAAATAGATTTCAGGATTATTATAAAGAAAACAAAATTGAATTACCCGACCGGTTCAGCAGAAGAGAACTTGCTTTTGTATTGTTCAGCGGTAAAGGGATGATTAGACATTTAGCATTTGATAAAAAAAAAGATTTATTAAAATTTTTAGAAGAAAAAGTTCCCCAACATGCTTACTATTCTTCAGCCTATTATAAAACACCAGATGCACCAAAAATGCAAGATAAAATATGGATGGGAGCAGAACTTATTTTTGATTTAGATTCAGATCATCTTCAAAATGTGGAAAAATTGAGTTATATTGAACAATTAAATATTGTAAAAAGTGAGTTTGAAAAACTAGTGAAGGAATTTCTACTTGGAGATTTTGGTTTTGATGAAAAATATCTTGAGCTTTATTTCAGTGGAGGAAGAGGATATCATTGCCACGTTAAAGATCCTGCTATTTTTGATCTGGATAGTAATGAAAGAAGAGAAATAGTTGATTATATTACAGGTAGAGATCTCATAGATTCCATAATATTTCATGAATATATAACCGGAAAGAGAAGATATGGGGTACATAGTTATCCAAGTGGAAAAAGTCTCAAGATGCCCGCTCCAAATCAGAAAGGCTGGAAGGGAAGAATTAGTAGGGGAATAATTGATATTGTAAATGAAATAGCTAAAAGTGATAATCCCGAGAAAAAACTTCAAGAATATGGAGTACGGAAGAAAGATGCTGAAAAACTTGTTAAGGAATTATCTGAAGAGAGAATAAAGAGAATAAAAGATGGTTTACTGGATCAATCTAAAACAATCAGAAAATTCTTTCTTAATAATGCTCTAAGAAAAACAGCAGTGTCTCTAAGTGCAGGTGAAACGGATGAACCAGTTACTTGCGATGTAAAACGCCTTATTCGATTACCCTATTCCTTACATGGAAAGACGGGGCTGATGGTTACCAAAGTTACTATCGATGAATTGAATGATTTTGATCCCCTTAAAGATGCAGTAGTATTTAACGGCGGTCCTGTAAAGATTAAATTAAATCAATCAATTAAATTAAAAATGAAAGGTGAAACCTTTAATCTAAATGAAGGTGTACAAGAGATACCAACATATCTTGCTGTTTTTTTGATTGGAAGGAGGCAGGCAACCATAAATTTATAAAACAACAATAATAATATATAATTAGGAATAGTATTATGTATGGGGATTGTATGAAAAAAACCATTGTTGTGCTAACTTTTCTTGTTATAGGAGTGATGATATCCTCCAATATTTCAGCAATGATTTCTCCAACATTTGAAGATAAAATGTCAATTATTCGAAACGAAAAATTAAAAGATTTTCAAAATAACGTACCATTGATAATTGATTCAGGGTTATATCATACCTATGATGAAATGACAGAATTACTGCACAATCTAGAGAGTAATAATTCTGATATAATGTCACTAACTTCGCTTGGAAAGACATATGAAGATAGAGATATATGGATGGTAAAAATTTCTGACAATGTAAGTAATAATGAAGATGAACCAGAAGTTCTTCTCATTGGAGCTCATCATGGAAATGAAAAACCATCTTATGAGGTTTTAATTTATTTTATAAAGCATATTGTGCAGAACTATTCTAGGAAAAACACGGATAATGATGGAGATGGAGAGGTAAATGAGGATCCAATCGATGGAATGGATAATGATATTGATGGTTTAATCGATGAGGATCCCTCTGAGGATAGAGTAAGAGATGTTACAAATAATACTGAAATTTATATTATCCCTATGCTCAACCCTGATGGTGTCGAAGCTGGAATCCGAAAAAACTGTGCACCAAACTATGGACCCTTTGGATTAAGTAAAGAAATTACCTCATATGGAGTAGATTTGAATAGAAATTATGGTTATCGATGGTTTTTTCTTTTTATTTTCCCCAAATTCTATTTTCTATCAACTTCCTATGATGATGAAAGTAATGTTTATCGTGGTGAAAAACCGTTTAGTGAATTAGAAACAAAGGCGATTAGAAAATTAGTTAGCGAACAGGATTTTAAAATTTGTTTATCCTACCATACCTATGGAAAGCTGATTATCTACCCATGGGGCTATACAAAATTACCAGCTAAAGATAAGAAACTCTTTGAATCTATTGGAAAGGATATTAAACAAATAAACAATTATACACTTGGTCAATCTGTATTTTTATATCCAACCATTGGAGATGCTTGTGATTGGTTGTATGGAAGAAAAAGAGTTATATCATATACAATTGAGCTGGGTGATTCTCATGCTCCAAGCGATCCTGCGATTTTAGAGGAGATGTCTATCCGCCATGTTGGAGTGAATCTCTACATTTGCGAAAAAAGTAAGTCTCTAAAGATAAAAAACAGAGGATTTACACCTTTTGTTTAAATATTCAACCTTATACAAATCTGATCGTTTCTAGATTCATTGGAGCAGTTGTGTTCAAGTTACATCTTTTATGTATGGTTGAAGATATGTCTAAACACTTTGATTCTTCCCCATGATGAAAGACAATTCTTTCTGGACGTGGTGACATGTTGTTAACAAATCCTATAAGCTGCCTACGATCACTATGTCCAGAGAAACCGTCGCACGTTTCTACATTTAGTTTTATTTCAAGATTGACAATATTTCCTGATATATTCATTGGAATAGATTTTGATTCTCTTTGAACTTTTCTCCCCATTGTTCCTTCAGCTTGATATCCAACAAATACTATAGTATTTTTATTATCTTGAGCCCATGCTTTGAAATATTCCATGACGGGCCCACCATTCATCATACCACTGGTAGCAAGGACAACACAGGGATCATTATCGGCAATTATCTTTTCCCTCATTTCCATGCTATCTACTCTTTTGAAAATATCTGATAATAAAGGATTCTCTCCCTTTTGAAATATCTGAGTTCTTAATCGATTATTAAGATACTCTGGATAGGCTGTGTGAATCGCAGTTGCTTCCCATATCATACCATCAAGATAAACAGGTATTTCATCAATCTCCTTATTCTTGACAAGATTTTCAATAACAATCATTACTTCTTGGCTTCTTCCTACTGCAAAAACAGGGATGAGAACCTTTCCTTTCTTTTTCATGGATTGACGGATTATATCTTTTAAACGTTCTGTAGCTTCCCGACGACTTGGTTGATAGTCATCTTTACCACCGTATGTAGATTCTATAACTAGTGCTTCTAGTCGGGGATAGTGATTAACTGCAGGATTAAAAAGCCAGGTCCTCTCATATTTAATATCACCAGAAAATGCTATGTTGTATAATCCCTCACCAACATGGAAGTGACAGATTGATGAGCCAAGAATATGACCTGCATTATGAAAAGTAAGTCTTATATCTGGAGTAATATCTGTAGTGTCTCCATAACCCATAGTAATACAATGTTTTATCACGTTGCGTATGTTTTCCGAAGAATATGGAACCTTTTTTGCATCTGCAGCAGCGACTTTAAGATAATCCATTTGAAGAAGGGTCATCATATCTCTTGTTGGAGGTGAACAATAAACGGGACCATCGTATCCATATTTATATAATAATGGAACCAATCCACTATGATCAAGATGGGCATGGGTTACAACGACAGCATCAATTGTTTCTAAAGGTAAGACTTCGGGTAAATGAATATAAGGAGAATTATTATTGTCTGAGGATACATCGATTCCACAATCAACTATAACTTTACTATCTTGCGTGTGAAGTAGAGTACATGATCGACCTACTTGTCTATATCCGCCCAGCGATGTAAGTCGTACAAATTTTTCACCTTCTGAAACTCCGCGGTGAAGTTTTCTTCCTATTTTTCGAAGTATTTCTTTTCTTTCATCACTCATTGATCGAAGATAACCACGTATTTCCTTGACAGTTTTCGATTGAATTGGTGGAGCTCTGATTATACTTGGTGTCCAATTAATTGTTTTTCTAATCTCATTGAGAATTTGACCTTCTTTTCCAATTGCTGCACCAGGTTTCATTGCTTCGATGGTAACTTCACCAACATCTGGTTGAAAGTAAATATTAGTTATTTCTGCATCTTTTGGAATTATTTGTTTAATCTTTTTTTCTGCTTTATCAATATCAGTAAGAACAGTAGGATCTGGTCGAACTACAATTCGTTTTTGTAATGTTTTTGCCAGATTCTTAACAAGATCTTTATTTTTTGCAAACCTATCTGGAGCCTTAGTATATATAACAAGTAATGCACCCTCAAATTCAACATCAGATATATCGATACTTACAGGTACTGCACCCCGAATTTTTCCTTTCATCTCTCTTAGAACATCATCGACTGTCATTTTTTTACCTAGTAAAATACTTATTAAGCTTCAATAATTTTTATTAATTAATAATATAAATAAACAGATTTATTTTCCAAATTTTTCCAAACGCGTTTTAATTTCATCTTCTGAAATCATTTTAAATGCTTTTTCATTGATAACCGCAATATCAATTCCATTTCCTGATGCTGAATCCCTACCAATAGCAGCTGTTATTGCTCTAGCAGCAATATCTATCCCTTCATCAACTGTTAGTTCATCCTTGTATTGATCTTCGAGAACACCGAGGACATAAGGTGAACCAGATCCTGCTGCTGTATATTTATCAGGTATTGCTCCCCCAGCGGCGTCCAGGGAATAAACATGACCACCTTCAGCATCCCAACCACCGAGTACCAACTGCACATAATAAGGAGCAAATTTTCTTTGATTTAATATATTGGACATTAATGTTGCTGCACTTTTAATGGGTATATTTCTATCTCGTTTTAATCTGTACAAATTAACCTCTGCACTTAAATAACGAGAGAGAACCTGTAAATCACCAACCAAACCTGCCGTAGCTAATGCTAGGTGCTCATCGATTTTATATAGTTTCTTTGTAGCTTTATGTGCAATAAGAGTACCCATCGTTGCTCTGCGTTCTGCTGCAATTATTACACCGTCTTTACATACCATACCCAAAGTTGTAGTACCAGTCTTCTTTAAATCTTCTGACATAATTATTACTCCCATAAAATCTGGAAAAATACAAGCTTACGAATCTAACATCTTTTATATATACTTTTTGTAAGTGCTCCTAGGATAGTATATCTTTCGCTTATTCTTTTGATATGATTATATAATATCCAATTTTTTCCCAAGTTTCTCAAATTTTTCTAATGCAAAATTAATATCTTTCCGGGTTAACCCAGCATTCATCATGGTTCTAATTCTTGCCTTATCTCGAGCAACCATGGGAAATACGATAGGAAGTGCAAAAACCCCTTGTTCAAAAAGAAGATTACTGAGTTCCTTCGCTTTGCTTGACTCCCCAACAATAACAGGAGTTATCGGTGTTTCACTTTCACCAGTATCAAATCCCATTGAGTTTAATTCCTTTTTAAAATAATCAGTATTATCCCATAAATTTCTTACGTGTTCTGGTTCTGTTTCAAGCACATCAATTGCAGCAAGTTGAGCTCCTGCTACAGCTGGTGGATGAGAGCCACTTAGAAGCCACGTCCGGGATTTATTATATGCAAAATTTACGAGATCTTGACTACCAGCAATAAGTCCTCCAACAACTCCGTAGGCTTTACTAAAAGTCCCCATTTCAACATCGATTTTCCCCTCTATACCATAATGAGCTCCGATCCCTCGACCATCTGGACCGATTACTCCTTCTCCATGAGCATCATCGACATAGGTCATTGCACCATATTCATTCCCCAATTTCACAATTTCATCCATAGGTGCAATATCACCATCCATACTGAAAACACCGTCAGTTATGATAAGAATTCTATTATACTTATTATCCGAATCTATCAATACTTTTTCGAGTTCACCCATGTCACGATGTTTATATATAGCTCTATCAGTTTTTGTTAGCCTTACTCCATCAATAATACTTCCATGATTTAATTCATCGCTAATAATAATATCTCCTTTACCTGCTAACTGGGGTATGAGACCTGCATTTGCTGCAAAACCAGTTTGATAAATAAGTGACGATTCTGTACCTTTAAATTTTGCAAGTCTCTTCTCTACTTCAATATGAAGTTTCATTGTTCCAGCAATTGGTCTTACAGAACCTGAACCAGCACCATATTTTTTTGCGGCTTCCCTTGCTTCTTGTATGAGTCGAGGATGGTTGCTCAGATTTAGGTAATTATTAGAACATAGCATGATAACCTCTTTACTATCAACCACAGAATGAGGTGTTGATCCTGATTCTAATATGCGTAGTTTCCAATCTAGACTTTTTTTAACAAGTTCTCCATATTCTTCTTTTAGAAATAATGTTGGATTTCGTTTCATAAATCTAATCCTCCCATAGTTTTAAACAATGAGATTTAACAGCTTCCAGTGAAATGGATAAGTATATTAAAAGTTGTTGGTTTGTATCTTCACAACTCTGCTAAGGTGATATCCAACTACAACCATTATAAATTCTAATTTTGAAAATTTTTTATCTAATATTTTATCTCCCGTATCTACTCTTATTACAGGAGTATGTACAAGTTTTGATGGTGTCGAAATAACTATTACATTATCTATTCCTATTCTATCTATTACCTTTGGGCTTAATTGTAGATTACCTCGGCCCAGAATAAAACCTTGTGCTCCAATTGGACTGAGAATAACTTTAGTTTTTTGATATTTGTTTAATAATTTTAATATTTCTTTTTCGTTAAGGTCTTTTTCTATTACTTTTTTTCTATAAACTGCATCAATACCAAGTAAAGTATTATCTAAATTTAATTTTCTTGCAATATAGTCGATAGTTCCTCCCGATCCAAATAAATATAAAAAATCATTATTTTTTTCTATTTCATCTTTGATATGATCAGCTAGCTCATCTTTTATTTCATCATCAGATATTGATTCAAAATATGTCTTTCCAACCTGTACATAAGTTGGTTCTACAATTCCTTTAGCAATCCCAAACAATCGAATATTCCATTCTCCTTTTCTATAAAGATCTTCATCAAGATCCATAATTTCAACATCACCAATGGTGAGCGTCTGATTTACAAATTGAATTAGCATTTTTGCTATCGCATTTGTATTTATTCCAAATACTCCAGAATGCATTTTTACTCCTGAAGGAATACCTAAAATCGGAATTTTTTTATCAACTACTTCAAAAATATCTCTTGCAGTCCCATCTCCTCCACAAAATATTATCAATTCAATACCTAATTCTAAAAATTTCTTGCAAGCCTTTTTTGTATCTTCTGAAGTAGTAATCTCTTTTTCATCATCATAAACAATTTTAAAAGATGAAATATTTGCTTTTTTTAATTCGTTCCCACCCATTTTACCTTTACAAGTAAACCAAATAATATTCTCATTTTTTGAAAAATTTGACTTGAATTCTTTTAACATTTCCTGTGCTTTTATCGATGCCACAGGTTTTGCACCTAATTTAATTGCTTTTTTATAAACATCATCTGTTCCTTTAAGTCCAACCCGACCACCCATGCCAGCAATAGGGTTAATGATAAAACCAATCTTAAATTTCATTTTTACTTCTGTGAGATATAACATTTTTTCAATATTTAAATCCTGTCAAAATGGATTTCTATTATCAATTAACTCCAGAAATTAGATATTCTCTATAATTGTTTACTATATTTCCCAATAATAGTGGTTAATAAGGATATAGTTTTATAAGTGATGACATAATTTAGATAAGCAGTATATAAATAGTATCTAGCAAAATTTATTGAAGGATGGGATATGAGAGTTAAAAGAACTAACTATGCAATATCTCAGATATTAGGCACTACATTATTGTTGTTTATAGCTTTGGCAGCTCTATCTCTTGTTTATTTGTTTGTTTTAACCTATCCAACACCTATTCCTCCGCCACAAGTGGAAATTATAGGAAGAATAGAGCAAGGCAATATCGTATTACTTCATAGCGGGGGAGATTCATTAAAATTAGATACAAAACTACGGTTGAATATAAGTGATACAACGTATTTAACCACTGTTGGTGAATATTTAGATAGTATATCCAAGCAAAATGGAAAATGGGATATTAGTGAACAAGTGATTTATACTCCAACTATAAATATAACAAATCTTCATGTTGATGCTACTATTATTGATAGAGATACTGATACTGTTTTAATGATGATAGTTATTCAGGAATAAACAGTACATTCATAATGAAAATACCATTTTGTAATAATTAAAGTAAAAGAAAAGTATAAATTATAGTGAAGTATATTGTTTTTACTAATAGGATGGGATAATCATGAGAAAAAGTGATAATATTTTTGTAAAACTTCAGATAGAAAAAGATGAAAATTCCGGAGAACTAATACTAAATATTCATTTTGAGAAAGATACACCAAATTTCTTTACAGATAAAGATGTAATAAGCTGGTGTCCTACAATTGAAGAAATAAATTTTGTAAACGAAGCTTTTGAATTAATAGCAAAAAATAAAGGTTTTAAACAAAAAAAAATTAATGCAGAAAAGCAACCTACACCTGAAGAAAAAAAAACAGATGATAATCCAAAAAATCCCAGCGAAGAAAAAGTAAATGAATCTAAAAATGAAAAAGAAGAAAAAAATAAAGAAAATTCCCAAAATCTATCAGATGCAGAGCAAAAAGATGTAAATGAATGGTTTGTTTAAAAACAATAGATTTTTTGAATTAATTTATTTATTGAGATATTGAAACTTATTTTTTATTACTTAGTTATTTATTAACGTTTTTTTTAAAATTCTTTATTATTAACTTTCAAGATTTTAATAAATCTAATCTGTTATTATTTGTAAATATAATAATTTTTATAAATAGAAAAAAATATAAACTATTAATAACACAACTATATAGTAGGGGAAATGAAAAGAATCGAATAAAACGGGGGCGTACTTATATGAAAATTATAACTCTAAAAGATCTTTCAAGAGCTATTATTAACAGATTAGGTGTTGATAAAAAGGAGGCTTTGAGAGTTGCAGGTTTCATTCTAGATCTATTTGGATATGAGGACCGTGTTATAGATAACGTTCTAGATATAGAAGATAGACAATTATTTTATTTGTTGGAAGAAGAAGGTATGTTAAGATCTGGTCGAGAAGAAACAACATTGTATAATGGTAGAGAATGGTTGACTCATTATTGGCAACTTAATAGAAAAATAATTTTAAAATATGCAAATAATGGAAGAAAAAAGATCAGTACTGAAATTACTAATAAAAAACAAAACATAGAATTATCAAAAGGGAGTGATATATACAGTTCCCTTTCAAAAGATGCCTGGAGTGCAAGAAAAATAGATAGGAAAAAACCTCAAATTCTTGGCGAATGAAGATTGGCCAGTCACAACCGAAATGATCGCAAAGAAGGTGGAAGTCTCTTGGAACACAGCACAGGTTCACCTTTACAAGCTCCTTGCTGATAGATTAGTCAAGTACAAAAAGGTTGGAAGGCAGAATCAGTGGGCAGTTACAGAAAAAGGTAAAAAACTTAAGACCTGAAAACGTCACATCTAAACTTACATCTTGATTTTGTTTAGTTAGCGGAATTGGATTTTAGCCAAATCTAAAAAGTGGGGAGAATCAGACAGGAAATGTCTGATTCAGATAACTTCAGGTTTTTTCCTTCAGATAGGGGCTACTTCAAACACGTACCATGCCTCCAGCACGGTTTTATCGTCTGTCACCAGAACATCACCATCGGGGTCTCTGAACGCCGCGTATACCCGGTACATGCCATAACCATGTGAGAGATCACTTGTCTTCACCAGACCGTTGAAAATTGTGTCAAGCGCCAACTGCGATTGAGAAGTTATTGTCCTCGGGGTTGTCTCATTCACCGTATCATGATCAACAACCCACTGCCCGACGTCATCGTACTGGACCTGCATCAACAGATACCCTTTAATATCCGTAGAACCAGTGTTTTTGATCTTCGACTGGTTCTTATACTCAACTACCAGTTTTGGCGAATGACCAGCAGTCGGATAGTCACTTGAACAAACCGTGACGTATTCACTCCCGGCAGGTGCGTTACTGTCTATATCCCTTCTGCTTCTCAGACAAAGCTTGGTTGTGCCATCCGTTTTTATCCAGCTGTAGTTGGTCAACGATATATCATTGTACCCAGCGGAGAAATCCGCTGTGTTCAGTGATCCACCGTCTCCTGAATAATGATTTTTATTATAATCGCCATTCTGCAACGGGTCATGAGGATACATAGGCTGCCCGTTCTGAACCACGATGTCAAAATCAGTTGGTGAGAAATCAGTATCTTTATAGAGCGATAACGTCGCAGAAGTAATCACCATATTTGATGGTATTGACGATGTATCAAAGAATACAAATCCCCGCCAGATTGTGTACGGCGGGAGCCCAAAAGGATCGTAATCTTGACCTATGCTGAACGTAGAAGCACCATCTAAAACCGAACCTGAAGCAGCGTCATGAACAGATGCACACTGCGTGCCATCATTCATGATATGTCCATCGCTAAAAATAGAATCCACAGTTAACGTCGGATCTATCACGACAGGGAACGTCATATTATTCAAATCAACTACCTTCAAACCTGACAGAAGATAATAATTGCCGTTATACTGCAGGACCCTGTAAACCAGTTTGTGCCAAGCCGATTCGTTATACATCTCATAGGCCTCACCGATGGGCAGAGCACATTTGAAATGTTCAAGGGCGTCTTTGAAATCAATCCTTTCATCAGATGTTGTGAAGTTGCCAGTGAGCATACCAGAGGAATTATACAAATTGAGATTAAGGTAGTCCAGTTTGGTGATGAATACCAGATATGAATTCTGGTTACTGAGACCATATTCCGACGGCGGATGATCTTGAAACACTGTCTTGGTCGCATTGCTCATGATAATCTCCTCTTTCAAACCACTGTTGCCATACGTCCACACCACATCAGTACCAGTAAAGACATCCTCATAGACTGCAGAACTACCGTTGATCGCCCCCTGGCTGCTTTGAACGCTTTGCAGATATTCATATGCCCAGCCTTGCGAGGGGTCAAGATAGCCTACGCCAACAAGCTTGCTCCTGATGACATGGGTTTCTGGGTCACTGGATTTATTGTAGGCAAAGGCTATCGGCCAACTATTCTGAGCATTTGGCTTGAAATAGACATGGTATAAACCGTGCTCATTGCCAGCCCGGTAGCCATAACTGTAGGCAGGATGACTGCTGTCAAGCAGGGTAATGTTACACTCGATCGGGGTCCAGCTGCCGTTTTCATCCTGGTAGTTCACCGGACCGGAGTAGACTTCAAGAACGTTGTTGCCTGAGGTGGCGTTGTAGTATTCATTCCATGTCAGACCACGGTCAACGATATAGTAGTCATCTGGCGGTGTTGGCGGGTCTGTGATGTTGATATATTCGTTGTCGCCATATCTATCTTTCAAAGTGGCTATGCTTATGGTCGCCTGCGATGAGACAGTAAAGCTATGCCCTGAGCTGCTGTTGCTGTTATTGGATTTATCAAAAACGTAGATTGTATAGTTATACTGTCCAACAAGCCACGTATCGCTAAAGACGTATTCATAGGCACTGCCGGCCTTACTCATCGTGAAATTTTGATAGGAACCATCGGGATAGGTTATATTAATTCTGACAGCGTTTATACCACTGAGGTCATCAAATACACTTGCATCTATGACAACATCGGAATTAAATCCAACGGTGGTATCAGGGGTATCGGTAATAGAGGTTATCCCAGGCTGCACAGAGTCAATATAAACCAGTTGAGAAGAGACATTGCTAGCAGACATACTATCTGTCACGGTCAACGTGACAGTATAAACACCATCGGCTGCATATGTATGAGAAGTATCTTGGGTATACGCGAAATTTCCATCACCGAAATTCCAGGTCCAACTAACTATATTGTAATAACTTTTAGACATATCATTGAAATAAACAGTTTGAGATGCCTGCGAATAAGACGAGGGAGAAATACTGAAACCTGATAACAGACGAACCCAAACCCATAACTTGTCCGACCAACCGCTTTCTCCACCATAAACATCCTTTGCTTTAACCCTAACCTTGTATAAGCCCCATTGACTCCATTTATGGTATGTAACAAGAGTTTGTCCAGAGTTATATGGACCTAGCCAGTCGCTATAGGTTCCATCACCCCAGTCCCACTTATAATACATAGGATCTCCATCAGAATCAGTCGTATAAGTAGAATAATCATAGTATTTCCCGACCTTGCAGATGGTAGGACCAGATGGCTTATTAGGAGCATATGGAGGGTTGTTGTAATCTCTGATATTAGCCCAAGTTGTGTCATTTGCCGTGACGTTTTCACTATCAGTAACAGTTAATTTTACAGTGTAATTCCCAATACTTTCGTACGTATGTGCAGGGTTCCGTTCTTCTGATGTGTTTCCATCTCCAAAATCCCAAAGCCAATCGTAGGGTGGATTTCCAAATGCTGAACCATTAAATTGCACAGGTTGTTCATCAAGTAGTGCATAGTATGGTCCCCCTGCATCAACAGCCCATGGTTCATAGGTTATGAAACAATATGTATAGTCGCCGTTATCATAATAAAGCCACCTGTAGATCATATAATTTGTATCATCTTCAAGAACGATATAGTATGTTTTATTTGGAGTGACATTAATATTAGTAAAATCGAATTCTACCCAATCAACTCTACTATTAATTTCTTTTAGCTCTTTAGAAACTAGCTTTGATGCAAAAGCGAGATTTTCACCAGTTAATTTATCTCTAATGGAAACGTTTAGAGGATATTCTTTGAATTCAGGTTCCTCAGACCAGGCTTCATAATTTTGTGTTAGCCCTAATTTCAATTTTATTTTTGACAGGTAACTAGAATTTGGTATAAAAGTTTGCACGATTGGGTATGCGCCAAGTTGGTTAAAATCATTAGCCTTTATTTGATATTGATCGACTATTTCATCTTCAGCGTTGATTAAAAGATATTTAGGTTTGCTCCATAAACCTGAATATTCCAGATTCTCAATTCTCTCGGCACCATATTCATCCTTGCCTTTAACCCGAACGGCATAAATGCCAGGTTCATTCCACGAATGTGACATTGTGCAATTATCCCCCGAACTGTAGTAAACACTCCAATTTTCAACATCATATCCTCCCCACCCCCAAAAAAAATCACAGTAAAAATTGGAATCAAAAGATCTATCTTTACTCCAATTCCAACCATAAGTAATGTTATTATTTTCAGGATCTGTACTTGATGCATTAAAAACGTAGGATGTACAGAGTTGACCAATTGTAACGTCATTACCATACAAAATTGGTTTGCTTGGTGGAAGCTCTGCATCCGTAAGTTCTATCTCTTCAAATTCATCAGGATCATAAATTACTGGATGACAATCAACTTGAGGCAAATTTTCATACTTTGGCTTAGCATATTTAAAAGCCTCTTCAATTGAAACGACACCATTACCATTACCCCACTCATCTTCATCAGCATTTCCCTGCAACCCCGCCGCTATAAAATAAGTGAAAGATAATCCATTACGGTTGTCAATATAACCTGATTCATGCTCCCCGGAACAAGTCACTATCACTCTTCCTTCATGATTTATTTCACCTGAAAACTTCGTTATCCACGTTGATGCATTTTCATCAATCATTCCTCCACTATAACAAGCATCTATGATAACAGCAACGCCTTCAGAATCCAATCTATCCAGTAGATAGTTAAATAAATCATCCGTCATGGACGTAAGGAATCTTTTTCCACTCCAATATGTAGTAAGAAACTCATCATATCCATCATCCTCATCGATAGGGGGAAGATCAATGTCACCAAAATTATGCCCAAATATTGTGTAATTGTGAAGATTGCCACCATGCGCTGCATAATACACAAGGGAAATATCATCACCGTCATCCATTGAATCCAGCCAAAGTAGCGCATCTATTATGTTGACCCATGTGGCTTCTTTCTCTGTTAAAACCTTCATATGATCTTCTTGCCAATGATCTGAAATAAGAAGCATTTTATGCATTTCTTCTGCCATTTCATCGAAACGAATATGCGTAGCAGTCGGTTGATGCCACGTGTAATCCACTCCGATCAACACAGCCCAGTACTCTGTATTCCCATCGCCTTCTTCTGTTGTTGTATCAGGTATATTGATGGATAACCATGCTATACTCTGGGTATCATTACCGGTGTATTCTATCTCGTAACTTGCGTTGACCCCGATCGTATATGTTTTATTACTTAGCGTAAGGTTTTTTGACCAGTTTTCTATTGAACCTGCACTAAAATTGACGGATTCATTTATTTGATCGATGGTATTGTTGTAGATTATTACCTCGTGTTGCATGTCATCAATAAAAAACGTTAGCCATAGCTTTGCATGGGCATAACCACTGCTGTTAACTCTTAAGAAAGCAAATGCACCATACTCATAGGAGATGTTGATTACTCCACTTTCATTATCCACTGGGCAATCCCATTCTACAGAATGTCTCATCCATCCTTCAGCCTGACCGCCTCCGGTTTCATTCATCTTTGGTTGCCCGTAAATATATCCAATCGTTGAATTGACGTAAGCATCAGATATTGCGTTGCCAGTTGAATAATTATTACACACCCATGTATCCCAAGATGAATTAAAACTCCACATATTGGTTTCTGTCTCGATACTTACAAGATTTTCATTACTTTCACTACCCACTACATTTACGTTACCAAAACTACAAGCAATTATCAGCGTTACAATCAAAATTTTTAATTTTTTTGTTTTCATTTCTATCCTCCTCCCAGACACTTTAGTTCTCGATGGAGTTGTTTGTACCGCTATTTAAAAAAGGCAGTCCGTTTGTTGCAAGCTTTGTTTTTCTAGAGATTTTTTAGTTTGCTAAAGATGATAGAAGTAAAAAGTTCTATTCTAGCATTAGAAAACGTTCTATGAATCGCCCTACGAATTGAAGAAATGGTAGATTGATTATTTGTTTGCTTTTCGAAATCGTCACCTTAAGCGTTCCCCAATCTCCTATTGCACCATGTATATCTTTGGCTCGCGTCCTAATTGTGACTTCGCCATATTTATAAAAGGTGTGATTCCGTGTTACTTCTTCACCAGATTCAAAAAACTCAGACCAATCTTCAAAATCGCCATCGCCCCACTCAATGTAGTAAGATACATTATCACCATCTGGATCAATTGCTTTGAACGTCCATTCATGTGTCCCTGGTTTTACAAACCTCGGACCTGTTATCTCCGGTGCATCTGGCGGATGATTATCCATTGTCACCTTGTTATTGGTTATTGCAGCTATTCCAACTCCGCTCAGAACTAAAATTCCCACAACCAATACGGTCATTATTGGCATGATTTTTTTCATTATATTTCTCTTTCCTCCATTCATAAGAACAGAATATTTATTTTAATTATTTTATATTACTTAAACTTTTTTATTATAAATTCCCATAGTATTTAAAAGTTTTCCTCCTCCATAAATTAATATTACTTTTAAAAATTGTTACGTTTTCTTTCTTTGCTTTTCTCCTGACCTCCCGCATATCCCATTTTCTCCTAGTGAATTATTAAAGTTTGTAATTAAGATGTATTTGTTATATTTAAATATAACTTAACAATAGACGTAAAAAACAAGTAAAAATAGTGGTAAACCACAGGAAACCGCTTCTATCGACACTCCGCCAATATTCCTTTTTCAATGCCTCTATATTCATTTCATTCTGTCTAAATAAGGTTATCTCGAGTGACTTTCAACTTTGATTTGCTCTAGTTTATTCTCAATGCGATCCTGTATCTCCGGATCTTTCAATAAATCTTTCAATAGTATAGTCATGATGTTGTCCATCTCTTTTCTTTTTTCCTCAACTTCCATAGCTGTTTTTTGGTCAAGAGGAGCCCCACACCTGCTGCAAAATTTACCAGTCGGTGGGTTCATTTTCTCGCAACGGTGGCATTTCTTAGGGGCAAAATTATCTTTTTTTGCTTCTTCTTCCTCTCTTTCAACCTTTTCTTTCCATCTTTTAACAGCAGCCAAAAAATTTTGTGATAGTCTGGACCCTTCAGCTATTAATTCTTCAATTTTCTCTATCTCTTTTAAACCTACCGCATTTTGTAGTTTGTTCCACAGATATTCTAGTTGTTCTACCAGAACGCTTTCATCGTTTTCATCCAGGGAACACCACATTTCGCACAATTTCTTTTCAACTTTGGGACGCACCTCCATTATTCGGAGCTGCTCGTCCAAGTTATCTGTGGTTTCCCCGATTGTTGAATGTTGCTGGTTCTGCACTGGTTCTACCTTAGTAGGTTCCTTGAGTTTCTTTCCAACGGTTCGAACTGAGATCTTATATTTTTTTGCAATCTCTTCATTCGTGTAACCCTCGTTTTTCATGCTTTTGATTCCTTCAACTATCCTTGGTGAAATAGTCATAATATTTTCCTATAATTGCCGAACAATATAAAGTTTATTGTTGCCCAGCTCAAGAGTATATATGGCATAGCATTCTCTTTAGTACTTGCAAGAAAGAAATTTTTACGAAATTTTCTTCTTTTATTCTTCTTTTTTGCTTGAAAAATTCTTCAAAAGCTAACACAAAAATTCCTGTCAACTACCACCGATTTCAATCGGTGGATTGAAGTCGAGAGATTGAGTATCATGTTGTGGACAACTCAAAACCCCCAATATAAGGTTACCTTTTAACATCCAATTATTATTTATTTTTATCCATTTTCTTCATTTTCTCCTTATCATACATTACCCTTCCGAAGGAATTTTGAACTATCTGGGGCATCCGGGATTTTGACATACATTTGCACTTTTCTCATCCATATAGACTAGTTGATTACCGCAGATTTTGCATTTTTCTTCATTCATTTTATTATTTCTTCCTATAGTTCTTTTCCAATTAAGTTTTTTATCCATGTTTAATCTCGTGCAAAGAACCGTTCTAATACTCCATTAATTTTATACAAAGAACTATTCATAATAAATATATCGGTTAATACCCTAAACCGAATTCTTAGGAATTTCAGTTATATTGAGAGCTTGCAGATAACATGATAGTCAAAATGATGAGAATCAGCAAGTTTTTGGCAATATCATAAAAAACCAACAGATATTTACATGATTTTTAATTATTTCATAAATATCGACTGGTGATAAAAGATCATTGAGGATTTAATAATTCCATTATTTACAATTGCTGTTGCTGAATTAGGGGATAAAACACAAATTTCGATATTGCTTTTATCGTCAAAAACTAAAAAACATTTACAACTATTAGTAGGGGCAATACTTGCTTTTGCAATAGTAGATGGAGTTGCAATTATTGCAGGCACATGGATTACAACAATTATACCAATTGATTATCTAAAAATAATATCAGCAATAGTTTTCATAATAATTGGAATTGTAATGTTAATCAGTAAAGATGATGGGAAAAAAGAAACTAAACAAAAAAATCCATTTATCGCGGCATTTCTTATAATAATACTAACCGAATGGGGAGATAAAACTCAAATCGCTGCTGCAATTTTTGCCACTCAATATGAAGCAATATTTGTTTTTATTGGAACAATGACTGCTTTACTTATACTTTCGTTGATTGCAATATTTTTCGGTAAGATTATTTCCACAAAAATGAATAAAAAAATTATTAATAAGATTGCAGGAATTCTTTTTATAATACTTGGGATAACCTTTGTTATAGTATAAATAAATATATTAATCGTTTTAAATTGATTTAACACTTGATGTAAGACTTTTTTGAAAATAATTATTTTTAAAATGAAGGTTGGAAAAGCCAATTTTTTAAAATTAAAAGAGAAAACAAATATCATTTTAGATGATGAATGTAATATGATTTATAAATAAAAAAATTATTAGCTTCTTAATAATTATATTGATATTAAGAGGTGGTGATTATATGGAATTGAGAAAAATAGCAGCAATATACTCAATTATAATTGGAATTGCCATGATTGGAATGTGGCTTTCTTTGATTGTTACTAATCAAGTTCCAGAAATCAATACTGAGCCGATTAGAATTACTTATCATCTTATCGGGGAATTTCTAACAGCGATTTTATTGTTAATTGGTGGAATTGGTCTTTTTATCAAGCGCGGATGGGGTTTTCATGTATTTTTGATATCAATGGGAATGTTGTTGTATACCGTCATTGTGAGCGCTGGATATTACGGGCAAAATAATGATATGATTATGGTTGGAATGTTTACAATATTTCAATTACTAACTGTGATATTTATAGGTTTAAGTTTTTACAAATGGAAAGAATTTAAAGCAAAATAATTATAAAAAAATTCTGACTGTTTATATTTTGTATTTCAAAACGACAGATTGAAAAAATCAAAAATTGTATAGGTGATAAATACTTGTTGTTATTGAGAAGATATTTTGAAGGAAATCTCAAAATGGATTTAAATAATCGAAATGTTCCTGCAAAAGTCAATTGGAGGTAAAATGAGTTATGAAAGGAATAATCATCTATGATTCATATTATGGTAATACTAAGATTGTTGCATAAGCAATAGCCGAGCAAATAAAGCGGGAAGGTCATGAGATAGAGCTTAGAAGCGTGCGGGATAAATATCCTGAACCTCCACAAGGTGACATTCTGTTTCTAGGGTCACCAATTAGAATGGGCTCAGTCACACGGAGGGTGAAGAAATATGTTAAAAAGCTCGATAAAAAGACCTGGAAGGATAAACCAATAGTTGTGTTCACTACGATTTTGATGCAGCCAGAGAAGGCAACGGACAAGCAGAAGGAGAGCCGCGAGAAATATGACATCGCTGCAGGTAGGAAACTAAGGGATTTAGCGAGATCGGAAGGTTTAAACGCGGTCGAAAACCACCTTTGGGTCGATGTAAAGGGCATTAAAGGTCCCCTTGTCGATACAGGGGTTGAGAAGACCAAGCAGTTCACTCAGGATATGCTAAAAAAATTATTATAGAAGATAGATGTAGAAGGTAGTGTCGTTTTTAATTACTATGTTTTTAGTATATTATTTTTTTATACAGATACAAGGTATCTAGGTTTGAAATTGAATATAGCTGTTTAAATTATGTCGGAAATGCCAAGAATTTTTTATAAAAGCAACTGATAACCATCGGATAAGAAAAATAACAGTGCGGCTGTTCACGTTAAAGTGAAAAGAGTTAATTTATTATCAATATATTCGAAAAAATCCAAATATTCATAAGGAACTCTCACAAGTTAATTTTTTATAGTAAAATAAACTTATCAAATCCGTTTTATTCGAGGAATGTTTATAAATGACTGCTCAGGAATCTTTTGTAAAAAAATATTCAGTGCCAATCTACTTCATCTTGACTTTTGTACTCTCTTGGGTATGTATGGCTTTGATAATCTTTCCTGATACCTTTCCTATGACTCCAGAACAAGCGGAAACAGTGGGACCATTAACATATGTGGCATTGCTCGTTGGACCGAGCATCGCAGGCATGATCATGATTGGTCTCGTATATGGAAAAGCAGGTTATCAAGATCTCTCATCGAGGTTTTTGAATTGGCGAGTCGGCGTTCGCTGGTACGCACTCGCATTTTTAGCAATCCCACTCTTGGCAACCGGGATACTTCTCTTGCTCTCTCTTTTTTCTACTGAATTTATTCCTGCTATATTCATATCTGACGACAAGTTGAGCCTTCTATTCATTGGCATTGTAACTGGACTTATGGTTGGCTTCTTCGAAGAGTTAGGTTGGACGGGGTTTGCTCTACCTCGGATGAGACTTCGTTACGATATAATCACTACAGGAATCGTTGTGGGTCTGCTTTGGGGAGCGTGGCACTTTTTAGCTTTTTGGGAAATCGACACATTCTCTGGAGCATTACCATTTACACTTTTGCTTTTGCGTCTTTTCGCATGGTTGCCACCTTTTAGGATAATAATGGTGTGGCTTCATGATCAAACCAAGAGTTTGCTCTTGGTAATGCTGATGCATGCCAGTCTTGTGTTCACTACACTTAATCTTCCTTCTGCAGAATTATCTATAAGACAACTGGTTATTTGGCTTATTGCTTGGGCTATAGCTCTCTGGTGCATTATTACTTTAGTTATGAAGTTTGCTTTGAAAAAAGAAAATGGAAGAGATTAAGTTTTTAGACTTTGCTTCTAAAAGATTAGAATATGTTACTCTCTTACCAATGATCTCGTTTACCTCTCCTGAAAAATCCACTTGTCTTTTCTGCAAGTTATACATGTCTTTTCCGCTTAAAACAGAGATTCTCGACGAGAAAAGTGACGAGAATCGGCGAATAAATGCGCCTATCATAACCACCAGATAGTTGCTAAATATTAAAAAGAAAAAAGAGGTTTTAGAAAAAACTTTAATATTTTCTACGATTTTTTCAACAATATTCTCAACGATAAGAAGAAGGTAACCACGTTATATTACAATATATTTTGGAGTTATTTGTCCTAGGAGAATTCTGTAGCCGATGTGAAATAATCGTGATTGACATAAATATTATCATGTTTGATTATCTAAACTTGAATATTGAAGTAATGATGAAATGACTTATGTCCAACACTATAATTTCATTTTGACAAAATCATACGTATAGTGGTTTCGGTTAATTGCATTAACCGAGTTTTTAGGAACTTATAATCATGTTATTGGAGCTGACATCAAAAACGTGAATTCTCCGAGAAGTTACCGTATCACCACTCAATTATTAATCCTCTATCTTTGGTACAAAATCATAGAGTTTTTCAAGTTCGGGGTTCACCTTTCCCTGTGTGACCAACGGGAAGTCCACTTCAAACAGTAATGGTTCTTCAAGAAAAAAATCTTTATATACAGCTCGCAAGGTTTCAAAGTACCTTGTTGCCGTTGTATGATTAGGGGCAGAAAATTTTAGAATACAAGCATACATATCTGTTGTATAGAGGACGTCTT
>CAYGAC010000081.1:0-26310 GCA_964347865.1 uncultured Thermoplasmatales archaeon
GGTGAAAGACTGGATAAAACTTCATCTGTTGATACACCTTTTGGGAGAAGATTGTGTTCTTTTGCAATAGTTATAATATCATTTTGTATTTCGTGGACTGTATCTGATAATGGATCACGAGATACTTCAATTTGCAATGCTTCGATTTTTTCGTACAACAAATCTGCTTCATTTCGAGGAATACTACTTTCATGTGATTGTTTTCCAGGAAATCCAAATGTTTGACAATTTATAAAAACCTCTTCTTGCGATTTATGAGTATCTTCACTATCAATCTCCAATTGATTAGTTTCTTCTGAATATCCACTAATACTTGAAACAAAACTTGAGCAGATAAAAATTATAACAATTCCTACTGTTAAACTCTTATAAAAAGTAAAATTCTTTTTCATATCTAATCCTCCACTGTAATGCTAATACATGTCACGTATTTAAAGTTAATCCAGATATAAAAAAGTAAATAGCTTTATCCATAAATTATACTTTAAAGAACTTTAGGAATTCTTCAATAAAACGCTAACTATAAGAATCCATTTTATCAAATATATAACCATATCCTTTTGGAGGATATATCACATTATAGCCCCATTTTTTAAAATTATTTTTCGCGTATTTCATCCTTTTATTTATAATATTCAACGGAATCTTTGGTTCTATCTGTTCGGCTTCACTACCGGTTTTACAAGAATATGGTATAACTTGACCCGCGCTAAAATTACATTCTTTAATAAAAGATAACGTTTGGTTAAAATCCTTTCCTGTTTCAGTTGGGAATCCTACTATAATGTGAGTATGTAATGATAATCTTGGAAATGAAGCTTTAAGTTTGTGTAGAGCTTCATTTAGTTTTTCCCTATTATGATAACGATTCATAAGTTTAAGAATACGGATACTACCAGATTGAATAGGGACACCTAGGCGTATAATTTTCTGTTTTGTTACAATTTCTTTCATACCGTCGATATATCTAACTAACCATCGTGGACTGAGATTTGCAATTGAAATTCTATATTCACCTGGAATATTTGTTATTTTTTCTAATAATTCTGGGAAATTACTTCCGATATCTGTTCCATATGCACCAATATCATCGGCATTTAGAGCAAAATGCTTATAACCTTTATTTAATCCATTTTTAAATTCTTCAACACATTGATTAATAGATTTACTTTTATGTGTACCAATAGCTTTTTTTATACCACAATAAGAACAATTACTATTACATCCCCATGATATCCTAATACGATACATAGGTTTATCAATTAATACACTGTAAAAAAAAGAATTTTTACCTAATAGATTTTTTACTATATGGTTTTTCATTCCACCAACGAAATTTTCCATCCATTGAATGTTTGAAAAAAATTTTTTAAGAGCTATATTTGGTTTACCTTCATTATAATTTTCAAACGAAATATTTGCATCATTTATATTCCTAAATTTAATACTATTATCTGGAAATAATTCATCCATTTTATCTGGATTTTTATCCAAATCTTTCGTTCCAATTTTTCTTCCATTAAAAATATTATTTAATTTTTTTTCTTCTATATTTGGTAAACAACCAGCTACAATTAATTCTGCATCATATTTCTGAAATTCTTTCACTATGTTTAACGATTTATTAGAAATACTATCACCTACGGCACAACCCATAAAAAATATTATATCAGCTTCTTTGGGATTGTTAACAATTTTGTAATTATTTTTAGAAAAATACGTACGTACTCTATTAGCATCCAAGGATCGTAATTCGCAAGAATAGGTATGGATAAAAACCCTTTTCACTGGTTTCGCCTCCCTGATAAGTTAAAATAAAAGCATCCTTTATAAATTCTACCCTCAAAAATAATATTTCTTACTAACATAAAATGGTAGTAATCATTTTAAGTATCTTGATAATAAAGCATTTTCATGAAAACTCTTATTTCGGTTTGTGGTAGTGATGGAGATGATGCAAATTTAACAAGCTATGCCTTAGAAACGGCAGAAATAGTTGGAAGGCTTGTAGCTAAAAGAAATGGTGTTCTTATATGTGGTGGAAGAGATGGTGTAATGAAAGCTGTATGTAAGGGAGCTAAAGATGAGAATGGAATGACTATCGGAATATTACCAAACTCTAAAAACGAAGCCAATGAATTCATTGACATTGCACTTTCTACTGGCATTGGGCATAAGAGAAATTTTTTAGTTATTAGTTCTGGAGATGCTATTATTGCGATTGGTGGTAGATGGGGAACATTAAATGAGATCTCTTTTGCTATGATATTTGAAAAACCGTTAATACTTATAAGAGGTACTGGAGGAATTGTAGATGAAATTATTAATGGAAATTTATTGAAAAATGAATATTCTCCTTATCACATAGTAAATTCTGCAGAGGAAGCTGTAGAAAAAGCGTTTGAATTATGCGAAAATATATAGAGTAGCAAGTAACATTTGTTATTTTTACAATTTGATAAAATATTACACAAGCTTTATATACTAATTATAACAAAGTATATCATGCGAGGATCTGGAACAAATTATAATTCCTTTTCCTTCCATCTCTCCTGACTTCTTCCAGATCCCTCCCTCTTTCCAATAATTTTTTTATATGAATTAACTAAAATTTACAATAAAATTTTAAACATCACAATTAAAATGCTATAATTCATCTTTTTTTAATAGTTTTAATAATGCCATTCTTCTATCTGCTTCTATTCTAGCCTTATATTCTGAATATCCTTCACCTATTAAATGCCAATAAATTGCATCTCTCATCAATCTATTGACTTTATCTTCTGTCAACTGATATCACTAATATTTAGCTAATTTATATTATATATATATTTTACTATAAAATTAAAATAATAAATATTAATCCTGAAAGAATATTAAAAAATCAAGTAAAAATAAATTAGAAATAAAAATAAAAACAACTGTAATATTATATTTTGTATTAAACCAAACATTTAAATTTTGATATTATATTATATTTAGATAGAAATTATAATTAGGGTGGAAATTTATGAAAAACAAAATTATATCTATTTTAATATGCATGTTGTTGTTAGTTACTGTTTCATCAGTAACAGGGACCACAAATATTAATAAATCTGTAAATAAAAATTTAACAAAACCTGTTCATCTAGAAATTGCATGGTCTGATAACTTTGACTCCTATACACTTGGACAATTTTTAGATGGAGATGAAGAAGATGGGGGATGGAAAGGATGGGATAATAATCCAGTAGTTGGTGCATATGTAGTTGATGATCAAGCTCTTAGTTCTCCTCATTCAGTTGAAATTGTAGATGATACAGATTTAGTACATGAATTTTCTGGAATGAGCTCTGGTAACTGGACATTTAGAGCTTGGCAATATATTCCTTCTGATTTTTCTGGTATAACAAATTTCCTCCTGTTGAATACATATGAAGATGGTGGCCCGCACAACAATCCCCACTGGTCTAATGCACTGAGTTTTGATAGTGAAACAGGAAATGTTGCATCGTGGGAAGGGGAGACTTTACCAATTATATTTGACGAATGGATTGAGATACAAATTGAGATTGATTTGGAAGAAGATTGGCAAGAAATTTATTATGATGATGAACTTCTTGTAGAAAAAAGTTGGACTGCCGGCATTGAACCAGGTGGTGCTTTAAATCTCGCATGTGTTGATTTATATGCAGGTGATTCTCCTTCTACCTCCGTATATTATGATGATTTATCTCTATGGGGAGAACCTAGTGCAGAACCCGATTTATACTGTGAAGGAAATATTGAATGGGAAAATGTAACTGTTGGTTCAACCCAGACAGGTAGTTTTGATGTCGAAAATGTTGGTGGTGGAGCTTCGTTATTAGATTGGAATATCGTGAAACAACCAAGTTGGGGTGAATGGACGTTCGATCCTGATGGCGGAGATAATCTTGCACCCGGAGCACCACAGACAGTGCAAGTAACAGTTATTGCTCCAGGTGAGAAAAATCAACAATATTCTGGACAAATTAAGATACAAAATAAAGATGATCCTGACGATTACTGTACTATCGACGTAAAACTATCGACACCAAAAAATAAAGCTTTAAAATTCAACACATTATTTCAAAGATTTCTAGAACAACACGAAAATATGTTTTCAATAATACGTTATCTATTAAATCTATAAAAAGGGAAGAATATCAATATTATTTAATGATTTACTTCCCAACCATAATTTTATTATTAGAAATTAGAAAATTTTATAGTATTTAGTTAAATAATTTTTCCACCTAAAAATTTATAATTTATCTAAGAATATTGTTCTTATTGTGTATATTTTGGATTGATTTCCTTTTTCCAAATTATTGTTTTTAATAATTTTTCTTCGCTTTTAGTTGCCCATATAATCCTTTCGTTATCGGGTAATATTATGAGACGTATGAAAAAATAAAAATCACCTAGACCACCAAATACATTTACTAAAGGAAACATTAAGAAAAATAGGTTATTTGGGTTAATAAAAATTATAAAACACCACATTAAGGGTAAAAAATGTATTAAGAAAAGTCTTCGATTATTATTGATATATCTCTCATTGTCAACGAGAAATCCAAAACCACTCCATTTTGTTAAAACAATTGCTCTTATCGGTATTTTATAATAGATAATTACAATAAGATGAGTAACTTCGTGAAGTATAAATGCAAGTGTAAATCCAATAATAATTTGCCATAAAGGTTCCATTAAAATCACAATTTTATATCATTATTTATAATATATAGAAAATACTATATAAATATATTGTTAGATTTAAAAATTATAAAATAATTTTTATAATCGATTATCCAAAATATATAGAAAAGAAGGATTTATTATCGACTATATAATGTAATATATGACCTTTTTTTGAAATATCTTAATGAAAGGCATAAGATTATTAAGTAAATACCCATTTATCCTGTATGGATGGGATTCAAAATGATTTTACAAAAACAAAAAACAATTAGTATAAATAAAATAAAAAACAAAGAAGTTTGGGTCGATATTTATTCTGTTCTAATGGAATATAAAAAGCATATAGATAAATTATTCAATATGAAAAAAATAAAATCACCAAAATAAGTTATTACAAACGATTATTATTTAAAATTTAATGAATTAATTTCATTAAACAATCGTATAAAAAATTAAAAAAGAATTTCTTATAATCTTTATTTAAATTTTATATTTATAGTTGTCAATTTCAAAAGCTGGACAATATTCATTTTTATTTTGTGGTTGAGTACAAACCTTACTTGTATTAAGACAATTATTTTCGAATTTCTCATCATACCAAACACAAATTTTTCTTTTACATGTATTCACTTTTTTTCCTCCAAATTAAAAATTTAAAACTTGTAGCTTCCTTAAAAAGCTTTAGATTTATTAATCTTTTTAAAAAATAAAACCTATAATTGTGATGATGCTAAATAATCATTTTAAACAATTAAAAGATGTCCACCACAAGAAGGACAATAATCCCACAATATATAATACAATTTTTTACATTTTAGACATTGATATTCAAGCATATTAATTATATTTTTATATTTAAATTTAAATCATTTATTGTACAAGCGTTACCAGAATATGTAATATTGAACTTTTTATTAATTCAAAATAAGTGAGATCCTAAAATAATATATTTAATCAACTATCAGCAAGAAAGAGAATTGAAAAAGGGGACCGGGAAGGGAGGTAAGAATGAAAAAGATAATTCTTACAAAGAGATCCGACCCCTTTTGCACGCCATATAATTAAATGGTATTTAAACATAACTGCTGTTAAATTTTGACTAGGGTATTGTACCTCAAACCCTATTTATATTTGTAGTGTTGAACCCCATTCCGCAATACCAGTTAGAGCAAACTGTACGGCGATTGCCACGGTTAAAAGCCCCATTACTCGTGTAAAAGCATCCATACCTTTTTTACCTAGAGCTTTTATCAAAAATCCAGAACTTAAGAAAATAAGATATGTTATTAACATCGTGAGTAAAATTGATATTATTGCTATAAAAATAGCCGTAATCCATGAGTTATTAACGGTCAGAGTTTTCATACTTACTATTGTAATTGCTCCTGGTCCTGAAAGAGAGGGCATAGCGAGTGGAACTAGTGCATAATCAGCTTTATGTTCTTTATCTGGAGGCCCTTCACCAAATTGTTCTCCTCTTCGAACCATGTCAAGACCAACAAATGCAAGTAGTATTCCTCCTGCGATTCGCAATGAATAAACCTCAATTCTAAGATATTCTAAAATACTAGAACCAGCAATGGCAAATATAATCAGAAGAATTGCGGCATACATTGCAGCAGATTTTGCAGTTCTTTTTCTCTCCGTTTTCGAATATTTACTAGTAATGGCTGAAAATAATGCAAGTGTTGACGAAGGATTAACAATGATAATAATAGGAATAAAGACAGATAAAAATTCTTGGAGCATTTCCTATGATATATATGCATTATCTAATTAATTTTTTCTTTATCATACATATGTTGTGATAAAGCTAAAAATAAGCTTATTGTAAATAAGTAAAGAATATTAAAAATAAAAGATTAAACTGTATAATTTAAGTGAGTTTTAGAGACGGATCTCCTAATGCGTTCCAGATTGTAAGCACATGAGCTTCCCAAAGTCCAATTGTATTATCATCAATGAACATTTGAATAGTGCCTGAAAAAGCCTCACCAAATGTTGTTGCTCCATCTTGACCAATCTTATAAAAAAAATCCGTTGCAAGTTTACTATTTCCAGTATTTGGACGGCCACCAAGAGAAGTAGTTAGACCCGTTCCTCCAATAGAAGCAACAGCCCCACCCCATGGTATGACTAACATCCTGTAACAAAAGCAATGACATCCAGGTTCGCCATGTGTCCAATACCACTTATATTCTTCCTTTGCTGCTCTTAAGGTGTTTAACCATGTTATATTAAATTGTGCATCATGGCAGCCAACAACAACAACAATTGGTAATTTTTTAGAGTTGAATAACCTCCACATATTCATAGAGGTAAATCCCTGCATCCATTTACTCATATTATCAACGGGATGTGTGGACCATCTGATAGGATGTCCATGTCCTGAAAAAAATATAAAGCGCGCTCCTTTAGTAAACGCTTTGGCAATATCCTTTACTATAGGAATAGGACCCTCACTTTCCTGATTTGATGCATAAACGCGAACTTCTTCGTCGGTAAGATTCTCAACATAACTCATACCAAGATCCGTAAGATATTCACCATCGGGTTGATCATTATAAAAACTATGACTTAATCCCGAAATTCCAACCATTCTTTTAAACCAGGAATCGCTTGATGGAATTGTTGACTCATATTGTATAATTTTTTTGACAACCGTTTTTACTTCCCATGTATTTCTACAGGGGAGTCTACCAACATAGACATCGGGATTCAAATCAAGTTCATCTTTTCCAGGAGAGCCACTCCATTTTGCGTAAATTCCATCCCCATTGGAATCCCAACTTGAAAAATTCCCTTCTCCATCATATATATCTGCATAGTACAAATCACTGAGAGCACCAGGGTCACGTAAACCTGATTTCTCAATATTAGTATATCTTACAGGAACATGCCATGTTTTGCTCCCCTGATTACTGTC
This sequence comes from uncultured Thermoplasmatales archaeon, assembly GCA_964347865.1. Classification (GTDB taxonomy): domain Archaea; phylum Thermoplasmatota; class E2; order DHVEG-1; family DHVEG-1; genus JAGLML01. The sequence continues at coordinate 7,631 of CAYGAC010000081.1, forward strand.
ATCTCGATCTTTTGCAACTAATAGTGGTTTAAGACCACCAACTATGAGGACGTATTTTATATTATAAGTTTCAATTGCATCCTTTATAAAATATTTTATTTGTTCAGGCTTGTCTTCTCCTGTATATTTATTGAATATGTCTTTAGTTGTTTTTAATAATGTTTTAACATTAATACTGTTTTTATGAGAAATTAAACCTTGTAAAGAATTAGAGAATTTTGAGGGGGCAATGATTACAAGATCGTATTCATCTTCAAAGGATAACTTTTGATCTGGAAGTTCATAGGTTATTTTTACTTCAGCTTCTTTTATATAGTATATTTTACCTAATGCAGGGGAATATTGAACTGGGTATAGATAAAGCGATACATGAGTAACACGATTATTATTTGATATCAATCCACACGTTATTTTTGAATCATACCTCGTAGCTGGATATCGATCTTCACTTGAATAGATATCTCTATCCTCTAATAATTCTAAAGATTTTGTTTTTTCTTTTAAATCTGTTGTAACAATTTGAGGTGTTGGTTGGATTTTTTTATTTAAGTCAAGCTCATATTCATCAGATGGTATTAGAGTTATTTCTATATTTTTTACTCCAAATGGTAAATCAAGCGAGTATGTAAAAATCGGCATTTCTGGTTTTCCGGATTTTGTTAAAGTATGAATTGTTTCTTGAAGTTGTATCGATACATAATTTTCTGTTTCTGTTATTATCGGTTGTGAAAATGAAAATACTTTAGTTATTTCAATTTGTTTATTATTTTCATTATGTAAAACGGCACCAGCTCCAAGTCCACTAAGAATTAAAATTCCCATTACCACAAATATTACCATTTTTCTCATATTTTTCCCTCTCAATCTTCTTTTATTATATATTTATACGTAAAAGTATATTATAATTACGCTCATTTTCAAGGATTTTTATAAAGATCCTATCATTGAGAGTAAAAATTCCCCTATTAGATTACTTTTACATCAATTATATACAGTTTATAATATATAACAATTTCACCTTATTTAAAAACTATAAACTATAAGAAAACAAATTTTTTACGTTAAAATGAAATAATTTTTAGGAATCATAAAATTTTATTATATTTACATCAATTGGAATATTAATAGATTTGGCTATTGCAGTACATTTCGTTCTTAATAGATAAACAATAGGTTTATAATTTGTTTCAGAAAAAGATTCATAATTTGCCATTCCTTTACATATAATTAAATCTGCTTTCTTTAGGGCTTTTTCAACTTTTGAAGGTAATTGGTTAAAATCCACACCAATAGCAAAGCAACCTGTTGTCATTATCTCATCAACAACTTCTTGAAAATTAAGCTCCTTAATATCATCAAGTGTCGCATCACTTATTATTGGTTTACCTCTGACCACCAGAGTAAGATGGATATTTGGATTGAATTTTTTTAATTCACGACAAAGGATTTTGTCAAAAACTATTTCTCCACAATTATCTGTAAATAAAACAACATAATGTACGGTTTTCAATCGTTTTTTCAATTCTGGATAATCATCATGTCCTAGCCCCTCGGAATATATCTTTTCGAAAATATCTTTTAACATGTTTGGATCAGAACTTGCCCCATCAATACCAAAATCCATCATGTTCCCAATTATGGAACAAATCATACTGGTTTTTAACGGATCTTCTGATTTTTTAATAAGCTCTTCGATCTTTGGGATCAATGATTTTGCGATAAGATTGCTTTTTTTCTTTAATTGTGCATAGGGATCTTCATCTCCTAGAGTATCATATACCAATTTGTGAACTTTCGTAGCAATTTCTGCACTGCTTTTATCGGGATCGTATATATCAGAAAGCATTTTACAGGCATTTCTTATTACTCTAGTTTGTACCAACTTATCATTAGTACTCAATTTTGCTTCGAATATTAATCGTTTTAGTAGACATGGAACACATTCAGTTTGAATCTTCATAGTAAAAGAAATTGATAAGAAATAGGGTATTTATTCTTAATGATTGGTATTTTAAAATTGTTTAATTTTATATTCCTATATTTATACGAAACATATTTATACAACTCAAAATAACTATTACTCAAAAAGGATTAAAGGTATGATTATTATGAGGTCAAAATTAGTGGGCTTATTTGTCTGCATGATGATATTGACAACCATACCATTAGCAGCAGGATTAAATCTTAAAAATAAACCAGATTGTCAAATTACGGATGTTTTGGCTAAAACAACAATTAGAGGAATCGTATTATATCCAAGAATTTCTCAAGATGGAAAAACTATTAATTTTATTGCAATAAGATTGCACTATAGAACAATCAATCCGGAAGGAGTTAATTATGGAATTGTAAAACTTCACTACTTTCAAATACCCAAGAATTTCAATGGATACTTCGGTAATTATTACATATTTGGATCCTTCAGGGGAAAATTATACATATAAGGTAATTTTTATATCAACTACACGATTTTTCTGAAAAATGATATTTTATAATTTAAAATTATTTTTTCTTTTTACAATTAAATTTTTAGATAGACTGAAAGATATTTATTTAACTCATTAGTTATCATGTATTAAATTTGAGGAGAATGACATGTTAAAAACACCTACCATTGTTCTAAATGTAAAAACTTATGCAGAAGCAACTGGTGTCAAAGCTTTGGAAATTGCTCAATTAATGAATAAAATTTCAGATGAAATTGGTGCTAGTATGGCCATTGCAGTTCAAGCTACAGATATTTCTAGATGTGTTGCAGAAGTAAAAATCCCCGTGTTTGCAGAACATATTGATCCAATTGTTCCTGGAAGTCATACAGGTTGGACATTACCTGAATCTGTAAGAGACGCAGGTGCGGTTGGAACTTTGATAAACCATAGTGAACATCGGTTGAAATTGGCAGATATTGATTTTTGTGTTACTAGAGCAAAAGAACTAAATTTAGATCATATAGTATGCACAAACAATATCTCAACATCAAAAGCGGCAGCAGCACTGTCACCTAACTTTATCGCAGTGGAACCTCCAGAACTTATCGGAGGTGATATATCTGTAACTACGGCAGATCCTGGAATAGTAAGTGGGTCAGTTAAGACAGTTAAAGATGTTGATAAAAATATAAAAGTTCTCTGTGGTGCTGGAGTAAAAAATGGGAAAGATGTAGGTAAAGCAATAGAACTCGGGGCAGAGGGAGTACTTCTTGCAAGTGGTATTGTTAAAGCAAAAGACAAAGAAAGTGTTATTAGAGATCTAGCGTCAGGATTATGATTATTTTTATTAAGTAATTTTGTCAAAATGTCATTTTTACAGATTAATTTTTTATATAACTTTTACATTGCCTCCCTGAACACCGGTAAAGCAGGTCATTTTCTATTTTTTTGCCTTCTGACCTGCTGTACCCCATCCAAAAAATAATTTTATTTTAAATAAACGTTAAAACGTTAAGAAGAAAATTAATTTAGGAATATACATAATATTTTATAAACCAAAAAGGTTAAATATAGCACATCGTTAGTAATAATGGGGATTTAATATGAGATATTTAAATAATAAAAAAAGAATTTTAGGTAGGAGAAGTATATCAATTGCAGTGTGCATTATTTTAATATCAACTGCTATATCGATAACAACTGTTACTTCATTTGAGCCAAACGATTTAATAGATGAAAGTAGAAGCTATACTTTTTCATTTATTAAACCTAGATTTGAAAATATAAAAGCAGATAATTCTGATTATACAAACGTACAATTATCAGGATGTCTGGGGATAGGGAAACAAGCAGGTGAACCTTTGTTACCTGTAAAATTTGTCAAACTCCTAGTTCCTGCAATGAAAACTGTAACGAAGGTTAATGTTGTAGGAAAACCAATCGAAATAGATTTAGGCAGTACAGATTTGAAAAATACGCCAATAATTCCATATCAGAATCCAGTTCCCTTTGGATCTGAACAAGGAGAATTTGTAATAAATTCTAAAATTTATACATCTGATAAACTTTATCCTTCAACTATACATGATGAATATCGTATCGGATATTGTCGAGGATATCCAATTCTTGATATCGCACTCAAACCGGTACAATACAATCCCGTTCAGGGTAAAATTTATCTCTATCCAGAAATAACTGTAAATATTGAATTTGATGATACTGAAGAAATAAACCAATTTTACAGAAACAATCAAAATGATAAAGAATGGGTCGAAACTCTTGTTTTTAATCCTGAAGAAACCGATAGTTATACTCAAAATATTCCAACATTTGGATATGATGGTGGTTTGTGTGATCCTGAAGATAATTATGACTACGTAATTATAACCACAGAGGGAGGTGGCTTGGATTATTGGGAAACTAGTCAAGAAACACCTTATAATTGGGAAAGTCTGATGCAAAAACACGAGGATGATGATGGTATGAGCTGTACATTGGTAACAATTCAGGACATTTATGATTGCAAAGATTATGGCAATAGTCCACCTTTCGATGATAATCCAGCATATATACGGGAATTTTGTAAAGATGCTTATTTGGACTGGAATACTAGTTATATTTTAATTGGTGGAGATGATGAAGGAGCATCATCAATTCCAGCGAGACATATGGATACTAATTATGAGAAAAGTATCGATGCAGATATTTACTGGAGCAACCTTGATAATAACTTCAATGCTGATGAAGATAATCTCTGGGGTGAAGAAGGAGATGAAGGATTTGACTTATATGCTGAAACATTTATTGGCCGCGTTACCTGTGATGAGCCACAAGATGTTTCGAATTGGTTAACAAAGTGCTTTTATTATGCTGATAGTGGTGATCCTGATTATTTAGAAAATGCAGCATTTTATGGAGGAAACACAGGATGGTCTTGCGAAGGAGATGATTTCATGGATTTCAGTGCGATAAAAGGTACTGATGATTGGCTTGGACCTGATCCACATCATGATGGTCCATGGCCATCATGGCTTGGATTTCTATATGGTTTTGAAACTTGGAATAAGGTCAATCCTGGTGTTCAATATAATCTATCGGTCATGTGGACAGCTGAACCAGTAAATCCTGGTTGGAAGGGCGGTAGTGAGTCTGTAGCGATTAGTGGACTTAGAGATGCAATCAGCAATGATGATGTAGCATTTATCAGTGGTATTGCTCATGCAAATTCACGAATGTCATTGGATGTAGGAATGGAATCCTGGGAAGCGAATTACCATAACACTAAACCATTTTTCATCCATGACTATGGGTGTCACTGCGGAGATATTGATGCTTCTGATGATGGAGTATTACATTCCATGTTATTCCATTCAGATACAGAACTTGCATTTGGTTGTGTGTACAATACTTGCTACGGATGGGGAAATCTCTATTGCACCAATTCAAGTAGTGCATTGCAGACAAAATTGTTTTGGGATTACTTCCTCGATGTAGCAAACAACTCAGGAGATTCAGCAAATTGGCAATTTGGAAAAGCACATGCATGGTCTAAAGATGTAATGGCCCCAACCATTGATTGGGACTACACCTATGGAACATGGAGAGCAATTATTCAAGGATGTTTGTTATTTGGCGATCCTGCACAACGATTTAAGACAGTAAATAAGATTCCAGAACCACCAGAGAAACCAAATGGACCAGATGAAGGAGAAACAAATATTGAATATTCATTTTCAAGTACTACAACAGATCCAGAAGGAGAACAAATATATTATATGTTTGATTGGGGAGATGGAACAACAAGCGATTGGATTGGACCGTATGAATCTGGAGATACTGGTGAAGCATCCCATTTTTGGACAGAGAAAGGATATTATGATATAAAAGCAAGAGCTAAAGATATTAAAGGTGGGGTAGGAAAATGGTCAGATCCATTATCCATTCATATTTTGCAAGAAGCAACAATGGATATCGATCTAATCCGTGGTGGAATACTTAAAGTAAATGCAGGAATTAGAAATATTGGTGAAGTTGAATCAACTACAGTAAAATGGACGATTAATCTTGAAGGTGGAACAATATTAATGGGTAAAGAAACTAGTGGAGAGATAGCTAGTATTTCACCTGGTGAAAGTATCTCGGTTCAATCAGGAAATATAATAGGTTTTGGAAAAACAACAGTGACATTTACAGCAGAGATTCCAGAGGGCATAGATACAAGAATACAAAATGGATATATGCTATTATTCTTTATCTACGTAAATCCAGGTGACACCTCATAATTAAATCCTCCAATGGGGAATAATTCCCCTTATTTTTTTATTTAACAAGTATGTTTTTTAAAGATAGAGTAAATATTCTTTTAACAGAAATCTTTAAAGTATTGTTATTATTTCTATGTCCAAAAGAATGTTTATGCATTAAAAAAGTCCTAACTGGGAGATGTTTATCAATAAAAATCAACTCGAAAAATTAAATAAACCATTGAAGGTTGAAGAATTATGGAAGAATTAGAAACGATAACATCAGTTTGTCCAGCATGCTATCAACAAGGAAAAATCCATAAGACTGATGCAAGAATTGTTGAGGAAGATGGAAAGGTATGGATCACTAAAACCTGTGATACACATGGTTTATTTAAAGACATATACTTTAGTGACGCTGAAATCTATAAAAAGTGGATGAAATATAAGATTACTGGCAAGTCAGCTCCCGATGTAAAAACACAGTTGTTTGATTATCCTTCACTCTATACAGAACATAAATCACAAAGTGTATTGACTAATCTATTAATTACAAATAGATGTAATCTAAGGTGTAATTATTGTTTTATGAATGCTGGTGCATCTGGAACGGTATATGATCCAACTCTTGATCAAATTAAAGAATTAATGATTCAAGCAAGAAACGAAAGACCAGTTGGTTCAAAAGCTATTCAGATCACAGGTGGAGAACCAACAGTAAGAAATGACTTGTTTGAAATTGTACGAATGGCAAAAGACCTGGGATTTACACATGTTCAAGTAAATACTAACGGTATAAAACTAGCTGAAAGTGTTGAGTATTGTCAGCGCCTTAAAGATGAAAAAGTTAACACCATATATATGAGCTTTGATGGAGTTACAAAAAAAACTAATCCCTGGATTGATCAAGGAAAAAAAGCGATAGAAAACCTAAGAAAGGTAAATTTAAAGATTGTTCTCGTCCCAGTATTAATTGGTGGTAAAAATCTTCACGAAACAGGTAAGATTGTACGATTCGCTCTAAAAAATATGGATATTGTGCGTGGTGTAAATTTTCAACCGATTTCTTTTTGTGGAAGGGTTACAAAAATAAAAGATGAAAAACGAGATCTTCAACGAGTTGATTACGTTAGGATGATGGCTGAAATTGAAAAGGAATTTGATGACCAAATTTCAAGAGATGATTTCTATCCTGTCCCATTTGTTTTTCCTGTATCAAAACTAATTGAAGGATTAAAAGGAGAATCACAAGTGGAATTTACCGCTCATCCTGGTTGTGGAGGAGCAACATATATCTTTTATGAAGATGGAAAGGTACTTCCAATTACCCGATTTATTGATGTTGAGGGATTACTTGATTTTATTAATAAACAAAGTGAAATAAAGGGGCCACTAAGAAAAATACGAATTGCAGCTTCGTTTCTAAAGCATATCAACGATTTTGTTGATAACGGTAAAGCTCCAAAGAATTTTGATTTGAAAAAATTGTTGAAAGAAGCATCACTAGGTGGTAGTTATGATTCATTACGAGGTTTTCATTATAAGAGTCTCTTTGTCGGTTCTATGTGGTTTCAAGATGCATTTAATCTCAATGTTGATCGATTAGAACGATGTGTTATTCATTATACAACACTTGAGGGAATTGTTCCATTCTGTGCTTATAATGGTCTGGGAATTGGAGATAAAATTCGAGAAAAACACTCTATCTCAATTAAACAGTGGGAAAAAGAAACAGGGAAAAATATTAAGGATGATTTATGGAAGGAAGGTCTATTAACTTAACTTATTTTATTTCACGTAAAATCTTATTATTTTGATAAGGACTTCCATGTTAGTATTGGATTTTTAATTGCACCTGCTTCATCAACCCTGGAAACAGAAGTGTTGTGAGGGGCATTTTTTATTATTTCTACCTCTTCTTCTGCAATTTTAATCAAAGCTTCGATGTAATTATCTAGGTTTTCCTTTGACTCTGTTTCAGTTGGTTCAATCATCAAAGCTTCTTTAACAATTAATGGAAAATATATAGTCGGGGGATGTAAACCATAATCTAATAGTCGTTTGGCAACATCTAGGGCTCTTATTCCCTTTTCCTGGCGTAAACGCTCACAACTGATAACAAATTCATGTTTTCTTAAATCCTTAAATGGTAGTTCATATTTTTTAGAATCAATAATTTTTTTCTTCATATAATTCGAGTTTAAAACTGCAATTTCAGATACTTCTTTTAATCCATTTTTTCCCATCATAAGAATATAAATATATGCCTTTAGGAGTACTGAGAAATTACCGTAAAATGATTTTATCTTTCCTATAGATTCAGGATAATCATATTTAAAGTTGAAAATATCCTTATCTTTGATAACCCTTGGAATAGGTAAAAATCTCTCTAATTTTTTATTCACACCAACCGGACCGCTTCCAGGCCCCCCTCCACCATGTGGTGTTGAAAAGGTTTTATGCAGATTAAGGTGTACAATATCAAATCCCATATTACCAGGTCTTGCTTTTCCCATTATTGCATTCATATTTGCCCCATCATAATATAGCAACGCACCAGCATTATGCACACTTTTTGATATTTCTAGTATTTCAGATTCAAAAATGCCCAAGGTATTTGGATTTGTTAGCATGAAACAAGCTGTTTTATTTGTAAGCGTTTTTTCTAAAACATCTAAATCAACTGTTCCCTGATTTGTAGATGGAATTTCGATAATTTTATATCCGGCCATAGTAGCACTAGCAGGATTTGTACCATGGGAGGTATCTGGTAAAATTATCTCGTTTCTGTCAAAATCTTTATTAAAATCATGATATGTTTTTGTTAAAAGTAAACCTGTAAATTCACCTTGAGCACCAGCAGCAGGTTGAAGCGAAAAACTATCCATTCCTGTTATTTCACATAGCATTTGTTCTAGTTCATAAAGAATCTGAAGATTTCCTTGTAACGTAGATTCATCTTGACAAGGATGAGTCATAGCAAAGCTATCCCACCTACTGATTTCTTCACATATTTTTGGATTGTATTTCATCGTACAAGATCCAAGTGGATAAATTCCTGTTTCGATCCCATAATTCATTTGACTCAAATGTAAAAAATGTCTAATAATCTGGGTTTCATCAAGATCTGGAATGTTTACCCTTTTTTTTCTTTGGAGATAGGAAGGTAATATTTCAACAGGTTTATCATTACCATTCGTGCCAAGTTCATTGAGTAATGGTTCATCGTAAATAGCACTTCGATACATCATTCAACCCTCTTTAATTACAGAAATAAGTTTGTCAATGTTCTCGTCAGTATGCATTTCCGTTACTCCAAAAAGAATACAATTTTTTAATTCAGAGTATAAACTATCTAAAATTAATCCTCCCTGGATATTATTGTCGAGGAGTTTTTTATTTAATTTATGAGCATCAGGGCATTTTATCACGATTTCATTGAAATGGATTCCACTAAAAACTTTTTTGAATCCTTGTATTGATGTAATTCTTTTTGCAAGTTGTTGTCCTCTTTCAAAATTTGTTTTACTCAGCTGTTCCAATCCTTTACTCCCAAGCCAGGAAAGGTATACTGCAGCTGCAAGAGCGTTTAATCCTTCATTTGTACAAATATTGCTTGTAGCTTTTCCTCTTCTAATATGCTGCTCCCTTGTCTGCAATGTCATACAGAAAGATCTTTTTCCCTTTCTATCTTTAGTTAATCCAATAATTCTTCCAGGAACCTGCCTTAAAAATTCTTTTCGACATGCATATATACCTAATGTAGAACCACCAAAATCTACAGGATTACCCAGATTCCTTCCCTCTCCAATTACAATATCAGCACCATAATCGCCCGGACTTTTTACAATGCCTAAAGACAATGGATCAACACCAACAACAAATAAAGAATTATTTTCTTTTACAATGGTACTAATATCTTCTACCTCATCTTCAAAAATACCAAAAAAATTGGGATTTTCAATATACATTCCAGCTGTATCGTTATCAATCATATCTTTTAGAGATTTCAAATTGATTTTACCTGTTTTTTTATCATAGGTTATGCTCTGAATTTTAATTCCAGCCCCTTTTGTATAATTTTTTAATACAAGTCGTTTATCAAAAGATATGTTTTCGGGGATAATAAACGATTTTTTCTTGTTAATCCGAGTACACATTAACGCTGCTTCACCCAAAGCAGTTGCACTATCATATACCGAAGCATTTGCAATATCCATACCAGTAATTTCAGCCATCATACTTTGATATTCGAACATAGCTTGTAAAAATCCTTGTGATGCTTCAGATTGATAAGGTGTATAAGAGGAATAAAATTCCGATCTAGAAATTATAGATTTTACAACTGCAGGAATATAGTGAGGTTTGATCCCTCCCCCTAAGAAATAAGGCATTTCATTAAAAGATTTGTTCTTTTTACCCAACTTTCTTAAATATTCTTCTACTTCTTGCTGGGATAATCCATTTTTTAGATTTAGATTGTTTATTCTAATTTGTTTAGGTATATCAGAAAATAAATCATTAATATCAGTTATTCCTAATTCATTAATCATGCAGTTTTTAATTGAAGAATTGGGAACAAACTTCATAGAACTCTTGAGGGTTAAACAATATCACCTTAAAGAAACTTATTGTAGTTTTTTTCGCTTTTAGTCACTTGTAAATAGTGCTGCAATATTTAGGTGATTTATCGATAATTCCCAAATTTTTAAAGATAAAGCATTCCATATGTTATAATCTATATTACTAACAACTTTTCCAATAATTTGGTATTCAAAAAAGAATTCACTGTTATTTTTATCATTAAAATTAATGATATAATATTTTTTTATTTCTCCACAGTTTTTGTCGTCACAAATCTCAGTACATATTAAATCCCCTTCATCTTTCATATAAAGTATTTCATCTCCGTTTTTAATTGAAAAATTTGGGTGAGATACTCTTTGAATAACTAAAAAATCTCCCTTTACATTTTCAATATTATATTTGTTATTTTTAAAATAATTATATGATCCAGGAAACTCAAATGAATCCAAGAACGTATCAATACCAATTAACTGTATCATACCTAAAAAAGGTAAATTGATAATAGCAATGAAAATGAGAATTTTAAATAAATCATTTGCTACCTTTTTATGCATCTCATCTCTTCTTTAATCTCTTAAATAATACAACAAACCTTGTCCATCTTTGTCACAAAATGTATTTAAAGTCTTTTTGTAAAAATGTCAAAAAGTCATAATAACAAACCAATCTCCTAACACAAAAACATTAATCCAAGAAACATATAACCGGAGAGATTTAATGCAAGATAATTGTATAGATAAATTTCATCACATTACCTCTCTTCTTTTCTAGATAGATATTTGAATTTCTTATAAATGAGAGATACTAGAGGATTCTCCTAAAAAAACCAAAAAGATTTATATACCTATAAATCTATAAATAACGGAAGGGGGGTTAAAAACGATACAACACTTAAAAAAAATTAAAACCAGCATTGTAATTGGTATGCTTTTAACTTGTTTCATAATTACTTTTTCAACACCTTGTAATGCAAGGTTGTTGTTAGTTGATACAGATATTAAAATGACATATAATGCAAAAACTGCAAGTGAAAAAATCGTGCCACTATCTGGAGAAATAACATTCCCTATTAATATTTCTGTCAAAATTAGGGGTTTATTTGTATCAATTTTAGAGCGTTTTTTTTTAGGTAGAACCGATTTTACTATTAGCTTAGCAATTAAAGAAAAACCAAAATGGTGTTCAGCTAGGATCTCACCAAATGTTGTGAATCCGAAAATATCTTCTGAATGGCAAACCGAAGAGGCTTACATACATGTATCATTTTCTGGATCAGCTCCAGCTCATATACCAACAATAGTCACAATTGAAATGAATGCAAGTGCAAAGGGAACTCTCGGTTATATAAGAGGAGTAACTGAAACTGCAGAAATTTCTTTAACACCAGGTTATCTACCAATTATTGACGCTATACCTAGAAGTACCTCTACAGAGATTAATCCAGGAGAAAAAGCTATTTTTTATATTGACTTGGAAAATTTAGCGAATGGCGAAACTGAATTTGTGTTTGAAGTTACAGAAAAACCTAAAAAATGGAATGTAACCATACCTTCTAGTGTTGTCATAGGATCAAGAGTAATGGGAGATAATTCAGAAAAAACAATTCAAATGAGTGTTCGCCCCCCAAATAATTTCAAAAAATATAATAAATCAGAAAATATTAGTATTGAGGTTTATGGACAATATTTTGCTTCTGGCAATAATCCAGAATTAAGATCTGATGTATATGAAATAACTTTTACTGTTAAATTAAATTCTTCAGCAAAGGAAACTTCAATAATTGAGATTGAACCAATTATCATAATTCTTCTTATAGTAATAATAGCTCTTATTGCTATAATAATTATTATGACCATCTTTATTAAAAAGTACTATTTATAATAAATCAGATCATTTTCAAGATAACGAGTGAATAGGATTGAGTTTTTCGGTTTGGATATCATATATTATTTTTTGATTACGCTGTATTTTAAATACGATAATTTTATTATAGCTAGAGAATTTGAATGTCTAAGGAATATACTACAAATGCTGATATTTGGATAGAAAAATATCGACCAAAAACAATTAATGATATTGTTGGTCAGGACAATATAACAGAAAGATTAAAGGCATATGTAAAAACGAAAAATGTACCTCATTTGATCTTCGCTGGACCCGCAGGAACGGGTAAAACAACCTCAGCATTAGCATTAGCAAGAGAAATTTTTGGTGAAGAAAGTTGGAAGCAAAATTTTTACGAATTAAATGCTAGTGATGAGCGAGGAATTGGTATTATCAGGGGTAAAATTAAGGATTTTGCCAGAACTGCTCCTATTGGAGAAACAGAATTTAAAATTATATTCCTTGATGAAGCGGATTCTCTTACAACAGATGCTCAAGCTGCCCTTCGAAGGACAATAGAAAAATATACGCAAATTTGCCGATTTATCTTGTCGGTTAATTACTCATCAAAAATCATAGATCCAATCCAATCAAGATGTGCTGTTTTTCGATTTAAACCTATAAAAGGAGAAGATATAAAAAAATATATGCGAAAGATTGCCACCAAAGAAAAATTGGAAATAACATCTGATGGATTAGAGACACTTATTTTTATTTCAAGAGGTGATTTAAGAAAAGCCATAAATACTCTTCAAGTAGGTGCATCTATTAATAAAAAAGTTTCCGCAGAAATTCTGTACGAAACCTCAACAACTGCCCGGCCAGAAGATGTTAAAGAATTGATTAATACAGCTATAGGTGGTAATTTCATGGCTGCAAGAAATCAACTTTATGATCTTTTAATAAAGTATGGTTTAAGTGGAGAGGATATTGTAAAACAGATTCATAGATCCATATTTGATCTTACGATTCCTGATGAAAATAAAGTGCAATTAATTGATAAAACCGGTGAAATAGAGTTCAGAATTGTCGAAGGAAGTAATGCACATATACAGTTAGAATCCTTACTTGCACAGTTTGTTCTTATGGGGAAATCATTAAAGTAATTTTTTTCTTTTTAGAAATTTTCCAATTTCATTTTCTAAAATATTTGATGTTTCTTCTCCGACACCGTATCTAATTCGAACAATTGGTTTGTTTGCTTTAAGCACTCGACTGATATCTATTGGAGTCCCGCTAATAACGATCTCACAATCAGCGTTGTTTATTGTTTGCTCTAATTCCGTTATCTGTTTTTTACCATATCCCATCGCAGGAAGCACATTTGTCAGATGTTTATATTTATCAAATGTTTCAATAATTGAACCGACAGCGAAAGGTCTTGGATCAATAATTTCTTTTACATCGTTATTTTTAGCCGCAATAATTCCTGCACCAAATTTCATATTACCATGAGTAACAGTTGGCCCATCTTCAATAACAAGAACCCTTTTGTTTTTAATCATTTCCTTATCTTCAGCTTTAACAAATGATATACCATCGATAATTTTTGCATTTGGATTAATTGTTATTATGTTGTTTCGAACTGTTTCTATATCATCTTTTTTTGCTGTATTTACTTTATTTATTATAACTATATCAGCAGCTCTAACATTCATTTCTCCAGGATAATAAGATATCTCATGACCTGGTCTATGTGGATCTGCTATTGTTATCATCAGATCAGGTCTATAAAAAGGAAAATCATTGTTTCCACCATCCCAGATAATTACATCCGCATCTTTTTCAGCTTCTTTAAGGATAATTCCATAATCGACCCCTGCATAGATTATTCCACCCATATCAATATATGGTTCATATTCCTCTCTTTCTTCTATTGTACAATTGTAATTATCTAAATCATCATAATTTGCAAATCGTTGACATATCTGGGTCGTTAAATCCTTGTCATAGGGCATGGGATGTCTAATAGATGCAACATTTATTCCCTTAGATCGTAATATTTCAAATATTTTTCGTGATACCTGAGATTTACCACATCCTGTTCGAACTGCACATACTGCAATAACTGGTTTCTTAGATCTCAGCATAGTGCTTTTTGGTCCTTGAAGAATAAAATCTGCACCCGCTGCATTAACCTGTGCAGATTTTTTCATTACATAAACATAAGGAATATCACTATAAGCAAAAATAACTTTATCAATTTCATTATCTGAAATTAATTTAGATATTGCATTTTCATGATATATTGGTATTCCATGTGGGTACAATTTACCCGATAGTTCAGGTGGATATTTTCGATTTGATATATCTGGTATTTGTGTAGCTGTGAATGTAACAACTTCGAATTTTTCATTGTTTCTAAAACAAACGTTAAAGTTATGAAAATCTCGTCCTGCTGCTCCCATGATTATTATTTTAGTTTTTTGAGTCAAAGATAATACCTGGTTAGGCGGGAAGCATATATGTATTTATAGATTTTTCTTTTACTAGAATGAGTTTAATATTTCCTGTAATTTATTTATAAAAATAATATTACCAACATTTTTAATAATCTTTAAAAAGATCGATATTTAATAAGGTTCAATTGAATTTATTATTATATTTCTGAATATCCCTAATATTCTTACAACTTTATTAAAATTAAACAAGTTGAGAAAGAGAAAATTAAATCTTATTTTATTAAAATAATAAGGAATTTGGAAAGATATAAATATGAATAAGTCATATCAAGATTACTAGGTGAGATGCACTTAAAAGTTTAAAATCTTGAGAAAAAGTTATTGTTAGGGTTATTTCGTTATAAAAAAATAGGATGATGGGATGCATACAATGGATAGGATAGATGGAGGAAGGGCATTTTGGTAGAAGATACCAATAAGTCTAAGAAAGCGGTATCTTCCAATAAAAATAAAGATAATAGAGATATTGAATGTGCAATTGATAAAATTTTACTTGAAAATAAAGACAAACTAGATGATGAAGATATAGAAATCAAAAACAAAGCAAATAAAAATGTTTTTAAAAACCCAAAAGTTAAAAATTTTTCTCGTGTTAATAAGAAAAAAGATACAATTTATTTTTTAAAGAACAAAAAGAAACCATATGATAAAAAAAATAAAAATTTAAGTGCATCAAAAATTAGTGTAGAAAAACTGAAAAAAAATTTTTTTATAAGCAAAAAAAATCCTATAAAAATAAAAAAGCCAACGGATTCAAAAATAAAAAAAAGACCTTCGCTAAAAAAAACAGAAAAAGAAACAAAAATATCGAATTCAATTTTCAAAAAGAAGCCAACTATAGATAAAAACAAATCATTAGAAAAAATAAGTTCAGAAGAGATAGATTGGTTAGATAAACAAATAAAAGCAACAGATTTCAAAAAAGTAGATACTAGAAAAAAATCCCCACAACCTATAAAAGATGAAATTTTACAAAAAGAAATACCAGATCAATCCAAAAGATTTGAAAGATTTTCAAAAATATTTAAACGAAAAAAAGAAGTTGATGAAATTGAGTCAAAAAAATTATTTTCTAGTAAGCTTTTTACTAAAACTCCTAAAAGTTCTGATGATTCCAGTATAAATATTGATAAAAAACCAATAAAGGATGAGATTTCTCCTGATAAAGATAAATCCCCTCTTATTCAAAATGGTTTAGTAGATAGATTAAATAAAGAGGAGATTGAGTGGTTAGAAGAAAAGATAAAAACCTCAGATTTAGATAAAAAAGATGAAAGAAAAATTTTATATGACATCCCATCTGAAAAAAAACCACCTTCTTCACAAGATGTACCTGATCAACCAAGTAAATTTGAAAAATTTTCAAAAACATTTAAATTTAAAAAAGATGTTAGTGAGAGCGATTCTAAAAAATTGTTACCCAGCGAGAGTTTCGAATTAACACAAAAGGATACTCGGGAAGAAATCGAAACAGATGGAACCGAGTTAACACAATTATCAAAGGATCTAAAAAATAAATCTGGTGAAAAACAACAATCAGAACACATAACTACAGATACTAAAATTAACCAATTGGAAGTCGCAACAACTCTTAAAGACACAGTATTAAAAAATCTAGGTTATAAAAAAGGATCCTGGGAAGAACTTGATTTTTATGCTATACAAGAGCCATTTGCATATGTTGAAATACTTCGTGAAAAAGAAACTCTAGATAAACACTATATATCCATTGAAATTGAATTATCCAAAAAAGAATCTCGAATTTTAAATTTTTTAAAAGATACTTTAACTGGAACTCTAATAGATACAATAGAATTAGAATCGAAAGGAAGAAAAAATTATCTAGCTGAAAAAATGGAACAAATTCTTGAAGATTACATGATTGATCTCGATTCCCAATCAAAAGAGAAAATAATGTATTTCTTGGAAAAACAATTCCTTGGACTTAATAAATTAGAAGTTTTAATGAACGATCCAAATATCGAAGATATTTCATGTGATGGTTCTGATGTGCCAATATTTTTATATCATAGAATATTTGGTTCATTAAAGGGAAATATCAGTTTTGATGAAGAAGAAGAACTTGCTGCTTTTGTGATGAACCTTGCCCAAAAATGTGGAAAACATATTTCGATTTCTGAACCAATGTTAGATGCTACAATGCCTGATGGTTCTCGAATTCAGATGACCCTAAGTACAGAAGTTACAACAAAAGGATCAACATTTACTATCAGAAAATTTAAAGAAGATCCTTTTTCACCACCAGATTTAATTGAATTTAATACTATGTCTTCAGAAATGGTTGCATATATATGGATGGCTGTGGAAAACGGAATTAATACACTTATCGCAGGGGGTACAGCAGCTGGTAAAACCTCGACATTAAATGCAATTTCTCTTTTTATACCTAAAGAATCAAAGATAGTTTCTATTGAAGAAACTAGAGAGATTAATCTTCCGCATCCAAATTGGATTCCAGGTGTCGCACGATCAGGATTTGGTGATGTTGTTGGCGATAAAGTTGTTGGTGAAATTGATATCTATGATCTTATGAAAGCAGCTCTGAGACAAAGACCAGAATATATTTTAGTTGGAGAGATAAGAGGAAGAGAGGCATACGTCCTCTTTCAAGCGATGGCTACTGGTCATACTACTTATTCCACAGTTCATGCTGATTCTGCACAATCTCTTATCCATAGATTAGAAGGAAAACCCATCAATATCCCCCGTATTATGTTGCAAGCTTTAGATATTGTATGTATACAAATAATATCTCGTGTTAAGAATAAGAGAGCAAGAAGAATCAGGCAAATCATAGAAATTATTGATATTGATCCTACTACAAAGGAAATTCTTACCAATGAAGTATTTCGATGGGATCCAGTGGAAGATAAATTTGCCTATTCCGGTAAAAGTTACATTTTAGAACGTATAAGAGCAGAGAAGGATATGAGTCGGGATAATATGACAAACGAAATCAAAAATAGAGCAATACTGCTGGAGTGGATGAACAGAAATGACATTAGAGAATTCAAGAAAGTTGCAACATTAATTGCTCAATATTTTGAAAAACCTGATGAGGTTCTTAAAAAAATTAAGGTTGAAGGATGAAAAAGATAGCAATATGTCCAAAGTGTAATACAAAAATATTTTATGAAGGTGAACCCGGGCAGAAAAAAATTGTTCAATGTGAAAATTGTGGTGGAAAAGGTTATATTTCTTTTGCAAAAGAAGATAAAAAAAGAACTTTAGAAGATTTAGAAACGAAAATATCAAAAAAACTTTACCAAAAAATCGTGATTGGTGGGAAAGAAAGCGAAGAAAATATTTTAAAGAAATTAGAATCAAAGAGATTAAAAAAAGAGGGGAAGGGGGAGTTAAGAGAAACATTTAAACCATTCATTAGCGAAAAGGATAAACAAAAAGAACAAGAATTGATTAAACAAGAACATGAGAAAAAAGAAGAAGAGAGAGCAAGGAAAATTGAAGCTAGGGATGCTCTAATAGAAAAAAAGAAAAAAGAACGAGCTGACAAGTTAGCTAAAAAAGAGGACAATAAGAAATTATTGCGTCAA
>CAYGAC010000082.1:0-57771 GCA_964347865.1 uncultured Thermoplasmatales archaeon
TGTTTTTCCTTATCGGTTTTATTTAAATTCTCATTTCCTGAAACAGGTAATATAGCTATTACCGTCAATACCATAAAGATTAAAATCGCTGTTAGTTTCTTTTTCAAATATTTTCCTCCAAAAGATTATATATAGAGTATAATATATAAATATTTGTAACAATTTTTATAGCTGATTTATGGTTGAAATACTTTACAAATTTTAAAACTCTATAACCTTAAATAACTTCTGATCAATCTTGTTTAGTCAAACATATAAAAAGATAGAGAAAGAGGGACGAATCATCCCTCCAGACAGTAGATAACTGTTGCTATTATACGTTTTAACAGGTCAGCACAACTGTTGTATCCCCATAATCACCAGCAAAAATAAAGAGAAATTCATCATCTGATGCTAACCCATTGGAAATATCCACGGAGATTTCCGAAGAACCACTAACACCAACACTGTACGATCCAGTCAAATATGCTAATTTATTTTGCCACTTGAAATAATTCTCGTTATTACCAGACGGCGGAGCCTCCGTCCAATTTATTAGGATTTGATATCCAATGTTCTTAAACTTAAATATTTCACAATCACGTATATTTGTGGCCCACGCCCATCCACCTATATCAATTTCATTATTAGGTGCATTATTATGGCTGAGATCAGCAGTCACCTTACCTTCCATATAATCTTCATCGTCTGAATGTAAATTCATCCAGCGGCCGAATTCGGGGAAACATGCAAGACCTTTTTCATCAGGTGGGATTATATCAAGTCGGTAATGCATTAAAACAGGAGGATCCCACGTGCCGTTGTTGTCATCGACACTCCAATTTGCCCAGGACATCCCTTCGATTGAAGTATTCAATGCGTTTGGACCCCATGTGATATTTAACTCGTCAGCTGTCCAAGTACTGTCGTCTAAGTCCCACAAACCACTAAAATCGATATCCACACTCAAGTTTCCGATATGCCACCAGTCCTGTTGTGGTTGGGCTCCTGTTGGTTGCACTCCGGGTGATACCACGGTTTGCTGTTCCAACATTTCAGCTTCAGTTGAAAAGTTTACATCCCAATCTGGAATGTATGACCACATAGACGGGAAATTATCGTCGGCTTCTTCAACAAAAGGATCAAACGGTTGGTCTGGCGGCCACACGAAGTCTACGCCGACAACACACCTATCTTGAGCCCAGATGGTATAATTCTCTGCTTCGCTGGTATCATTAAGTTTGACAAGAGCATTCAGGTAACATACAAGAGTTATCCTTCCGGCCTCGATTTGCTGTTGAGTGAAAGTAATATCTACAGAAAGAGTTCCTGAGTCATCATAAGTAGTATTTGCATTATATGTATTTTTAACAAGATCATTGCCAAGTTCCATATTAGATGTACCTACAGCAGATGCCTCTGCATTAAAGACAGTCAGAGAAAAAATAATATAGAACTCTGGATGGTCTGTAGAATCTATATCTACCTCCCAAGAGGCGTTTATACTACCGCTTCCAGTTTCCCAACAAACCCAATCATCCGTGGCGTTTGCATGGGCAACTCCTATGTCATTAAACGAAGTTATGTCAGATGAAACGTTTAGTTCGCTAATCCATAAATCACCAACATCTGCATCACCATAATGAACAGACGGATCTGATTTTACTGTATTTAAAAACACTATCTGTGTACTCACCAGCATTAGTAGAACAACTATTATGCTAGCTAAACCAATTCTTTTTTTCATTATATGTTCACTCTCCATATCCTTTGACCTTCCAAGAAAAAGGTTCCTTTAGTCGTAATTCCGTCCCGGTCGTTATTTTCCTCAAAAATATTTAATATGAAGATTGAAGGAAATAGAATATACGTTTTTTACCTCCCCGATATATATTTTAATTATTATACCATAAATGTTTTTTTTAAAGATAACTTAATAATAGGAGTAAAATAGAGGTAAAATAGCAGTAAATAGTGAATATGATCCATTCTTATGATTTAGAAAATGTATGAAAAATGGATATTTGGATCATAACAATTGTGCCCTCCTTAAGAAAAGAAGTAAATGTAAAATGAAGAAGGCTTTTAGCCTCTTTTTTTATTTAGAGAATGTAAGTAAGATTTTTAGAACATGATCCACGGACATTTCCATTACTTAGATATTTCTTGGGACTAAAATAACCCGTTGAAACTTATGTTGCCACACCGTCAGATGAGGATAAAGATGATAATTTTTTCGGTTAATTATCTTAACCGAATTTAAATGAGTGCTAATTAGCTCCATTTTGTTAATAATATCGTCCTTGCCCTTACTTTTTTTTAGTTTTGCGGGAAAATAAAAAAGATATTAAAACAGATGAACAAGGGCATTAAACTGAAAAATGAAGGAAATATGTTCAACTATAAACCCTGAAAAAAACCCTCACGGAATAAATAAAAAAAGATTGTGTGATAAATGTCAATAGAATTTAGTATTTTATGAAAGGGAGGTGAGGAAGAATATGGGTTTTAGAATGTGGGCAGATGCAAAAAGTAAAAACAATGGATTGCATCACAGACCAAAATATATCGTTACAGATGGATGGCATTCCTACAAAAAAGCTATCAAAAAAGAATTTGCCCCCTCAACAACAAGAGTAAAACATATCCATAATGTTGGTATAAAAGATAAGGTAAATAACAATGTTTTGGAGAGGTTAAATGGCACCGTTCGAGAACGAGAGAAGGTTATACGTGGATTTAAAACAGATGTTACACCAATTTTTAAAGAGCACAGGATTTACTACAATTTCATTAAACCACATGAATCATTGGATGGAAAGACACCATCAGAGGAAGCAGAAATAACAAATTAAGGGTAAAGTGTTATAACGTGATTTGTGATGTATCTAAGTTGGATTTCGTCCGTGATGTCGCCAAAGAATATCTGAAAAATTTCTGTTTGCCGTTTCTTGCATCTATCGGTGCTCGGATATTCGCAGTTGTAACAGGTGAAAATGAGGAAAGATAAAAATGAAAGCTAGGCTAGCGTTTCCAAGTTTATTCCACTCTCCCTCTGTTGCGAGATAAAGTTTTTTACCACTCCCTAAACCTTCTGTTAGATTTAGAGAAGTGTTGTAAATTGCAAGAGTTCCTATCTCTGGTATAGGTTCCTCAGTGTAATACGGTGTTTCAGCTTCCACAAATTGACTTTCATTTGTTACCAGATTTTTTATTTTACTTGCATTTTCTATTGAGACAGCGACTCCAGGAATAGAAGTGTTCCAACTAGAAATATTTGATACGTTATCTCGCATCAGTATGAAACCCGTACCATTAAGGTTCGCAATTAAATCAACCGTATCATTATATTTGCTGTCAGATACATTAATCAAATGAATCATTCCAATTGTCTCATTTTCGCTGATATTTGTATAATTTTCAATGTACACAACTTCTTGTCCCCATAGACCAGGATTTGAAGTATTCAAACGTTTATAAGAAACATCGAATGAGGCTTTTGGTTTCAACAATTTTTTTGAAAATCTTTTAACTTTTACATTGCTATAGTTATAAGTTTTTTCATCTCCCCCAAAAAACCAGTTACAAGCAATTGGAAATGACTCGTTATTTGAGATATCTATAGTATTCGTACAATTATAGAGTTTCAAACGATACTCTAATACCTCTATCTTCCTATTCATTTTATTAGAAATTGAATCTTGATTAATTGTTACATCAGTAATTAGGGTTAAATTATCTGTATAATTTATCATCGAATTATAAATTATATCTGCAGCTGCATGTTCCCCCTCAGTTCCAAATGCTCTTCCCTTATAAATTCCATTATCAGTTATATTGAAAACAATATCAGTAAGACTCTTTGTTTTTTCATATATTTCTTGATAGTCAAGTCCTACAAGACCGTTACTTCCACTTCCTCCACCTGAAGAAGCTTCTACTTTCAGTTCAACGGATATTATTAAAATAGAACTTAGACATGCCAGCATACAAATAAATATACATCCAATTTTTTTTATTTTCACTTATTTTCCTCCACCAAATGTTAATGCTCATAATACAAGAATGAATACAAAATATTTTCTATAAATTTATGCAACAAATATATCGTAATCATATAATTTTTATTTTTATTAAGTTAATTATTTCGATCGTTTTTACCAATAGTAGCAAATCGAAAAGTTTTAAAATATAACAAAGTTTAATTAAATAGGGAACAAAATAATGAAGAACAAGAAATCTGCAAAGATAGGTTTAGTAATTGAGATTACATTACTATTCATTATTACTGCTTTAACTCCTATAGTACTAGGGTATAACCATTTAACCACTGGAATAGAAACGCTAGGCATGCATAGTGCATGTGATGATTCATATACCTGTGATGTCACTTTTAATGATTCTGAGTTATTGACAATTTTCGGGGAAACAATTAGTAATTCTTTAGTTGAACCGGAAAAAGGATTATTATTCCATACTATGACAGATGGTCCTTTAGATTCACCGTGGCCTATGGAGAGTCATGATATCCGTCATACGGGACGCAGTCCATTCAGTACTGCTGATAATCCTGGAGATGAGATATGGAGGTTTTGGACTGGTGGTTGGGCTAAAAGTTCTTCTGCCATATCTTTTGATGGAACTATATATTTTGGTTCAAATGATTTTTATGCTGTTCATCCCAATGGTACATTAAAATGGACATATAAAACAGGTATCAAAATTGAGTCCTGTCCAGCTATTGATGAAAACGGTGTGATATACATAGGAGATATGTACTCTTCCCCTAATTATCTAAAGGCTATTTATCCAAATGGCACTTTAAAATGGAAACAGAAACTGGGTGCAATTCACAGTTCCCCTACTATTGGAACTGATGGGGCAATCTATCTTGGTAGCACGAATGGAAACATTTATGCTCTCTACCCTAATGGCACAATAAAGTGGAATTATAAAACCAATCATAATGTTCACTCTTCGCCAGCAATTGGACTGGACGATGTAATATATTGTGGTTCTCATGATAAGCATCTTTACGCTATCAATCCAAATGGTACTTTGAAATGGAAGTTTAAAACAGGTGATTGGATACGAGGAAATCCGTCCATTGCAGAAGACGGGACCATTTATTTTCCATCATTTGATGACCATCTTTATGCTCTGTATCCAAACGGAACAATGAAATGGAAAGTTAAAACCGGATTTGGGGCGGCAGGTTCTCCCGCTATTGGAACTGACGGAACAATCTATATAGGAACAAACAAACTCTATGCTATCTATCCCAATGGAACTAAGAAATGGAGCTTTAATTTGGGAACTGATAGATATGTAGCTGATTCGTCACCAGCCATTTCCTCAGATGGAACGATATATATTGGGGTAAGTTTCGATGGGGGTTACGGTGGTGAACTTATTGCTGTCAATTCAGATGGTACTGAAAGGTGGCGAAGTGGGAAAATTTGTAATTATGGTTATGTAAGTTCATCACCTGCTATTGCTGAAGATGGGGCTGTATATATCTGCTCGGCTTCGACAGAGGAGATACAGTCAGGAATAGTTGGAAGTATAGGTTACCTTCATGCATTCAATACTTTCGATCCTAATGCGCCAGATGCTCCATTAATCGAAGGTCCACCAAGTGGCAAAGCAGAAAAGCCGTATAATTACAGATTTTCTTCTACAGATCCCAACGGAGATGATGTTTATTACTATATCAGATGGGGAGATTTCGGAGTTGAAAACATGATTGGCCCGTATGAATCTGGTGAAGAAGTAAGCATCAATCACACGTGGGAGGAAAAGGGAACATATATTATTAAAGCCAGGGCAATAGATCCAGATAATCACTGGGGACCATGGAGCGAACTTGAAGTTACGATACCAAAGAGCAAGAATATGAACTATCTTGAATGGTTGGAGAAGTTCCCTAGAATAAATAAAGAATTATACGATTTAAACGGAAATTTGAAGTCTTATTATCTTGGTTAATTCTCAGATTCTATAAAATAAGGTTGTAGAATTTAAAAACTTATACTTATCTACCTCTTGGCAGGATTTGATTAAGCGAGACAAAAATATAGTTGGCAGTAGAATTTATATATTATAACATCTATGATAATATGAAAAAGGGAGGAAAAACTTGTATAAGAAAGGTATCACCCTTATTATAATACTCTTGTTCATCAGTTTAAGTATTACTCCTTCAACTAGAACTGATGTTATAGAGCAAACTGTTATCGGATTTTCTAATGGTAAAACACTATTTGTAGGCGGTTCTGGACCAGGTAATTATACCAAGATACAGGATGCAATCAATGATGCAACCGATGGGGATACAGTATATGTGTATGATGATTCATCCCCTTATTATGAAAATGTGTTTGTAGATGTATCAATTACCCTAATAGGTGAAGATAAAAATAATACGATTATTGAAGGTTTAGATGATAAATTTTATACAATTTATATCAACGATCCTCATGTTATCATAACTGGATTTACCATTCAATACAGTACTTATAAACAAGGAACTGGAATAGTTATCAATAATGAACCAATGGATAGTGGAAATTCCCATAATAATACAATTTATAATAATATAATAAAAAGAAACAATTACATTGGCATTACGATATATGGTTCATCAAATAACAATATTTTTCAAAATAATATTACAAACCATAAAATGGGAATTGTTGTTTCTGGTCTTCACAATTCTTCTTCCCATAACAATATTTACCAAAATAATATAATGAAAAATCGGCAAGGTATCTATATTTCTAAATCTCTTGAAAGTGATCCAAATAACAACATGGTCTATCAGAACAACCTCTTCCTTAACCGTATAAACGCTATCGATGATGGTTCAAACAATCAATGGAATAACAGCAAAGAAGGCAACTTCTGGGATGATTACAATGGCATAGATGCTGATGGAGATGGTATAGGAGATGATCCATATTATATCTCGAATAATATAAAAGATAATTTTCCTTTGATGAAACCATATGGAAATATAACAAGCTATAATAAAAACAGTCAAGGTACAAATCAGAAATCACACAGTACATTATTCCTAAGAATTTTAAACGACCATCCATATGTATTTCTGATATTAAGACAATATCTATGTACATAAAAGTTCATAAATATTTTTACATCACAAATTACGATTGCAATCTCAGTTGTTTTATTTTATTTCCAATACGAACTTTTACCTCCAAATCTTAAGACAATGTCGTTTTTCTAATTATAGTATATAAAATTATTCTTTCTGCACCTAAAGTCTGATTTTTGCACTTAAAGTCGGTGATTTTAAGCAGTTTAGGTGCAAAGCTGCTTTCGTCAGTAGTTCCGAAAGTATTTACCAAGCAATCAAAAACATAAAAAAATTCCATTTAAAATTGATTATCAAAATGAAAAAAAGACATGAAACTATTCAAAATTGATATATACTAACTAAAATATTATAAAATGAGAGAGAAATATGAATAAAAAAATTTATGATAAAATTAAGGATTGGTGTATTGAAGAAAATCTTTCCTTAAAAAAAGTAAATGACCAAAAAGCAAACTTTCATTTTTCGGTTGGGTATCCGATAGGTTCTAACATAGATATTTTACAACCTAAAGGAAAAGATGATTCAATAATTATTGCTGCAGGTGTTACAGTAAGCCCTGAACATATTTCAAAAATAACAAAATTAAAAAAAGAAACAAGGGAAGAGTTCCTATGGGATTTCCGTTTCATATTAGGAAATAGACCAACAGAATTTAATCTTAATCATCCTAACGGGATTTTAAATGCTTTTTCTATAACTAAAGCCTTATATGATGATGGTCTTACAAAAGATAAATTCATGAATACCTTACAAGAAATCCATAAGACTAAATTACTTGGAATATGGGAAATACAAAAAAGATTTGGAGTGCCAAAACAAGGAGAAAAATCTGCTGATTCGAGTTTACATAGCGGGATGTATGGATAAATAAGTGAAATAATGTGTAACAATAATGATAATCCAAGTAATACCCCGAAATCTTCAGGTACTGCTATAACTGACGTTACAACAATAACTATTGACATTCCCGTTTCAACTTTTGATCAATGGAATATATCAATGGAGGATTTTTCAGAAGAAGTTAAATGGGAATTTACTTTTGGCAGAAGGATTCGCGAAAATATGAACGAGATTGCCAATTTAAGAAATGAGATTAATCAATCTTGTAGAATGACAAGAACTGATCCAATATTCCCATCTAATGTTACGACTGATCGCTATTCTCATGAATTGCTAAATCTTCGTGTGGAAAATGAACTGACATTGAGAAGATTTATAGTAGGGCTCAATAATTATTTAATACAAGGTGCTAATTATAGGATTTTTCGTGATAGGAGTAGAGTCAATTCAACTTTGAGGAAAATTACTAGATACAGAATATATTTTGAACATGATGTAGATACCCATGAACAGACAAGAATAGCTAGAGATATTGGGAATATTAATGAACGTTTTACTGGTTCAAAAATATTGACATCTGAAAATTATCCTAGTTTTCAGCTTAATTTTTTGATAGAAATTAAAGAAACGCTTCAAGAAATTAGAAATAATATCACATAATTTCGCACATAAATTATTAATATAAATTATATTTTAAAAAATTTTCAATCTCTTTTTTATCCTCCATCAAAACCATAGGATTGTTTTTATAAAGAAAGAAATGTTATGAAATTGTAGATTGGGTGAGGAAAAATATATTATGGAAGGGTGGACGTAGGACATGAATAAATATAGATAGAAATTCGAAGGAAATGAACTATGACAGATAAAAAGAAACATTTTCTAGATTTTAAAACATTCTGGAATACTGTAGGTGAAAAGCGTAGTCATTCTGGAGCACTTGAAGATATTAATATGCTTGAATTTGACGCTATTGATTATAATCCGTCATCCAATGAATACATTGTAGATGTTAGAATGAAAGATAAATATCGTGATGGATATATGATTAACCCATATCTTGTAAAAAACAACCTGATAATAATGGAAAATATTCATCTGATTCACTGGGCTGAATGGCTTAATATCGGGGTAATGGTGAAATTATATCCAGAACTTGGAAAATATTTCTTTCTGGTTTCTCGTGTAGAAATTGTTCTTGATGAACCTACATTTTTAGATCAACCTATGATATATCGAATGAAAATATTGGCAGATAAGCATAAAGAGAAGAAACATGAATTTACTTTTCTAAATAGAATAGGCAATTGGGCATATGTCATAGTTGATTATACGATATTAGAAGAACAATTTGCAATAATGAAACACTATCATGAAAAACATGAATATTTATTTAAGGAAAGTAGAAGCATAAAACGTGAATAATCATCTTGATGGGTTGAAGGAAGAATGAAACACCAAGAAAACAGAGGGAAAATCTGTAGCGTACTTGGGTGTAACAATATAGCCAGAGCGAAAGGATTGTGTATGGGATGTTATCTGAAACAGAAAAAAGAAAAAGAAAGGTGAATAACTATCTCTTGATGGTTGAAAAGACGGTTTTGAAATTATAGATTTGGGGGAGGGAAAAATGGGCAATTTCGCTAATTTAATACGATTTCATTAGTAAATAAATACTGCCAATGTTGTTTTTAGCCAGAAGAATCTGTTATATATATTATATTAATCTCCTACGCCATGACTACAATATGCATGGATTTATAGCGATAAAAACCCAAATCTTCTATTATTTCAGTTTCCTGTCCATGTGGAGTTGTAACTTTAATCTCATAATCATTGTCCTCTTGGTAAAAATCTAAATAAATACAAACCAAGTAAACGAGTCTTCTCTTGTATTACTTCCCCTATGTCTAAATCTTTTAATTCAAATTTTACATTCCATGCTATTCCTTTACACCTATTTATAAAATAAATGTTGATAACATGGCATAAAATAAAACCAAAATCCTAATCTTCTGAATTATACTTCTCCTCCGATAGTATCTCAGATTCACTCATAACAGTTGGAAAAGAATATATTATCAGTACGGTAACTGCTATGATACTGCCGATGAGTATCTTCTTATTCACTATTTACCACTCCCATCCCATAATATAAACAATCAATTGAAGAAAATTAAAAAAAACAGCTCCCGTTCCAACTAACCATATACCTCTAATGAACATAATAGGATAATCTACTTTAAAATCTTCAAACCAATTAGGCCAATTTGAAGCTATGTAGATAAGAAGGGCACCTCTTACTGCTCTATATCCAGCAATATATCCAAGAATATAAACAAAAAATTGTATTAAAAAATGATTATCAAATAATTTATGTAATCCCTTCACATTTTTTATATTAACTTCATTTAGTTTTTCACTAACACTATGATATATTTTATCCTCAACAATTTTCTGCTGGATTGCTGGAATAGATGGCATTAAAAGAAGTAAAGTTAAAACCAATATACTACCTATTAGTATTGTCTTTCTCATTCATTTCCCCATATTCTCATAGATGTTCTGATATTTTTATTTACCTATTGGAAGTATAGTTCAATGAGGTGGTATACTGTATGATAATTTCACTTTTCTTGCATAACCAAAAAAGTAACATGTTCCAAACAAAAATATTCTTATTCCCCTAAATCCAGTTATGCCGTTAAAAAAATAAGAATCTTGCCATCTCCCCAATCCCACATAACATAGTAAGAGTTACTTTCTGGATGAACTGGTAAATCAAAGCAAAAAGTATAGTTAATACCTGGAAATCCTTTAGATGGACCATATGGACGATTTATTCTGCCCCACGGTTTTATTAATGGATACCTATCCTCATTATCACCACCAGGTATAGGATAGGGTGTGTCACCTATGCCATCTCCATCACTATCGTTACCAGTGTAGTCATCCCAATAATTTCCACCAGAGGGATAACCATCATCCCAAATGTTACTATACCTATCATAAGCAGTTTGATTATTGTTTATGAAATTGTTGTGGTAAAGAATATTGTTATTGCTGTTATAATCGAATTTTATCCCAAGATTATTGGTTGAGATGTTGTTTTCAATAATAACATTCTTGTTGCAGGAACCCTCGAAACCATATAACATTATTCCAAGTGTATTATTTGTGATGTCGTTACCTGTAATTGTGTTGCTGTCATTATATATACATATACCCCAAGAATTATTTGAAATAATATTCCCAGTAACAAAATTATAATCTGATTCTAAAAAGATACCTATAGCCTCCCAATATGGATTGTAAATATCAGAGATTATATTATCCGAGATAGTAATACAATAACAGAAATCATCGACAATTATACCGTATTCATAATTAGAACAAATATTATTCTGTGATATTTTACTGTTTATAATACTACCATTTAACCATATCCCATACCACTTGTTAAATTTTATAATATTTTTAGCAATAAAATTGTTCGATACCTTGCCTCCAGCAATTATTATACCACTATAACTATTATTTATGATAATATTATCGTATATTGATACATTATTACTCCATATTTCTATCCCAAAAGAACTGCTGTTTTGTATTGTAAACCTGCTTATATTCACCCAATCAGCATTAATACCAAGAGACCAATGGTTACCATTATAATCTATGATTGTTGAATTTCTATCCTCACCTATAAGATTAATTGATTTATTAACAAATACATCTTCAATATAAGGTGATGATTCATTATACACAAACACCGTATCCCCATCACTCGCATTATCTATCGCATCCTGTATCTTCGTGTAATTACCAGGTCCATTCCCACCAACGTAGAGGGTTTTACCATTGGATATTACGACATTAGGTTGCTCTCTTACATTAAATCCAGTAGATGATGATAAACTCATCCCTATGAACAGAAGAATAATACCGATGGTAAGGATTCGTTTCATTCTTCCCCCATCAATTATAATGCAGAACTGATATATTTGTTTAACTGTTACAAAGATTAATATACAATAACGTCTATGAGATTATGTAGGGAGGTTATAGATGATACGGAAAGGCATTGCCCTGATTGTCATGCTGTTGTTTATTGGACTGGTCATTATTCCATCTAGTGGAATATTAATTAAAAATTCAGAAAGTTTAGAAACCAATAAAGAAATCGAAATATTAGTTAATTCCCCACCAAAAATCCCAAGTAATCCAATTCCAGAAAACGGTGAAGTCGATGTCCCCATTAATGGAATATTTCTAAATTGGGATGGTGAGCCACTTAGGAATGATGTATACTTGGGAAAAAATTATCCTCCTCCATTAGTTGCTGAAAATCTTTCTGCTACCCAATATGAACCTGGACTAATGAACAAGTATACCATATATTACTGGCAGATTGTTGCCAAGGATTATTCTGGAGCAAAAACTCCTGGTCCGATATGGAATTTCACCACAGGTTCAAGAATAAATAGACCACCGAATGCACCAGGAATAACAGCAGAAAAAATAACAGATAACATATTCCTAATAAAATTTGAATTAACTGACCCAGATGGTGACAATTTAACAGCTTTTGCAGTTCAATGGGATAAAAATCAATTTGGATTTTTATACAAAGGAAATTGGACAAATGGAACCATCATAGAAGAAATTAAGGGATATGGAAGAGGTAGACATCGAATTACAGCAAGTTGTTTGGATAGATGGAGTAAGTGGGGAGACGATGGCTATCTTGAGATTACGATACCAAAGAGTAAGAACGTGTATTTTGGATGGTTAGAGAGGTTTCCGATACTGCAAAGATTGTTAAATATACTTGAAAATATCAAAAAATAAACAAATTGCTATCCTCTTGTTTTTCTTACTTTTAAACCTAACTCAAAATGCTTTTATATTTGTCGCTAAAGTCTAAATTTATAAGGAGAAGGTGTTTTTAGCCAGAAGAATCATGGAATTGGAATAAATTTGGGCATAGATTAATATAGTAAAAAATCAATATAAATGACAAAAAAGGAGGACAAAGGCTTGGCTCAAATATTCTGTGCGTATTGTAATAAACGAATTTGTGCAAGGCGTCCTATTAAATCTAAATTTTCTTCGGTTGTTAAAAGCTTAAACCTCAGCTTTTGTTCTCTGTCATGTCGTTCTAGATATTTTAATGAGCGGCCTACTGTTAATAATAAATAAAGTTAAGGAGTAATTCATGTTGCCCTTTTTATTCTCAACAAAAGCCACAGGACTGATTTTATAAAAGAATAGATGTTATGCAGTCGTAGCCCAGAGGAGAATAACTATGGCAGAAGAAACAACAGAAAAAAGAAGAAGAGATGAAAACGTAATATACGTTGGAAAGAAAGCACCAATGAGTTATGTACTTGCGGTGGTAACACAGTTTAATAGCGGTTCAGACGAAGTCATTATAAAATCGAGAGGCAGATCAATAAGTACAGCGGTAGATACAGCAGAAATTGTGAGAAACAGGTTTGTTACTGATGCAAAGCTAAAAGACATAAAAATTGGTACGGAGAGCATCACCAATGAGGAGGAAGGCAGAACATCGAATGTATCTTCAATTGAAATAATATTAACAATTAAAAAGAAGAGCAAATAGGTTGAACGATAAGTCTACATAATAATATCTATATCTAGTTTTTTTGTAAGTTCTTTGTACCTATTTCTAATGGTTACCTCTGTTACGCCTGCTACATCTGCTACCTCACGTTGTGTTCTACGTTCACCACAAAGTACTGTTGCAATGTATAGAGCGGCGGCTGCTATACCTGTCGGACCACGTCCACTGGTAAGTTCTTTATTTACCGCTTCTCTGAGTATATCCAATGTCTTCGCTTGAACATCGGCACTTAACTTTAACTCGCTGCAGAACCTTGATATATAATCCCGAGGTGTTGTAGGCATCAATTTTAATTCTAATTCACGGGCAACATATCGATAGTTTCTCCCGACATCCTTCCGTGACATACGTGCAATACTACTTATTTCATCAAGTGTCCGTGGCACATGACATTGCCTGCATGCAGCATACAGTGATGCAGCAGCAACACCATCGACACTCCTTCCTCTAACCAATTTTTTCAATGCTGCTTTTCGATAAATCATGGCCGCTCTCTCTCGTACCGTTCTGGGAAGACCCAGAGTTGACGCCATTCTATTGATCCCTGAGAGAGCAAGAGCAAGGTTTCTTTCTGTCCCATTACTAATTCTGGTTCTCGCCTGCCATTTTCTCAATCTAAATAACTGGGCCCTATTTCTAGTTGGAATTGATTTACCATATGAATCTCTGTTTTTCCATCCTATTACCGTACTTAGTCCTTTATCATGAATGGTATACGTCATTGGTGCCCCAGTTCGAGCTCTCTTCTCCCGCTGGTCACTATCAAAAGCTCTCCATTCGGGCCCATGATCGATAAAAGCTTCGTCGATGACTAGGCCACAATCTTCACAAACTAATTCTGCTCTGGAATAATCCTTACTAAGGTGTGTACCCCCACATTCAGGGCATTTGATAGTTTCTTCTATTTTTTGTTTATCTTTTTTGCTTGCCAATTAAATCAAACCTGTAAAACTCCACTAATCCACTCTACAAAAAAGGAGAGGTCTCCTTTATATAACTATTCCTACACAAATTTTTTTAATAATAAATATACAATAAAACGTTTACAAAACAAAAGAAAATAAAAACGAAGAAAAGATTTTATGTAAAAAAGAAGAAATCATTTTCAGGATTTCTATGCATTCCTGTTCTAATATCTTTTCGGTCGATGTTTCCGATAACATTCCTGGCAGTAAACGGGTCTGCTGCCATCAGGCTTGAACGGAACTTGGGTTTCATTCCCGCAGTCTGCACAGGTGACTGTGTGCAGCTCCCGTCCTCTTTCATCAACGTTTTTTTCTTTATTCATTTTATAATTCCTTTTTTTATTTGCGACTCTTTATTTTTTGAAGAGTCCTGTTCTTGGATAATGAATAATTAGTATATAATCATATGTATCAGAGTTGAAAAATACAAAAGGGTAGACTATTCGATTATGAATTACGACTTTAATTGTAACATAAGATGAGAGAATTATTTTAATAGACACACTTGTTTGTGGTTTTTACCACCTAAAAATTGCGTTACTGTTTAATGGGAAGCGATAATATATGATAGAAATACAAATACAAAATATTGTAGCATCTACAACATTTACAGAGAAATTAGATCTAGACGTGATAGCACAATCTTTAGAAGAAGCAGAATATGAACCAGAACAATTCCCAGGATTGGTTTATCGATTAAGCAATCCGAAGACGGCTACACTCCTCTTTAGAAGTGGAGCAGCTAATATTACTGGTGCAACGAGTATAGAGGATGTACGTAAAACTATTGATATTATTGCTGAGAAATTAAAAAATCTAGGTATCGATATTTATAAGGATATTGAGATAGTCGTTCAGAATATGGTAGCTACAGCTGATTTAGGAGGGGAGCTAAATCTTAGCGAAGTAGCTGTAGCTCTTGGTTTAGAAAATGTGGAATATGAACCTGAGCAGTTCCCAGGGCTGGTCTATAGGATTAGAGAACCTAAGGTGGCTATGTTGCTGTTCGGTTCTGGTAAAATAGTCTGTGCAGGTGCAAGAAAGATAGAGGATGTATCAATAGCGGTAGAAAAATTATCAGAAGAGCTCACTTCGTTGGGACTTCTTCACTAAATACAATTATAAAAAATTAAAAGAGGTAAAATTAATAGATTCTTCTGGCTAAAAACACCATTTTTCATTACCTTTTTATACAACTATCAAAAATTAAAACTTGATGGTAAAACCATATCCTCAAGAGATTATTGATAAAATAAGACAAGAAGTCCTAACTGGTAAAAGCAAATATAGGGTAGCAAAAGAAATGGGTATCCCATTTCAAACTATATACACTCATACAATGGATATACCAAACCAGCAATTTCATGAGACAGGTATCCAAGGAAAATCTTTGGAATTGCTGAAAATGCTACTAGAAGAAGGATACGTCCACTCCAATCAGGAAACTCATCAACGACTTCGTAGATTAAAGAGGTATCTTCCTATGATCCAACGGGCGCAAATCGATGGTAAATCTATCTATTTTTTGGATGATAAGAATAAGTTGGCACTTCAATCGATGATAAAAACGAAGCATTCGAAGATTATCAGCTATCAGGAACTTAAGAGCATTTCTAAAGTTTTTGGTGTGAACTTAGATAGTATGGAAAAACATCGTTATGTTAGGTTTAAGGATAAAAGAGTTTTTCCAATAATACGTAAAAAGACAGGTGGATTTTTATCTAGCCTCAGAAAATCTCAGACTCAATTGGATGATTTTGTAGGTCAAAGTGGTTTCCTTGGTAAAAATGGTTCACTGAAATCACGAAAAATTCAACAAAAGATTTCTAATTTTCTCCTGGAAAATGATGATTCCTTGGTAGATTTTTGCATTCGGATGTACTGTTCGCCAATAGTTGTTTATGATAATTTTTAAATAAAGTAAGTAAACCTATGAAAAATATTGTAATAATCTCAAAAAGTTTGTTTTCAATAATTATGATTTATTATTAGTTTTAAGTTTCTTAACCAATAACTCAAGCCCGTTTACTTTTTCTACAATAATTTTCTCTCCTTTTTCAATTCTTCCATCAATAGATTCTGCAGACCATAATTCCCCTTTCATAGAAATAGTACCAACCGGATCTAACACATCTGCTGTTATACCCGTTCGTCCAATCATCCCTTCAGTGCCTGTTACTGGTTTTCTAAGTTGTGGTAAAAATATATACGCCATAAATATGATTATTGTAACAAGAATAATAATCACCAAACCATAGCTCCACCAATCCCAACCAAAAGAATATAAAAGAAAAATTAAGAATCCGCCTATCAAAATCTCATCTATAATTAACAAAAAAAATTTTATAGATAGTCTCATCATCAATCACCTTTACTATTAATACAATTAATAGATTAAATTTGTTGTATTAAAATGAGTGTAATTTTTATATATTATTCAATCTGTACATTTAATTAAAATTCAGCTAATATATCGAGCGTAAGTAGTCAAATTTTTCCTCAAATACTTCTGCTTGTTTCTGTAATATGGTTTCTGCTTCGTTTATATCCATATCTTTTGTTTCGATAGCATAACTAACAAATCGTCCAATCCATAGTGTTTTTAATGAATCAAGAAGAAGAAATCTATCAGGTTCCGTTTTTATATTTTTGTAAGCAGCAGCATAGTTATAGACAACTTCCGCCCAAAGATCTGAATCAAAGGATTTACGTTTTTTTACAATTTTTTCTAAATCACTCAAAATTGCCGATGGCAAAAAATGGCCAATTATCTTTTTTGAAGATTCAAACTCATTATGAAATGAATTCTTCAAATCGTCTATATCTATATGTACAGGAATCGGTTTTTGACTAAAACTATCTCTATGGAAACCCTTGCGGTGCATATGTGGTCTACTTTTCCAGTAGTCTTCATAATATTTAGCAAGTTCAAACATACTGCCCGTTACTTTTCTAAACATTGGAATTAAAAATTTTTCGGGTTCAAGATAACGTGTCGTAGATTCGTGGATCTTTAAGGAAAATAATCCTTCCTTTACATATCCTCCTTCTGCTGCGGCAACAGTAACAATAAAAATATCAATTCCAAAGTCTACGGGAAATAATGGATGTTTCCGCAATAACTCATATAAATTTTTTGAAAGGGCAAATTCACCTGCAATAGGTTGCCGAATATCAATCCCATATAACGTTCGTGTAAAGGGATATACTAAATTATTTGTTATAACTCCATCATTTTTATCTCTAATATAGTAAGGGACAGTTAAATCAGCTCTACCATAGACTATTGGATTAGATATAGTTTGAATCCATCCAGGTTTTATGCTAAGGAGATCACCATCCATTAAAACAACTGATTTTGCTTCAGCTTCATGAGCAATTTCAAAAATCGTAAAAACGCCTGCACCTTTGCCTCCAGTAATAATATCATTTGTCACAATTTTTTCAATACTATTGTATGGCTGAAAGAGATTAATTGCTTCTATAGTTTTATCAGTAGATTCACCTTCACATATAACTATTGCTTTATTATAATCTGGAAAATATCTGTAAAGACCTTCATTTATCACATTGAGTACATTTAACACCGTAGCTTCGACGTCTTTACATAAAACGCCAACCATTATATCAATAGGTTTTATTTTCTTGCATTTATCGATAATATCTTTCTTTAGACTTAGGTTCTTATTCCATTTTTGTCTCATGATTTCACACTTTTTTTACCCATTATCAGATAAATCTCATCTGATATTTTTCAGAAAGATCTTATCATCATGTTATTATATAATATTCTATTTTTTAGTTTTCAAGTATTTATTTGTTAGCTTTATAGTTAACTAATTTTTTAACTAATGTTTTTTAAAGTATATTCAATACATATTAAGTGATTGTGCCCCTATTTTATTCAATAAATAAAACATTTTAAATCTTTAATTTAATTTACTCAACATAATAGTTAAGGCTGAAAATAGAGATTCTTCCTATAAGAATTGGATATGGATTGATTATGAATAGGATGAAGATTTTATTAATTACACCCTTACGGGGTGGTATTGGTCATTGGACTAGGTGTTTGATAGAGGAACTTGATAAACTTGTTGATATAACGATAGTAACTTATAAAAGAAAACGTAAAGAAGATGATTCAAAACCATTTATGAGGGTTAATGATGGATTTATTTTAGAAATTGTAGATCCTGATAGACCTCATTATATCATAGAATATAATAATAAAAAATCCTTAGAAGATCTTGTTAAGCTAACGGATATGATAAAACCTGATTGTGTCTATTTTGTAATGTGGGCTGGACGACAAATTACTTGGTTTTTAAAAGAATACTCGAAAGTTGCAACTCATAAAAATATACCATTTGTTTTAACCTTACATGAAGCTTATCCGCAAATAGTTCAGAAGGGAGATATAAAACTCTTTAATAATGCATATATTAACGCTGATTATATTATCGTTCTAACAGAAGATGCTCGTTATGAACTAAAGCAAAATGGAATCACTATTCCAACTAGTGTCATTCCTCACGGTAATTATCATATGATGAATAAAAATCATGTTGATGACAAGGAATCTAGAGAAATAATAAGTAGACTTTTATCTGTTAACATAAATAAAGAAACACGAGTGATATTATTTTTTGGTTTTATCAGAAAATATAAAGGTCTAATATATCTAATAAGAGCCGCACCATATGTATTGAATAAAACATCAAATACGTTATTTATAGCAGCTGGCTCTATGGAATTAGAAGAGAATCCGGAGCAATATCAAAAAGAAATTCGAAAATTGGGTTTAGAAAGCAATTTTATTTTATACCCTGAGTTTGTCGAAGATTATGTTTTGATGGAATCCTTTTACAAAGCTGCTGATATTGTGGTTTTCCCATATGTTGGAATTAGCCAGAGTGGAGTCATGTTTACAGCTTTGGGAATGAAACGACCAGTTATCATAAGTAATATCGGTTCTTTTATCAATAAATTAGAACAACAACACGTTATATTAACTTCTAAACCAAAAAATCCAAAAGATATCGCTGAAAAGATCCTATATCTCCTCAATAATGAAAAAGAAAGAAAAGAACTAGCTGAAGGAGCATATAGAATCCTTGAAAAGAAATATAATTGGAAAAAGATTGCAAATGAATACTATAAAATATTCAAAAATATAAAAGATAAATCACAATAGTTATTTTCTAAAATTATCATGTTTTGTTTTCTTCCATTACGATATCTAATAATTCTTCCCTAATTTTTTTTCTAGCTGACATGGTTCTAAGCCAATCTGGTATACGAGTTCCAACAGGTTTTAACATATATTTATTTCCTGCTATCATCATTTCTTGACTAAATTTTTCTACCATAGATTCTTCTAAATGTCTGTCATAATTTATTCCGTTTATATGAGCATCAGCATGATATTTTCTTACACAATCTTGCGCATTTTTTTGATAAAGTACTCTTAAAGAAAGTAAAAATGATCTGGAGATCTTGATATTGTCCTCCTCGATTAACACTCTCAATAATGTTTTAAAAATCTCACCCGACATCTTTACAAGGCCTTTATGACTATCACCAATAACTTGATGTTTGTGTTCATAAAAACCAAGGTCAGTCTGACATATTCTTTTTGCAGCTATATTTCTATATATTTCGGCCATCACTCCTATTTCAATACCCCAACCTCCAGGAATATCAAGATCTCTTGCAAGATCACTTGTTAACGCAAATTCCCCTGAAATTGGATACCGAAATGAGCGTAAAAATCTAATGAAATTAGGTTCAGTTTCTAATAAATCTACTAATGATTTAAGTAGAGGATGAAGAAACAATCGAAAAACACGACCATACATTATTGTTCTATTAATGTTTACTCGAGCATAGTAGCCTTTATTAAATTTAAAATCAAGTTCTGGTTCAAGTATTGGATATAACAATTTTGTTGGGATAACTTCAGTGTAACCTTGAATATCTGCATCATGTAATGCTACTGCATATGATCTAAGGTTTGCGATTCCAAGTGCAAGCCAAACATCTCGCCCTTTCCCAACGTATTTTGTAAGATTTAAACCCTCTGATTTCAATTGAGTTAATAAGTTTACAATTTTTGGTCCATTACACCACATAATTAGGTTAGGAATATTCAATTTCCTAAAAAAGAGTTTAACATGATTGAATTCTTCTTCATTTTTAGCTGCAAGCGGAATAATAACTTCTTTTAAGTAAGTGCATTTGTTCAATTGTTGGACGATGGTTCCTAATGCATCGCTTTTTATTTCAGAATATAGCATTGGCATAACTACCGATACTGGTCGCTCTATAGAAATATCGCTAATATTCTTCAAAAGTTTATCTTTATCTAAATTTAAATCATGCAGCGTTGTAATTTCTTCCTGTTTCATGTCCATATTATCACTTTAAATATATTCCAATATAATATTCAAGTCATTGCTAATTACATCAGCATATTTTTGAACATGTTCGGGTGCTTTATAAGCTATTCCTAAACCTGCTTTTTTAATCATACCAATGTCTACAATACCATCTCCAACTGCAATAACTTCTGTGTTTTTAATATTTAACTTATCGCATAATCTGGTCAAAATCATACCCTTACAGATAGAATATATTTTATTTTGATTGCATATCTCCTTTTTTTTATTATTCAGTATAATATCTCCAGTTACAATTTTGTTTTTTATTATAAGAATATTTGCAAAGGCATAATCAAAATGTAAACGTTCTTTCAAGTCATCTGCAATAAATTGATAACTGTCTGTAACAATTGCTGTGGTAATTGATCTTTCTTTTAATTCTTTAGCAATTTTTCTAATGTTTTTTTGTAATGGAATTTTATGAAATATGTTTAATAGCTCTGTCTTTTCATGTCCCCTTAAAAATTTTGCAATCTTAATACTTTTTTGAAATGGTTCTATATCACTTTTTAAAACTTTAATTAGTTTATCTTTAAATCCGAGTATCTCCGAAAATATAATTATTGATCTCCCATCAAGTAGAGTTCCGTCCATATCAAACAAAGCAAGTTTAAATTTTTGATATTTTAGCATTTCTTTCACATGAAAATTGATATCTTAAAGTTCTACGAGATAATATCTTCGTAGCATATGTTTACTAATTCATCAATTTTTTTTGTAGCATCAAGTTTTAAAAATCTTTTATTCTTTGAAATTTTAAGATAATTGCTGTGAACCTGTTCCAAAAATGAAACACGTTCAAATGGTGTTAATTCATTTCTTTTTTCTATTCTTGCAAGGGATTTTTTTGGATGAATAACAAACAGATATGTTCTTTCAGGTGTAAGTATATGATTTTTTGATAATTCCTGAAGCCATTTAATTGGATTTTTAATTTGATTTTCTAGCTGGGCTCCTTGATATGCATAGGTAGAATCTGCATAACGATCACAAAGAACTATTTTTCCTTCCTCCAACCACTTTTTTATTTCTTTGCA
Organism: uncultured Thermoplasmatales archaeon; assembly: GCA_964347865.1. Taxonomy (GTDB): domain Archaea; phylum Thermoplasmatota; class E2; order DHVEG-1; family DHVEG-1; genus JAGLML01. The sequence continues at coordinate 22,032 of CAYGAC010000082.1, forward strand.
ATGTTGCATACGATCTGCGATAAAAGCAAAAGCAGTAACAAAAGGATCGGACTTGGTTTTTATGCATTTTTGAACGAATTTACCAATTTCTGTATCTGTCGGTTCGTATGTTAATATAGCATTATAACCTTCGGAAATTAATTTGTTATTGACAAGTTTTGATATTGTAGATTTACCTGACCCATCAATTCCTTCAAATGTAATAAATTGTTTCATTTCTTGTTTTTCTCCTTTTTCCATTTTGCACTATAATAACTTAGAGGATGGCGAATTTCTCGACATAATTCATCCATTTTTTCTACAGGGCATATACCATATGTTCGCATTTTATCACATCCTGGAGATTTGTAAGATGTGGAAGAGGATGATCCAGTTATATGTTCTACTTGATATCTAGTTCGTTCCTCTTGATAATCAGGGGCATTGCTAAATATTTTTAAAATTTCATTTGTACTTAGTTGTAAAGAATTTAAAAAAGAAACGAGTGCAAATCTTCCCATATGAGGTACATTCTCTCCTGCTTGTATAGCAGTTAATATATCCTTCATACAGGGAGGTAATTTTTCATAACTTAATTTTCCAACGGGTGCTTCTTCAATCTTTTTTCTATGGACGTTAACAATTTCTTTAAATCTTTTTATTTCAGAAGAAAATACCTTTTCAATTGTTTTGTTGCTTTTTCTAGAATCTAACTCCTTTTCAATTCTTATCCGTAAAGATTCCAAAATAAGCCTAGTTATGTCCCTAATTGATATTTTGACATAACCATCATCCATATCTCTATTGACCATTTTCCATTTTTTGTATCTTGTTGGGGCGTATCGCAAATAATCTTTGAAAAAAACCTTAATAATACCCAAATTTTCTAAATACTCTGTATATATATTTAGTTCTTTTGAAACATCAACAAGAAAATTGGGGCGTTCATTTAATAAATTTTTATATGCATGTATTGCTTCCCCAAGTGCATATCTTCTTTTAAAATAGTTATTTCCAACACTGACTGCTACCATTCTTGCAATCGGATAAGAAAAAATCTCCATTATGCGATCTGTATTACTTGCTAAACTTCTATTTCCGACATCCCCATTTTTAAAAGCATTATCTAATCTTTCTATTCCAATCGTTCGTGCTCGTTCATAAAATAATCCTTCTAATAGTTCGTTAATAGAAGGACCATTCTCTTTAATAAATTGTTTTGTATCATTAAGGAATGGATATTTGGCCAGTGTTGAAAGATCTCTTACCATTATATTACAATTAAAACTTCTTTTGATTAATGAACCTTCCCATATTATTTAGCTCAAAATTTTAAGTAGTAGAAATCATATTATGCCTTAAAAAGGGCTCGTAGCTTAGCCTGGTGGAGCGACTGGCTCATAACCAGTTGGTCGCAGGTTCAAATCCTGCCGGGCCCATAATTTTATTATTAAGAATCGTGTGGAAATTAAAATTTTATAATTATTGAATTACTTAATTATTCTACTACTTGTTTGTTGAAAGAAATATTTAATTGCTCACCAGGGCCTTTATCCATAAATTTCATATTTTCTCTTTCTAAATTCCAAACCTCTTGCTTTACGAAATCTAGGATTCCAAGAATTGAGATAATTCTTAATTTTGTAAAATATCTCTGACATGATCTCATTAATTCTCCATACAATCTTGTTTCTAACGTTTTATATTCTTCGAGAGGTAAATCTTCTTGACCCTGTGTCCCTTTATCATCCATTTAAGCACCTCAAAACCTACAAGTAATTATAGATTATAATACTATCTAAAAACTCAATATAAAAAATATGTTATGAACAAATCCTTTTATTAGCACTCAGCTTAATTTTAATACAGAAATTAGTGTAAAAAATCTAAAATTTATTAACAAAATAGGAGTAAAAAAATTATGCAACCATAGGATCGAAATTATCCTTAGGGGCTATCTTACTATTATCTCTTATTTTCTTTGAAATATAATTTTTAAAATTTTTTTCCACCATTTCAACCTGTTTCCTGCTTAAATTAGTTTTTCTGATTAGTGTTTCCCCATTTTCATCAAGCACTTCAATAGTTCCTTTACTTGCATTAGAAATAACCTTGAAAACCTTTCCTTTTGCTTGCAACCATGTCCACACTTTTTCGCTTGTCATAGTGGTTCGCCTGATTATTATTTATTTTTATAGATTTAAGTTAATTTAAAGGTATATAAACATTGCGAATTAAAAAATAAAAAAGCTTGAATTTTTGTATGAGGAATTTAAAATTTTAAATAAAAATTTTGAAAAAATATCGTTTCGATTTTTCCATAATGACATTTTGCCACATTAGATTTATATACAATTGTCGTTAAACTTTGTCATGCATATAACGAGAGAGATGGACAGTGAAAATAATTAAATCAAAAAAAATATTATTTACATTAGTTTTGACTCTAATCATAATGATATTTATGGGTTTTTTTCCAATTGAAACTTGTATAGCTTCCGGCAATACAATCTATGTCGACGCTAGTGGTGGAGGAGATTATACAACAATACAAGCTGCAGTAGATGCGGCAAATTCTGGTGATACTATATATGTATACGCTGGAACATATAATGAAAATGTTGAAATAAATAAAAATTTGACACTCACAGGGCAAAACAAAGATACCACAATAATAGATGGAGGAAAAAGTGGTCATGTTGTTTATGTGTATGGGACTATTGGTAATGTTATAGAAATTCAAATTTCAGGATTTACAATAAGAAATGCTGGTGGACTTGGTTACGATTGTGTCGCTCTTTCATATGTGAATAATAGTTCTATAAATAACAACAAAATTATGAATAGTGATGAAAGTGATGGGATTCAACTAGACCACTGTGAGGAGATAACGATAAATAATAACATAATTAAAAATAATGAAGGTTCGGGAATAAGTTTAACTCTATCAGAAAATAATATAATTTTTAATAATATAATCCAGAGTAATCAAAAGGGCATGTATATTTATTATTTTTCAAGTAGTAATCAAATCTATCAAAATACAATCACTGGAAATAGTCAGTATGGTATTCATGTTGTTCAATCATTGAATAATCGTTTTTACAATAATGATTTCACTGATAATGGACAAAATGCACAAGATCCATTAACAAATTACTGGAGCTATAATTCTCAAGGAAACTATTGGGATGATTATAACGGTTACGATAACAATAGTGATAATATCGGGGATATTCCTTATGGCATACCAGGAGGAAATAATGAAGATGAATATCCCTTAGGTTATTTTAAGGAATCTGGATCATCAGGTAATCTTAAACCAACAGCCCATTTACCATCTATATCACCAAATCCAGCAGCATTTGGAGGTGTTGTAACGTTTAGTGGAAGTGGATCAGATTCAGATGGTTATATAGTTAGTTATAATTGGAGATCGAGTTTAGATGGGGAATTAAGTACAAAAAACCAATTTAATTCGGCAACTCTTTCTTTAGGAAATCATGTTATATATTTCAAAGTAAAAGATAATGATGGCGATTGGTCCTCAGAAAAAACAGCAATATTAGCAATCGATAATATTGAAAATCAAGCACCAAATGCATATATTGATTCAATCGCACCAAATCCAGCAACACCTGATCAAAAGGTGTATTTTATCGGCCATGGGATTGATGATGGTGAAATTATTGAGTATAAATGGATTTCTAGTATAGATGGTGTTATTAGTAGTGATAAATCATTCGATTCATCAGTTCTATCAAAAGGAATACACACCATATACTTCCAAGTTAAAGATGATGATAATAGATGGTCTAAACAAGATACAGAAACATTATCAATAAGTGATTATTCTTCTAATCTTCCACCAATTGCGAATGCGGGAGGACCGTATACAAGTTTTACTAGTAAAAAAAATAGCTTTGATGGTTCAGGAAGTTATGATAATGATGGATCAATTGTAGAGTATCTTTGGGATTTTGGAGATGGTATATTAGGAACTGGTAAAACTCAAAAACATACATATACTACACCAGGAAACTACAGCATAACATTAACTGTAACTGATAATAATGGATATGCCTCTACAGATTTAACATATATAACAATTTTTAAACCGGTAAATCAAAGTAGTAGCAGTGGAGGTTTTTTTGGCCTTAATATCGAAGTACCATTTCCTCTAGTTATTGTTTTTACACCAATAATTATTATAGTAATAATTGTATTATTTTTATTTTGGTTTAAACATAAGTAAATAATAAGAAGAAACTTAAAAGAAAAAATATAAGTCATAGACATTCAATTAAAGATAATGGATGGAGAGATGAAGTTCAATAAATATATCAAGAGAGAAATAGCTGTTGCAGGAGTTATTGAGGCTCTTCTACTTGTAGCTCTTGCTTCAATAATAATATCGACAATACAGCTTGTCTATGTACCTCAGATGATGGAAGAAAGAGAAGCAGAACATATGGATGAAGTATCTAATCAATTCTCATCGTTAAAATCTATGATAGAATTGCAAGCAATGACAAACTCGTCATCACCTATATCAACAATGATAACCTTGGGAAGTAAAGAACTCCCCTATTTTATATCAGCTAAAGGATATGGTGAGATTAGTGTTCCAGATATTGGGAATGAAAATATAAAAGTAATAAGTTTTGATTCCGGCATTTACATCTATGAATTAACTTCAATAAAATACGAAGCTTATAATTCATACTTTGTGGATCAAATATATGCTTTAGAAGGCGGAGGAGTGATTGTAAAGCAATTAAACGGCGAACCAGTCATGAGAGTTGATCCATCCATTACTGTTAAAAATACAACAAAAATTGAAATACATTATAATCTTCCAATAATCGTAGGATTCCCTGGAAAGAACCTTACTTATGGTCCTGGAAAATGTTTCATACGGACGAATTGGTCCAAAGGAGATACTGACCGCATAATAAATATATCTAGTATAAACATCTCTACACAATATCCAGAAGCATGGAATAAATCATTTTTCAGCATGCTTAGTAACAATGTTAATTATGAACAAGGAGCTTCTTACGTGAAAATCAGTAAGAAGGTAAAAAAGATTAATCTTGATGTTGAATATTATTATATTTATACACAAATTGGTCATGGATGGATTAAGTAGACAAAATTAGTAATTATAATTACTTATATATATTATCTATTATATTTGAGAGATGCGTATGGACGAAGAAAAAAAAGACGAAAAAATACTTAAAACTGATATTCAAGGATTTGATGGATTATTTGCCGAAGGGGGTGTTCCAAAAGGCAACTCTATTTTAGTTGCTGGTGGAACAGGTACTGGAAAAAGTACTTTTTGTAGACAAATATGCTATAGTCTTGTTACTAAAGGGAAAAATTGTATGTACGTGAGTTTTGAAGAGAGTATAGAAAGAATTCAAAAAAGTATGAATGCCTTTGGATGGGATGTAAAAAATTATATTAATGAAAATCGTCTATTAATCCAAAAGATTAATCCACTTGATATTCTTAGAATGAAGTTCGGTTCTATAGGTGGGTCAGGTTCTGCAACAGAAATATCATACAAGGTTAAGCCTTTGATAATACCTACCGGATTTAATCCAGAGATTATTGTTGTTGATTCTTTAACTGCTGTCATATCAGCTTCAATTAGTAAAGAAAAAAATTATAGAGTTTATCTTCAACAATTGTTTAGTTTCTTTGAAGAAACTGGGGCAACATCATTTTTAATAACCGAGACAGAACCAATACCAACAAGATTTAGTGAATCGGGAATTGAAGAATTTTTAGCTGATGGAATAATCGTTTTATATAATATTCAGAAGGGAGACAAACGGGAGAATGCCATTGAAATTTTAAAAATGAGATATTCTGACCACCAGAAAAAAATATTTGCACTGGAAATTACAAACGAAGGTATTAAAATTTATCCAGATAGACAAGTTCTCCTGTATGAACCTGTAAAATTGTGAAAAGAAAATATTTATTAATATGATCATTTAAAGATAGGTAAAAGGTTCTCTATGACCACCTACTCTGTTGTCACAATGATTTGAAAAAATAATTTCAATATTTTTTATTTGTTTCTTAGTTAATCCAATTCTTCTTAATAGTATATTATCATATTCATCATATATTGTTAGAGTGCCAGTAATTTGGTTTATTACTGCCTTAAGCAATCTGTTATTTTGCATCCAAATCCAAGTCTTTGCGTTTACCTTGATCATTGTCACACTTTGTTAAACTCTACTATAATATATCTCTAATTATTAATATTTAAATATTTGCATAAAAATTAATATAGCTGTAAAAATGGGTGATGAAAATTATCTTTAATATAATGAAATAACGTAAAAGATAAAATAATTATACACGCTACAACATATGGAATTATATGTCTCTAATTAAATCTGAAAGTAAGGACATGGTGAGCAAAATTGAGAGGGTGAAAACAGGCGTTAATGGTTTGGATGATTTAATTTCAGGAGGGTTTCCTAAAGGAACAATTACTCTTATATCAGGTCCTCCAGGTAGTGGAAAAACAATACTTTGTTGTCAATTTCTTTATAAAGGAGTTGAAGAAGGAGATAGGTGTCTATTTTTAACACTTGATAAAAAAGTTGAGGGACTTCTCAGCCAGACAAGAGAATTGGATTTAGATTTCCAACCAGCAATAGATAATGGGCAAATAAAGTTCTTATATCTAAATATAAACAAAAAATTAATTTATGAAACTATGACTAATGAAATTTTATCAGGAAATTACGACAGAATTGTCCTCGATTCAATCACACCTTTATCTGAAATGCCTATATACATAAATAATACGGAATTGATAAATGATATAAATATCATCGATTCCGAAGAAATATCCACCGATGGCAACTATCCGATAAAAAGATTACATCTGCATTATATTATGAATGCTCTGCAAACTGCAAAATGCACCTCTTTAGTTACATCAGAATTACCATCAGGATCTCCTTATCTTTCTAGAGATGGGCTCTCGGAATTCTTAGCAGATGGGGTAATCGTTATGAGTTTAGATTCCACTATGGATAGGAGAAAATTATCAGTAATGAAAATGAGAAGTACTAAACACACTCTTAAACCACAAGATATTCAAATAGAGAAAGGTGGAATAACAATTATTTAAAATCCATGTTGAAATACAAACCTCCAAAAGAACTAAGAGCACTTTTTATTATCCATTATGCTCCAATTTTATTAATTATTTTAACTGGACCGTTTACCGCATTATATGGGATATGGGAGATACCAGCAAATAAAATTGCTACAATTATCATTGGCTTGTTTATCTTTCTCATTGGTACATATGTATATTTTAAATGGGAGATATTTTGGGAGAGAACGTATAATGGACAGCTTGTTACAAATGGTATTTTTCAGTATATTAGACATCCTCATTACACATCGTTAATTATTATTGGTTTTGGATTAGCTTTTTTCTTTTTCTCAATTTTTTCATTAATAATTGCATTGATAGCTATACCTATAATGATTTGGAGTATAATTGACGAGGAAAAATTGTTAATTAAACAATATGGAAAAGAATATCAGGATTACATGAAAAAAGTTCCCTGGAGAATGGTACCAAAGATATTTTAGAAGAAAAACTATTGACCCAACTGTGTCAAATAATAATAATACTTTAAGAAAAAAAGCAGAGCTAATAATCAACAATAGAATCTATGTACCAAAGAAGATAAAATTACCGTTTCCTATGGATAGGTCAACAGCTGGACCATCAACGGGATCTTTTTCTATAGCAATGATTTTTTCTAACAAAAATATAAAATTAATTGTAAGTAGGTATCAAAATGAATATTTTTCATTACATCAAGAAAATGGTAAATATAGCGTATTAAAAAATGGAGAAATTTTTATTGAAAATGTAGGTATAATACCGATCTTATTCCATTCACCTCAACAAGCTTTTATTAATTTAGATGACCGTTGTATCTATAATTGTGCATTTTGTAACATATCAAATCAAGGATTCTTTAGAAATTATTCCTATGAAAAATTTATTAATCTGATTCTTAAAGTATCAAATCATAAAAATATTTCATCTATTGCTTTGACCAGTGGAATTTATCCTAACAATAATGAAATTATTAAAAAGATGTGTTATATCATAAAAAACGTAAGGGAAAAATTTCCTAACATTCCAATTGGTGTCGAACCGTATATATCCAATAAACAAGAATTGTTTTTACTCAAGAAAGCAGGTGCTAATGAGATTAAAATAAATTTACAGATTCCAGATAGAGAGTTGTTTGGTAAATTATGTCCCAATTTCAATTATGAGGATCTATTCAAAATTTTGGAAGAATCTGTGAAAATTTTTAGAACCGGGAAGGTTACCTCAAATATTATATATGGTCTTGGGGAGTCTGACAGATCAGTGATCAATGCGATCGAAAGGCTTGCAAAAATTGGCGTTGTCCCAACTTTAAGAAAGATTAGAATAAACGAGGGTAATAGGGATAAATTAGAAGATATCATATCAAATAAACTGCCCAATGTTTCAGTTAACAGAATAATAAGAATTGCACAAAAGCATAAGAAAATCCTTGTAAGAAATAACTTAACTACTAAAACATTTGAAACAATGTGTCATAAATGTGGATGTTGTGATATTGTTCCCTTCTGGGACATATAAAAAAGGATAATAACATTTATATACCATTTTCATAATGCCTAACTTCCCTGTCTCTACCAGACATTGATCGGGCAATTCATTTAGAAACCCGGCATCAAATAACCATTTATATTTTTGGTTATTTGAAACATGTCACGGTTTAGATAAATGGGATAAAACTTAATTAATAATAATAAAACCTTTAGAGGTTGAATTATGCCAGAGAGACATCATCCTAAAAGAGGTTCGCATGGCTTTTCGCCACGAAAAAGAGCTAAAGCTGAAACGCCACATATCAAGAAATGGGCTGAAGATACAGAAAAACCAAAAATTCAAGGTTTCTTTGGTTATAAAGCAGGAATGACTCATGCTTTTATAGTCGATTATAGACCAACCTCAACTACCTCTGGAAGAGAAGTAAAGATGCCTGTTACAGTAGTTGAAACTCCTCCAATAAAAATCGCAGCTGTTAGATCATATCAAAGAACTTCCCACGGCCTGAATACTATTAATGAAATATGGGCAGATAAATTAGACCCCGAATTATCGAAGAGAATTCCTCTCTTAAAAAAACAGAACAAGAAAAATTGGGATCTTTTCAAAGATGCTGATGAAATTAGAGTTATTGTTTATACACAACCCAAATTAGTTACCGGGATTCCAAAGAAATCACCTGAAATAAGTGAGTTGAGAATTGGTGGCGGATCTATCGAAGAACAGATTAAATATGCAAAGGAAATTCTTGGGAAAGAATTGAAAATAAATGATGTAGTTAAAGATGGAGACATGTTAGATATCATAGCAATAACAAAAGGGAAGGGATTCCAGGGTTCAGTGAAAAGATGGGGTGTAAAACTCTTAACACATAAAAATTCAAAACATCGTAGAATGATTGGTACCGCAGGCTCGTGGCATCCTAACTGGATTCAAACAACCGTTCCCCAAGCAGGACAAATGGGATATCATCAAAGAACTGAATACAATAAACGTGTTTTAAAAATTGGAGATAATGGTGAAGAAATTACTCCATCCGGTGGTTTCCCTTATTATGGTATTATAAGAAACTCATATGTTCTTATTCACGGCTCAATACCTGGACCTGTAAAAAGATTGATAGGTATGAGAGATGCGATTAGATACCAACGTGGTGTGAAAGTTGAGAAGGCAGAAATAAGCTATATATCTACCACGAGTAAGCAGGGGGTTTGAACATGACAAAAGCTAATATTTATGGTTTAGATGGCACGGTAAAAAACAAGATTGATTTACCTGACATTTTTAATACCCCTTACCGTCCAGATATCATAAGAAAATCATTCAATGCTTTACGTTCTCATAAAAGACAACCCTATGGCTCAGATCCATTAGCTGGTGCGAAACATGCAACAGCATCTGTCGGAAAAGGACGAGGAAGATCAAGAGTTCCAAGACTTACTCAAGGAAGAACCGCAGCACTTGCCCCATGTGTAGTTGGAGGGAGAAGAGCTCATCCTCCAAAAGTAGAGAAAAATTGGAGGGAAAAGATAAACAAAAAAGAAAAACTACTTGCACGCAACTCAGCGATAGCTGCAGCATCTGACAAAGAGATTGTTTCAAAAAGAGGACATAAATTTGACGATAAATTGACATTACCAATTATTATAGACGATGAATTTGAAAAAATTAAAAAAACAAAAGAGTTAATTGAAACGCTAGAAAAGATTGGAATTTATAATGATGTTTTACGTTCAATAAATGGTAAACATATCCGTGCAGGTAAAGGTAAAAGCAGGGGGAGAAAATATCGAAGGCCAAAATCGATTTTAATTGTTGCGACAAAAAATAATATAGAAAAAAGTTCGAATAATTTATGTGGTATAGATATTGCTAAACCAAATCAGTTAAATATCGAGCATCTAGCGCCTGGTGGCGATGCTGGCAGACTGATATTACTAACAACATCTGCATTAAAGGAAATAGGTGGGAAATAATGGATCCTTTTGATATAGTATTACATCCTTATGTTACAGAAAAATCAATGAATCAAATGGAAAAAAATAATGCGTTAGAGTTTATAGTTAAAAGAGATGCAAATAAAGCACAGATTAAAAAATCAGTTGAACAAATGTTTGATGTTAAAGTTAAAAGTGTTAACATAAGAATAACAAAAAATGGAAAACATGCGATAGTAATTTTTATGCCAGAATTTAAAGCAGAAGATATCGGAATGAGAATAGGAGTATTTTAGAGGTAGAAAATGGGTAAAAATTTAATTCAACAAAGACGCGGAAGAACAAGAGGAAGATATAAAGTCCCTTCACACAAATTTAGAGGAAGAATAAAATACCATAATAATAGAGAGATTAAAGGGATTGCTGAGGAAATAATTCATGACCCCGGTCGTACCGCTCCAATAGCAAAAATTAGACTCGATAACAATAAAAAAATTCTTGCATTGGCTACTGAAGGAATTGAAATTGGTCGTGAAATAAATTTTACAGATAATAAGGAATTTATCGAAATAGGAAATGTAATTTCGATTGGGATAATTCCTGAAGGTTTTCCGATTTATAATATTGAAATCATGCCTGGAGATGGAGGTAAACTAGTAAGAGCAGGTGGAAGTGGAGCTACAGTTGTATCACATGATTCTAAAAAAACTGTAATAAAGCTCCCTTCAGGACAATTTAAAACATTAGATTCTTCATGTAGAGCAACAATTGGAATCTCTGCAGGTGGTGGAAGAAAAGATAAACCATTTTTAAAAGCAGGAAAAAAATTCGTTGCATATAGAAGAAAAGGAAAACAATATCCGGTTATGAGAGGAGTTGCAATGTGTGCTGTAAGTCATCCCCATGGTGGTGGAGGTCATCAACATGTTGGAAAAGCAAGTTCTGTCCCTCGAGGTGCACCTCCAGGTAGAAAAGTTGGAAATATTGCAGCTAGACGTACTGGGAAAAGGTAATTATTATGGCAAAAAAAGTTGGTTATAGTTCATCTGCAAGAAGTAGACGTAAAAGAGAGCGTAAGAAAGTAGGTGTAAGAAAAAAAGAATTTAGATATCATGGGCTCGCACTAGAAGAATTACAGAAACTTTCTATCGAAGAATTAATACCGATATTTCCATCAAGAATTCGTAGAACGTTAAAAAGAGGTTTAACTGCAGAACAAAATAAATTGTTGCAAGACATAAAAAATGCAAAAGGAAAGGAGGGGGATGAAATTAAAACACATTGCAGAGATATGATTGTATTGCCGGAATTTATTGGTCATATTATTCAAGTTCATAATGGGAAAGAATTTCAAAGGGTGAATATACAACCTCAAATGATAGGACATTATTTGGGAGAATTTGCATTGACTCGTAAAAAAGTAAAGCATACAGGACCTGGGGTTGGAGCTACAAAATCCTCAAAATATATGCCATTGAAGTGATGAAAAATGACAAAATACTCAACTGATGTGGATCCAGAAAAAAGTGCAAAAGCATATGGTTATGAATTACACTGCTCTCCAAAAGATTCCATGAATCTAGCATATGCTTTAAAGGGGATGAAAACCGAGAAGGCAAAGAAATTTCTTGGGGAAATAATTGATTTAAAACGTCCGCTTCCTGCAATATTTCATAAAAGAAAACGATCACATCAAAAGAGTATAGGAGCAGGAAGTTATCCACAAAAAGCTGCTAGGTATATATTAAAAATAATCGAGAATGCTGAAAATAATGCTGAATACAAAGGATTTGATTCAGAAAACATGAAAATATCCCATATATCTGCTTATAGAGGGAGAACTATAAGAGGAATAATGCCAAGAGCACAAGGAAGAGCAACAGATAAAAATGAAACAACAACAAATATAGAAATTATACTTGAGGAGGAGGAATAATGGCAAGTGAACGCAAATTTATAACAGAAAATACAAAAAGATCATTGATAAAAAAATTTTTACTAAAAGAGATCGAAGGAGCTGGTTTTGGTGGCATGAGTATTCAGAGAACCCCTATTGGAACTCGATTAAATATTCTGGTCGAACGACCAGGAATGGTAATTGGTAAAGCAGGAAGTAAGATAAAAGATTTAACAGAAACCATTCAAACTAAATTTAATGTAGATAATCCTCAAATTGAAATTCAAGAAGCTGGTGCTAGTGCCCCATTAAATGCTCAGATAATGGCAGAAAAACTTGCAGAAGCATTGGAGAGGGGATGGCATTTTAGAAGAGCAGGGCACTCAACAGTTAGAAGAATCATGAACGCTGGTGCAAAAGGATGTCAGATTACAATAGCGGGTAAATTAACCGGAGCTAGACACAGAACTGAAAAATTTACAGAAGGACATGTAAAATATTGTGGTGATATTGTAAAGCAAATTATGGATGAAGGTTATGCGACATCAAAATTGAAAGCAGGAGTTTTAGGAGTAAAAGTTAGGATTATGAAACCTGATGCAAAGCTTCCTGATGAAATTAAGCCAATAATTCCAGAGAAAAAAGAGTTAAAAATAAAAGAAAAAAAGGTTGAGGAAAAACCGGAAGTAAAAGAAAAGAAAAAAACTGATATTAAAAAACTCACTGAAATCCAAGGAGTTGGACCTTCTGTAGTTAAGAAACTTGAAAAAGCAAAAATAGAATCATTAGAAGAGTTATTCGAAATGGATGTAGACAGCATTGTATCCATTGAAGGTATCGGTAAAAAGACTGCAGAATTAATCATTAAAAAATTAGCAAAAATAATCGAAGAAGGTAAGTAGAATGGTCCTTAAAGTTAGAGAAATTAGAGAATTTACTCCTGAAGAAAGAATTGAAAAACTTAAAGAATTAAAAGAAGAACTTATGCATGAACGAGGAGTATCTGCAATGGGTGGATCTCCACCATCTCCGGGTAAAATCCGGCAGATACGTATGTCCATTGCAAGAATACTAACTGTTATGCAGGAGGAAGGAGAAAATAAATGAGCGATATATGCCCAAAATGTGGTCTTCCCAAAGAAATTTGTGTTTGTGAAGAGATTGCCAGGGAACAGCAAAATATAACTATCGCTATTGATAGGAGAAGATATGGTAAGATGATGACCGTCGTTGATGGTTTGAATCCCCATGACCTGGATTTGGGTTCTCTGATAAGTAATCTAAAATCAATATGTGCCTGTGGCGGAACGATAAAAGATGGTAAGATAGAGCTGCAGGGGGATCATAGAACCAAAGTAAAGGACGCATTAGAAAAAATGGGTTTCGTGGTTGAAGTTACATAATACTCTCAACTTGCAAGCACAAATATTGAAGTATACTACAGGATGATAGAATGGACAATAATAAAATTGTCAAGGATGAATTGATGGGTAGAACCGTCACAATCAAACAATGTAAAGATCCAAAATGGATTAATATATCTGGAAAAATAATAGATGAAACAAAGAATACATTCCTATTAGAAATAGGAAATCAACAAAAAATAATTGCTAAAAATATTGCAATATTTGAATTTGAATATCATAGAAAAAAAATACTCATTGAAGGATCGCGGTTGTTATATAGATCTGAAGACAGGATAAAAAAAGCTAGGTGAATAATTTGGCAGAAAAAAAATTAGTTAGAAATGTGGGATTAAATATCAAATCACCAACAGACAGTTGTCATGATAAGAATTGTCCTTTTCATGGGAAGTTACCAATTAGAGGGCAAATAATACAAGGAATCATTATATCAACTAAAATGCAAGGTTCAATATCTGTTAAAAAAGAATTTATGCACTATATTAAAAAATATGAACGATATGAAAAAAGAACATCAAACTATCTTGCCCATAATCCTCCTTGTTTAAATTTAAAAGTAGGAGATAAGGTTAGAATAGCAGAATGTAGACCTTTAAGTAAATTAGTATCCTTTGTAGCTATAGAAAAATTGTAATGGTGAAACAGAAATGAAAGGTATCGCTGGCAGAATGATGAGAGGTTTACCTATCGGCTCTCGCTTAGAATGTATTGACAATACAGGTGCAAAAGTTGTTCAAATAATCATGACACTTAAACTAAAAGGGGTACATCGAAGATATCCCAAAGCTGGTGTGGGGGACATGGTAGTAGTCAGTGTTAAAAAAGGTGCCTCAGACATGAAAAGACAGATATTGAATGCTGTTATCGTTCGTCAAAGACGACCTTTCAGGAGACCAGATGGTACCATGGTGCAATTTGAGGACAACGCTGCAGTATTAGTTACAGAAACTGGAGAAACAAAGGGGACTATGATTAAAGGACCAATTGCAATAGAAGCAGCAGAACGTTGGCCTAAAATTGCCTCATTGGCTTCCACAATAGTATGAGTGATAAAAAATGAAATCAATAAAACCTAGAAAACAAAGAAAAAGACAATTTAAAGCACCTCTTCATAGGAAGAGAAAATCGATGGCTTCACATTTAGCAGAAAATTTACTTTTAAAATACGATCATAGAAGTACTCCTATTATAAAAGGAGATACTGTAAAAGTTATGAGAGGTAGTTTCAGAGGGCATGAGGATAAGGTTGCACGTGTTGATATACGGAAACAAATAGTAGAAGTTGAAGGTATAACAACTGTTAAAGCAGATGGGACAAAGATAGCTAAACCTGTACATTCAAGTAATTTATTAATTACAAAGTTAAACTTAACAGATAAATGGAGAAGGAGAAAATTAGAAAGGGGGCTTTCAGAAGAAACAAAGAAGGAAATTGAGAAAGAAGCAGAAGAACAAATTAAAGAAATCGAAGAAAAAGAAAAAGCAGCTGAGGAACTAGCAAAAGCAAAAGAGGAGGAGGAAGCAGAAAAACCAGAAGAGCCAAGTAAAATACCAGAGGGAAAAGATACAACAAAAGAGAAGAAAGCAGCAAAGGTTAAGCCCCAAAAAGCAGAAACTACGACTAAGGAGCAAAAAAAGAAGCCCGTTGAAAAAAAGAAAGAAGTCCCTAAAAAGAAGGTTAAAAAGACTACTTCTGCAAAAAATGTAAAAAAGACAGAGGGAAAGAAAAAATGAGTAAACATTTAAAGAGACTCGCAGCACCAAGAACGGTTAGGTTGCACAGAAAGGAAAAAACCTGGACGATAAAATCATCACCGGGCCCACATCCATTAGACAAATCAATACCTCTCGGTTTAATAATAAGAGATTACCTTGGTTTATGTGATACATATAGAGAGGCTAAAAGAACCATTGCAAGTGGAGATGTATTAGTAGATGCAGTAAAAAGAAAAAATCATAAATTTCCCTGTGGACTTATGGATGTAATAACAATTCCAAAATTGAATAAGAATTACAGAGTTTTATTTGATCGAAAAGGTAAGCTGGCAATTGTGCACATATCAGCAAAAGACGCAAAATGGAAGCTATGTCGAATTGAAAACAAGACGATTGTAAAAGGAAACAAAATACAGCTTAATTTACATGATGGTAAGAATAAACTTGTAGAAAAAGACGAATACAAATCTGGAGATGTTCTTAAGATTTCTTTGACAGACAATAAAATTAGTGATGTTTTTAAATTTGATAAAGGTAGTATATCGATGGTAATCGATGGTAGCCATGTTGGCCAAATAGCCAATATAGAGGATATACAAATAGTTACATCATCAAAACCTAATATTGCAATAATGAAAAGCGATAAGGAATTTTCAACACTTGCTCAGTATATCTTTCCTATTGGAAAAACCAAACCAACTATAATACTTCCTGAGGTGAAGATGCAATGAGTGCAAAAAAAGATTCAGAACCTAAACATAAAAAAGAAACAAAATCGATAAAACCAAGTATTGCAAAAATTACTGTTAATATCGGTGTTGGTGAAGCGGGTGAAAAGCTCAAAAAAGCGGAAACAGTTTTGTATAATCTAACTGGTCAAAAACCAGTTCAAACTCTTTCTAGAACAACAAATAAAGATTGGGGTTTACGAAAAAGAATGCCAATCGGGTGTAAAGTAACCTTAAGGAAAAAAGCTGCTGATAAGTTTTTAATTGAAGCATTAAAAACAAGGGAGAATAAAATTGCTGATTATTCATTTGATGATCAAGGTAATTTTTCTTTTGGTATACCAGATCATACTTTATTTGAAGGGCAAAAATACGATCCAAACATAGGTATCTTTGGGATGGATGTCTCAATAACCATGGAAAAACCAGGTTATCGAATTAAGAATAGACGTATTGATCAGAGGAAAATACCACATAAACATCGAATAGAGCGAGAGGAAACGATCAACTTTATTTCAGAAGTGTATAAGGTGGAGGTCATTGAATGAGGATTAAGGAAAAAAAGAAAATTTATGGTAGAAACGTTGGATGTGAACAATGTGGCAGAAAAAGAGGTATAATACGTAGGTACGGACTCCATCTCTGCAGACAATGTTTTAGGGAAAAAGCTGAAGAAATTGGATTTAAGAAATATTATTAGGAGTTGCTAGATTTATGTTAAATGATCCGATAGCAAACGCGTTATCTACAATAAAAAACGCGGAAACGAAGGGAAAAGATAAATGTATTATTCGACCCTCTTCAAAAATTATTAGTGGAATTTTAAGTTTATTAAAAGATAATGGATATGTTGGTAGTTTTGAATTTATTGATGATGGTAAAGCAGGAATTTTTCAGGTTGAATTAATTGGAAATATAAATAACTGTGGTGTTATCAAACCAAGATATCCAATAAAGATGAGAGATATTGAGCAATGGGAATCTAGGTATCTACCAGGACGAGATTTTGGTTTACTTATTTTAACTACAACTGAAGGCATAATTTCTCATTTTGATGCAAGAAAAAAAGGTATTGGAGGAAAATTACTAGCTTATGTTTACTAACAAAGTGTGATAAAATGCCAAACATCACTGAGGTAAAAGAAGAGATTGAAATTCCAGATAATATTGAGGTTTCTATAGAAGGAAAAATAATTCATATGAAAGGTGAAAAAGGATCTCTTTCAAAAATGCTATCGCATCCTAAAATGGCAATAAAAGTTAATAATAAGATAGTTGAACTATCTTTTTCAAAATCTACACATAGAAAAGAAAAAGCATTGCTTGGAACGTTTAAGGCACATATCAGAAATATGATAAAAGGAGTTACAGAAGGTTTTGAATACAAAATGAAAACAGTTTATTCACATTTTCCTATAAAAACAAGCGTAGAAGGAAATGAATTTATCATACAAAACTTTCTGGGAGAACGTGCGCCTCGCAAAGCAAAAATTCTTGAAAATGTAACGGTAGAAACAAAGGATGATGACATAACAGTATCAGGTATAGATAAAGAAAAAGTTGGACAAACTGTCGCAAATATTGAACGAGCCACCAGAGTAAAAAATAGAGATGTTCGCGTTTTCCAGGATGGCGTATATTTAATCAGTAAAAGAGGCTAAAAAATGGTAAAAGAAGATATCATCAAGGAATTTACATTGCTTAAAGGAGTGGGTAAAGCGAAAGCAGAACTGCTCATAAAAAATGGATTTGATTCAATTGAAAAATTAAAAAATTCAACTGTTGAAGATTTAGTAAAGGTAAAAGGAATTAGCGAAAAAAATGCAAATGATATACTAAGCCAATTAAAAGACGAGAGAAAAGAAGAGACAAAAATAAGTAAAGAAAAAGTCAAGGTTGAAAAAGAGGAGAAAAAGAAGGAAGAAGAAGTTGAAATTATTGAAGAAAGTGAGGAGAAATATAGAACAAAGAAAAAACCTGATTTAAGTAAAATTCAAAAAGAAAAATTGTTGATAAGAAAACAAATTAAAAAGAGAACACCAAAATTTCTAAGGGAAGAATGGTTTAGATATAAAAGAATTAATAAGAACTGGAGAAGACCTGATGGTTTAACTTCAAAAATGCGAATTAATTTAAAATATAGACCAAGTAAAGTTAGAGTCGGTTTTAGGGGTCCTAAAGAAGTGCGTGGATTACACTCTTCAGGTTTTGAAGAAGTTATGGCATATAATGTAGCAGATCTTGAAAATGTTGACCCAAAAAAACAGGTAGTAAGAATTGGTAGTACGGTTGGAACTAAAAAACGTTTGGAAATTGCAAAGAGAGCAGAGGAATTGGAAATTAGGATATTAAATATGAGGGGATAAAAATGAGTGATTTACGAAATCAACGAAGAATGGCAGCGAACATATTGAAATGCGGTGTAAATAGGGTGTGGATGGACCCAGATAGAGTAGATGAAATTGCAAAAGCAGTGACTAGAAGCGATGTAAAAATTCTTATTAACGGTGGAGCTTTGAAAAGCATACAAATTCAAGGTATATCAAGTGGACGTAATAAATTTAGACAAAAACAAAAAGACAAAGGAAGGAGGAAAGGACATGGAAAAAGAAAAGGAGCGAAATATGCACGATTACCACGAAAAGAACGTTGGATAAATACAATACGTCCAATAAGATTATATCTTAAAAAATTGAAAGAAGATAAATTGATAGATCGAAGTATCTACCGCAAATATTATAACAAGGCAAAGGGCGGTGAATTTAAGAGTAAACACCATCTAAAAACACATCTTATTTCTGACGGTATTTTGAAGGGGGAGAAACAATGAACCAGGGACCACGTTATCATATTAAGTCAAGAAGACATCGAGATGGGAGAACAGATTATAGGAAAAGATTAAGGCTTTTAAAATCTAGAAAAATAAGAATAGTTTTTAGAAAATCCTTAAAAAATATTAGAGTTCAATTTGTTGAATATGCTCCAGAAGGAGATAAGATTATTGTATCAGCAATTTCCAATGAACTCATTAAGAATTATAATTGGAAATACTCAACAGCTACAATCCCTGCAGCATATTTGACAGGTTTATTAGCAGGGAAAAAAGCAAATGATAAAGGAATAAAAGAAGGGGTAGTGGATATTGGTCGATATAGACCGACTACGGGGAATAAATTATTTGCTGCACTAAAAGGAGTTATAGATGCTGGTATTGACTGCCCCCATGATGACATAAAAATACCTGGTGAAGATAGGATATTTGGAAAACATCTTAGAAAAGAAATTATGCCTTTAGTAGATAAAATAAAAATAAAGATAACAGGGGATAAATAATGGCAGAAAGAATGCGTAAAGAGCAATCTGATGTACCTATGACTATCGACTGGACACCAAAAACCAGATTAGGACAAAGGGTAAAAGACGGGGAAATTTCTACCATGAGTGATGCGCTTAAATCTGGTCTACCTATGAGAGAACCGGAAATTGTTGATATATTACTCCCTGAAGTTGAAGATGAAGTTATAGACGTTAAAATGGTTCAACGTATGACTGATTCTGGTCGAAGAATAAAATTCGTAATTACTGTTGCTGTTGGAAATAAAGATGGTTTTATTGGTTTAGGACAAGCGAAAGGAAAAGAAGTTGGATCTAGCATAAAAAAAGCTATTGATAACGCCAAATTAAATATAATTGAGATAAGAAGAGGATGTGGATCATGGGAATGTGGTTGTCATAAACCTCATACAGTTCCATTTTCAGTAAATGGAAAAAGTGGCTCTGTAGAAGTAACTTTTAAACCTGCTCCGCATGGAATAGGATTAGCTACTGGTGATGTAGCAAAAAAAATATTACAATTAGCTGGTGTAAAAGATTGCTGGGCATTTACCAAGGGTCAAACTAAGACTATTGTCAACTATGCAAAAGCAGTTTTTAATGCTTTAAAACGGAATGCAGAAATGAGAATTACAAAGAAAGAAGTTAATAAAATTAATATTGTATCTGGGAGTATTGGTTTGCCAACCGAAGAAACGGCACCAAAAGAAGTGGGGGCATAGAGATGGTATACGCTGCAATCAGAGTTAGAGGTATAGTTAATGTAAAACCAGATATAAAACATACCTTAGACTTACTTCGATTAAAAAAAGTAAATCATTGTGTATTATTAGAAGAAAACAAAGTATATAAAGGGATGTTACAGATTGTTAAGGATTATGCGACCTGGGGGGAAATAAATAAGGATATATTATCGAATCTTATAAATTCTAGAGGTTTATTAATCGGCGATAGAAGTATTACAGAAGAATATATAAAATCTGCAACATCATATAAAGGAATTGAAGAACTTTCACAAGCAATAATAGAAAATAAATTTACATACAAGGAGATACCTGAAATTAAACCATTATTTAGATTAAATCCACCAAAAAAGGGTTATGAAGGTATTAAAAGATCTTTTAATAATGGTGGTGCTTTGGGATATAGGGGAAAAGAAATAAATAAATTAATAAAAAAGATGTTATAAGGCCAAATATTCCAAAAGATTATTATATAGTAAGTTTTTTATTGTATTGAAATAGTCGCCGAGGGAAGTAATATGGAGGAAGTTCTGTACAATATAGAAATACATAAAGACATAGGCGGATATCTGGGAAAAATATATTCTGATATTGACGGAGTTAAAGAGTTTAATAACGAGCATATTGACAGATTATTAAGAGACATTATCTTTGACATGCAACTTGCTCTTGACGAATTTTCTAATCGCACAGCGGATTTTACAGAAAATGTAGAGGAAATAAAATAAACTATTATTATAAAAATAAACATGACAATTCTGTGAAGATATCTCTAATGACAATATTTTTAAATGTTTCTGATATTTGGTGGTTCTACTATCCATATAATTGGAGGAATTAATTGAGTTATACGCGGTTTGAAAAAGCTCGTATCATTGGTGCAAGAGCATTACAAATATCAATGGGTGCACCGCCAACGTTAACTAAAATTCCTAAGGAAATAATTGATCCGGTTGAAATTGCTATGTTAGAATTTACAGAAGAGGCAATTCCTATAACAGTTAGAAGAGAACAATAGAAAAAGGATGATATATGGCAGAGGAAAAGAAGAAAAAAGAGCCCAAAAATAAGATGTTAATATCAGAAGAAACCTATATGACATCAGGTGTACACATAGGAACAAGACAAAAAACATCAGATATTAAAGATTTTATATACAAAGTCAGAAATGATGGTTTATATATAATTGATGTAAAAAAGACCGATGAAAGGATTAGAGAAGCTGCAAAATTTTTAGCTAAATATGATCCATCTAAAGTTATGGTTGTTTCTGTTAGACTATATGGACAAAAACCAATAAAAAAATTAGGTGAATTAACAGGGATTCAAACATTAGAAGGGCGTTTTCGACCAGGCATCCTGACAAATCCAAATTCTAAAGATTTTTTTGAGCCCGAAATTATACTATTAACAGATCCATTAGCTGATATTCAAGCTCTACATGAAGCTGAAAATATTGGTATTCCTGTTATTGCATTGTGTGATACTAATAACGAAACAAAATATATCGATTTAGTAATTCCCACCAATAACAAAGGAAGGAGAGCATTAGCACTTATTTATTGGTTATTGACAAAAGAAATTTTGAAGGAACAAGGTAAAATAAAAAAAGATGATGACTTTACTGCTACATTAGAAGATTTTGAGGCTGAAATTTAGATAATTTTTTGATGTTATTATTTAATAAAGCCGAAAGGAAGATACTTTGTTAGTAAAGGTGAATGAAAAAATAATACTGGTAGGAACTGCACATATCTCTAAGGAAAGTGTTGAAGAAGTTAGGGACGCGATTAAAAAATATAAACCAGATATTGTTGCAGTAGAGCTTTGTAATAGAAGATATGAGGCAATTACAAAGAAAGATAAATGGGAAAATACTCCTATAACAAAGCTTTTGAGATCTAACAATGCTTATCTTATGCTAGCACAAACATTTTTATCATCTATTCAAAGAAGACTTGGAAAGGAGTATGGTGTTGAACCAGGCTCTGAGATGATTGCAGCAATGGATGAAGCAAAAAAACATGATTTAAAAGTGGCTTTAGTCGATAGAGATATTACTATTACCCTAAAAAGAGCTTGGCGAAAAATGGGTATTAGAGAGAAGTTCAGATTAACTTGGGAATTCTTAAAGGCAATATTAGGATATGAAGAAGAGGAAGTAGAGGAGCTCGATCTTAAAAAACTAATGGATCAAGATGTTATATCTGCTCTAATGGAAGAATTTGGTAAAATTGCTCCTAGTGCAACAACTGTATTAATCCATGAACGAGACGAATATATTGCACAGAAGATACTCGATGAAAGTAAGGTTGGTAAAGTACTGGCAGTAGTTGGAGCGGGACATCTTAAAGGAATACAAAAGCAACTTGAGAAAAAGGAGATAAAAACAAATTTGAAAAAGTACGAAGAGGTTCCTGTAAAAAGGATAAAAATTACTAAAATTGTAGCTTATTCAATTCCAATTTTATTTGTCGCGTTAATACTTTGGCTAGTATTTACTAGAGGTGCAGATGCATGGGATCAAATTAAAAATGTCTTTATTTGGTGGTTTTTAATCAATGGAAGTCTCTCAGCTCTAGGCGCTGCAATTGCACGGGGACATCCTCTTTCAATTGGAACTGCTTTTCTAGCTGCACCACTTACTTCTCTCAATCCTGCAATTGCGGCAGGATGGGTCGCTGGATATGTTGAAGCTAAGCTAAGAATGCCGGTTGTAAAAGATTTTCAAAATCTAAGTAAGATTGAGAATATGAAAGAATTTTGGAATAATAGAGTAGTAAGACTATTGATGGTTGTAGCATTAGCAAATTTAGGGAGTATGGTTGGTACACTTATTGCATTTCCATATATTGCAAGTTTAGTATTTGGTTGAAGATTATACTTTTCAAAACATTCATAAATAATAGCATTCATTGAGGAGTTATGCCCGAGAGAAGAAAAATCTACACATCATTTCATGATCTCCCACCTCGAGAATATATGTATATACCTAAAGGAACTCTTGAGATTGGAAAACCGGGTGAATTTAGTAGAATTGAAATAAATCATTTATTAATATCAATGAGTGTTTTAACAGTTGCATTTACTCTTTCTTTTACAGGTAATAATATAATTACTGGAATTAGTACTGGATTCAAACCAGCTGTTTTACCGTATGGATTACTTGTTTCATTTTTAGGTATTTTAACTGCATTTTTTGTCCATGAAATATCACATAAATTTATGGCTCAAAAATATGGACTTTGGGCTGAATATAGAATGTTTCCGAGAGGATTGCGGCTAGCTTTAATATTTGGAATTTTCACCCCAGTAGTTATTGCAGCTCCAGGTGCGGTAATGTTTAGGGGTGAAACTAGAATTTTTGAAACTGGGCGAATAGCTGTAGCAGGACCTTTAGCAAATATAATAATTGCTGGGATAACATTAGTTTTATACCGTTTTGTTTTTTTTGAATTAGGTATTATTGGTGCAATAATTGGATTTATTTGTCTAGTAAATGTGTTATTAGCAACATTTAATTTATTACCATTTGGCCCTCTAGATGGATTAAAAGTTTTACGTTGGAATGGAATCGTATGGTCAAGTTTATTTGCAGTTTCTATTATAATATTTGTAATTTTATATGAAGGGGGACTTCCTGATTTAATTACGATTTTTTAGAATAAAATATCATTTTTTCTCGTATATTGTTTAAAGTGTGGAAACGTATTTATCCTATTATTTAATATTTAAATTGAATGAAAACCCTGGGGGTTTATACCAAAGATTTTTCCTTGTACCATGATATATTAAAGGTGTTAAAAAAACGTAAATTAGCTTATGTTTCACTTTCTTCACCAAATAATATTCCAAAAAGAATTGGAGTGATATTAACCTCTAAAAAAGAGAGTCTTTTTATAAAATCTCAAAAAACTATTGCTATGGACATGTATGATTCAATTGATCACGGAATTGATCTTGCTATGCAAAAACTCACTGGAAAGGAAATGTATTCTAAGATTTTTATTGGAATAGATCCGGGTGAACGACCTGGTATTGCTGTTGTTGGAGACGATATTTTACTGCAAAAAATTCAAATTGATTCTCCAGAAAAAGTGGTAACTTCGATAATACACTTTTTGAGGGTGTATCCATCTAAAGAATCGCATATTCGTATTGGACACGGTTCTATAATCATACGAAACAGAATAATAAACTCTCTTATTCCATTAAAAATACCTATAGAGATTGTCGATGAAACAAGTACAACTCCTCCTCAACAAAAAGGGCGTTCTGAAAGAGATAGAGAGGCAGCTGCTGCCATTGCATTATTATCTGGAGGTAAAGTTCAAACTAATCTTCCCCTTGAACCAACGAGAGGGGCAATAAAAAACGTACAAGAACAAAGTAGAAAAATTACAGAGGGAAAATATACAATTTCAGAGGAAACAGCATTAAAAGTTTTGAAAGGTAAAATAAGTTTAGTCGAAGCAATTGAAAAAGAAAAATCTAAAATTTAACCCAAACGTTTATGAACTTCCTTCATATGCTCACTGGGTAAGAGTAATGGATTACAAATATGCTCTGATTAGCGTTTTTGATAAAGAAGGTATTATTGATTTTGCTAAAGGGTTGTCAGAACTTGGGATAGACATATTATCAACAGGTGGAACTGCCAAGATTTTAAAATCTTCAGGGGTAAATATTACTGAAGTATCAGATCTCACAGGATTCCCTGAAATGCTTGATGATAGAGTAAAAACACTTCATCCAATTATTCATGCAGGTATACTTGCAAATAGAGATAAAAAAACACATATGGAAAAATTAAAAAAATATCAAATTCGTCCAATAGATATTGTTGTTTGTAATCTTTATCCTTTTGAGAAGACGATACGAAATCCAAACGTATCCATTGAAGAAGTTATTGAAAATATTGACATAGGTGGACCTACACTCATAAGAGCATCAGCAAAGAATTATAAACATGTAATAATACTTACCAAACCAGAGCAATATAATAAATTCCTTAAAGAAATAAAAACAAAAAAAGAAGTAAGTATAAAACTAAGAGAGGAACTTGCTATTAATGCTTTTTCACATACTGCTCAATATGATTCTATAATATCACAATATTTTAGGCAGAAATGGGGAGATGAAATATTACCTGAAAATAATACTTTAACTATGAGAATAATTCAAGAGATGAGATACGGTGAAAATCTTCATCAAAAAGGTACATTTTATAAAGCACTTCCAATAGTAAACGAACCTTGTATATCAAATACTAAACAACTTCAGGGGAAAAAATTGTCTTTCAATAATATTTTAGATTCAGATTGTGCAATTGAATGTATAAAAGAATTTTCTGATACAACGTGCGTGATTGTAAAACATGCAACCCCTTGTGGAATTGCTAGTTCAAATGACTTGTTACAGGCTTGGAAAGATGCCTATGCAACAGATATTTATTCCCCTTTTGGGGGGATTATTTCTTTTAATAGAGAAGTAAGAAAGGAAGTTGCAAAAGAACTTTCAAATTATTTTTTAGAGATTGTTATTGCTCCGAAATTTTCTCAAGAAGCGTTATCAATTTTTGGAAAAAGGAAAAATTTAAGACTTTTAGAATTGAAAGGTTTAGATAAAAAAATTGATAGAAAAGGGATAGAACTTAGAAGTATTGTGGGAGGATATCTAGCGCAAGACAGAGATGTGTGGTTATTCGATAAAAAAGATTGGAAGATAGCTACGAAGGAGAAGCCATCACAAAAAGATTTAGAATCCATGGAATTTGCAGTTAAATGCGTCAAACACGTAAAATCCAATTCTGTTCTTTTTGTAAAAGATAGACGTACAGTAGCTATTGGTGGAGGTCAAACATCCCGTGTAGACGCAGCATGGATTGCTATTCACAAAGGAAAAGAAAATATCAAAGGATCTATTATGGCAAGTGATGCATTTTTCCCATTTAGGGATACAGTTGATGTTGCCGCAAATGCTGGTGTTAAAGGAATCATTCAGCCTGGGGGTAGTATTCGTGATAAAGAAGTTATACAAGCTGCAAATGAGCATGGAATTTCTATGGTTTTTTCAGGTCAACGATACTTTAAACATTAATTAACTAAACGTTCTTTAAAGATGAATACATATCTTCAAACAATGGAGTTTAGTATAAAAACTAGAGATGGTCCAGCAAGAATTGGTAATTTAATAGTTGAAGGTAAATCAGTAGTTACTCCAAATATTTTGTTTATAAATACCTCTCGGTTTAACCCACCAATTTTTGCAAATATCTTCTTAACTAATGATAATCAGAAGATAAAAAAACCAACAATTAGAATTGGTAAAAGTGCATTTTCCTCGTTTGTTCAAAAAGATAAGAAAAAATGTGCAGTTAATAATTATTTAATCTATCCAAAAGATGTTCCATTAGAATTGCACGTAGCTTCATTAGGACATAATAAAAAAAATAACGAATGCTGTATCCTACCTGCTAATAAAGATGTTATAGACGATATTTTAAAAGATAATTTTGCAACTATATTTATTATTTCAAATGCGTCTCAACTATTATCTCAGCAATCAAAATTTATAGAATTTATCACAGAAATAAGAAATAAAATAGGTTATCAAAGGATGATATATCTTCCTGCTGTCGGACAACCTTCTAGTTTAGCTTTACTAGCATATATGGGCATAGATTTGTTTGATTCGATCTCTGCAATAATATCTGCAAGAAATGAGATATTATTATTCCCTACTGGAAACCTTAATAAAAAAGAGCTGACGGAGACACCGTGCAGTTGTCCTTCCTGCAGCATGATCAAAGGAAAAGCCTCGGAATTACTATTTTCACAAATATTAAATCATAACTATTTTGCTTTAATTGATGAATTAAAATTAGTAAGAAATGCTATTGCTCTTGGTAATCTACGCGAGCTTGTTGAAACAAGAGTGAGGTCTAATCCAAATCTCGTATCTATCCTGAAAATTTTAGATTTTCAATATTATAATTTTTTAGAAGAAAGAACACCAATAATTCGTAAGAGTAAACTACTTGTCACCTCGAAAGAATCTTTGTATAGACCAGAAGTAAAACGATTTCAAGAACGCGTGATATCAAGATTTCATAAACCAATTAGTACAAAAGTGCTACTTCTCCTTCCATGTTCAGCAAAAAAACCATATTTATTTTCAAAATCTCACAAGTTATTTAGAGAACGGATATTTCAATTACGGAATCCACATGCAATTCATGAAGTAATTATTACCTCCCCATTGGGAATTGTACCAAGGGAACTAGAATTAGTATATCCTGCATCTATGTATGATATAGCAGTTACTGGACACTGGGATGAAGATGAAAAAAAGATCATCAGAAATCTCTTAAAAAAATATCTAGAAATGAATGTCTATGATAAAGTAGTATTACATGTTCCATCCAATATTCGAGATTTTATTATTGATTTAATAGATAAACCAATTATCACGTGTATTGATAAACCAACATCAAAAGAATCTTTAAATGAATTATCAAAAATATTAATGAATATTACAAGGGATTATGAGAAAGTAAGTTCAATACAGAAATTATATGAAAATATTTTGACTCTTGCTTGCTATCAATTTGGGGAAAAGATAGCTGAATTGCTTTTAAAAAATTGTAAGATTAAAGGTAAATATCCCTACCAAAAAATAATTGACAATGGTAACCAATTGGGGATGATAACCAAGGAACGGGGATTTATATCATTAACGATGGAAGGAGCAAAAAAAATTGCCCATTGTGGAGAATATTGGGTAGAAATTTATGACGATTTCACACCGAAGGGATCTATATTTGCACCTGGAATAAAAGATGCGGATGAAACCATTAGAATTGGTGATGAAGTAATTGTATTACAAAATAAAAAAATGTGTGCTGTTGGCGTCGCACAGATGAATGGTACTGAAATGAAAGAAACAGATAAAGGTGAAGCGGTAAAAACTAGGCACATAATCTAAATTATGCTCATTGATTTTTTTTCACCACAATATGGACATGAATTTATCTTCATTTTATGAAAAATTTCGGTTCCCTCTGCCCATATAGAAACAAATTCTCCGCAATTTGTACACTTGAAACTCTTTTTACTGGATTTACGTTTAGGAATTTTTTCCACTACTGATTTTGGTGTATCAGAGATCTTACCAACATTTCCACAATCTGGGCAAGTTAGTATAAATGATTTTTTATTGTCACGTTTTGATTTTTTAATTGCAAAAATACCTTTGCAAATTGGACATTTAAAATGATGTAGTTTACCCTCTAATGTTTTTTCAAAATCTTTTACAGCATGAATAACATCAGATGGTTGTTTCTTTCCACTTAAAAACAATAAAATTGCTACAAGAATTATTGTAATACCATAAAGCGCTAAAATATTTATAAACCACTGTTCTTCAAAAATAATACTCCACAAAGAGATAATAAATAATAACAAAGCAAATAGAAATATTAAAAGATAGGGTAATTTACTTTTAGCTACTTCCATTTTTTTTGCCTCTTAAGTCCATATATTGATAGTACTATTATCAAAATAAACAAAATTATTGATATAATTAGATAACTCCAATTCTCTCTGAACTTATATACAATTTCTTGTAGTGAAGAAAGGTGTTTTAATGGGTTATAACCACTTTTGTACTCCTGAAAATTTGTATAACCATCTTCATCTTCATCTTGCTTTGAATCAATCGGATTATAGGGGTCAAAACCATATCGTTTTTCCCACCAGTCTGGCATTCCATCATCATCAGTATCGTCAATATCAGTAGTAACCCAAAATACCTTTTTTTCTGTTGATCTCTTATTTCCTAATATATCCTCTGAAACAATATAGAAGACATATTTACCTAAAATTTCATAGGTTTGGCTGTATTCATATTTTCCCTCAAATGTTGACATTTTCATACTCTTTATCAATGTGAAATTATCAGGATAGGTTATGATAACTTGAATGTCACTTATGCCTGTAAAGTCGGTTGAAATACAGCTGATGTTTACATAACCTCCTTTTAATTGAACTGGTGGATAAGCACCGCAGTAATCAATCGCAGGTGGTGTTGTATCTTCAGTAATCTCAAATTTACCTTCGTATTTCGAAGTCATTTTGTAAAATGACTTATCAATAGCAATAATGGAAAAATCATATTCTCCAATAATTGAAGTGTTTGAAAATTCAAATATATATGTATCTTCTTGTTGTTGAGTCTTATATTCAAAATATTTTTTTTTAAGTGGATTTATTATAGTTAGATTTACACTTTTTATACCTGATTCATCCGTTACTTCTGCTATTATTTGTACCGATTTTCCCCTCTCTTGTCGATTTGTTAAATCTATTATATTAATGATAGGGCTATTTTTTTCACCCGATTTTACGTTTAAAAAGTAATTTGTCTCTCTATTATTTTCTGTATTTGAGTCCTTATGTGAGCGGTCAGTATAAATCCATACTCCAACTATCCATTTTCCTTTTCCACTTGAACTACCATAAATTGCAGGATACCATGTTATACTAATCTCTTTACTTTCGTCCTTTTCTATACTAATATTTGTAGTATTTTTAACTTGATCGTCCCTCCATGATATCCTATCTTGGGCCAGATAAAGTCCAATTGTATAATTCTTTGCATCTGCATGTCCAGTATTATTAAGAATTACTTGTATAGAGGCTTCTTTCCCTTCAGTTACTACTTTAGAAGGCAGAATGATTTTTTCAACACCTAAATCAGGGACTGCTGTAACACTAAAATTTTCTGTCTGAACCACATCTGATTTAAAACCGGCTATATCCTTTGCCCAAATTTTAATCATCCAAGTCCCTTTTTTAGAAAACGTATGTTTTTTTATCCAGTTGATATTATCATTAGTCTCCAAAGTAATTGTACTGTGATTCTTTCCATTTCTGTAAAGATATGCAATAATACTTTTGGCTTCTGCAACTGTTTTTATTTTAATGGAAGATTCAATATATTGTGGATAGTAATCGTGATTAGGGGGTATGAATTCTGGCCACCACCCTTCTACAGGCTTTTCAAAATTTATTTCTACATCTCCAAATTCTGTTATGCCCTCTGTTTCATCTAATTTTTTTCTTGTAACATTATTTTCAACGACATCAAAATAAATGCAGAAATAGCTGAGTTTTTTACTTACTTTCCATAAAAGAGTTCCTGATGCATCAGTTTTGTTATTAAATTTTACACTTTCTTGAAAATTAAAAGTAGTAACTGTAGAATCAATTTCTCCATTTGTTAAATATTTAACAATCATGATAGAATCATTTTCAAACGTTTTTCCATAAACGCCTATTTGACTCAAGAGCATTGTAAAATTGATTGAAAGAGAGATATTACCTGTACCTTTGAGGGAATAGAATTTTCTATAGTGCCAACTTGTAGATTTCCATTCAACCCTATATGGTTCAATAAACCTTTCACATTCAAAAAAATTATTAGATTCATTATCTTCTTTTATTTTATTTTCTGGATCAAGAGTCACATTTATAGTATGATTATCAAAATGTTTTGGAATCCATTCAAATGAAAAATTATATGTTTCTTCCTTTAAGAGTCCTTCAATAGTATTTGATTGTTCAAGTTTTCCATCTATATATAAAGATGCTTTAACCTTACTTGTCGTGTTTTTTCCTAAGTTTGTAGTATTGGCAAAAATATTGACTGATTGACCTAATAATAATTCTTCTGGAAGATATACAGCATTAAGTTTTAAATCAACTTTTTTCTCAATAACGTTAACTAGAACATCCTTACGATCCCTTTCCAAACCATCATAAAATAATTTTATAATAAGCGTATGTTCACCCAGTTCTGCGATCCAACTTAAATTTAAGTAGATAGATGCACCAGCTGATAACCCATCATTCCACTTTTTAATTGAAACAGGTGTTTTCCCATCATCAATATATAATTTGTCCTTTATCGTATCTCCAGGAAGTATATCATCAGGACCATGATTTTTTATTATTACGCTCACTGTTATGTTATATCCTTCTTTTACAGGTTTAGGAATAATAACTTTAGTGATTTCTAAATTAGGTTTTGAACTACCTGCAATAGAATTTACACCTAAAATGTTAAAACTTAATAATAATATTAATAAAGCTACAAAAAAAATTTTAATTACCTTAGTATGTTTGATTAGTTTAGCATTTAAACGAGTATCCATATTTCCTCCTCTTCAAACGAGATATTTATATTTATCAAGTCGTATTTAAATTTTTCCAATCACTTCCGAGATAATTATATCCAAAAAAACGTGGGGAGGGAGATTTGGTTTCAAATTTACTAGTAAAAAATATTTGTCTTCCTCTGTTGATTTAAAATAAAGATAAGTGTTTTTCAATAAGGATTTTTATACCAATACCAATCAAAATAAAACCACCTAAGATTTCAATTTTCCTTTCAAAGAAATGTCCTTTGTTATTACCAATAAAAACACCAATGAACGATAACAAAAATGTTACAATACCAATTATTATCATTGGAGTTATAATAGAAACGGTGAGGATTGCAAAACTTATGCCGACAGCTAAAGCATCAATACTTGTGGCAAGTGATAGCATTAACAAGATGTAAATATTTAATGGATTTGTTTTTCTTTCAGTTGATTCTATTTTAATAGATTAATAAATCATTTTACAACCAATAAAACATAATAGAATAAAAGCCACCCGATGGTCGATACTGGCAATAAAATCTCTTAAACTAAGACCTGCCAACCATCCAATCAATGGCATAAATGCTTGAAATAATCCAAAAAATAATGCAATTATAAACGCATGCTTTATCTTTAGATTATTTATGGTCAGCCCACTTGTTATAGAAACTGCTAAGGCATCCATCGCTAATCCAAAGGCGATGATTATTATGTTAAAAATATCCATATATTTTCTTTTATCGATATTGTATTTTAGTATTATACCATTTAATTATCAGGAAACACATTAACATAGATTACATGCACTTACTAACATCTATTATTCAAGACCGTATGAAGAAATAAATGCTTTATTATTTATTATGGGAGTAATTATAATATTTGTTGGTCAACAGCAGTTACCTGATTGAATCCGCCGAGGAAGCGAAAGCAGAAGGAGGGGATCATAAAAACAGATCCCTTATTTATTCCTGTATCACTTTTATGGTTGGTTTCATAATGTATTTGCCATTTCCTGTTTCGTGAATGGATTTCTGCACGTCAAAGTCCAATGTTAAAGTTAATGTTTCGTTATCTTCAACTAGGAATGGCGCAATCAGTTTCACATTCTTTGATGATATCTTCAAATCATACTGCGTACCATCGATTGTCACCAGTGCCTTATCAACGGATAATCGTATCTGGGTGTACCATCCTGCACTTAGATTTACCTCACCAAGAACATCTGTTGCGTTTTGTAATTGGACAAGGTCAAATGTCTGTGATTCATTCGTGACAACAATCCAGGTACCATTTGTTTCATTTTGGTTGGTACCAGCGTAGTGAACTCTGATTTGGGAAATATTGACCAAAGCCTCGGTAATATTAAGACTTGGTGCATCGGTTAGTTGCATAATCAGTTTTCCAGTTCCCTCTTCACCAGTTAGTAATCCACTTACTATAAGAACATATTTGAGTATCGGAAACGCATTTGGAAACCGTTCAAAGAACCATCTGAGAAAGTTAAAATTGAATGGTTTGTATTTTGGTAAGGATTCTTGAGGTGTTTCCCAGTTGCTAACATCCTTGGAAATAGAGTTTCCAAATACCGAGATAGTAGTAGTTGTTATCATCAGCATTAGTACTAAAAATGAAATTATTTTCTTTTTCATATTTTTTCCCCACAATATATAACAATTGTTGTTTTATAAAATTAATGGCTTAAACTTAAAAGATAAAAAAAGAACATTTTTCACAAAATTCAACTATGGGGAGAGGAATTTTAGTAAGAAAGAAAAAAATAGATGCATCTAACTGAAAGGATAAGGTATAATACAAGTTTCCAAAGATAGTGATTATATATCTTTACGATATAATATATTTGTAATCAGGTGATTAATAAAAATTTTTAGGAATTTGCTATTATGGAATTGTAGATTTTTTAGAAGGTATGAAATGTGACTTAAACGAAAAAGAAAAAGAAGAAATAAAGCAAATAATAATTGGTTTGTTTTTAGCCAGAAGAATTTTTAATCACATCATCACAAGTATATTTATATACAAACACTATCATATGATATAAAGGTAAATAGGGAGGACTGATATGAAACGAACTTATATAGTAAGCACTGCAATTTTAATCACGTTACTCTTTCTGATACCTACGTATTCTGCTTTATATACTGATGATATTGAATATTATATTTCAGCAGGTATGGCTCGTAAACGCTGGGGAAAAATTGGATTGGGATATATAGTTTTGGTTCGAAACAATGGTGAAGACAATATCGATGGTATTTGTTATGTAAACCAAACGACATTATCAGGAGAAAAGATACTAAATACGAGAGGTAATTTTACAATAGGTCCGGGTTGTGAATATGGGGAAAAAGGATTTACAATTATTAATCCTTCTATAATTAACAAGATAGATATTACGCTCAAGGTGGAAAATATTAGTTTGTCAAAATCGGGATATGAGATCGGTCCTATTGTTGCTTTGCACGTAAAATACCCTAAATTGACGAATTTACGTGCAAATTGATGATTTTACGTGCAGAGTAGTTAAATCATATTATATTTGATGATTTGTACAAAAATCTGTCTTTTTAATATATTATTTGTAATTTGTACATCATACTATAGGAAACAATTATATACATTAATTTGGTATTGTATCTATAAGTAGGAAAAATATGAAAAAAATACTCTCGATCATCATAATAGGTCTTCTTATTGGTTGTAGTTTTGGCGTACAAGGTTTTTCGAAGCAAATTACTGATATAAAATCACAGGTAACTCGACATAATTACTTTCGTTTTATTATGGTTGATGGACGATTACGCTCATATCACGCCCATATCCCCCCAAGTTATACTGGTGACAAATCCGTTCCGATTGTGTTAGTATTACACGGTATTACAGGACATGCATTAGAAGCCATATTTATTTCTAAAATGAATGAAAAATCAGATGAAGAAGGATTCATTGTTGTTTATCCTAATGGTCACTTTAATAAACAATTTTTTTCAAGTATATTAAATATAATATCACCTTTTGTTTGGAATGAATGGGTTGTTCATGATGATATAGATGATGGAAAATTTCTTCATATATTAATTGAAAAATTTCAGATTGAATATAATATTAACTCTTCAAGAATACATGTATGTGGATTGTCTGGTGGAGCTTCAATGACTTATAAATTTGGTGCCTTATATTCAGATGTTATTGCAGGTATCGCTTCAATTGCTGGTACCATTGGTGTTATTATGAATGGGGAAACCTATATCATATCTGATCCAATTGGGTCTTTATCTGTGATTATTTTTCATGGTACGGATGATGCTCTAGTTCCATATGATGGTGGGTGGTGTCAGGGATTAATTTGGAAATCTGTGAATGAATCTGTTTCTTTTTGGGTTGAACATAATAATTGTAACCCCAGTCCTGAGATTGAAACCAGTGAAAGTGGAAATATCATTAAACGAAAATATGCAGATGGTACTGATGGTTCTGAAGTTGTTTTATATACTGTTGTAAATGGTGGTCATGAGTGGTTTGGATCGCCATTTTATCCACCCTGTGAGATTTCAGCTACTGATCTTATGTGGGATTTCTTTGAACAACATCCGAAACAATAATTAATCTTTTCTTCACTTCTTTTTAAATTTCTTAAAATGCTCCTTTTTTTGTTTTATTTAAATTTAACTCTTCTGCATTTTTAATCGGTTCTTATCCCCATCTGTTATTTTTTAATAAATGTGCACCTATGTTAAGTCCGCCGACATTATTCTTTAATATCAATTTAGTTATTAACTTTATGATATGCACCTATTCGCAGTCCAAAAAAGGCTGCACTATGGTGACTTCATCCTTGGTTAAACGTGCGCTTCAATCAAAGCCTGGCAGTCACATATGCTGCATGCACAATTAACGAAGTCTGCACGTTTAACCTCTGAATACAGCCTTATTTTTCACCATCTTAATAGCAGGGTTTAAGGTTTTATATAATGTACGTACCAAGGGTATTTTAAGTTGCTGCTAGTTTTTAATATTTTCTTTACTTTATTCTGAGTGCTTTTTTTAGGGGCGCTTATAGGTTCTGTGTAAAAGAGAGTTGGGAA
>CAYGAC010000083.1:0-2190 GCA_964347865.1 uncultured Thermoplasmatales archaeon
TTGATAAATAATATACTTGATTAGATACTTAATATAGTATCTATTATTATCTATATTATTTGTAATAATAATTAAATTATATATAATTTGTTACATGTAAATTTTTGGATTTTCCGGCCAGGAATTTTTGGTGGGTTTGCAGGGGAAAGTGAGAGTTAAGGTTTTAAAGACGCATATGAAAATTTGTAATATGGCTCAAATTGGAGTTACAGTATTTATTGAGAAGGGAAGTGAGAGTAAACAATGAGAAAAAAATTAAAAATATTTTGGGGATTAGGAATTGTTGGTATACTTTTTATAGTAATAGCAACGATATTCATTGTCATTACTATTCCATACATTGATTCTTCTGCAATAAGTAACCAAAATGAAATAAACTTATTTTATCACCATTATCTGAAATACGAAAACGCTATAAATTACTGTGAGGAAACAAACAATTTATTGAAAATTTTAAAACAAATGGGTCTAGATGAATCGGATGTAGATTATAGAGATATTGTTTATGACATAATAGATTGTAAAATCCATGCAATAAGTCTTGCATATCTGATGGCAACAAATGACGTTAACGTTCCGACAGAAAAATGGAAGGGTATGCAACAAAATGAATTGGATCAAGAATTATACAAATATCGGGAAGAGATGATAATTCGACTCAATTCACTTTATGATGAAAGAGTCATAATAGCAGAATCGAAAACCCATTTTTTAATCTCAGCTATATTTTTTCAAATATTTGGTTTAATAATAATAAACATTATCCCAATTATACAATCAACATGGGGTAAACAAACATAATACACATTTACCAAATCTGTGTTTAAACATACCTTTTTAAACCCCCTTTCAAGAATCAAATAATGAAAAAATCAAATGCCAATAAAGAAAAGAAACCGAGTAATAAAAAAATTGAAAACAGCGGAAAAAAGTCACTTTATTTTTTGTTAATAATAATCATTATTATATCTGTAGGTTTGAATATATATTTTACTTTACTTAAGCCAATGCCAGAATTAGATGTAGTGGCTGGTGTAATCAAAGTAGTTGATTCAAACAGTTTCTTTTTAAGCTGTATTAATATTGGACCACTTCAAGAAAATCTTGACTTTAGTTTAACTTCAAGTGATCCAAGAATGGATATGAATAAATGTTATACAAATCTTGATAATTTGACTTATTCGGGCTGTTTTCTAGAGCATAAATCTAAATTTCAGCTGATTTTACATTGTCCAAGATTTCCTATAAAGGCCATAGTCTATATTAAGTGTGAGATGAATACCGATGATGTTAATATAATGTTCGCAGCAGATTCTAATATAATGACTATGCAGAAAAATTATGTAAACTGTATAAGCGAGAAATGTTCAGAAAACGTTTCACAGACTTTCTTTGACTATCACAAAATTTTCAAAAACATTCTACCTCAAATACCAATTTCTTGACTTCAAAATGAATTAGCTAAAATTTCTGACCATGCCTGTTTGATTTCTTGCTTAGAGAATTTTCTTCCACATTTTTCTTTTTTACATTTGATTGGTATTCCTTTATCCCAGTGTTTCCTTATATCGCCAATTTTTATCGTATTTTTACGTCCACATTCCTTGCATTTTATATTTGCATGATAAGGCATGTTTGTATGTTGTTTTGAATATATTTATTGCTAATCCCTCAACCGAAACCTTTAAAAAGGCTGACTATTTTTTCCTTTCAAAAAATCCACAGTTTAGAAACCCAAACCCAAAAGCGAAAAGTATTACGCCTGGTATTGAATATGAAACTGCCTTGATAGTGCAAGCAACATACAACATGTCGCTACTCAATACCAAGCAGCTTCTCCCCATTGACACATTCGCAGATAGCAGAAATATCCCAATCCCCATCAATATAATCCCAAGAGAGAACCACTGTTTTGTATTCATATTTGATTCTTGAAAAAAAGAGCTTTTAAGCTTAAGAGCTCTTATAATCTGGATTGTGCCAATGATAAGGGAGTAATTCTTTAAGTTTAACGATCTTATCTTTCCCTATGATCACTTCAGTATTCCAGTTCTCTTTATCAATCTGCCAAATCAATTCCCTGCATTTTCCGCAAGGAGGGATAATTGTTCCGTCTTTCCAGACAGCCACAATTTTTTTGATTTTATATTCACCTGCAGTCACCATAGCTGCAATAGCATGATGTTCTGC
>CAYGAC010000084.1:0-18577 GCA_964347865.1 uncultured Thermoplasmatales archaeon
AAAATGTCGTATGACTTCACCTTTGATTTATCAAAATTGTCACAGCCATTGTTTAAGGAAATTGCAGAGTTTTCTGAGAAAGAAAAGGTTCACGAAAAAATAGGTGACATGGCAAAGAAACTATTGGGATTATTCCAGCACGTGGGAGTAGAAAGATAACTTCGAAGATAATACTTGGACTTGGGCCAACAAAGATAACTGTTACAGCAGAAGAATCATACGGTTCTTCATGTGTTAAACAACAAAGTGGATTTGTTTACTTGTTCTATATAAAAATGGATTCAGAGGATGTATAAATATGATGAAGGAAATTATCGGTATATCTATTTGTTTGTTGTTGGTTGGAGCATCTACCTTACCTGTAACAGGATATATTGAAAAAAGTAAAATCAAGAGAGATAATTTTAGAAATCCTGTAATTATTCAACCACCAGATGAGTTATGGAATAGAACCTATGGAGGAGCAGGAGGTGATTCTTCCGCCATGGTTCAGCAGACAATGGATGGAGGTTATGTATTAGCAGGTTCTACAACTTCTTTTGGTGCGGGTATTTGGGATTTTTGGTTAATTAAAACTGATACGTTTGGTAATGAGAATTGGAATAAAACATTTGGTGGTGAAAGTTATGACGTATGCAAGTCGGGTCAACAGACTCTTGACGGAGGATATGTTTTATTAGGAGATACAATGTCTTATGGAACGGGTAATTGGGATTTCTGGTTGGTAAAAACCGATTCCACTGGTAACGAGCAATGGAATAAAACATTCGGAGGGCCACTTACTGAGTTTAGCGCATCTGTTCAACAGACTATAGATGGAGGTTACATCCTTACTGGAACAACAGAGTATGAAAATGATATTGATTATGGAGATTTTTGGTTGGTTAAGACCGATGAAAATGGTTATGAACAGTGGAATAAAAAATTTGGAGGGGTAAAGTTAGATGATTGTTACTCTGTATGCCAGACATTTGATGGTGGATATATTTTAACTGGGTTTACAAGAAATTTTGGTGCTGGTAAAGAAGATGTTTGGTTGGTTAAGACCGATGAAAATGGAGATATGGAATGGGATGTGACATTTGGGGGAAAAGATGATGATGTAGGATACTCTGTTGAACAGACCGAAGATGGCGGATATATCATTACTGGAATAACTGGGGCAGAATTTAATACCCCAAAAGGAGATATTTGGTTGATTAAGACCGATGAGAATGGAGATGAACAATGGAATAAAACATTTGGAGGAACAAGTCGTGATTACGGTCGTTCTGTTCAGCAGACATTTGAAGATGGATATATTGTATTAGGAAATACGTATTCATTTGGAGCTGGTGAGTATGACCTTTGGTTGATTAAAACCGATGAATACGGAGATGAACAGTGGAGTAAAATAATGGGGGGAAATGGTACTGATGGAGGCCGTTCCATTCAGCAAATATCTGACGGTGGTTACATTATCGCTGGATCATTTACAGATTTTTGGCCACGGGGTCCAGATTACGATGTTTGGCTGATAAGAATAGAAACCGAGAGTTTTCCCCCAAGTGCACCGAATATAGATGGGCCCATCAGTGGTAAAAAAGGAATTGAACATGACTACACATTTAATGCAGTTGATCTTAACGGAGATGATGTCTATTACTTTATCGAATGGGGAGATGATACTATTGAAAATTGGATAGGTCCTTATGAATCCGGTGAGAATGTTACAATAAGTCACGCTTGGAAGAAACAAGGTAATTATAGTATTAGAGCGAGGGCGAAGGATATTTATAGTGTCAAAGGTCCATGGACATCTCTAGAAGTAAGCATACCAAAAAGTAAATCATTTAATTTCATCTTTAGTCTATTGGAGCGTTGGTTTGAACGGATCCCAAATGCGTTTTCAATACTAATATATTTGTTAGGTTTAAAGTAAATTATAGAATCATTATATCAAAAAACTCTGTTGAAAATTAATAATCCTGTTACAAAAGTTTATATACCATAATTAAGATATTGTATTAGGCATGATAAGCATTATCATGCTTGGAGGTAAGAAAATGAAAGAAATATTCATTTCTAACCGATGCTGGTAAGCCTTGCCCCCATGAATGAAATCGAAAATTGGTTTTTTAAGTTTACCTTCTAATCTTTATAAAGATGGCTTTTCTTCCTGTTTTTCCGGTAACAGGAATCACACATGCCTTTTATTCTCGCCTTTCTAGTGCATCCCAGAATACTACAGGATTTTCCTCTGTTTTCATGACGTTTCATTATATCCCCATAATCTCTCAAAAAAAATTATACATATCACCATTCTTCACTCTCACCTAATACAAACGTAGAATTACAACACTATTATTTCTCACGATCAGTATATAAAATTATCATAAAAAAAAGTATGTTACGCTGATAAAAATTCTTCAAGTTTACTCTGACGCTCAATAGCTTTTCTCATACCTTTTTTTCCTTCCAATCGATATTTCAACCGATACACCTGTCTATACATTTTCTTCTCTTTAGTAACAGAACTCCAATAATAACCCTCATCCCGTGAATCCTTCATAATCAAAATCTTGACCTCCCCAGGTAAGCCATCACGAGCGGTACGACCCTTGCGTTGGATGTGTCGAATTGCAGACGGGACCGGCTCGTAAAACAACACCAAACTGGTGATCGGGATATCAATCCCCTCTTCACCAATACTGGTCGATACCAACACATTATATTCACCTGTTTTGAATGCATCAAGCGTTTGCTTCTGCTCCTTCTGATTCATACCTTTTTCACCACTAGTCCTAGTTTGACCAATGAACTTAACCGGTTTCACACCAACAATTGTTTCCAACTCGGGAACAAGCATATCAATCGTGTCCCTGTATTCTGCAAACACCATAATCCGGGCATCCTTTTTTTCTTGGAAATGTTGTTTGATAATCTTTTTTGCCATTGCTAATTTTGGTTGAGACTCTTTAATTTCTCCGATACCGTTCTTAATTTCTGGATACAACGGATGATATTTAATCTTCTTCGCCGCTCTAGAAGGATCGTTCTCCAGTTTTGAAACATATGTTTTTGCAACATCAACCCCCTGACTCGTAAGCATGTCCTTCAAATGAGACAATTTTATCGTTGATGAAACCAAACTCAATCCGTGATAAAGGATACCACCTCGTTTCCCAAGATTAGCATGCATGTTCCCCTGGATTTCGACCAATGCTTTCTTGCTTAATTTATTCGGGGTGAGATGTTTCGCTTGACTGGTAAACCGCTGTAACCCTATAAGATACTCCTGTAACATTACATCAATTTTCATCATGATTTGTTTAATTTCAGGGGGCATTTCAATAAGGACCCATCGGAGAAACCGACTTGATACATAAGGGCGCATATCGTTATCCTGCTCATTTCGAATTTCAATATGATTTATACTAAGATGAACGGCTACTTCTTTGAGTTTTTCAAAATCACTTCCTGGCGAAGCAGTAAGTCCTAACACCTGATAATCCTTAATGGAATGGTATTTTTCCATGATTTTTACATACGCATACTCACCAACTGCTCGGTGTGCTTCATCAAAAATGATCAATCCGTAGTCAGTCAAGGATAACGTACGATCAATGTCATTCTCGATTGTTTGCGGTGTAGCAACAATCACCCTGGCTGTGGTGTAAATCTCGTTTCTCTTTTTTGGCGTATACGTTTCTCCGGTAACAACGGCGATCTCATCGTCTTGGAGTGTTGTGAGTTTCATTAGCGAGGAAGCATGTTGTTCACAGAGTGGTTTGGTGGGAGCAAGAAAAAGGACTTTTTTCCCGTGTGATAGTTTATACGCCAATGATAATAGTGCTATGATCGTTTTACCCATTCCAGTCGGTAACACAACAAGGGAGTTTTTATCTTTCACTTCCTTGAATATGGTTGTCTGGTACAATCTCTTCTCGATTGTATGTGGCTTGATCAAATCTTGGTCAATGTATTCTGTCATCAGTTAAATCAATGGATTAAACAATGTGTGTGTTTAAAAATTTACTTAAGTATATAAATCGATAAGAATCTCTCTTTATAAAATATCAGGTAGATCTACTAATTAGTTTTTCATTAATTATCTATTATACTTTTTACTTTTACCTTCTAATTTTATTATAACCTCCTAAAAATTGACTAATCAACAGACTTATTGTCTAAGGGTAATATTGAAACTTTCCTCCTATTCATTAACCTAGTTGGAGAATGCTGGTAGGTACTATTTGGCGGTAAAACGATTCGAAGGAATAAAAAACAATGCAGAATCAACAGATATAAAACCTAATTTTATACTAGTAAGTTAGGGGTTCAAATCCCGATGCGGGCGTTAAAATTAACATATGATTACCAAATACTAGAAAATCAGTTAACAATATTTATTAATTATCTCCTTATAGAAATTAATCTATGAATTCAAAATTATCAATGAAGAGTTCACTTATTGCTCCATGCGGGATGAATTGTGGTATTTGCATAGCATATCTTAGAGAAAAAAAGAAATGCCCTAGTTGTC
This sequence comes from uncultured Thermoplasmatales archaeon, assembly GCA_964347865.1. GTDB lineage: Archaea > Thermoplasmatota > E2 > DHVEG-1 > DHVEG-1 > JAGLML01. The sequence goes on from CAYGAC010000084.1 coordinate 4,526, forward strand.
GGGTATTTGATAAGGATGAACCGGTTAGTATCGCTAAATGTAAAATTAAAACCTGTAACGAGTTAAAGAATAATAATTTAAAATTTTGTTTTAAATGTAAAAATTTTCCTTGTGAAAGAATGAAACATTTAGATAAAAGATATCGAACTAAATACAATATGAGTATGATTGAAAATCTTGATTATATCAAAAAATTTGGTATAAGAGAATTTGTTAAAAATGAAAAAATACGGTGGACTTGTTCTCAATGTGGTGGAACTATTTGTGTTCATCGAGGATATTGTTATAATTGTGGTAAACAAAAGACAGCATAAATGTAATAGAACTTTATAGAGTACATATGATCAAATTGACATATTAATTTGCATAAACATATTATTTGTTACTTTCCCATCCATACTTAAAAATCCAATATTTATAATCATCTCCCGGTCTAACAAAAACTGGAGCAGCATTAATTTCATATTTTCCGTCATTATCACAATCACCAACACTTACAACTGCTAACATTCCATACGTATCGGTAATAACATACTCTTCGATATAGGTACTTCCATTCCACTGAAGTATATGAACATAATTTGTTCCTGCACAAACTTCGGGTATTCCATCATCATCTACATCGCCAACGTCAAGTGCTTCAATTAAACCAGCTTCATGATACCATTCTTTTTCAAATTTTATTTCGTATCCAGTTCCATTCCATCCAAAAATCGATATTGCAGGACCATAATAACTTACATGAATCTCAAGTTTACCATCCATATCGCTATCCTTACAAATGAAAGCAAAGGGATAATAATCTTCACCAGTTCTTTTAATAATGGTTTCATCAAATGACTCTGTATCTTTATTCCAATCTAATACTAATACTTTGTATCCTGACCCACAAAGAAGTTCATTTTCTCCATCTTCATCAACATCTGCGACACAAGGCATATATATATACCAATACCCGTCACCTTCCTCATCATTCCATTCTGCTTCTTTTTCCAATCTATATTTATTCCATTGATAAATGACAATTTCAGGAACAGGACTATTTTGTCTCATAGGACCCCCACTTACAATTAATTCATTGCGCCCATCATTGTCATAATCACCAATATAACAATCAGCACTTCCTCCCCCATTACTAAATATCCAATTATCAAATCCTATAATTCTGTATTTTCCAGCGATCCATTTGTACACAGTTGTAGACCAAGTCGCAGCAATTTCATTTTTTCCATCACCAGTTAAATCCCCGATCGCAAATCCTCCTGGATTTGGTAATTCATCGATTATACCTAGTAACCTCAGAAAAGAAAGTAGATGATAAAATGGCGGACGTAATGTATGTTTTTGAACGTATGTTTGTTTATTATCATTCCATTCCATAACTCTAATTTGAGTATCCCGTCCTCCAATGAGTAATTCATTTTTACCATCATTGTCACAATCACCAATTGGTTGTGGTCCTTCATATCGACCATACCGCCAATCAGATCCATAGTTCATTTCCCATTGAATTCCATATTCTTCGCTTTGTTTAAACGGTTCATTGATGCTATTATTATATGCACCTGTTATACCAAAACTACCCAAACTAACACATATCATCAAAATTAATGGAACAAATTTTTTCTTCATATTACCCCTTACATAATTATTAATTATACATATATATAAGTATCGCTAATATACAATTTTATTAAAAATAAAAGATTTATTATATTTAATTTAAAACCACATTATACTATATTTTATAATTCAAAAATTCATCATATTACTTCCAATTTGGTGGTTTATCTAATTTTAATTTGACATTTTCATTTTGTGCAATATTTAATAGATTTTCTTTTAATATCTTAGCTTTTGATTTTTTATCATTTTTCTGTATATTCATTTTTATGATTTTGATTCTAGCATTTTTTAGCGCTTCTTTAATCCCTTGTATAGATAATAACGCTGTTGAAATACAGTAAAAATTTTTAGATCGTCCATCATTAAAATCATTTAGCATTTCTACGAGAAAATCTATTCTCCTTTTTTGGTGATTTAGGAACTTTTCCATTCCAATTCTTTTGATATTAACTAAATTATTCATCGCTTGTTTATGCGTGACAAACGAATCATATGCATCCTTACCAAACCATTTACTATTAAATTTTGAACAAGGAAATTCTTTACATTCTCCGCAAGTTTCTAAATTTCTATTTTTTACACAGCAAGTAATAAATGAACATGTTTGCGCCATTACATTTAGAAAATCTTTGCCAAAGCATCCAGGACATCTTGATTTACCTTCTGTATAGTAGCGCGGACATAGACCACAATCGATTCCACAGCAACCAATAGTTGGATTTTTCTTTTTGGTTTTTTCCATTTGAATCTCTTCTAAATTGTACTACTTTGTTTAAATATATCTATATCGGAATTATGAATATGAATTTATATTATCTATATGTTGCATAATATTGTATATTATGACAAAAACAGAGTTAATTTCGCCATTTGGAATGAATTGTAGTATTTGTAGTGGATATCTAGCTTTTAAAAATGATGTTGAGAACAAAGGAATCAAAATGCCTTATTGTTCAGGTTGCCGACCACGAAATAAAAAATGTGCTTTCTTAAAAAAGAGATGTGATCTTCTTATGAACAATAAAGTTAGATATTGTTACGAATGTACTAAATTTCCATGTGATAAATTACAACGAATTGATAAAAGATATCGAACATTTTATAGGATGAGCATGGTTGAAAATCTTAATTTCATTAAAGAAAAAGGGATAGAAAAATTTTTAGAAAAAGAAAAATTAAAATGGAAATGTCCAAATTGCGGTGGAATTATATCCTGTCATAATGGGATTTGTTTTGAATGTGAATTAGATAAATTGAGAAATAAAAAGAAATTATATAGATGGGAGAATGAGTAATGGCATATAGAAAAAAATCATGGACTGAAAAATTACAAAATAAAAAAAATTTTCCTAAAGTTCTTGCATTAGAGCAAAAATTTCCTTGTGCAAAAGCATTACAAAAATGGGGTGCTAAACCTGGTGATTCAGTTGTTCTTGCTCCACCTCTTGATGTAAATACAATTATGAAAAATGTTCCAAAAGGTAAGCTTATTACGATTTACGAAATATGTAAAAAATGTGCAGAAAAATATAATGTTGAGTACTGTTGCTCACTAACTACAGGTATTTTCATTAATATTGTTGCCCATGCAGCTAAAGAATCTAAGAATAAAGGTGAGAAAAATATTACTCCTTATTGGAGAACCTTGAAAACAGATGGTTTTCTAAATCCAAAATTTCCTGGTGGAGCTGAAGCACAAAAGAAATTACTTGAAAACGAAGGATTTACCATTTTACAAAAAGGAAAAAAATTTTATGTAGAGAATTATGAAAATTTCTTATTAAAGTGAAATAGTAATGAAACCTTATATTATTATACATAACTCAATAAGTTTAGATGGTTCTTTAAGTAATTTTGATGTAAATATGGAGCTGCATTATCAAATTTCAAGTAAGTATAAACCCGATGCTCATTTAATCGGTTCAAATACCATTAAAACTGGTATTGCATTATATGGTAGTTCTCCTCCAGAAAACAAAGATGATTTTAAAAAACCAGAAAGAAATAAACAACTACCATATTGGGTAATAATTGATACTAAAGGAAAATTAAAGGATCATCTTCACGAAGTTAGAAAATTTGAATTTTGTAAAGATATTATCATATTGATATCGAATGAAACCTCAAAAGATTATACTTTATATTTGGAAGATAGAAATTATGACTTTCATGTTATTGGTAGAAAGAAAGTAGATATTGAAAAATCTCTTGAACTATTATCCAAAAAATACAATATCAAAACAGTTTTAACTGACACAGGTAAAATACTTGGGAATCTTCTTTTAAATAAAGGATTAGTTGATGAGATTAGTTTATTAATTCACCCAGTTATAATAGGTAATAAATCATACAAAATTTTTGACAATATCAATAAAAATATACAATTAAAATTGGTAAATAACAAGGTATTAAAAGAAGAATATATTTGGCTAGTTTATAAAGTAGAATAGGAAGAAATTTTTATAGATAATAAGGTTCTTAATTGAATATTTAAGTAAAGTTATTTATCTATATGTTCATTAATGATTTAAAGCTGTGTAACTATCATAAATTTTGAAAAATTTAGGTATACCAAAATTATTTATACTTGTTCTGATATAATATAATTTAGGTATGCCTAAAAATAAATCTGGTGAAAAATATGGATAAACAAATCATTTCACTGTCACAACTTCCAATAAATAAAAGAGCGAAAATAACCGATATTCAGGGAGGTCAAGGATTAATTCGAAAATTATGGATTATGGGAATTAGGAAAGATCAAATACTAAAAATAATCTCAAAACAACCGTTTCGAGGACCTGTTACTGTTGAAGTATGCGGATGTCAGATGTCTTTAGGCCAAGGAATGGCACAAAAAATCATGGTGGAAGTGATTTAATAAAAAAAATTGTTTTGATGGGAAATCCAAACGTAGGAAAAAGTGTTGTTTTTTCTCGGCTTACTGGAGCTAATGTAATTGCATCAAATTACCCCGGTACTACTGTAGATTTTTCAAAAGGAAAAATGAGAATCGATGGTGAAAGAGTTGAAATAATTGATGCTCCTGGAACATACTCTCTTGAACCAACGAACAAAGCTGAAGAAGTTGCTTTAAAAATGTATAACGAAGCTGACATTATTATAAATGTTATTGATGCAACTAATCTAGAAAGAAATCTTTACTTAACTTTAGAATTGTTGGAAAGAAATAAACCTATTATTATAGCTTTGAATCTATGGGATGAATCAAAACATCTTGGAATCTTTATTGATGAAAAAAAGTTAGAAAAGAGATTGAGTATTCCCGTGGTTCCAACAGTAGCATTAACTGGGGAAGGTATTAAAACATTTGTATCAAGAATTAAAGAATCTAAAGCAAACCTAAAAATTAAACAAACCAGTGAAGAAGGAAGATGGATTGAGATTGGATCTATTATTGGCGAAGTTGAACAAGTAAAGCATAGGCATCATAGTTTTCGTGATAAAATATCAGATTTAACAATAAGACCACATACAGGTATACCTATAGCTATTGGTATTATTTTTTGTGCATTTTGGTTTGTAAGGTTTATTGGAGAAAATCTAATTATTTATTTCTTTGATCCATTATTTGAAAAATTATATTCACCAATAATTACTAGGTTGAGTGATTGGCTTGGACCAGGCATAGTACATACTATCCTCATTGGTGAATATGGTGTTGAAATCAACTTTATTGAATCTTTAGGGATACTTACAACAGGACTCTATGTTCCTATAGGTGCGATTCTCCCTTACATAGTTGCTTTTTATTTTACCCTTTCAATTCTAGAAGATTCGGGGTATTTACCCAGACTAGCAACTTTAGTTGATAGAATCTTTCATAAACTTGGAATGCATGGTCATGGTATTGTTCCTTTATTTCTTGGACTTGGCTGTAACGTTCCTGGTGCGTTATCTACTCGAACATTAGAAACTAGAAAACAACGTTTTATTTCTGCAACTCTCCTTGCTATCTGTGTCCCTTGCATGGCACAAATGGCAATGGTATTTGGAGCATTGGGTAAATATGGATTGTACTATATTGGGTTGGTATTTTTGACTCTTATAATTCTTTATGTTATAATTGGACTTGTATTAAATAAGTTTATCAAAGGAGAAAGTCCTGAAATTTTTCTTGAAATTCCTTCTTATCGTCGACCTAGTTTAAGGGCAACACTGAAAAAAACTTGGATGAGAATTCGTTGGTTTTTGAAAGAAGCAATTCCTTATTTATTCTTAGGCGTATTAATCATTAATTTATTGTACGCTATTGGAATTCTGCAATGGATAGGAAATTTAGTTTCACCAATAATGGTAGGGCTTTTTGGTTTACCAGGAGATGCAAGTATTGCTTTAATTACAGGTTTTTTAAGAAAGGATCTCGCTGTTGGGATGTTGATATCTTTGAACATGGTTCCTTTACAGATGGTCATTGCAGTTACTATGTTAACAATATATTTTCCTTGCGTTGCCACCTTTGCAGTTTTAATTAAAGAATTAGGAATTAAGGATATGATTAAATCTGCAACTCTAATGATTGGAATTGCAATCATCGTCGGATTTTTATTAAGAGTTATTTTATTAGGTGTATAAAATGAGGCAAAGAACAATTGAAGAATATGTAGAAGTTGTATATAATATTCAAACTAAGAAAAAAACCGTTCACACAAACAATGTTGCTTCAGTATTAAATGTTAATCCTGCTAGTGTAACTGAAATGTTTCACAAACTTAGTAATGAAGGATATATTAATTATGAAAAATATAGTGGAGTGACTTTAACTGAAAAAGGAAAAGAAATTGCTATAAATACTAAAAAGAAACATGAAACGTTAAAAAATTTTTTAATGATTTTAGGAGTTGATGAAAAAATTGCTGATAATGATGCTTGTAGAATTGAACATAATGTTAATACAGAAACAATGAAAAAATTAAGAAAGTTTGTTGAGTTTGCAAATTTAGAAAATGTTTGTTCAAGATGGTTGGATCATTATAAAGAATTTGTTCAAAATGGGAATATACCGATTTGTAGATTTAAAGATTTAAAATAAATAATCCAAAAATTTAAAATTGTTAATTCATAATACCATTTATTATGCGAGAATATAAAATTAAAAGAGGTCACAACCCTGATATCGAGGAATTGATAACAACCTATTTTGGTGCAAAAGGAGATATATTTAAGGGTTATAAATTTGAGGTCTCAGGTATTGGTGAAATAAACATGAGACAAGATAAAAATTCTCTTTTTGTGGATATAGTTCCTCCTAAAAAAATATGCAGTGGTTATAGTATAATTAAGAAATGGAATGATTTTCTTTTTGAAGCTACTGGAAAAAATGCTAAGGAACGTAAAAAGGAATTTGGTAAAACTTAATGTCCGAAAATTATTTTAACTTTGAGTGCATTACATCTCCTTGTGATTGCACATGAGGAAACATAATTGGCACCCAAAGTTAATAGAAACGTATCTCGTAAAGTATTATAAAAATATCCGTTCACGAGATAGCGTAAGAGTTTATTTAAAGCTGTTTTTTACCACACTTGATAAAGATCCTTCTAAATGGTTAAAACAATCAAAGAAGGCAATAAAAGACGATTTATGGAAATTTGCAGAGATCATAGAGAATAAACCAAATAAGACACAAAGTACAGTTCTTAATATATTAAAAAAATTCATGGAAAGAAACGATATAGAATTAAAATCTAGGGAATGGGAGGAAATACGTCAACGAAATAACCTTGTAAGAGCTGTTATACCAACAGTAAAGAAAGCAACACCTACACAATACGATCTTAAAAAAATTCTTTCATACGCTACAGGGATTAAAGCTAAAGCATTTTTTGGTTTACTTGCAAGTACTGGATTGAGGCGTGATGAAGCATTGAAATTAACATGGGATGACATTGACATGGATAACAGAATGATAATGTTACATGAGGAAATAGCAAAAGGAGGGATACCACGATTTACTTTTTTTACACAAGAAGTCAAAGAATTTCTACAACTATGGAAACCTGAAAGGGATAAAAAATTAACAACTCTGTATAGGAAATCAACAGCTTTACGAAAAATATTAGAATCAAGAGGATATGAACTAAAAAAAGATATTAGAAATTCTACTTATGTAGTAAGAGGAAAGGTATACCATCATACATATTGGAAAATCTACAAGGATGGTAAAGAAATACCGAAAGAAATGATTATCAAATTGGACAATAGAGTATTTCCGTATGAAGCTGAGAACTTTGAAAAAATATGGTATAGGTTACTGGATAAAGCGGGAGATCCTTACAATAAAAAAGATATGAATCCAAAACTCCAACAACCAAGACATTTATACAATATTCACTCGTTAAGACGATTTTGGTTTACACAATTGCGATCTGATAGAATGAATGATGAGTTTTATAATTACATCGGAGGGCATACGAGTCTTTTAGACAGAACCTATGGGGATTGGTTACATGATAGGGTAATGCAACAGAGCATCAAAAAAGAATATGACCGTCATGTTTCGGCTTTAGCTATCTTTGAAGTGCAACCCGACCTTACAGGAGTACATGAACAGTTAAAAGAGAAAGACAGGCAAATTCAGGATCTTGATAAACAACTGAAAGATTTACGGATGGAGCTTCTAGAAGTGAAAATGAAACAAGTTCAGGAATTACAGAAAGAAAATAAAAAATAAGTTGAATTCAAGATAAAACTAATATTACCCATAATTTCTTCTTGTGCTACGAATTTGTTTTATTACAATTTTAGCTGATTTTTTAGAATCTTTGATAAATTCTTTTAAAATTGGATTTTCAAAATAATCAGGGTATACATATCCAATCATAAATTGAGGACCGATAACCACTATACAATCTAAAAACATTGAGAGAAATAATTGTGCATCACTGGAAATTAATATCAGCTTTGTCAATAAACTATTAGGTATACTAGCCCATCTCATAATTATATCAGTATCTGTTGGAATCTTCGATAAAGATTTGTAAAGAATCGCAATATTTGTTGGCATTGATGCTTTTGAAAAATCAGATATATAAGACTTCGATAGGGATGAAAAAGAATCGGCTAATATCTTTTCTTTTTCTGTGAAAACTTGTTTTTTTCCTTTCCAAGTCTCGTTAAAAACTTCTTTTTTCTCATTAGGTTCAAATATTTTATCTTTAGGATTAAACCAAATATTTTTTACAATATAAACTGAAATAATAAAAAAGATTAGTCTTTTTTCGATGATTTCATGATAAGCGTCAATTTCATAATTAAAATCGATACTAAAAAATAAATCTTTTAAAAGAGAACGAGTAAAATCAGAATCAAGAATGGTATGTAAAACCCATTTCTCAAAATCAGTTAATGATTGTTTCTGTTTCTGTAAGAGATTTACGATTTCGTCTATTAACGCCGTACAAGATGCTCTATAGAGTACAGTATTTTTTTCATTGATACCATGAGATTCTACATATTTTTCTTTTTCAAGTTCAAAGAAAGCTCTACCACCTTTTTTTCCATAGATGTCAGGTTCGGTAGCATTAACAGCTTTCATAATCTCATATTTAGTCATGGGAGTACTATAAATGAGGAAAAAAATCTTTGCTGGTAATCCTTTCCTGATAAGATAAGTTTTATTCATTATTATTCACCCATATTTACAAATTTAGTGTTTTTGTACATAGCTTATGTACAAATTCTATATGTGTCGTAATGTATATATACATTTAGGTACACAATACTATTCGATTATTATGGGAAATTTAAATGCTACTGAACAAGTGCTTGCAGATTTTAAAAATGTAGTTTTTCAAAGATACGGAAAATTACATGGTACTCTTAAAAAAGAAGTTGATATTGCACTTCAAGAACGAGCTGAAAAGCTTCTAAGAGGGGGGGATCAATGAATTTTTTAAAATATCGCAATGCTGAGGAATTTCTACAAGAAAATGGATTCGATGTTGAAACTGGATTGAGAATCGTCGAAGCTGAGCTAAGAAGGTTAAAGGGGGATTAACCTCATGGGTGTGTTAGGTGTTTTTTTATTTTTTTTCATTGCTACATCAAGTCGAAAAGAAGTCAAAGTAGTATTTATTGATGGTCCTATTGAAAATGGTACAATACGATCTATCCGAGGCCGTATCGTGGAAGAAACAGATACAACAATTACTCTAGAAAGATCAAATGGAAGAATTACTATTGGTAGAAATTTTATCATAAAAATAGAAGATTGGAAAAATGAGGGGGGGAAATGGTGAACAAATCCGTTCACACGACAATACCTGAGAAATATCATAATTATGTAACAAATAAAGGTTTGAATTTTAGCCAACTGTTGATGAAAGCAATAGAGAATGAGATGCACCATGATCCGAAAATTTTACAAAAAGAAATGGATGAGCTTGAAGAGACGTATAAGAATCAGAAAAAACAGATTCTTGATAACCTAGAAATTGCTAAAGCACATAAAAAAATAAAGGATGAAAAAAAGAAAGAGTTAGCTCAGGGGATGCGAATTGTATGAGTCCTAAAATTATCGACGAAAGCGATAAGCAGATGTGGTCGGATCTCCTAAATAACATTAATTATCTAAAAAGTGAATACGAAACAGCAAAAACAAGTGGTATACTTTTATTAGATTTTGAAAAAATAGACAGGGCAAATCAACAACTCGGAGAATTACTTATAAATAATCCCACTAGAGCATATACGGCTTTATTTACTGTTCTACAAGAAGATGGTTTTGATGAGTTGAATATTGACCTTATCGGGTTCTCACCTATTGCACAGATAGACTTGGTTGATTTAGGAACACGGAATTTAGGTAAATTGTGTTCCATTGAAGGAATTGTATTCCAAGTTACAAGCGTCAGACCACGCTTGGTAAAAGGCGCTTTTCAATGCCAGAAATGTGGAAACATTATACATTTGGACCAAAACATAAACAACAATTATATCAGAACGCCAATCGAATGTTATGAAAGTGAGGGGGGATGTGGTAGGGTTTCAATTTTTCAATTAATATCCACATTATCAAGATATAAGGATTTTCAAAAACTGCTTATTACAAACCCTTACTACGAATCACATCGGAAGGAATTAGAGGTCCATTGCTACGAAAACCACTGTAAAAAAGTGTTACCTGGTGAAATGATAACGATTAACGGAGTTTATTATATCAATCAACAAGATAAACAGCTCACACAAGAAACATATTTTCTTACACGAGGTTTTGAATCCGCTCATTCTAAATCGTTAGAAATGAATGAAGAGGAAAAAAAACAAGCTGATGAACTATCCAGATCACCAGATTTATGGTCCAGATTGCTAAATTCTTTTGCTCCAAGCATACATGGTCATACTATATTCAAAGAAGTGCTTTTGCTACAACAAACAGGTGGCTCTTGGTATGATCTACCCGATGGTACAACAAAACGGGGATCAATCCATGTCATTTTAGTTGGTGATCCTGGAACGGTAAAATCTACAGCAATGCAAGCATCCTGCAGAATCGCACCAATATTCACAAAAGCCAGTGGAAGGGGTGCAACCATAGCAGGAATAACAGCAGGTGCAACCAAAGACCCACTTGGTGAAGGATGGATATTACAAGCTGGTGCTCTTGTTAGAGCCAATGGTGGAATCTGTTACTTAGATGAATTTGATAAACTGCCAAAAGAAGTGCAAGGTTGTCTTCATGGTCCAATGGAACAGGGAGTTGTCGAACAGTCTAAGATTGGAAGTATTAACCAGATTCTTTCATCACGAACCGCTATCTTGGCATCAATGAATCCCAAATATGGAAGATTTGACAATTTCAGGGGTAAATATATCGATCAGATTGATTTAGATCCTGCATTACTTAATAGATTTGATTTAATCATAGTTGTTGAGGATTTACCTAACGAAGAAACTGATAAAAAAATCGTATACCATATCCATAAAAATTTAAGTAAAGATTCTGAAAATGTTGAATTTTCATCTGATTTTCTGCGTAAATATATCAACCATGCAAAACTAATCAGACCAATAATATCTGATGAAATGAATCATAAGATTGTTAATTGGTTCATTGAAAACCGGTTGAGGCAAGATTATCATGTAAACTTTAGACATTACGAGGCAATTAGGAGGTTGTCAGAAGCAAGTGCCAAAATCAGATTATCAGAATCAGTTATTGAGGATGATATTAAGAGAGCGATAAGGTTGTTTCAACATTCTTTAGATTCATTAGGTATTGAAGATCTTGATTCTATTTCAACAGGATTAGCAAAAAAAGAACGAATGATTCTCCAAGAGATTGAGGGTTTTTTACCAGCTTATTGGAATGACATTTTACATCATGGGTATAATGAAGATATGATTCAGAGTCTTATATCAAAGAATTATCTGTATGAGAAAGATGGAAGGGTTTTTGTTAAAAGGAGTGGATATGATTTTAGCTAATAATGTACATTATTTATGTCCATTGTTGATGGACATTACAAATGTTCATAATAATGTTCATAGACGTTGTAATAGATTAAATGAGTGTTTTGTATCTAGTAATTTTTGTAATTTAGTAATTAAAAATAGTATATATATAAGGATTAATGGACATGGACATGTCCATAGTTTCTATAATATAGTCTATTTTTTGGAGGATTAATGACTGATACCATCTTATCATTTGAGACACAATGGAAACATGACATGGACATCCCCTTAAACTCATGGCAATCTTATTTAAAAAAATACAAAGACAAATATTTGCTTGAACATAATGAGCTTGGAATTTGGCAGATCCGATTAAAGCGGAATCTCGGTTTTATTCAACCGTATAGCATCATCAACAAAAAATTAGTTGCAGTTTTAGATTTCAAAACTCCCAATGCGCTTACTTTTTTCTTAAAAAGAGCACAAGGTTTTGATGTTAAAACCTCTCAACGTGGTGATTTAGACCTATGCATTGTGTTTGATGAAAAAAACATAAAATCAGTGGAAAATCTGTTCAAAATTCGTAAAAAGTACAAATTGTCAAAAAAAGAACGTGAAAAGCGAGTCAAACGAATTAAAAAAGCGAGGATGGTGAAAAATGGTGTCGCATGAGAAAGACGAAGAATATCCTGATGATGAAGATGAAGAGGATCCTGATGATTTCGAAGATATTGAAGAAGAATTCTATAAGGTAGAAGGATTGGATTTTGAACTTATAGGTGATGTTGGCTATTTAACATATCGTGATTCGCTTGGACGTTTTGCTTCACCAAATCAAAGCCCAGAACGCTTAAAAGAGATTGAAGCAGATTGCAAGATTCGTAAATTTCTACGGGAATATAAAAAGAAAATTCAGCTAGGATATAATGAAAAAATTCTATTGCTAAGATTAGTTGATGATTTCAGAGACAGAGATAAAATTCTTGATAAGCACGGTTTTCTCAATCCAAAAGTAAATCACTTCAAACGGTTGCCATATCATCAAGTCTTGATGGACCATCCAATGAAACGATCCGCATTCAGCCAATTCATCAATCGAATGGTTGATAAGGGATTAATCCGAAAAATCAAGCATGGTAAAAAATTGTATTTGAAGATTACAAAAGATGGTCTCGATAGAGTTTATAGATTTTGGGAGGAATATTCGGGTGAAAGTTGGAGGATGCCATAGATATGAAAAATTGGAACGTAATTTGTACAGATAAATTGTTTAAAAAAAGGGTGTTTTACCGAAAATTTAAAACAAAAAGATGTGAGAGAGAGAGTTGTATCAATATAGTGATTATTATTTGATTAACAATGAGGAAAGGAGGGGAAAAAAGGAAGTTACAATAGGGAATATAAATATGAAGAAATACTGAAGAAACCTCCTTCTTTCCTACATCTTTTCATATGAAAAAGAGTTATTTAAATGCTTGTAAAGGAGGTCGAAAGGGAGGATACTCATTTGCTAAAAGGAATGGTATCCATGAAAGGATTTGGAATCCTTTTAAAAATCGACCCCCCTCAATAGATATTAAAGACCTTCTGGCTAATAAAGGTATTGTATCTGGCAGTAGTTCCGAATGTATTTTTTTACGAAGGAAAGAACATATCAATAGGAGAAAAGTGAGTACAAAATTTTGACACAAGAGAAAAGACAGATAATTCTTAATCACGAGAAAAGGAAAACAGGAAAAAAATCTAAATATCAGAACGTGTATGATAATATGGGGAAAGTATGAATAAAAAGATACTCATCGGCAGTATCATGACAGTTACCGTGCTTATCGGTGTATCATTCACCTCTGTTGTTGGATACAATAGTGGGGAATCCAACATAGGCGTATCACCACTGTTCAACATAAGAACCAGTAGGGCGATAGATGAAGAGAGTAGCGATTTGAGTTGTAAGTATGTTGGGAAGGGGGAAGAAAATATTTTATTTATTCCAAAACGGGATAACAC
>CAYGAC010000085.1:0-78003 GCA_964347865.1 uncultured Thermoplasmatales archaeon
TTATTTTCTTAATGTGAATGTTACAACAAGGAAGGGTGAGGTATTATTTGAACTCAAACATGATTTAATTGAAGATTTTACGCCTGGTTTATTAGATAATTGGGGATTTTGGTACTATATTCAATTCAGACAGAAAGGTTTTATATTTGGTTACTTCGATATTAATGTAAAAATTCAGGTTGTTGAGGATGCTTCAATCAAAACGCATCAGGGTCATGGTATAATATTCTGGATTTCAGCTTTTATATGGGACTGAGTTATTAAAACTTGGTTTAACTTAAAAATATTTAAAGAGATCGTTAAAAGGAATGTGTTTTGATTCAGGAATACTATGAAATTGATATAAAAATCGATTATAATAAATGTGCAAAACACAGAGTAGCACGGTAAAAGAGATATTTATTGTGCAAAACCAATTTTTACCAAAACTATATATGCTAGAACTGTGCATATTATTTGGAACGGAGTTTTGAGAGATGAGTTACAAAAAAAATTTAAAGGTTTTAGAAAATATTTGGGGCAAAGATCGTGGAGAAGTAATGATTTGTCCCCAATGTCAAGGATCGTTAACAATGATTCAAGTAGAACCAATTTATGACAGAGATAGTCTATATCTTTCGTATAAAACAGTAATTGAATGTGATTCTTGTACATTTAGATTAGAAACAGAATCTTTTACTATATTAGGAAGTGTAAAGAATTTTGATTCACATCATGTAGAAATTGGTAGTTGGTCTCCAAGTGGAAGTCGTGTTATATCAAGATATGAACATATTTTAAGTTATGATTTATTAAAAGAATTAGAAAAATCTGGTGAATTAGTCGAATTTCTTGTGGTAAACAACCAAGTAGTACAAGTAATCGGATAAAATAACTAAAAACAGTTAGTATTTTTTAAAAATAATAATATTTATATACTATTGTGTAATTACATATAATTAAATATAGTTAAATATAATAATATGTAATTAGGTGTTATTAATGAAAGAAGGAAAAGATGAAAAAAAATTTACGACAATATCAATACCAACTCCGCTCGCAGAAAAAATTAAAAAAAGAATAGAAGGAACAGGATTTACATCGCTTTCTTCCTACGTGACCTACGTTCTCAGAGAGGTAATATCAGGTATGGAAGAGGAAAGTGAAGAGGCTTTTAGCAAAGAAGATGAAGAAAAGGTAAAAGAAAGATTGAGAGCACTAGGTTATTTAGACTAAAGGTGAATGAAATGCCAAAACCTCACGGCGGAAAACTCATAAATAGAACAATCAAAAAAGAAATATCGGATGCATCAGAACTCCCTACATTTGAAATTAATACCAATCTTTCAGAAGACATACTCAACATTTCAAAGGGAGTGTTTTCACCGTTGGAGGGATTTCTTAGCAATAATGATCTTCAAAACGTATTAAATGAAAAAAGGTTAGTAAATGATATAGCTTGGACAATTCCTATTTTATTGGATTTTAATAAAAAAGATACAAACGGAGTAAAAGAGGGGGATAGTATAGCCCTTACAAATAAAGAGAATGGTGTTTTTGCATTATTAGATGTCGAAGAAATTTATATGTTTGATAAAAAAACATTAGCGCAATCAATATATGGAACTCAAGACACATCACATCCAGGTGTTGCTAATATATATAAAATGAAGCAACTACTCTTTAGTGGAAAAATCACTCTTTTAGATAGCAAAATGAGAACATTTGACGAATATAACCTTTCACCTAAAGAAACACGCATTTTATTCAAAGAAAAAGGATGGAAAGAAGTAGTTGCATTCCAAACACGTAATCCACCCCATATTGGTCATGAATACGTTCAAAAAACCGCGCTTACCTTTACAGATGGTTTATTTATAAATCCAATCATTGGAAAGAAAAAAGTAGGAGACTTCAGAGATGAGGTAATACTATCATCCTATGAAACATTGATTAAACATTATTATCTTAAAGAACGTGCAGTAATGTCAATTCTACGTACTTCGATGAAATATGCAGGTCCAAGAGAAGCAATTCACCATGCTATTATGCGGAAAAACTTTGGTTGTACACATTTTATTGTTGGACGAGATCACGCTGGAGTTGGCAATTATTATGGACCGTATGATGCTCACGATATATTCTCAGAGTTCCCTGATCTAGGAATAATTCCTGTATTTTTCAGATCATTCTCAAGATGCACAAAGTGTGGCAGTGTGGTAAATGATAAAATTTGTCCGCATGATCAAAAATATCATATCAATTTTAGCGGTAAAAAAATTAGAGAACTGTTAAGAAATGGAGAGATACCCTCTGAAGATATGATGCGGAAAGAAGTAGCAGAAACAATTCTTAAGTTTGATAAACCATTTGTGGAGTAAACATTCTATGTTCGACAAATTACAGGGAAAAGGACTATTGATACATCATTGGGATACCGATGGTATATGTTCTGCAAAAATTTTACTTGACTCTCTTCCTGATAAAACTTTAATAAACAGAACACCACAGTTAGGTAACTATTTTTTAACTGAAAATGAACTAAATCAATATTCAGTCTATGATTATGTTATAATTGCTGATATGTCTCTTCCAAAAGATAATGTTTTAAGATTAGCAAAAAATGCAAAGGTGCTGATATTTGATCACCATCTAGGGCAGGAAATAAAAGAAGTTTTTCATCAAAATCCAATTATCAAAGGTGAAAAACCTGCAGAGTATCCATCTGCAAGTTGGATTATAAACCAATATCTCAACAACTCAATTAATTTATATGCATTACTTGGGATAGTTGGAGACCACGAGCAGAAAATTAAGAATAACCACCAGATATTCAATATAATCACGAATTTTTGTAATAACCACAACCTTACTTTTGATGATATGCTAAAAATGGTTTATCTTCTAGATTCTAACTATAAAATTGGTGATAAAAAAGCAGTAGAAAAGGCGCCTAATCTTCTTCTAAATTTTACTTCTCCTTCCAATATTTTTGAACATATTCAATGGAATGAAAATCTTAAAAAATTAAACAAAGAAATAATAAAACAACTAGAATACGTATCAGATGAAATCAATGGCACTATCTTGAAAAAAATAAACACCCCATACAATATCATTTCAACGATTACTCGTAAAATTGCATGGGATAGTGGTAAAAATACACTGGTTATAAATACTGGTTTTTTTAAGGATATGGATCAAATCTATATGAGGAGCAATAAAAATGCAGAATCTATGATTAAAAGAGGAAAAGATCTTGGTTTTAAATGCGGAGGGAAAAAAGAAGTTTTGGGAGCAATAGTACCAAAAGATAAAACCGATTCATTTGTTGAAGAAATTATGGAGTTTTTAACTGAAAAATAGAAAAAAGGATGTGATAATTATGAAAGAGCAAAAAGCTACAAATGTAACATGGCATACACATACGGTTAAGAGAGAAGAAAGGGAATCACTTTTAAAACAAAAAGGAGTTGTGTTATGGTTTACCGGTTTATCTGGGAGTGGTAAATCAACAATTGCAAATGAAGTAGCCTATAAATTGTATTCGATGGGGCATATTACCTATGTTCTTGATGGCGACAATATTCGTCATGGATTGAACAAGGATCTTGGATTTTCTCCAGAGGACAGAAATGAAAATATTAGAAGAATATCTGAAGTTGCCAACCTCTTTGCAGATGCAGGTATAATCACAATAACTGCTTTCATTTCTCCTTATAGGAAATATAGAAATTTTTGTCGAGAATTGGTAGGTCAAGGTAGATTTATTGAGATATTTGCAAAAGCTTCAATTGAAACCTGTGAAAAAAGAGATACTAAAGGTCTTTATAAAAAAGCTAGAGCTGGTGAAATTAAGGATTTTACCGGTGTTAATGCTCCATATGAAGAACCAGAAAATCCTGAACTCATTGTTGATACTGATAAAGAAAGCATTGAAGAAAGTGCAGAAAAAGTATTGAATAAAATTAAGGAATTAGGATATATAGATTTTTAATTTAGGTATCATGAAAATGGATGAAAATTTTTAATTTAGGTATCATGAAAATGGATGAAAACATAAACTATATTGTATCTGGATTGGAGCGATCTGGAACATCTATGTTAATGCAGATACTTAATGCTGGTGGAGCCTCCGTTGCCTTCGATAGTTCACGACCGATTGATGAGAATAATCCAAAAGGATATTATGAACTTGAAGGTGGGAAAATTATTAATAAACTTATGGATGGAACATTTCCTTTGGATAAATTTAAAGGGAAATTCATAAAGATTACATCCTATGGTCTGAAATATCTTCCACCTGGCAATTATAAGATAATATACTCAGAAAGGAATATCGAAGAAATTTTAGATTCGATGGAAAAAATGGCAGGTATCAATGATGAGAAACGAGAAAAAACTAGAGAAAGCTTTATGAAATTGAATGAATTGATAAAAAATATTATCAGAAACAGAGAAGATATGGATGTTTTAATGGTTAATTATAACGATATAGTATCTAATCCATCCTCCAATATAAAAAAGATATACAACTTTCTTGATCTTGATGATATTAATTTAGAAAAAATGATAGATACAGTAGACAAAAAACTATATAGACAAAGGAGAAATATTAATAATACCGAGAACTATTGAAAAAATAATCAGCTATCGAAATAATTAATAATTATATTTTACTAGATAAATTTGTAATATTTGGTAATTTTTTTTATGATTGATTGAATAATTTTAAATATATGACATGCATTAGCATTACAGTGGAGGAAAAAATTTATGGAACATAGAATTTTATTCAAGTACTTAACATTTATATTATTATTTTTATTAATAAGTAATTCATTTTCTTCCATTATATTAGCAAACCACAATGAAGATAAAAATACAGAAAAACTCTCATTCCTAAAAAAACTAGATAATATTGATTCTGCACCAGTGACATGCTATGCAAGCGGATTTCAAAATTCCTATATTGAACAACAGCAGAACCTTTCAACAGAAGAAATAAAAATATTATTTATGAAATTGGAGGAGCTAAATTCCCTAATTTCTAACAAATCCTCTAATGATGATATTTCTCGAATGCAAACAGAAATTATAGATTTTGCAAAACAAAAAGACCTTTTACCACAAGATTTCAAATTACCTAATAATCCACCAAAACAATATGAACCATTATTTCGCTTAAATCAACTCGTATGTAACTTCATTTCTTTTGGTTCAGGTTCTACTGGACCATTTATTATTTTCCCACGTTTAGTACCAATTCTTCTATTTCCAATACCTCGTTTATTCTTCATGTGGTCAGCAGAAGAAGGTTTTACCTCTTGCGGAGGATTTCTCAGAATGCGTGGCTTTATCGCACTAGGTAAACAGGATGGAATTGCTCTTGGATTTTGGGGAATTGGATTCAGTGTATTTCTCCCACCTGTAAATGCTTATGGACTATTTGGTTACAGTTTATTTACTTCAGTTGCAGCAGAAGATTTTTATGGTTATCCGTTCGGATGGCTTTTTTTATTATGGTATTTATTTTGGTAAAACTATTTTAAATAATAATATCCAAAAATAACTGGTAGCAGTGTATATTTAGGTAGTAAGATATATCATAATAATCGTAAGTATTTATTTTATTACGTAGTAAATTTTAAATATATGATATGTCTTAGCATTACAGTGGAGGACTAGATATGAAAAAGAATTTTTTTTTAAAGAAGAATCTAGTAGTTGGAATTATAATTTTATTTATTTTCACGAGCTTCATATCGAGTATAAGTGGTTTTTCAGAAGTTACAAATCAAATAGACATTGAAGTGATAGATGATAATGAATTTCAAGAAGGTGTATTAGTATCCTGTAGCACCTTTGGATTTCCTGGAAAACTATCACATGAAAGTAGTATTCCTCGAAATGAAGCGGAGTTTTTGTATGAAAAAATAGAAGAATTGCAAATTGAAGTAGCCCGCGACCCGTTATCAGATAAATCCCAAAAATTGCAAAGAGAGATTATAACCATTGCAAAAGAACATAATCTTCTTCCGAAAAGTGTATCAATAGATGAAGTTTTATCAACTCTTTCACCAATAAAGAATTCAAATAAACCTATATTACCAATCCCTCGTGCACCAGGGATTGCATCTGAAACGTTTTGTAACTATGTTTCTACCGGCACTGGATCAGCGCTACCCATTATTATCTTTCCACGGCTTGTTCCAATACTTCTCACACCGATTCCACGACTCTTTGTACGATGGTCTACCTATGAGGGGGTAACATCTTGTGGGGGACTGCGTTCTGGTAGAGGGTTTATTGCATCAGGTGCACAACGGGGCATTGCTCTTGGATTTTGGGGCATTGGATTCAGCATTTTCATCCCACCAGTTAAAGCATATGGTCTGTTTGGATATGCATTGTATGCATCGGTTAATGCAGAAAATATCAGCTTTTGGCCGCCAAATTACCCACCTGAAGTAACCATACTCAATCCACTCAATGGAGCTCAGAATGTACCTATTTCTACATCAGAACTAAGCTTCCACATAAGTGATATTAATAAAGCTCTAATGAACTATACCGTAACCACTTCTCCTGATGTTGGCTCGGGAAGTGGGAGTAATAAACCTGATGGCACCTACAGCGTTACAATTAGTGGGCTTGAAGGAACTGAAGAATATACCTGGCATATCCAAGTAGATGACGGAGTCCATGAAGTTGATGTATATTCCTCATTTACCACAGAAGCAGTAGCACCAATTGTGTCTGATCCAAAACCCGAGGATGGTAAACGGTATGTTTCCTTGGATCTTTCTCAATTAAGCTTTCATCTGAGTGATCCTCAAAATGATTTGATGGATTACACGGTTGAAACTGTTCCTGATATTGGTTCGGGTAGTGGAACTGGTGTTAGTGAAGGAACATACAGTGTGACTGTAGGGGGTCTTGACTATTCACAAGAATACACATGGTTTGTGAATGTTACTGATGGTACTAATTGGAAACATAAAGTATTTACTTTTCAAACTGAACCGATAATGGTGTTTGATCCATTTGAAGAAGGATGGAAATATAGAAAAAAAATAACAATTGACCATACTCAAGTTACTGGAGATCTTACTAACTTCCCAGTACTTGTATGTACTATTGATTCTGATTTATGTGATAAGGCACAAGATGATGGTGATGACATTTTGTTTATGAACAATAGTGGTGTTGCTACACGATTGTATCATGAAATTGAATACTTTGATGATTCTTCTGGGGAACTTATTGCTTGGGTAAATATCACCAATCTACCTTCAAAAAAAGACATGATATTCTATATCTACTATAGCAATTCTGATTGCTGTAATCAACAAGCTCCCGAACGAGTTTGGGATTCGAACTTTGTGATGGTACAACATATGAACGATAATCCAGATGTTGGTCATATCCTTGATAGTACAAATAATGATAATGATGGGAAAAAGTTTGAAAGTAACGGACCGGTTGAAATAAATGGAAAAATTGGGAGGGGGAAAAAATTCGATGGGATCAATGATTTTATAAAAATTTCTGACTCAGATTCTTTGGATGTATCCAAAGTTACACTTGAAGCTTGGGTTTATATTGAAAGTTATCCGGGTGTTTACCAACGAGTTATTTCCAAAGATGGACGTGAGGGTCATCATACAGGCTACCATCTTATTACACATGAAAATAATTGTATATTTTTTCGAATTTTTGACGGAAATTGGATTGGAGGTGATTTTGATGCAAATGCACTTTCGATTGGAACTTGGATTTATATTGTAGGTAAATATAATGGTGAAACACTATACGCTTACAAAAATGGTGTTTTACAAAATACTAAATATTCTCATAATGGTACTATAAGTAGTGGTACTGATGACTTAGCAATCGGAACAAAAATGAGCAGACCTGATTGGACCCGATATCTTTTTGATGGTACTATAGATGAGATTCGTATTTCAAATATTGCTCGTTCAAATAATTGGATTTCGAGTTGTTACAATAATCAAAACAATCCCTCAAATTTCTTAAGTTTTGGACCTGAGGAAACGGGTCCTTAATCCTAATAATCAGCATATTTTAGAAGAATAAAATCTGATTTAAGAAAATGGTAGAAATCTTATACAAAAAATTAAACTCAGCATATTTCCTAATTTTTCATTCCTACTATCCAACCATAATTTTTACACAAGCTTTTAAAGGTTTGAGAATGATATATTATGTCCAATGAGATGTTAAATATGGTTTTTCCTCAGATTAATGTGTTTAGGATATATACCTAAAGTTTACTTTATGAATACATTTTTAAATACATATTGGTATACCTTTTAACAGTTGAAAATGATGGTGCGCTCTGAACAAGCAATATTACAGGAGAAGAATATAGATGTAAAGGTTAACCGTCTACTTGATTCTGTAGATACATTATCTTCTACAAATATTGATAATAATTATTCTGTTATTTCCTATAGAGGAGTAAATGAATTAAAATTAAATCTCGGTTGTGGTACGAAATACCTAAATGATTTTATAAATATTGACCTTGGACTATTCAATGATAATAAAGGTATTATTGAGCCCGATATTATTTGTGATCTTGAATATGGGATTCCACTTGATAATGAATCAGTTGATTATATTCTAGTTGATAACGTCATTGAACATTTAAGTGATGTGTATTTTTTTTGTGAAGAATGTCATCGTGTATTAAAGGTCGGAGGTCATTTGAGAGTTATTACTCCTCATTATCGATATCATAGTAGTTGGCATAATATCGATCATAAACATCATTTTGGTGAAAATTTGGTAGATGAGATTGTTCCTTTGGGTTTTCATGTTATTCAAAATCGGGTTTATAATAAGTTTATCCCTATTAAACCAAGGCGTTTTTTTGCTGGATGGTATTTCCCATGTGTTCCCACAACCATTGATTTTACACTAAAAAAACAAGATAAAAACTAGAAAAATATTGATATTAAAAAAAATATAAAATTTTAGTATTTGATTTTACATATCTATTTAAAATAAAAATATATATTAATCGAGGATGATTGCGAGGAAATCAGCATTAATTATAACTGTAAATATCTTTAATGCTCTTCTAGGATATATTGCACTTTACTTTATCGCACGCTATATGAGTCCAGAAGCTTATGGAATTATGGCTTTTGCATATAGTTTTGTCGCGTTGTTTACAATTTTCGGAAAGTTTGGATTTGATCAGGCACATATTAAACGGGTATCTGAAGGAAAAGATCTTGGTAGATGTATTGGAGCTTCAATAACTACAAAAATTGCTCTTTTAAGCTTAATGACTGTTATTATAATTGCTGCCATATTTTTCTGGAAAATGATAATGAATAGGGGCTTTGAAACCTCCACTCATGAGACTGCAGTTTACATAATGATAGGATACTGGGTTATTCACTTATTTACGTTAACCTTCATAAACACCTTTAGAGGAAAGAAGGAGATTGCTAAAGCTGAGATACCGCTTTTTTTTGAAACATTTATTAGAGTTATCGTAACAATATATATTGCGCTAACAGGATTTGGAGCAATAGCACTTGTTTTAACTTATATTGCTGGAGACATAGTTTTTTTACTTTTTTCTCTATATTTTTTCCGTGGTTATCCCGTTAAAAAACCTTCCCGAGATTATTTCAAAAGCTATTACACATTTGCTTTACCTATGATTATCGTTGTTTCTAGTACTGTAATTATGACAAATATCGATAAAGTATTAATTCAGTTGTTTTGGTCTGCTGCAGATGTAGGTTATTATTTTGCTGCTTTTAGACTTTCAAGATTTATCAACGTTTTCACAATAGCTATTGGAATGTTGCTTTTTCCTACTATTTCTCATATGTATTCTAAAAATGATATGCCTGGAATCAAACGCTTAACAATTCAATCAGAACGATATTTGAGTATGATTGTTTTTCCTATGGTATTTGGAATGGTAGTACTCGCAGAGCCTACTGTAGCGATTTTATTATCTCAATGGTTACCTGCAATTCCAATATTACAGATTTTACCATTTTTCGCATTACTTGTTGCTTTAGAAAGACCATATCAGAGTCAGTTTTTAGGGATGAATAGACCCAAACTATCTAGAAATCGCGTAATTATTATGGTTTGTAGTAATGTTTTTTTAAATATACTTTTAATTCCAAAAGATATTCAGATGTTTGGTTTAACTCTTGTTGGGATGGGGGCAAAAGGAGCAGCCATTGCTACAGTCATTTCTTATGGTTTAGGATTAATATATAGCAGATTTATTGCATGGAAGTTAACAAATATAAAAGGGTATTCAAAAATCTTATTGCATGCTCTAGCATCAATAATTATGGCAACTATCCTTAATTTAATGCTTTACACATACAATATGATTGAACTAATTACAAGGTGGTATTATCTGCTAGGTTTTGCTCTTTTTGGTCTTGGTATTTATTTAGGAATTCTTTATTTATTTAAAGAATTTTCCAAACAGGATTTTAATTTCTTTATTGATGCCATTAATATTAAGAAATTGTCAACATATATGAAAGAAGAGATAAGAAAAAAATAATATAATCTGCTAGCAACTTTTTTAAATTACTCTTCATTCACAGAACTTTTTTGTATAAATTTTCTAATACTTCTGCTTAGTTTGATTGATTCATTAGCATTCTTATCAATAATTAACCAAGGTATTTCAATAAGTTCTTTTACATATGTTTTTCCAGGATGAGAAAATAATAACCATTCACCAAAACATTCTCCATGATCTGATGTAATTATAATTTTTCCGTTGAGATGTTCGATTAATTTTTTTACCTCGAGTAATACGAGTTGTAAATTTCTGATATAAGCATTTTCAGCTCCTTCTCGACTTACTTCTCCCCTTCTAAGTGGATTTAAATATTTTGATATAATAATTTTTTTCCCATTTTGATCTATATATGGAGGATGAGGTTGAAGATAATGAAATATAATCCTTTTATTGTGATACTTTTTTATTAATTTCACTGAACATTTTGTCATACTATTTGGTGTTACCGTTCCGGATTCATCACTCCAAGCATATTTCCAAATATCCTCAACATGATAAAATGGACTTTCATTTTTTAATATCCATTTTTTAAACCAACCTGTATGAATTCTAGGATTTGCTGTAATATAAACTGTATCATGAAAATAATTATTTGCAAAATTTTTTTCTAACCATTCATAAGTACATGATGCTAATGACAACTTTTTTTGAAGTTGACCATTAATTATATAATTATATTCTTTAAAATAATCATATCTAGAAGCATCAAGGATAATCAAGTAATCCCATTTTTCTTCCATTATTTTTACACCCTTAATAGGGTGGAATATTGACCATATATTCCAAAATAATCTAATCAACTTCTGAATAGTGATATGCTTTTGGACAAATGGTATAAGTAAATCTTCGATTTCCCTTCGATTCATTTAATGTCCTTCCAAAAATCAATTTCAGTTCCTAATTCCTTTTCAAGTATTTTTCGTGTTTTGTTATCCATCTGAGGATAGGTTTTATCTTTTTTAACTTTTAATTCTGAATAATATTTACTTGGTCGAAAAAATCTTTCAAGTATTTTTTTTTGATTCCACATTGATAACAATCCAATAATATATGATAATGGATTTTTCTTATCACGTATTACGTCAAATTTCTTGATAGCTTTTGTCAATAACTGTGATCTAGATAATTTACCCACATTATATTCTTGATCAATATTTTTTGGTATGAATTCATGGACTCCTAAAAATCTGTGAACTTGTTTCATTATTTTTACTCGCTTGTCTCTCAAATCGTTAGTTCTTAAAATTAGTATTTGTTCACCAGAAAATCTCTTTTTAAAATTCATAATAGGTTTCGAGTATTTACTATATTCAATACATTCTGTAATATACTTATTTTCACGTTCGTTTATTATTAATTCGTAAAAACTTTTTTTTAATCTTCCTGCTTTTCTATGATGCCAGTAATGAGAGTATGCCCTTTCAATTGGATCTCTTAATAAAAAAATAATTTTCATTTTCGGATTAATTTCAAATATTTTATTAGGAATATCTTTATCATACATATAATTTGGAGTTTTTTCTCCAACAATGTCTTTGTCACCTGCTTTTTCGAAAAATTGCTCATACCATTTCAATTTCTTATCATAATTATTGTCAAAATAATGTACTTCACCTGATGGCATGAAGATATTTGGATGGGTACGTAGATATTCTCTCAATGAATTTGTGCCAGATTTTGGAGCTCCTACTATTATAAAGTCTGGTAATGTAATCTTATCAGCTCCTTTATATTTGAATTATTAATTTTATTTAAATTGCATCTAATATATCTATCAAATTATTTTATATGATTGAAGGGGATAAACTAGATTCTATACATATGATTTTCTATTAATTAAAAAAATATCTAAGTAATATTTAGAATTTTCATTCTAAAGATAAAATCGATTATTTTTTTGATTTATCTTTGAATTATTTTATGATGAAAAATATTTTTAATACTAGTTAAGATTTAACATTTAATGATTATTAATTTTTAAATTGTAATAAAGAAATTGATAAAAGAAAAAAAGATAAAAAGTATAAAGGTGATTATTCTTGATGAACCGATCATATTTTACGATAAAAAAAATAAAATTCTATATATACGAGATAATTATGCATTTGTTTTACTTTTTTAAAGATATATCATCAAATGTAACAATTTATAAAATCTTAGATAAAAGATTATGGTTTAATGAATAATTAAATATTCGTTTTGAGAGGAATATAAAATGAAGATTGCAATGGTCACACAGTTCTATCCCCCAATTATTCACGGTGGCGGAGAAATAAGTTGTAAACTATTAGTAGATAATTTGAAAAAACATATTAATGTCGAAGTTATTACCTTTGGAAACTCGTTATCAAAATCGAAGATATTGGCAAACATTCAAGCATATAGGCAAATAAAGAAAAAAATTGATGATTATGATATTTTTCATACCTATAATATGACTTTAACTCCATGTATAGGTAAAATTACGGAAAAATATAACATTAATTCTATTGCCACACTAAATGGGATTGTTTTTTCACCATCTCTAAGTACTTATAATTATAAGTATTTGAGTCCAAAATTTTATAGAAATAAGGTTCTTTTTAGATATATAAAAAATATTAAACATTTTACAACATTATTTCAAGTGTTTAAGGATGATTGGATAAAAGATGGTTTACCATCCGATAAAATTACAGTTATTCCCTCAATGATAGACACGAATTTTAAATGCATAAAGTCAAACAGTGATAGGAGCACAGTAAACCTACTTTACGTTGGTAATTATAGTCCAACAAGGGGGGAAGAGATAAGAAAGGTTATAGAAAGTTATTCTTTACTAGAAAAACAGCAAGATATTTCTCTTACTATTGTTGGAAAGGGTAAATCACAGGTAATAAATTTGATAAATAAATATAAACCAAAAAATCCAATAGAACTTTTAGGTGAAAAAAGTTATTCTGAAATGCCAAAAATTTATAAAGATAAAGATATTTTTATTCATCCATCAATATTACCGAAAACAACAGATAGGGTAATCTACGAAGCAGTTTTAAGTGGCCTTTGTTTTATTACAACAGGAAATAACTATTATTCTACCATCTTCAAAACAGGAAAAGATGGTATATTATTATATCCGATGACATCAAAAAAATTATCAGAAAATATACAAATGTTGATTGATAATAAACCGTTGAGAAAAAAGTTGGCAATAAAGGGAAGGCAGACTGTAATAAGAGAATGCTCTCCAGAAGCAATAACAAGAAAATTCTTAGGTGTTTATAATAAGATGAAAAGAATAAACTAAATTAAAGCCGGTGAGTAATATAGTCAATGCTGATATTATCAATGCAAAGAATTAATAATTATTTATAATCATAGAAATGCTCATGGAATATGCATCAAAATTGTAAATATTAAAAAAATTATTTTTGTTTTTCTAATAGGAAGATATAAGCCCTTTTATAGTGTGCTAAAGTAATATCTAAATCTAAAATATTTCTTTTTAACAAATCGACTAGTTATTTACAACAAATCTACCTACTCTCTTGAATATTGGGGGAAAAGTTGGTGTGACAATGTTTATCTTTATCCAATCACTTCATATACTTTTTTAAGAACATCATCAACTGTTATATTTGCAAAACACTTGTGATCATAAGGACATCTTTTTACTTTTGTCAATTTGTAACAAGGGCTACAGTCCAATTCTTCTCTTATTATAGTATGCTTCAATGGTGCTGTTCTCTCATAGTCGGTTGGACCATATATTGCTATTACCGGAGTATCTACTGCAACGGCAACGTGCATAAGACCACTATCATTACTTATAGAAATATCGGATTTTTCAATGATTGCTGCAGCATCTTTAATTGTTGATGTTTTTCCCGCAGCAACAATTGGTTGACCATCCATAGTCTTAATCATGTCCTCGATCATTTCTTTTTCATCTGGAGAGCCATGTATAATTATTTTAAAACCATCTTTAAGAAGTATATCACAAAGTTTCGCATATTTTTTTATACTCCACTGTTTCCATCTCTGCCCTAAACTACAACCAACATTAACGCTTATAACTTTATCTTTTGCTTTAATGTTATTTAATTTGAAAAATTCTTTTGCATACTGCTTGTTTTTCTTATTTAAAACAATATATGGTTTTTTATCAATATCATTTTCTTTTACACCAAGGGCATATGCTAATTCTAATCGTCTATCTATCTCATGTTGTATTGGTTTCATTTTTACTGGAATGTTATATACAAATCCATAAAAGTTCTGATATCCTTCGCTACTTACGAAACCCTCTTTAAAACGTGCTCCACTAAATAATGAAATCATTGCCAAAGGATTTTTACTACTAAAAAGTGAATTTATTATTAAATCGTACTTTATCGTTCTAACTCTAAATATTATTTTTATTAGTGATACTATATTTTTTCGAAGTAAAATATATTCATCAAAAATATTAGTACCCTCAAAAACATCTTTTAATGATTTGTTTGTATAGATAAATGTAAATTGTGCATCTGGTAAAAATTTTTTTATTGCAGAAAGAGAAGGAATAAACATTATCATATTTCCAATGCCCGTACTACTACAAACTAAAACCTTTGTGACGGAAGAGGGAGAAAATAATTTTTTTATTTGACCGCCTCTTTTATTTTATTTATTATTTTACTTGATGAAACACCCTCAACCATATTTATCAATTCTACTCGTCCACCGTAACCCTCAACAAACTTTTGTCCGACTATTTCAGATTTTTTATATTCTGCGCCTTTTACTAATATATCTGGTTTTACTTTCTTGATTAAATTTAATGGAGTGTCTTCATCGAAAATACATATATAATCAATACAGTTAAGTGCTGATAGCATAATTGCTCTTCCTTTTTCATCAATAACGGGTCTACCTTTACCTTTGATACGTCTTATTGAATCATCGCTATTTAGACCAACAACAAGAATATCCCCAAGATTCTTTGCCTCTTGTAAATATTGGACATGTCCATGATGAAGAATGTCAAAACATCCATTTGTAAAAACAATTTTTTTCCCTTTATTCCTTTCATCTGTTATAAAATGAAGGATATCGGATTTTAGTTTATATGAGGTTTCAAAATCCATAATTTCCTGTATTGTAGTTGTAGATACACCTATTTTACCAACTACAATTCCTGCAGCAATGTTCGCAATTTTGGCTGATTCGGAAAAAGATAAACCTGAAGAAATGCCTAATCCTAATGTTGCAACAACAGTATCACCTGCTCCTGTGACATCATACACCGATCTTGCCTGAGTTGGAATATTTACTGGTTTCTTATTTTTTTCAAATAGCATCATACCTTCTTTTCCAAGCGTAATCAATACAGCTTTTGAATCAACCTCGTGTATGAGTTTATCTCCGATTATAAGCAAATCATCATCAGTGTTATTTCCTGATGCTAAAAAAGCCTCTTTTTTATTTGGTGTAATTATTGTTGCTTTTGAATATTTGCGAAAATTTTTTCCCTTTGGATCTACAATAGTCGGTTTATCTTTATTATTTGCTAATTTTATTATATTTGAGAGCAGGGAAGGTGTTAAAACACCTTTCATATAATCAGATATAATAATAGCATCTATATCATCAATAATTGAATCAATATATTTCAGAATATTATTTTCTGATTTTTTACTAATGTGCTCTCTTGTCTCTCTATCTATTCTAAGTAATTGTTGACCAAATGCCGATAAGATTCTTGTTTTTTTACTAGATATTTTTTTTCCTTCTCTAAATATACCTTTTGTTGAAATTTTTAAATTTTCCAGTTCTATTAATGTTAGATTTCCAAATTCGGTTTTGTCAATAACCGAGCTGATAAAGACTTTAGTACCAAGACTAATAAGATTATTGATTACATTCCCAGCACCACCTAACCTATAATATTCTTTATTAACGTCCACTACTTGGACAGGTGCCTCTGGAGATATTCGTTCAACGTTTCCCCATACGTATTCATCAATCATCAAATCTCCGATTACAAGAATTTTTTGTTGACTGAATTGCCTTAATGCTGATTTCAAATAATTCCCCCAAATATCATAAATATCTATCACTTGAGTTTAAATATTTTTGAATATAATCCTTAACTCCATCATCTAACGAATAAAAGTTATCATTATAACCAATTTTTTGTAATTTAGATATATTTGCTTCGGTAAAATATTGATATTGATCTTTCAGACCTGATGGCATATCAATATATTCTATGTTGATATCTTCATCTAAAGCATTGAATACAGCTTTTGCTAGAGAATTAAAGGTATTTGCCTTTCCTGTGCCAACATTATAGATACCGTTTTCTGGATGTTTTTTATAGAAATAATACATTAAAGAAACTATATCCTTAACATAAATGAAATCTCTCTTTTGATCACCATGGTTATAATTTTCCTTGTATGACTTAAATAACTTGATTTTTTTATCTTTTTTTACCTGATTAAACGCATGAAATATCACACTTGCCATCTGACCTTTATGATATTCATTTGGGCCATAAACATTAAAGAATTTAAAACCGTACCAATAAGTTGGTTTTTTCTCCTGTTTTAAAACCCATCTATCAAATAGTTGTTTTGACCAACCATATGGATTTAATGGTTTTAGTTTAGGAATTAAATCAATATTATCGGAATAACCCATTTCCCCTCCACCATATGTTGCTCCGCTACTTGCATACAAAAAAGGTATTTTTTTATTTACACATTCTTTCCATAATTTTTTACTAAACAAATAATTATTTTCAATTAAAAAATCTACGTCTTTTTCTGTAGTATCCGTACAAGCACCAAGATGTATAATTGCATCAATTCTTTTTGCATTTTGTATCCAATTGAACAATTCATTTTTATCAACAAAATCATTGAAAATTCTTTTTCTTAAATTCAACCACTTTTGATCTGAATACAAAGAATCGGCTAATAAAATATCTTCGATACCTTCCTGATTTAATTTCCATACCATAACACTCCCTATGAAACCAGCAGCACCTGTAACAATTATCAATTTTCCCGCCCCAATATTTTATTTACAACAAATTTTAAATTTTGTGGTTCTTCTAATAAAAATGCCTTGCAACTTAGTTGCTCTGCAGGTTGAATATCACTGATTTTATCACCTATTATAAAAGAATTCTTAATATCAACGTCAAAATCTTTAATTGCCCTTTTGAATAATGCTATTTTTGGTTTTCTACAATCACATCCCTCATCAGGACGATGTGGGCAAAAATAAAATTTATCTATCCATGCATTATGTTTCCGAAGCTCAGAATTAATAAAAACATGTAGGTTTTTTACATCTTCCTCACTAAAAAAACCACGACCAATTCCTGATTGGTTGGTCACAACAATCACTTTAAACATATTTTTATTAAGAGATATAATCGCATCTATCACACCCTCAATAAATTCAAAATCTTCTGCTCTATAAACATAACCTTTATCTTTGTTTATTGTTCCATCTCTATCTAAGAACACCGCTTTATTCACCTTTTTCACCAAAAAATTCCTTTTCTACGATAAAACATATGATGTGTCCGATAGTTATATGCGCTTCTTGAATTCGACAGGTTACATCTGAAGGGACAGATATTATATAATCAGCACATTTCTCCAATTGTGAGATGTTATTTCCAGTAAAAGCAACTGTTATGCCCCCTAGTTCTTTTCCTTTTTCCAAAGCTCTAAGCACATTAGGTGATTTACCACTTGTGGTAAGACCAATAAGAATATCTCCCTCATCAACTAATGCCTCAATTTGTCTTGAAAATATACTTTCAAATGAGTAATCATTTGATATCGCTGTTAAAAGCGAAATATTAGTTGTTAAGGAAATCGAATTTAGAGGTTTTCTATTTAATTGGAATCTACCAACTAATTCGGCAGATAAATGCTGAGCATCTGCTGCACTACCCCCATTTCCAAACCAGATTATTTTTTTATTGTTTTTATACGCTTTTATTATAATTGAAATTACTTTATTGATAACATCGATAGATAGAAGTTTTTTCACTTTTATGCTATTCGTCAGTTCTTGTTTTATTTCATTATTATAGTTCATGTCCAAACCTTGTTCAAATATTTTCTTTATCGATCTAACTTTTGTTGCTTAGTTTAATATATATAAATATATATCTTAATGTTCGGAAATGATATCTCAGATAAAAACAGATACTATTAAAATATTATCCTTCATTTTTTACCTCCAACTTAAACAAATGAATATAAGGGAAACGGGGATACCAATACTCATTCTTAATTTTAAAATAAGATTGTAATAAATTCCTAATCATTTTTAACGAACAGTTCTTATCGCTATCAATTTCCCAACAATGATCCCCATTTAATTTTTTTTTATGAATTAGAGGAATATTTAACCATATATCATGGAATAATGGGAAATCAAAACCAAATGAAAACATCATTCCATTAAAAGGTAATGTTATAATCGCATACTTTTGAGAAATGGAAGCAATTTGTTTTAAACATGATGAAAAAGAATTAAATGGTAAATGCTCCAAAACTTCTGCACATAAAACAACATCGAATTTATTTTTTTTAAAAATTTTATTAAGATCCTTAACATCCCCTACGATATCTGGATTACATTTAGGATCAATATCTATAGATTTGATATTAATATTGCAGCTTTTTAAATATTCATCAACTACACCCTCGCCCTTTCCAATAATTAGTACATTTCTTGGATCACAATCAAGTATTTCCTTAATCTGATACCAATATGCCATCCAATGATTTTTGTCAATCATTTTATCTCTCTTATAGGTATGAGCAATTGTAACAATAGTCGAAATAACGAATAAAAACATATATACATTTTCAAGTTCTTTATAGCTATTATTTCAAATTGAATAATAATTACTTTAGTATAAATTATGGGTATAAATTTATGAGTTTCAAAGCAAATTCTCATATTCATCATACAATATTATCTATTAGTTTTTTCAATTTTTCTTCTCTTATCTCCATTGAAAAATTCTGTACAATTCTATTTCCCGCTTCTACCCCAAATTTATCAATGACATTCAAGGCTTTACATATTATTTGAACAGCAACATCCCGATTCCAATATGGTATATAAAATCCAGTATCTCCTACAACTTCTGGTAAAGATCCGATTTCGGTTACGACTGGAATACAATGAAATAGCATAGCCTCTGCTACACTGCATCCAAAAGCCTCATGAAAACTAAATTGTGCATAGATTTTTGCTCTCTTATAAAAATCAATTAAATCTTCATCAGAAACAAATCCAGTAAATATGACATTCGAAGATATCTTTTGAATATCATTTTTTATATCATCTTTAATTTTACCAATGACAATAAAAGGTGTATCAGGAATTTCCCTTGCAACAGATATAAAATTATCGATTCCCTTCCGCTTCCAACTTGTTTTATCAAAGTTACCTACCGTGATGACTTTCTGCTCTTTCCTAATTCTTCCATTAAATTTGAATTTCTCTATATCAAATCCATGTGGTATTACTGTTATTTTACTCTTATATCCTATTAACTGTGAAATTTCCTTTTTATTAAACTCAGAAACAGCTGTTATTACATTGCAATTCTTTAAAATATATGTAGGTATCCATCTTGTATAAAATTTAGAAGCTAATCCATAATTAAATTCTGGTATATTTGCGACACTATATCCACTTGCAACTGCAATTAACTTTTTATTATATTTTTTTGCTAGTCTTGTAGCATTAAGACCATGGTAAGATGGAAACCAAATAAAAACAATATCAGAATTTTTAACCAAGAAAGATAAATTTTTTTTCTTCTTATCTCTCTTATAATAAAATGTTTCAAGATCAAAATATTTTTTTAATATTGTTACATCATCTTTTATCCATCTGGATTTATGATTATATACTAATAAAATTTTTATATTCTGATCAACCATATTAAAATCACAGCACTCTTACTACAAATATCATCTATCAATCATCCTTCAAATTAATTCTTATAAACTTTTGTTATAGAAATTTATCGTTATAAGAAAAAATCTGATGTAACCTAATTAAAATATTCACAAAATCACTATATGGTTTTTTTTCACATATAACATATTTATCAATTTAACTATTTAATCCATATTTAATCAAGATAATTAAATATATGATAATTCAATATCTGAGTTTATTGAAATGATTAAGAAAATAGATTATCCGAAGGTTTCCTTTATAATTCCAGTATTAAACGAAGAAGCGACAATAAAATTATGTCTCGACTCTCTTCTCCAATTGGATTATCCTAAAGAAAAAATTGAAATAATAATCGCAGAGGGGCCTTCAACAGACAAAACAAACAAAATCATAGAGAATTTTGCAAAAAATTACAACAATATTAAAATATTAAAAAATCCAACTGGAAATACTGCTATAGGTAGGAATATTTGCATTAAAAATTCTAAAGGTGAAATGGTAATGAACTACTCTGGTCACGTGACAGCCGAAAAAAATCTTCTGAAGATTCTCGCTTTAAAACTTTTAAATTCACCAGAAGAAATCGTTGCTGTTGGTTGTTCCAATATTTCACCTAAAAAACAAAACTTTATTGGTAAAGTTGCTGGTGTTGTATTTTCAAGTTTTTTGGGTGGAAAAAACCTCTTTGTTCAAAATGCTGAATTTAAAGATGAGCGTTTTTCAGATCACATTTCTTTTTCATGCTATAGGAAGAAAGTTGTTGAAAAAGTCGGTAATTTCGATCCGTCATTTTGGTGTGGACAAGATGCTGAACTAGATTTACGACTTTTAAATGAAGGATATAAGATATTATATACTCCAAAAACAAAAGTTTATCATTTCAAAAGAACTACAATTAGATTACTATTCAGACAAATGTATCGATATGGTATAGCAAGAGCAAAAATGGTAAAAAAACATCCTCATACTTTAAAGATATTTCATCTCTTTGGATCAGGTTTTATTCTTGGAGCGTTACTCATAATTATTCTTACTCTTCTACGTATTATTCCTTTGTGGATTATACCAATCTTTATTCTGATTTATATTCTTAGTTCTATTATTAGTTCAATTCAAGTTACCAAAAAACCGAGTTTAATATTTTCTAGTATTCTCTTCTATCTTTTAGTTCATGTTGGTTATGGGATAGGTTTTATAAGAGGGGTTATTGACTCGAAGCTATACTTTTTTCAATCATAGCGTCAGAACCTCGTCGCATTATGATTAGAATCGGTCTCATTGGTATAGGAAAATGGGGTTTAAATCACCTTAAATCATTAGTACAAATAAATAGTAATCTTGTTGCAATATCAGATGTAGATGTAACAAAAAAGGAGTTAGCAGACAAGTATAAGGTGGAGTTTTTTGATGATTATAAAAAGCTTCTTCAGAAAGTAGATGCAGTTATAATTACCAGCCCAACTGACACGCATTATAAAATTGTTACCGATTGTTTGCTTGCTGGAAAACATGTATTGGTAGAAAAACCAATAGCGACAACATCTGAACAAAGTAAAAAACTTGTTGAGCTTGCACAATCAAAAGATCTCATCATTTCTGTAGGTTATTTGTATAGATTCAACAATTCCATCCGCCGATTAAAGGATCTCATAAAAGATATAGGTGAAATACAATATATAACGAGTCGATATATTCACTCGACAAAACCTCCAAGAAAAGATTCGGGCGCAATACTTAATCTTGGTATACACCCAATTGATATATTGGATTTTATAACAGGAAGGAGACCAAAAAAGGTTTTTGCAAAAAAGAAAAATCTTCTTTCAAAACAATTTGAGGATTCAGCCATGATTATGTTTGATTATGGAGAATTTTTTGCTACATTAGAAGTTAGTTGTGCTCATCCTGAGAAAAAAAGGGATATGTGGATTATAGCTGAAAAAGAGAAAATATACGTGGATTATTTCAATCAAAAGATTATGAGGTATCCAATACAAATATCATATAAAAATATCCTAAGAGATTCACCTATAGAAGAAGATATTATACAAAATGAACCACTTAAAGACGAACTTAAATATTTTATTGAACTTGTTGACAAGAAAGATCAAAAAGAAATTTTAAATGTAGAAAATATTGGTAAGGAAGAATATTATACAACTCGTATATGTGAACTTTGTATTGAATCAGCTAAAACTGGTAAAGAGATGATAGTAAAATGAATAGAATAGCTGAAACTGCGAAGATATTAAAAAATGTCCATTTAGGTAAAAATGCAACTGTCGAAGATTATGTAATTATTGGAGCGCTAGGAAAAAATATGAAAGAGGGTGAGTTAAAAACTGTTATTGGTGATAATGCGATAATCAGATCCCATACAGTTATTTACGCGGGTAATAAAATTGGAGATAATTTTCAAACTGGTAATCATGTTAGTGTAAGAGAAGAAAATATTATTGGTAATAACGTTAGCATAGGTACAAAATCTGTTGTTGAATTTAAAACAAAAATTGAGGATAATGTTCGCATGCACTCTCAAGTATTCATTCCAGAATATTGTACGCTTAAAAAAGGATGTTGGTTAGGACCAAACGTTGTTTTAACTAATGCTAAGTATCCAAACTCTGTAAAGTCTAAAGAGTTTCTTGAAGGGATAGTTATTGGTCAAAATGCAATAATTGGTGCAAATGCAACGATACTAGCTGGTATTAAAATAGGAGATAACGTACTGGTGGGAGCTGGAAGTGTTATAGTTAAAGATATTCCACCAGGAAAGGTTGTCGCTGGTAATCCCGCAAAGGTCATTAAAGAGCGGAGCGCCCTTAGGTATCCAACAGGAGAAAAAGCATACGGAGAGTCCTTATAATGAACATTCCTCTAGTAGATTTGAAAGCTAACTATCTTTCAATAAAGAATGAAATAGATAGTGCAATACAGGATGTTATCAACAATACTTCTTTTATCATGGGTAAATATCTCAAAACATTTGAAGATAATTATGCAAAATTTTGTAATGCTAAACATGCAATAGGATGCTCTAGTGGAACTACAGCTCTTCATCTTGCATTACTTGCTGCT
Organism: uncultured Thermoplasmatales archaeon; assembly: GCA_964347865.1. Taxonomy (GTDB): domain Archaea; phylum Thermoplasmatota; class E2; order DHVEG-1; family DHVEG-1; genus JAGLML01. Next base: position 23,636 of record CAYGAC010000085.1, read on the forward strand.
AATATACAAAAAGGCGCTGAAGTTATTTCCGTTCCAAACACCTTTATCGCCACAACTGAATGTATTTCCTATGTTGGCGGAAATATTCGATTCGTCGATGTTGCTCCTGAAACTGCTTTAATTAATGTGGATAAACTAGAGAAATCAATTACTTCAAAAACAAAGGCATTAATTATTGTTCATCTCTATGGTCAAATGCCTGATATGCAGAGAATTAAAGAGATAGCAGATGACCATCAACTTTTCATTATTGAAGATTCTGCACAAGCACATGCTGCAGAATGGAATGGTCATCAACCTGGATACTATGGAGATATTGCCACGTATAGTTTTTTCCCTGCAAAAAACCTGGGATGCTTTGGTGATGGTGGTGGTGTTGTTACCAATAATGATGAATTGGAAGAAAAAGTTCGACTTCTTGTTAATCATGGGAGAACAACAAAATATGAACATATGATGGAAGGATACAATTATCGGCTCGATCCACTTCAAGCAGCAATTCTAAATGCAAAGCTTCCACATCTTTTAAAATGGACCGATTTGAAAAGAAAACATGCAAAATTCTACAATGATAATCTCCCAGAAGGAATTCTAACACCTGTTGAAGCAAAAGGTGCAAAACACGTATACTACATGTATGTAATTAGAACAAAAAAGCGTGATGAACTTATGAAGTATCTTAAAGAAAACGGAATTAGTTGTGGGATTCATTACCCAATACCACTTCACCTGCAACCTGCCTATAAAAATCTAGGTTATAATAAGGGGAGTTTTCCTGTTTCTGAGATGCTTTCAGATGAAATTGTTTCAATACCAGTTTATCCCGAACTTACGGAAGATAAGCAAGTATATATTGTAGATAAAATAACAAATTTCCAAAAAAAGTAAATTTATAAAATATCTACGATAAGGTAGCTAATTTTTTAATATGCTTAATGACATCAGATCCGATTTCTTCATTCTCAATTGAAAAATCGATTATTGCTTGGATGTACCCTAGTTTATCTCCGATATCATATTTCTTTCCACTAAAAGAAGATGCATATACCTTTTGGGATTTACTAAGTATGTTAATAGAATCTGCAATTTGTAATTCATTATTAACACCGGGGGTGGTCTGTTTTATGGAGTCGAATATCTCGGGCACAAAAACATATCTTCCAATAGATGCGATATTTGAAGGGGCTTCTTTGATTTTAGGTTTTTCAACTATATTTTCAATTAGAAAAAGATCATTATCAAATGGGGATTCAATCTTTGAACATTTTAAGGAACCATATCTATTAATTTTTTCTATCGGAACTTTCTGTACAGCTATAACAGAACTATTATACTTTTTAAATACATCAATTAGCTGCCGTGTACATGGTTTTTCACTTGTTATAATATCGTCACCTAATAATACTGCAAACGGTTCATCTCCCACATGTTTTTCTGCTTTTAATACTGCATCTGGCAAACCTTTGGGTTCCTTTTGTCTGATATAGTGAACATTTGCTAATGATGAAATATCTTTGACAATAGTGAGCATCTCATCATTTTTATCTTCTTTTAATCTCATTTCTAGCTCTGGTGATTCATCAAAATAATCTTCAACTGCCCGCTTACCTCTACCAGTTATAATTATAATATCATCGATACCTGATTCTACCGCTTCTTTTACTACATAGTGAATTGCAGGAGTGTCAATTAATGGAAGCATTTCTTTTGGCATAGATTTGGTAACAGGTAAAAATCTGGTTCCTAGGCCTGCTGCTGGTATTACTGCTTTTTTAACTTCCATTTATCTGTTCACCTATTAATCATCTAGATTCTTCCAACCAATTGCTCGGTATGTTATACCATTTTTAATTAAATCATGGGGATTATAAGATCTTCTACCATCAATGACAATCGGATTTTTAAGTAACGTTTTATAATCTTCTGGTTTAATATCTTTTATTTCTTGCCAATCTGATTGAACTACTGCAAAATCTGCATTTTTTAACGCATCTTTCCAAGATTTCATGTATTCTATTGGTAAATCTGTTAAGGGTTTAAATTTGTAATAGGCTTTTGGATCATAAGCTTTAACGTGAGCTCCCTCTTGATATAGTTTTTCAATGATTGGTAAAGCTCTTGTTTCTCTTGTGTCATCTGTATCAGGTTTGAAAGAAAGACCTAAGAATGCTATCGTTTTTCCATCTAAATTTCCTACTGTATCTTTGATTATATCAACAAAGTGCATTGGTTGGAGTTCATTAGTATAAAGGACTGCATCTAGTAGTGGTGTTTCAACACCAATTTTTTTTGACAATGCAACGATTGCTTTAACATCCTTTGGGAAACACGATCCACCAAATCCACAACCAGCACCTAAAAACATTGGATTTATTCTAAAATCCATTCCAACTCCCTTCATGACTTCATAGACATCGATATTAAATTTCTCTGATATCCTAGAAAATTCATTTGCTAAAGTAATTTTTGTTGCAAGTAAAGAATTTGCTGCATATTTTATTAGTTCTGCAACTTTAATTTCACATCTCATTTTTGGACAATCATAACCACTGTAAATACGTTCTAAAACATCACCGCTCTTTTTATCGAATTCACCAATCACAATTCTATCAGGATATAAACTATCATGGACAGCTTGTCCTTGCCTTAAAAATTCAGGATTCATGCATAAACCAAAATCCTGACCGGCTTTCTTATTAGAGTATTTTTCAACTATTGGTAATACCAAATCTTCGGTAGTACCTGGAACTATTGTACTTTTTGTGACAACAACATGATATTCATTTTTATCTTTTAGTACAGTACCAATATCCTTAGCGGTATCTTTCACAGCAGTTAAATCTGCTGATCCATCTGGTAATGGGGGTGTACCAACACAAATAAAAGTTACATCACTATCTCTTATCGCTTCAATGTTATCTGTGCTTCCTGAAAGCATACCTTTATTAACCATATTGTTAACTAGATCTTCTAATTCCGGTTCGTAAAATGGGGGAATACCTTTGTTGAGATTTTCAATTTTACTAGCTATAGCATCAGTACAAACTGTTTTAAAACCATGTTTTGCATAGGCCATTCCACTTGTTAATCCAACATAACCCATTCCAAGAATTGATATCTTAATTTCATCCATGATATCACATTTGAGTGTGTAGAAATAATACCTTTCTTTAAGAAATTTTGGTTTAATAAAAATTAACTTATTTACTCAAATGAAATTAATTATTAAAAACAGCTTAAAAATAAGTATCTAATAAAATTCGTATAGCTTTTCGTACTGCGTCATCGGAACAATATTTAGCTTTCCATCCAAGCTTGTTTATTTTATTCACATCAAACTGGAAGTGTGGAACATCTCCCTTCCATCCCCGTTTTCCACCAGTATATCTAAATCTAACATTTTGAAATCCCATTTCTTCTACAACCAGTTCACCTATTCTTGTTACCTCTGTTGCTGTATCGCATCCTAGATTGAAAATATTGATTTGCTCATTTGATTTTTTATAACCAAAAAGCATCCCTTCGACACAATCTTTCACATATAGATAAGGTTTCCTTTGTTTTCCATCTCCAAGTATTTCCAGTTCATTAGGTGTTTCTCTTAGTTTGTTAATAAAATCAACAATTACACCATGTGTTCCTCGCTCTCCAACAACATTTGCAAATCGAAATATCCAACCCTGCATATCAAAAGTATGACAATAGGAACTAATCAATCCTTCAGCTGCAAGTTTTGCTGCTCCATATACAGATATAGGAAGAAGTGGACCATAATTTTCTTGAAGGGGGATTGCTGGAGTTTCTCCGTATATTGTACTACTCGAAGAAAAAATAATTTTTTTAATGTTATTTATTCTCATTGCCTCTAACAGATTATAAGTAGAGATGATATCTTTTTGTGAAAGCTCGGGTTTTTGTTCACCAATTCTTACATCAGGATTTGCGGCAATATGAAAAACAACATCATGACCTTTTATTTCTTTTTTTACCTTTTTTACATCTAATAAATCTGCTTCAATAAAATCACAGTTATTTTCTTTTAGGTGATGTATTATGAATTGTTTTTTTCCAGAACTAAGATTATCATAAATCGTAACGGTATTACCTTCTTCGATTAATACATCTACAAGATGACTGCCAATAAATCCAGCCCCGCCAGTTACAAAAACCTTCATATAAAAATAACCCTCGAGTCAGTTTATCTTGAGATGATTTAAGTATTTTTTCATATTATTGTTGTTTTTTTTATCGATAATATTCTTAATTGATTCTAATTCGAAATAGTAAAGAATATTTAAAAATAAATATTTAAAATAAAAAAAAGAGAGTTGGGTAAATTTATTATATGCTTACCCTAAAATATGTGAAAATACTAGCTCAAGTGCTGGAAAGCGCTGAATGAGTCTTTCGAAGAAATGTTGGAATAAAGATGGTTTGCTCATTGGTGTTGATAGTTTTACATCGATAGTACAGTAATCATCAGGATCGTCTTTGTTTTGTATTTTAATTTGCCCTGCATAGTTTTCGTTTTTCTCACCCGGTGCAACAACGGTTATTTCTATTTCCTGTGGAGTTCCAGATGCTAGACCAGTTCCACTATCTGGATCAAATGTCCACTCACCCCAACTTGGTTGTTTTACAATATTCCAGTCAAGTGCTCCACCACCAACGTTTTGAATATCAAAACTACCTGTCTGGGTTGAACCAGCAGTCACATTTTCCCATTCTATTGTGCCTTCACAGTCTAAATCAGGATCTGCACCAGCTTCTCCATCAAGAGATAAATCATCGTGGTAGACAGAACTTCCTATTTTTGAAAATAGGTCCACTGCTTCGAGTTTTAAGGGGGTATCACCTTGGTTGTTGATTCCTGAGGACCATGCCTTCTCTACGAGTATCTCATCATCATAATAACATTCAAACCAGTCATTGTCAAGATCGATTTCTACGCGTATCTCCACCCATTGGTCATAAATTAGCGGAAGGCTTAGTGCATCATACTCACTCTCAATGATGTTAAGGTCGCTATCCATTCTTAATTGGACAGCCCATTTGTTATTCTGTCCAGCTCCGTCTTCGTAATCACCAAGCAGAATGAAATAGTTTTGACCATCAAAATCATTTGGAACATAAACCCAATCTATGAATGTCCAATTACCCGAGGTAATCCCAGAATATTCATGAACTAAATCTGAATCGAATTGAATATCAACTGAATGAGGAGAGCTCCGGGAATAATTATTGGAAACTGCTGCAGTATAGTCTGGATTATTGTCCCAACCTTTCCATCCTCCTTGTCCATGCATTGAACTCCAAAGGGTGTAGTTATCAAAATTATCTGACCAGACGATCCCAGTTGAAACTGGCTTTGGCTCCAAATATAACGTATTATTTTCAATATTTATTGTCCCTGTTACTGAACTGACAGTAACGAATAGCAGCATGCCTATAAATATACTTACTATTTGTTTTTTCATTTTTTCCCCCGATGTTATTCTATATATTTTATATCATCATAATAATATATAACGTTTTTGGAAGTATATAAAGTACATATATAAAAACTCCTGTTTATAATAATAAAAAATCGGGATATTGTACATTATAGCGATTATTTTGTAATTTTTGTTGTTTTATCCAATATTTTAATAATAACCTTTATTTACTATTTCATCAAATATAATTGAATAATAAGAGGAGGAAAAATATGAAGAAAATCTTTCTAATAATGATTATTACTATTTTAATCATAAGTGGAATCGGAGCTGCTGAATTTATAGAATCAAAATTACTTGTTAAATCTTCATCTTTTGATGAATATGATATGGTAATTATTGCTCCAAAAACATTTTCAAAACCTGTACAAAAACTAGTAGACCATAAAAATTCACATAATATTCAATCGGTTTTCAAGTCAACTCAAAGTCTATACAATGAGTATAATGGTCGGGATAAAGCTGAGGAAATTAAATTATTTATAAAAGATGCGATAGAGGATTGGGGAATATCGTATGTTTTGCTCTTTGGTGGTATGAAAGGTCAAACCCTAAATTGGTTTATTCCGATAAGATACGTTTTATTGGATGATGGTACAAAAAGGTATACAACATTTTTCAGTGATTTATATTATGCTGATATCTACAAAAATGGGGATGAATTTGAAGATTGGGACAGTAATGGAGATAATATTTTTGCAGAATGGGGGAAAGACCAACTAAATCTCCAACCTGATGTATACCTTGGAAGGTTGCCATGTCGTAATTTTTTTGAAGCAAAGATAGTAGTGGATAAAATAATTGAGTATGAAAATACCGCTTTCGGACAAAATTGGTTTAAGAATCTAGTTCTAATCGGAGGGGATACATTTCCGGATTTCCCAGGTTACGAAGGAGAAGAAACATGTGAATTTGCTGCAAAATATATGAAAAACTTCACAAAAATTAGACTGTACACTTCAACCGGAAATCTTACAGGACCGGATGATGTAACTAATGCAATAAATGATGGATGTGGATTTTTATTTACAAGAGGTAAAGGTGGCCAAGATAGATTACGAACGAATTTACCAGAAGGTGATGAAATAATAGTTATGCAAAATAAATATGTTCGTGGATACAAAAATAACAACATGTATCCAGTGTGCATTTTAGGGGAATGTATACATGCAAAAATTGATGTGTCAATTTTAAATATATTTAAGTATCTAAAAGGTGAACCAAACTATTACAAACAAGACTGTATCTTTGAATGTATAGCTTGGAGATTAGTTAATAAAAACAACGGTGGTGCAATAGCGGTATTAACGAATTCCAATATATGTTATGGAACCTCTGGAGATCAAAATTCAAATGGAATACCAGATGATGCGGAAAGTTGGGGTGGTAGACTCGCAGTTGAAACGCTACGATATTATGGAAGCGAGGATGTGAATATTATAGGGAAACTCCATGCCAATGTAATTAGTGATTATGTCAATATCTTTCCAGTATCAAGCAACCAATTTCATTGTAAAACTGTACTTGATTGGATATTAATCGGTGATCCAAGTCTCAGAATTGGTGGGTATCCATAGATTATAATTATCTATAATTATTTAATACCTAATAATGAGATTTCTAAAAGACAAAGTTAAATAAAATAATGTACAATTGTTAAATTTTATAGGAATTTTCCGGAAACTATATTAACAATTGTTAATTAATATAGTATTATGAAGGGTTTAAATTTGGTTATTACTAAAAAACATATTTCATTACTAGCAGGATTTATATTTTTAATATTATCACTCAGTGGTTGCATTGAAGAAGATTTTATCTTGGATGATGTTGAAGTACGGGACTACCAAGGGGAAAAATTGTCATCCATTTATGATTTCAGAGAAAATTCCATTAAAGGACCTCAATATATTGATAGAAATACTTACATACTCAAAATTACAGGTCTTGTAAACGATACTAGTAATTATACTTATAATGAAACCATCAATAGCTTTCAAAACTATAAAAAAGTAATAACATTACACTGTGTTGAAGGTTGGAGTGTTAAAATTCTTTGGGAAGGGGTTCTTGTAGAGGATTTAATCGCAGAATCGGATCCTTTAAACGATGCTAATACGATAATTTTCCATGCATATGACGGATATACTACTTCGCTTCCTCTTGATTATATAATAGATAACAAAATTTTACTTGCATTTAATATGAATAACGTCACACTTCCTCCTGAAAGAGGATGGCCATTTCAGTTAGTAGCAGAGAGTAAATGGGGATATAAATGGATTAAATGGATTACAGAAATTGAACTTTCAAATAATCCAAATTATAAAGGATATTGGGAGAGAAGAGGATATTCAAATAACGCAGATTTAAATAAAAGTTTCTTTGAAAATTAATAATATGAAAAAGAGAATTGTCAAAACAAAAGAAGAGTGGAAAAACATTCTTAATCCTCAGGAGTTTTACATTCTAAGAGAAAAGGGAACTGAGCCTCCATTTAGTGGAAAATACATCTATAACAAGGACAAAGGGATTTATGTTTGTGCTGGTTGTAAAAATGAGTTATTTTCTTCAGAAGTAAAATTTGATTCTGGTAGTGGTTGGCCAAGTTTTTGGGATGTAATTTCCAAAGCTAGTGTTGAATTGAAATCTGATCATAGTCTAGGGGTTCATAGAATCGAAGTTATATATAGTAACTGTGGTGGTCATCTAGGGTTTGTTTTCGATGATGGGCCAAAACCAACGGGTAAAAGATATTGTATAAATTCAACCAGTTTACAGTTTCAAAAAAAGAAATAAATATTAATAATTACAGGAGAATCGTCCCTGTTTTTCAAAATATTTTTGATGGTATTCCTCTGCAGGATAAAATTCCTGTGCAGGTATAATTTCTGTTACAATTTCCTTCTTATATTTTCCTGATGTTTGTTGCCTCATTTTTGATTTTTCTGCAAATTTTTTTTGCTGTTGATCGTGATAAAAAATTACAGATCTGTATTGTGTACCCCTATCTGGACCTTGTCTGTTGAGTTGTGTTGGATCATGAATATCCCAAAATAAATCCAGCAATTGTTTGTACGAGATTATCATTGGATCAAATGTTATATGGACAACTTCTACATGCCCTGTTTTATCTGTACAAACATCTTCGTAGGTTGGATTTTTTAAATGACCTCCCATGTATCCTACTTTGGTTGAAAGTATACCATTTACCTGTTGGAAAGCTGCTTCTACGCCCCAAAAACAACCTGCACCAAATGTTGCTTTTTGCATGAGAATCTTAAAATTAAAACGATTTGATATTTTAATTATTTATGTTCTCTTATGTTATTTTTTGAATTTTTTTCCTATGCTCCATGCTTTTCCAATTTGTTCACCAATATTGTAGTATTTATTCTCATGCATTGAAAAAAGAATCGGTTTTATCTTAGAAATATCAGGAATATTTTTTTCACCTAAGATTTCTTCGCTCACATAGACTTGAATTATTTCTCCAATAACGATTTTATCGATTCCTCCATAATCAAGAATATCTCTCACCTTGCACTCTAATGATATCGGAAATTCATTGATCAAAGGGGCTGTCTTCAACTCTCCATAAAATACATCAAACAATTCTTCTTTGTCAATTTTTTTACCACTTGTTAATCCAATATAATCAGTAATTATTACTTGATCTTCATTTGGGATGTTTACACCAAATGTTTTATTTTCTTTTAATCCATCAAATGTGTAGTGCATACTATTAATACCAAGAGCAATCATTGCAGGTTCATAATTAACAATTCCAATAAAAGCAATAGTACAGAAATTTGCTTTTCCTTTTACCATAGTCCCCACAACGGTTGTTGTCATTGGATAGAAATAAGTTTTTGGACCAATTTTTTTCTTCATACATCACCTTTCCATTTATTATTTAATTGATTTAAATCTCACAAATATATAAAAAATTAGGGGTTTGGATAAATATAAAGTATAATACTAAAATTTATACTGATCTTTCTAGTGAATTTTCGAAAAACAAGGGATTAATGGTTTTTTTACAATTACCAACAATTTTAAATATTATTCTTTTGTTATTATTTTTCCATAGAAAGGGAGGAAAATTATGAATAAGAAAATCGTGCCATTTGTAATGAGTATAGCAATATCTATAATACTTTTATCGAATATTGGATTAGCTGGATTAATATTAAATAATAATCAACTTGAATTGAAAAACGAATTTCAATATCGTCCATTTGAAAAGATTGGTCAATCTAAACCTTTGGGAAATATTACTTTTACAGAACCGATACTGGCAACTATATTATTCCGAGATATTGCTGAAAATAATGTGAGTCAAACGTTTAAGTTGACAACATATTGTGCGATTCCACCTGGATTACCTCCACGGCAACAAATCCTAGATATATCATATGCTCCAGAAGGTTATACAACTGGTTCTGATAATTGGGGACAGAATTATACTAAATGGATACGGCCGATTGTATTTCCAAATACTATTGTGGAGACAAACTATACTGTTAAAGTTCGGTTGTACAACATCACTTATAATGTGAATTGGGAAAATATCACTGATTATATACCAGATTCGATTATTGATTCTGGGTATTTGAATGATGATGAGATGTATGATATTACGAATCCAATTATCGTGGATGCAGTGGCTAATGCCATTGGTGGTCAGAATCATCAATATTGGAAGGCATGGATGATCCATAACTATGTTATTGATAATCTTGATTATTTTGATGATGGGGATTGGGATGATGCTCCAACAGTTTTACAACGGGGCGATGGTTCATGTTCTGAGTATTCCTTTGTCTATATTGCTATGTGCAGGTGTGCAGGGATTCCAGCGCGATATGTTGGTGGAACAGTTTGTGCGAGTGATTACCAAACACCAGATAATGATACAACTTTCCATCGGTTGACACAGATTTATCTACACCCCTATGGATGGCTTCCAGTAGATTCAAACTGGTGTGATTTAGCTGAAAATGATTCAAAATATTTTTTAAGGAAAAGCAACCGATTACTTGAAACAACAATTGGTGGTGGTGAGTCAGATATTTTTAGATGGGGATATAATTGGCGTGATGATACAGATCCAGGATACAAAATAAAAATTACAAGAATCGCGACTTGGCTTGAATGTAAAAAGGAATGGCCCCATATAGTTGAACCAATAGGACCATACATAGGTACAGCAACAATCGATCAGAATTATGAGGTATCTACCATGTATGATCCGTATCCTCCTGAGTATTACCTATGGGATTGGGGCGATGGAACATCTACTGGATGGCTTGGACCTTATAATTTAGGAGAACGGTGTAATGCAATCCATGCTTGGAAATCATCTGGAATCTATGAAGTCCGTGTTAAGGCTAAAAACAGAATGAACTTTGAATGTGATTGGACATATCCTTTAAGTGTTTATATTGTAAAATCAGGATTTTTAGAGGGAATGGTCCAGTTTTTATTCAATATTATGGAGAGATTTCCCCGATTAGAACCCTTACTTATGACAGTGGTTGAATTTATCTGCAGTTTATAAGATAGGAAATCTTCATCATAACCTTTTATACCATTTACATTTAATGCGTTATTTGTGAATAATAGTAATATACCAAAATCAAATTCACATTTGTAGATTATCTATGAGTATTGAAGATTATTTTCAAATTGTTTCCAAAGAAAATCCACTGGAATTTTTTTCGAAACACATTTGTCCTTATTTAGTTGGAACACAGTGGGACATTATCAGGAAATGTTCCCTTCTCATGGGTGTTACAACAGATCGTCCAAATCTTAGAATGAGACTTCATATCTTACTTTGTGGTGGTCCAGGTACAGGGAAATCTGAATTTCTTAATTGGTGGCAACAAAAGATGAATGGAGTTCTTGTTAATTCGGAGCTTACTTCAAAAACTGGTCTTGTTGGCGACGCCCGTGGTAAAAAAATACATCCAGGTCTACTTGCACGCTCTCATGGTTCGGTTTTATTGGTTGATGAACTAGATAAAATGTCTGTTGAGGATCAAAATGGACTTTTACAAGCGATGGAGGAAGGAGAATATGTAATAACAAAAGGAAAAAATCGACAGACATTTAAAGCAGAGGTTCGAGTTATTGCAACATGTAATAATTTAAATAAGATTCAAAAACCTCTTATCGATCGTTTTGATTTTCCCTTTAAAGTTGCCCGGATTTCCAGAATTGCTCGGGCGCAATATGTCTCTGATATAATTGATAGTTTTATGGGAAAAAATTCGAAGGATTATTCTCTTGTCGTAAAAGCTTATTTAGACTGGACACGTAAAACAAAAACGCAAATCGATCCAACCGATGAACCAGCAATTAAAAAAGCAATTATGGATTATATTTTAAACACTGATGCAAATATTGAAGGAGTGTCTTATCGTAGTCTTGAATTTTCAATTTTACGGATTGCTTATGCGCTCGCTTTACTAGAAAGAAGTAAAATCCAAGAAGAACATATCAATTTTGCAATTGAATTAAAGGATAATATTTTAAAAAATTTTTAGGTAATGATGATTTAAAATGGATTATTTGTAAAAATTGATCTCATTTAAGATAATCAAGAATTACAAACATTTTTATAAATCATAGATTTAATTCATGGTATATGATAAAACTTCATAAAATCCATATCATTAGTTTGATTACATTGATTTTTCTTATTGGAATTATCTCTAATAGTACCATCATTGGTGAAACTTATCCCTCACAAGACATCATGAATGCAAATACCCTTGATCAAGAGTGGTTTAAACAGGTTCAAGTCTATGATATGGTAGCTTTTCCCCCTAACGATATTGACAGGTTTCATATAACAGTCAATGGTTTATGGAATGGATTTATTGGTGAGAATCTTTCATCACCTTTTGCTTTCGGGCGATTATTGGAATCGTTTTTTTCAGGGAGAGTTTATAAAACAGATGAGGAATTTGTATCGACTCAGCATGACCAAGGGATGATTGTACCTGGTACAATTTTAACAACACAAGGACATGTTTCATTTCAAGGTGAACAAATGGAAGATTATGCATGTCGAAGTATGGATGGGCAACTTTGCTTTTGGGATCTAGAATCAGAATCCTATTGGATGAATGCAAATAATCCTGATTTTATAGATTGGTGCATTGAACATGGAAAAAAAGCAATCGATGCAGACGCTGATATGATTGTTCTTGATGAAATTCAAGGAAATAGTCTTGTGCCTATGTTTCAATATGCGTCTCAATTTATTGGAGTTCCTGCTCCAGGATATAGCAATTACACAATTGAAGGATTTCGCTTATATCTTAAAGATACCTATTCATCTGCTGAACTTTTGAATTTATTTGGTATCGAAGATATCGATACATATGATCTTCGCACCCGGATTGCAGAAACAATGAAACTTGCTTACTTCGAACGAATTTCAGCAGATTCACTGATTAATGATTATATAACCTATCTTGATGAAAGTAATTTTCATGCAAAGAAACGATTAATCGAAGAGCTTCGTACATACGCTTCCGAGATTGATAAGGATATAATCATTGGTGCAAATTCATATACATTAGGAACTAATCGTGTGGGTGGTTTTTGGCCAAAGGGACTTTATTTTGCAGATCTTGTTGATGTATTCACCTTTGAAAATGCATATACTGCCTTTTTTGATCAACCTCTCCCTAGGTTTTATAGAAATAAATGGTTGGCATGGGAAAAGTTGGCTTATGCATCAACAAATGCTCCAGCGATAATACTTGTTGACACCTCAGCATTTGAAGCAATCAATAAACCGTTGTTTCCCATTAGAGGTTATTCCAATTATTTGGCAATTCTCTGCGCCGAAGCATATGCAAATAAGGGTTGTTTTGTAAATTATTATTTCCGTCTATTAAACAGAGGATGGAATTGGAAAGGATGCAGAGCTATCTATGAATTTGTATTAAATAATAAGGACGTATATGATCTTCCTTCTCACATTCCAACTGAAATTGCTATACTCTATCTTTATGGGGAGGGTATGCATAATAAATCAAATTCATATCTTGGTTGTGCGCAAGCACTAGCCGAATCACAGATACCGTTTGATGTTATCTTTGATGGTGATGGACAGTATATCAATGAAACTTTAAATAGTTCTGATCTATCATATTCAGTTTTAGTAATTCCATCCGTTGTTGATATTACAACTAAACAAGAAACATTAATCAAAGAATATGTAGCAGAGGGTGGTATTGCTGTTGTATTTGATCCTGAGGAAATCGGTTTTACACCAGTTGAAGGTGAAGTACCATATGGTAATGGATCGTTTTATTTTTTCTTGGAAGACAAAGGATCCTTGTATTTTCAAACCTATAATAATAAATATCGAGGAGATTTAGTTAGTATAGTTAATTCTTATTGTGATGAAGGTATTTATGTTCAGAATGCAAAGCGGAGAGTAATTGCCTATCCATACTATCAGGATGATCGACTAATCCTTCATCTTGTGAATTATGATCGTTTGGGTATTATTGATTTTGTATGGCCTAAATTTTCAATTGATATTCAAATAAAAAAACCACCATTTGATGTTGATAAAGCATACGTGATATCACCACATTTTTCACAAAAGGAAGATTTAAATCTTACAATTACCGAGAATCATATCAGTTTTATTGTTCCTTACCTTCGAATATATAATGTAATAATTTTGGAGAAAGCTTCAGGGTAGCAATCTAGGTTTTTGCATTACATAAAATACAGATCCATACCATTTGTTGTATTTTCGATAATAATCGATTTCTTTATGTTGTTCTTTTATCATTGCTAATGCTTTGGGATTGTCTTTGTATTTTGTTTCAAGTAATTTTAAACGTTTTTCCAATGGATTATAATAAAATTCCCACCATGCATCATCAGGAAGTGGAAAATGTCCAAGAAGTTTATACCCACATTTATTTATTATTTTAAGATTGTTTTCTATTGTAGAAATCGCTGGGTATACTTGTTCCCAATAATCTTTAATTTCTTGGGGAGGATTATCTCTAAGCCATGTCATTTCATGAGCAGCAAGAAAACCATGTGGCTTTACAAATTTCTTCCAATCCATGAGACCCTTCTCAAATCCTATGATAAAAATTGATCCTTCTGCCCATATGATATCGAAATATTCCTCTGGGAAATCCATGTTATCCATTGATTTATTTATTGCTTTGATTCTATTTTGCAAATTTTCTTTTTTAGCTAATTTTTCAAGTCTTTCCAGATACGGTTGATGAATATCTATACCAATGACTTCACCATCCGTTAGTTTAGCAAGTTGAATTGTTGGTAAACCTGGTCCGCATCCAATATCGAGAATTCGTGGATTTTTTATAGGTGGTATCAATTCAAACGCTTTTAGTGTATATTCTTCTCGACCTGATCCTTCCCGAGGAAGATCCTTATGAATATCAAAAAAGATGTTCCAATCCATAAGTTGATGTTATCCGAAAAATGTTATATTAAATATTGCTTCTTTTTTCCTTTAATAGTAATAATCAACAGCATTCAATGCATCTTCTGGTAAAACAATATTGACTGGTTGGTTATAATCAGAAAAAACGGCACTGTTTTCCATATCCATTGACATCGACATACCACTAAAACTCATATCCATGGATACATCTTGATATGATTTAATGATATAATCAGTACTTTTTTCTGTATAGATTTTAATGGTAAAATCATCCATCATATCAGATAAAAACGTTGTTTCTGAAAGTCCCATACTCACTCCTTGTTGCGCCATCATTGTTCCAAGATATTTATCAAGATCTGGAATTATTTTCAAAACATAACAATCCTTTCCATTTACGTTTTCATCAGGTAACCGCTCAACCTTAGCAAAATTAAGTAAATCTACCTGCATTTGCATTTGGTCATAGGAATTCCATGAAAACATATTTTCAAACTCAGATAGATTTAGCTTCATCCAACAATCAGTACCACTTACACTATTAAACATATATAAGATATTGTTCAGAATATAAAAAGACATAGTCGCGGTACCTTGTTCAGGTATCTTTGTGGTTGTTACCATCATAAGTTTTTGATTAACATTATCAACTGCTCCTGATCCAGTCATTGTAGTTTTATAAGATCCCCCACTTATTCCTGATGTTGAAGTTGTCATTTTCATATTAATAGAGAATGAATATGATGAAACCTGTGGATAGGTATTTAATGCCCATGATTTTATTTCTGCTGCAGATACTCCATCCAAAAATAAAAAACCTGGTAGTATGACAGCTGCCATCAGAATTATTGCAACGATAGTTGCTCCCCCAAATATTTTAAAGTATCTACTTGACCTGTAATGTGAAGTTTTTAAAGCTTCAAGTTCTTCTTTGCTGATTTTTAGCATTATATCTTGTTTATGTGTAGGTTGATTTAATGATATATTTTCCTGCTCTTCTGTATCTTCCTGAGATACCTGTTTAGGAGTTATATCTATACAAAGCTTTGTGTTACAGTTCTTACACCAAAAATTATCTGCTTCATTTTCACATCCGCAAGATGGGCATATATGCGTCATTTTCCTCTCTCACCATACCTTAAACAAATAAACTTTTTTTCTATCCTATAAAAAAGTAACGTGTTAATTTACCAAAGTGTAAAAATGAAAACTTTAAAAATAAGAAGTCGTTAATATAATCAATTATGATTTATAGAAATTAGAGACAACCTAAGTCAAAGATTAATAATATTAAAAAGCATAAAACAAGTAGAGATCAAAGATATAAAGATGAAATGAAAAGTGCTTTTGAGGATGAGAAAAAATTAAAACGAAAAAAGAAGCGCCTATCATTTGACTGGTTCTTTAGACCCCAAGGTGATTAATCCCTATACTCTATAATTATTTCCTCCTGTATCGATCTTTTTGATTAAAAAATGCAATCGATGCATACCCAGCATAAACTTTAGCAGAATGTTTGGTACCTTTTGAAATATAAAATCTATCACCTTTTTTGTATGTATGCTTAACGTTATTTTCATAATAATCTACTTTTCCATCAAGCACGATTTCCCATTGACTTTCATGAATGTGTTCAGGAATTTCTGCATCTTTTTCAAATTCCATGAAAATGATTTGGGCGTTTTCTCCTTGAAGAAGATAAGCTTTCGCACCTTTCAAAGGAATATCAGCCTCTGGAAGATTTATTATCGGATTTGGAAAAATGCTAGACATAATTAAAACCTCGATAAGATAAACAAAGAATATTTTAAAAGCTTGTTATAATTAAGTAATTCGATTTAATAGAACCAAAATGTTATGATACTGAAAAAAGAAAAATATAAATTTAATTGAAGTATTTATAAAAAACATCAGGGGAGCAGCTATTTTGACGACTTCAAATAAAATTCACGGTTTGAAAAGCCTTATCGGAAATACACCACTTCTTGAAATAAAATTCACTTACAAGAATGAAAAGAGAATTATTTATGCAAAAGCTGAACATCTGAATATGACTGGTAGTATCAAAGATAGAATGGCTTTTCATATAATTGAACAAGGTTATAATAGAAGAGTGCTAAAGCCAGGTTATAGTATAATTGAAGCAACAAGCGGAAACACAGGAATTTCATTTTCAGCGATAGGCAGAGCGCTAGGTCATCCTGTCATTATTTTTATGCCTGATTGGATGAGCAGCGAAAGAATAAATCTAATAAAAGGGTTAGGAGCAAAAATAGTACTGGTAAGTAAAGAGGAGAGGGGATTTATTGGTAGTATAAAAAAAGCAGAAAAATTCGCGGAATCAAAAATGAATACTTTTCTTCCACGACAATTCTCAAATATAGATAACATTGAAGCGCATTATTTAACCACTGGTCCAGAAATATGGTGGCAGCTTTATTATAGATCTATGATTCCTGATGCATTTATTGCTGGAGTGGGAACTGGAGGGACAATCATGGGTGCGGGACGGTTTCTAAAGGAAAAAAATCCAAAAATTAAATTACATCCACTTGAACCTGCAAATTCTCCAACACTTTCAACAGGACATAAAGTTGGAAAACATAGAATTCAAGGTATATCCGATGAATTCATACCACCAATTCTTAAACTAGAAGGACTTGATGAAATCATAAGTGTTGATGATGGTGATGCAATAATCATGGCACAAAAACTTGCAACAGATCTTGGGCTTGGTGTCGGAATATCATCTGGTGCCAATTTTATTGGTGCGATAAAAATTCAAAATAAAATGAATAAAGGTGCAGTTATTGTAACCATATTTCCAGATGATAATAAAAAATATTTAAGTACAGATCTATTAAAAAAGGAACCTGTAAAAAAAGAATTTTATTCACCTGATATTAAATTTATCGAGTATAAATCATTTAAACGAGTTTGTCACACATGTTGCGACCCAACAGAATGCGTTGAAGTGAAAAATCCTGCATTCAAAGATCAAATCACATTACCACCTTGTCCAAGAAGACCATAAATTAATTAAAAAATTAAATTGGAGGTAGATAAAATAGTTTCAGTACACTCCATACCTAAACTTTATGTAAGAATATCTATCTCCCAGGTTTGAAAGGATTGATATTATGGATGAAATAATAGTTGTAGAAGTGGAAACCCAAAAGGTTGTAGGAATGCGAAAGAAAGGAAAATATGAACTCATTGCTCAATTGCTCCCGAAAGTATATGAATATGCTGCATCTCATGGAGCACAGTTTTCTGGCCCCCCCATATTTATCTGCCATGAAAGAACTGTTGAAGATGTAATGAAAGCAGATAAGGAGGGGACTGCAGATATTGAAATTGCTTTCCCAATCCAATATGAAATTGAAGAATCGCAAGACATTAAATGTTATGACCTACCTACCAGGTGGGACTATGGCAAAAATCATTCACAAAGGTCCCTATGAAGCGTGTGCTCCAACATATGAAAAATTATATACTTGGATTGAGCAGAATGGAAAAACAATTACTGGACCAGTACGTGAAGTATATTTAAATGATCCAAGAGAAGTTGGTATTGAAGAGGCGCTTACTGAAATCTACGCACCAATAAATTAATCCTATTTCCACTTTTTCTATATATTTTTTATATAGTATATATAATAAATATGCAAATTACTTATAACGTGATCAATAATTCGGTAAAATAAGCCTCCCCATCGGTAAATTCATATTATAAGAATCTGGTAATGCATACCATTTAGTATTGTAGTAAATTTTATTCAGCTAGAAGGTAGGGCTTGTTTATTTTGAAATTTATTTTCGTTTTTTGTACCTAGGGGATAGGGTAATTCTTGATAAACATATACCTTATAATATTGTTCAATTTCTTCATCACTAAGTTTTTTCAATTTTTCATCCTTAATCTTGATTTAGGTAGTAATGTTTTATTAATTTCATATTATTATAATTTTTTTTATAAATTTACGAACAAAATAGTTGTCTTAATATCGGAAACATCTGTGGATGATTTTCCAAGAAATTTTGAAATAATTGGATTACAATGAATGATTTGTTTTTCGGTATAGTTACTTCCAATGTTCCCCATGGACCCCAACCAAGTTGATCTTTTGCTCTTGCTTTAATAATATAATTTCCTTTCTTATCCCACGCATGCTTCTTTTTAATAGTATAATTTCCTGAGAAAGGTCCCAACAATTCACTACTTGTATTATCTCCCCAATTAATTATGACATATAACTCGTCGTCCTCAGAATCTGTACCAATTATCGTATATTCATATTCCTTACCAGTTTTTCCTATTATTTGACCATCAATAGTTGGTGCAATTGGTGGTTGATTTCCTCCAATTCTTGAATTGTAGCATCCTGTATGTTGTGAATCATGTTGAAACATCGACCACTCCATATTTGAGGAATTATACTCTCCATCCATATCCCAAACATACACTTTTCCATCACCACCAGCAACAACAATCTCTACCTTGCTATCATCATCAATATCCCCAATCGCAGCAGTTGAATCTATTGAACCACCTACTATTTTTGGCCAACCTGTTACATTCGTTCCGTTATGATGCCAGGCGTATAATTTATCATAATAAGAACCAACAACTATTTCTGTATCACCATCTCCATCTATATCACCAATGACAGGTTGAGCATATATATAATTAACTTTTTGGGTCTCATCCCAGGGAAATATTTTCGGCCAACCATCTGCCTGTGTTCCATCATGATGCCAGACATAGAATCTAGCAAATGGTTTTCCTGAGATTGAGCCACCGGCTAAGATTTCTAAATCTCCATCATTATCAATATCCCCTACTGAAGGCTGAACAAATGGCAATCCATTTTGCTGAGGCCAACCATCTACTAATGTTCCATCTTGATGCCATGCAAAAATCATTCTGTCCTGACTAAAACCAGAACTGACTATTATCTCTAAATCACCATCGCAATCAATATCTGCTATGACTGGAGAACACTTAATCCAATCATGAGCGAGTTGCGGCCAACCATCAACAGAAGTTCCATCATGATTTAATGCATATAGATATCCGTCTTGACCACCAAACATAATTTCTGGAAATCCATCTTGATCAATATCTCCACTCGATGCTCCCCTTCTCACTGGACTCCCTATATAAACTGGCCAACCATCCACCAATGTTCCATCATGATGCCATGCATACACCAATCCACCGCCATCAGTTGTAGGTAGAATTATTTCCAAATCATCATCTAAATCGATATCGATTACAGTTGCTGATGATCGAGAAACATATATGTTTTGAGGCCAACCATCCATAACAGTTCCATTATCATACCACACGTAAACTTTATCTCCCCACATACCTCCAATCACTTCTTCATTTCCTGATGAACCATCAATATCTGAAAATGTTAACGATGCACCTTGAATACCATACATCTGTTTAGGCCATCCATGCAATATATTACCCAAATGATCTATTATATAATCATAATTGTTATCTCCGGGAGCTTCTGTAGATATTGTTCCGAAACCAATCTCTTGATATCCATCTTTATTGATATCAGAAAGGGCTATCGGACTCCAAATCGTTATTGGCGTTCCTTGGATCTCATATGGCCAACCAAAAGGAAAGTTAATATGTAGGGTTGGATCAAGATAAATAACCACACATACAAATTTTTGACTACTACTACCATAATTAATTGTTAAATTTATTGAATAATAATCAGCTTCTGTTATGGTACTTGTATTCCAATAACCCAATGTTCCATTTATGATTTCAATTGTACCATTGTTGATTAGAGTTATACCATCCGTAAACCACTCAGTTGGGTTTTCCCCTACTCCCCACTTCATTTCATAATTTTGAAAATCTGGATCTGATGCGGTTCCGTTTATCTCAATAATATCTCCAGCTCTAAAAACCTCTTTATCAAAAGGAAGATTAATGACAGGTGGTGATATACTTATTACCTGTTTAGGGATAATAAACTCTTTCAGTGATGTTTCATTATCTATAGACGGAGATGTCTCAAGCGTGATATTTCCAGTGGTTGTGATAAAACTAATACTAATCAATTGAAAGAAAAAAGTAATTGTCAAACCTTTTTTGAGAAGATTTTTTATTTTCATAATTTCCCCGCTTCATATATTCTTATATAAAGTATTATATTTAAATAATACCTTCTATAAAAAATTGTAAAATTTGAATTATTTAATACGGAAAATGCAAAATGAACAACAATATAAAAACAGTTGGTATGATAATTGTATTAAAAAAATAATTCTTATAAGAAGAATTCTTTAAGCTGTTTTATATTTGGATTTTTAATTCCACCATATTGAAGAGGAAAAATAACATCTAATATTTTACTTTCCGAAATATACTTTCCAAAAAGTTTAGTAAGAAAATTAGTAAACATCATTATTTCCCGGACACCAAGCGCTGTAATACACATTGCTAAATCATATTCACCGTGTAAAAGAAAGTTAAAATCAATCTCGATTCCCATTTTACTTAATTCTTTCTCTGCATCGCCTTTGATTGTCATTTGTAGTTTTTCTGGAGCAATTGGTAGATTAGTTCTTTTTAAAAGAATAAGATATTTTTTTAAACCTACCTTTTCATAGTCAATAATTGCATTATGACCCCAAATTGTTTTGTTGTTTTCCAGCCTTTTTTTAATTCTCCACACCTTTTGTCTTGAAAAACCACATCTTTTTGCAATTTGCTCAATACTATCGCCAGCGTTTTTCTGAAGGGTTTTTAATAACTTTTTTTCATCTTCGTCGATTTGTTTTTTGCTGCTTTTTGGCATAATAATTCAACTCTTTTCATCTTGTATATTATATTATTGTTTTTAAATTTTATCAAAATTTTATACAGTAATGATACTTTTGTAACAATAATCCCTAAAAAATAATTAAGTATATATATAGAATTCGTTACAAGTGTTGTGTTAATGATAAAATTTATATATCCCTAATCCTATATTATAACTAACAATTGGGGTAATTATTTTAGGGGATCTTTTCATTTTCTTTCCTCCTCCCTTTCCCCCTTTTGTTATTTCTTATTTTGGATGTTCTTGTAATTTTGTATTACTTTAGGTAATTACGATAAAAACAACCAAAAGAATATTTGTTTAAGGTTATAATTATTGAAATTATAAATAACAAATATCTAATCTAATTTATCTTTAATACATACCTTATTATCGGAAATGAATTTGGAAAGCGCTCGATTATCCAATTTAGCAATCTTAAGTTGAAATTGAATGGTTTGTTTTTCGGCATAGTCACTTCAAAAGTGCTCCAGTTACTTTCTTCCCCATATGTATCTTTTGCTTTTGCACGAATGGTAAAGGTACCTGAAGAAGTCCATGTATGATTAATAATTGCTTCTTCTTCAGATGAATATGGACCGTCCCATTCCTCTTTTTGACCATCTCCCCAGTTGATGTAGAAATAGACATCGTCTTGATCTATATCAAATGAGACAAAGATATATTTGTAAGAGGTACCAGTTTTACCCGATGAAGGGCCAGATATAGTAGGGTTAAGTGGTGGCTGATTGCCATTATCTTCTGTCGTAAACATCCACATAGGGCCCTCTGCAGAGGCCCCTTGAGTATCCCATGCAACAATTTTCCAAAAGTAGACAGTACTCCAATTCAAGTTATATGGAATATCATAAAGTGTATTAGATTGATTAGTCACAATCTTTGGTGGTGGACTGCTATCACCAAAGTAGATATCATAGGTTACAGGATCACCATCTGGATCCCCACCAGTCCATGATAGATTGATGTTTATTGGTATTTCAGTTGATTCGTTCCATGGTATTGGATTACTAGGTGTATACGGAGGTTGATTTGTTTCTTTTTCAGTAATAAAATACCAGATTGGACTTTCGTTGAACGCACTGTGGTTATCCCAAGTAATTATTTTCCAGAAGTAAGTTGTGTTATAATTCATTGTTCCAGGATCATAGTTAGTACTAGTCTGATTAGCCACAATCTTTGGTGGTGGACTGTTATCACCGAAGTAAACATCATAGGTCACAGGGTCACCATCTGGATCTCCACCAGTCCATGATAGATTAGTGTTTATAGAAACTCCAGTCGAACCATTAGCTGGGCTTGGATTACTTGGTGCATTGGGTGGATAATTATCAAGTAATACCTCTATTTCACCTTCATAAGGAAGGTAATTTTGTTTGGTTGTTGTAACATACATTGTACCAGTTGTATTTAGAGAAGGATAAAATGTAACATTCCCCGAGCTATCTGTATAACCAGTTAGATATGCTTCGTCTCCTTTCCAAAGACAAACATATGAATTGTTAATATTATCTCCACCTGTAGTTTCGACATGTACAGTTATAGATGATGTGTTGATTGTAATATTATCAGGATGAGTAACGTCAAAGCTTGAAGGATTTTCTTTCAAAATGGGCATCTCAGGATCTCCAAGAAGATTGATTTCAGTGAAGATATATTTATTCAGTTCATCCTGAGTCATGCTGTTATACGCATCCATTTTATGATCTGAAAAAAGAATACCAAGTTTGTAATGGTTCTGATCAAAAAGCGATCTAAAGAAATAACGATCGTATCGTAATGAAGCAAAATCATCATAACCTATGTAGTACCAGCCATATCGTGAATTGCCAACAAATGCTACACCGCCTCCATCTGTATCTTTAACAAAGTGTTCTGCTATGCAGTTATCATAATCGTAAGCACAGGCCCAACATCCTATCGAATACCAAATACTTTGTTTGTTTCCATTAGAAAATGCATCTACTTCTGAATTATTCAATCCCCATCTGTGGTTTGTATATCCGGTTCCCATATAATCTTGATTGCTATGATCAATATGATTAATCAGGTTCTGTCCATCATTAACAGCTGTGTCAACAGCATCTTCATGGTTTCCAGTGTGACTGTCATAAACTTTAGTAACTGACCAATTTGAAGGAATGTAAAGATCGTCGATATCTATTTTACAATCTTCTCCATCTGTTACAGAATCCAAATCAAATCCAAATAAAGAGATATTTTTTGCATAGTTACTTACTGATGGATTTTTCTCATAGGTCAAAGTTTTATTTATAAAGTTAGAAATTCCACCTGCACTTGTGCCATTTGAATTAACTGATGCACGGCCAACATGGACCTCACAAGTCCAATCATCATCATAATCAGAATAATACGTATCGGTCGGAATGTTATCATTTTTATAATTCGCGATGTGGTAGGGTATAGTATCGGTATCTCCTCCAAGTAAGAAAAAGATTGATCCCCAGGTGGTATGAGCATCTTCAATAAATTCTCTTATTTTTTCTTTATCAGAACCGCTATAGTTACCATTATTATAAATCCAATCTGTCGATACAATAGTTGCAGGGATACCTTTTTTTGTTTTCCAATGAGCCAGTTGCTGAAAGTCATTCACCCAGCTTTTATTGGTTATGATGACATAATCGAAGTCACCAGGATCAACACCAACCTTCTGATGATTGTAGTTAGTATGTAATTCTACATCCTCGGGATTTAATACCATCTCTTCAGCCATATTCTGATACATTTCTCTAGCATTTTTTGAGATAACGCTTGGTAAATAATCATTACAAACATATCCACTATAACCTTCGATTTCAAATTCGATTGAGGTAAGAAGTTTTATAGTTTTTAAACTTGGATTGTAATGGATTGGAAAGATTGTAATTGATGCAATTGCTTGTCCTGCGAGATCTGTTTGCCTTGTCAATTCTACCCATTTAGAGGGAAATATTTTACTTGATCGATAGACGTTTGTATCTATTGAAAAAGATTGTTGTTTTTGAATAGAAGTATCTAATGTTTGAGGTGATTGAGCGGGATATATTGTATATTTACCTGGAATTGTTTTTTCTTTTAAATTGATAATTTTTATGTTTGTTGCTTTCATTCCTAGCGGTAATGCAATCATTACATTCTTTATAGGTACCATCGGTTTTCCAATTTCACAAAGTTGCCCATTATCATTATATCTTATTATGTCGTACCCCATAGATTCGTCAAAATAGAATTCATCTTCAGAAAAGGTCAAGATATGTTTTACTGTAAAATCCTCTTGTTTTGTTATAGTATTTACATATCTGGCATCTATTAAAACTGGTGTTAGTAATAACAGTACAATAAAAAGTGTTAACACCGTGATAAATTTATTTTTACTTTTGTTTTTCATTGAATAATATCCCCTTACATAATATGATATTGAGAATAATATTTAAAATCATCGATATTGTATTTAAAAATAAATATTACTACGTTAAAATTTTAATAATCATCAAGAGATAGTTATTCAATAAGCCAATCTTTTGCTTCTTCGATATTATTAAATGGTTTTACTCCCAATCCAGAAAACATATTCACAACGGTTAGTATCACTTCCTGTGTTTTAGTAACTCCAATAACGGCTGTTTTTTTCGTGAATTGTTTGGCTATTGCTGCATTTTTTTTCAATGCATCAACAGTCCACTTTTCATTAGCAATACTGTTTCTAACATCTACTAAAATAATGATTTCATATTTTCCTAATTGTTTAAGAAAATCATTTACTTCAAGAGTTGCATTTGTAAGTTCTTCATCGTAAAGCCCAGAATAATCAACATAGAGAATTTCTTTTCCATTATGTTCAATCCAACTGGTATGAGTGCCCATATTTCTTCCTCCAAATCTTCTACTTCACAATAGTTAATCATTTAAAATAATATTGGTTCATAATGAATCAAAATTCTGATATTTTGATACAAATAATATCATTAGCTATTTTACTAAAAATATAAATAGATATATACATGACAAATAAAACTGTAAGGGATGTGAAAAGTTGGGAGATAGATGGATTTCCAATACACCTTGAATTTTACGATTCTGAGATAATCATTAAAGATGAATGTGGAAATAGTATGAATATTTCAAAACAGAATCGATTATCCCTAATAGTAAATTTAAAAGGTAGTTTTGTATCAACTAAAAAGATAAAAAATGAGAGTGAGGATTAGAGGAACTAACACCTAATTTAGGTGAGCTCTTCTTTTTTGTTTTTATTTTAGATAAGAATCCCCCACTCTCAATAATTATATTTGTATGTTGAACTATTTTAAACTTTGTAACAGATTCTTCTGATAAAAAATATAATATATAGTGGTAATTTTAGGTTATTAAAAAATAAGATTATAGTTTTATAATCTAAGCAAATATCTTAAAATTGGAAATAAATGTTGATATCTCTCTAGACATCTTATGAATGGATTAATGTTAAATGCTTTATTTTTAGGTGTTTTAAGATACACGCGTATAATATCAAAATCGGTACTATCATTGGAATTTACTACTTTTATTTCTCCTTCAAACTTTGAGTTCTTATCCTCCGGTGCAGTAACTTCAACATGAACTGTTACTGGCCCATCTTCTGGGGTTAAATTTTGTCCATTCAATGGTGTAAGAGTCCATAATCCCCATGATGGATATGATTCAATCGTCCAATTGAGAAGTGATTTAGAATCTCCTATATTTTTAACAGTGAAACTTCCTGTAATTGTAGCTCTAGGAGAAACTTTCGACCAACTTAATGACCCTTCGCATTCTAAATCTGGATGAGGTGAAACATATATTCCTTCACGAACTAGTGAAGGATCACCATAGAGGTTGAAGATATACAGATTATTGTATTCATACCAGAGATTCCAACCATAATTTTCCGTACAATAATATTTCGAATTGTATAAAGCCTCACCTACTGGTTTAGAATCATTTATCATAAAACGATTGAACTCATAAGAAATTGATTCAGCTCCTCCTGATTCTGGCATCCAATTTAACGCACCATACGGAGTTCGTGTGGAGCTAATAATTGTTACCGCTGAACCATAATCAGGTTTTGTCACTAAATCAATACCAAGATTACCATATGCATTTTTTTCTGGAGTGCCTATTAGACATCCCACAGCAAAAACAATAGAAGGATAATCATCATCTAGATTTGAATGATCAGTAATAAAATCTGGCCATATAATCTCATGCGATTCAGGAACACCATCGCCATCATCCCAATCCCATACCTTTCGTGCAGCTCTATTCATATATGCATGAGATCCCCAATTTACAATCCCAAAAGTACCATCGCGCCACGCACCGATAAAAGCATTTTGGTTTAATGCTGACCAGTTATATGCTGATTTTTCTAAACCTTCTTGTTCACTGAAATGAGTTATTGTCAATCCTCCCATAAGATCCTGTTCAATTATATTTAAGGCCCGTGCTGCATCCATCGCAGGATTTCCACTGTTATCTTCATTAGTAAAATAGTAGAAAGCTCCAGCATGTAAAACTGTATCTTTCCAAATACCCGTGTTTTTTTCAAATATGACTGTTTTATCCAGTGCGTACGTGATTCGTGATGAAATACTCGTTGGAAGTCTACCCACGTAAACCTCTGCTTCAAAATCAGGATTGTCATGTCCGTACTCTCCATAATATCCATCACCATCGCTATCCCAAGAATCTGCATCAGAAGCTGTTAAATCTGCGTAATAATAATCAGTTGGGATTTCACCACCAGTTCCAGGACTTCCAGAGCCATTATAATGATTTGTTGGATCAGGATAACAATATCTCATGGGAATCGTCTGATAATCACCCACAATTAACACATATTGAATTCCCCAAATACTATTATACTCACGTAAGAAATTTCTTATTCTCTCCGATAAATCCTTTCCAGATTGACTTGTGATTTCAGTATCAGTTTTTAATACGATTTTCACGCTGTAACCTATTCTGGTCTTCCAATCAATAAAATCAGAAGAAGTGATTGCATCAGAAAGTTCTTCAGTTGTAATAATGACAAAGTCGTAGGTCTCACGCGATTGATGAAGGCTTTTAACCTTAGAATTTTCATATTTATTATGAAGTTTAAAATCATCTGAACTAACTGTATTGAATATCTGGTGAATTTCATTAATATCATTAGATTTTATATTGATTGATGGACTTGATATCGGGACAATAATTACATTTTCATTACCTATTTGAGAAGAGAAAAACTCAATCGAATTATTACCAGTTACAATATTACCTAAAAAAATTGAGATTATTAAAATATTCATACAAAATATGACTATTACTTTCTTCATATTCACTATTCCCCGTTTTTATAGTACGAATGTGAATATAAAAGTTTTTCTAAAAAAGTTGTACAATATTATAATTTATACTAATAATATGGATTAATATATCATAATTAACACTCTAGTATTGACAGATATTTTAATAACAAATAATGATTACATAAGTGTAAATGTATATTGAGCGAGATGCTAAGATTCTTTTAATTTACCATGCTATCGTAGGTATTGTTATATTTGTAGGTTTTTATATAGGCGTCTCCTTTATTCAGCAGAAATATCCCAATGAAAATTTTGCTCTTTTTCAGCTCATTGTTTTTAGTGTTATTTTTATTCTAATGATCATTGTTATCAGTAGTAGTTATGCTTTGAAAAAAGAAATTTTAACTCAACAAAAATATCTTCATGATTTACAAAAAAGAACTTCCAAAATAAAAGGAGAAACAGTAAAAATCCCGTATAACAAATCAGGTTTATATTTACTTATTATTGTATCGATTATTGGTATTTTGATATTTGTATATTTTTTTAATTTTATGGTTCTAGAACAACATCCAGATACAAGAATCCAAAAGGAGACAATTACAACTCTGTTTATACTAATCCTATCAATAATTATACTACTAAGTAGTGTTCTGCTTGTTTCATTAAAAATACTTTTAAAAAGAATTGAAGTTCCATTACATTATAAATATGAAGTATGTCCACGATGTGGAAGTTCTGAAATCCATAAAGTTGAATATTCATGGTGGGGAGGAATAATATGTCCTGCTTTAGTTCATCAAGTTAGATGTAAAAAATGTGGTAAAACCTATGATGGATCAACAGGGAGAAATATTACACGACCTATTATAATATATATGCTAATTGGATTTATAATTGTCATGATTTTATCCATGTTAAAATATTTTTTATAAAAAGTAAGTTGGATACCAAGATAATATTATATACCACCGTTTTATATTAGTTTAAGGGGAAAAATCCATGAATAAAGCATTCATAACAAAAAGTATAGTATTAGGTGTTATGTTCATACTATTAAGTGTAAGTGCTCCATCAAACTGTGCATCAACACTAAAACCTTTTCTTTTAGATAATTCTCTAGGAGAAAATACTGCATTTGATAATCTCATTGAATCGCTGATATCACTAGCACATGTGTCAGCTATTTCAGTTGCAATTGTTAAAACCAATGAACTTCTTTGGTCAAAAGGCTATGGGCTTTTTGATAGAGAGAATAATAAGGAAGCAAATGATGATACAATCTACCTCGTTGCATCAATTTCAAAAACATTTACAGCTACAGCCATTATGCAACTTTATGAGCAGGGATATTTTGATTTGGATGATGATGTAAATGATTATTTAAATTTCACAATAAGAAATCCCAATTATCCTCTTGCTAATATAACTTTTAGGATGCTTCTTGCTCATCAATCAAGCCTCGCTACTGATCTCCCAACATCATTTACGAGAGCAGTGCCTGGAGATATTAAAATTGGTGGTTATCCTTATCCTTATCTCAAAGAGCTCTTAGTGCCAGGTGGCATTCATTATAAACCTCAGTATTGGACAGATTTTCATCCCGGTGATAAAATGTTCTATGCTAATGTAGGATTTTCAGTGCTTGGACATCTTGTTGAAACATTTACTGGTCAAACTTTAGAGGAATATTGCAGGACAAATATATTTGAACCATTGGATATGGATGATACAAGCTTCCTGTTACCAAATCTGAATATTTCCAGAGTTGCTGTACCGTATAGGTATGCAAAAGAATATTATCCATTTATACACTACCAAACACTTGACTATCCAGCTGGTGGGTTGAGAACCTCTGTTAAAGATCTTTCACGCTTTTTACTTGCTCACATGAATAGTGGAGTGTACAACGGTACTCAGATTCTTACCTCCCAAAGTGTAGAAGACATGCATACTATTCAATATGAAAGTGATACCTATGATTTCCAATATGGTCTAGGTTTCCAAATTTGGGAAACATCAAAGGGTTTAAAAATCGGGCATACTGGTGGATTGTATGGTGTATCAACAAAAATGGCATATCGAAAATCTGACAATATTGGAATCATTATGTTTATCAACAAGGCATTTTCAAATATCATTGACGGATTTGTTTTTTCAATGATAGAGTATCTTTTATTTCAAAAGGCAAAAGGATTAAGCTCACCTGAAATAAGATTACTAGAAATATTTGAAATCATGCAATCTAATAATTTTATCTACAATAACTGCAAAATTGATTATCAATTGATAAATACAAAATTTACTTAAGGTATGTTATATCTTAAATCGGTAAGGATACCTGCATCTAAATCATTTTGTGCTTCTTGACCAAATATATAGGTGAAATATTCGTCAACACCTTTCAAATGATACTGAAACCATGCGGTGAAATATTTACTAGAAATTCGCCTCTGTTCTTTAAATTCAATACCTCGTGTATTATCTATACCTATCAATTCGGCTAACCGAGCAAAGAGCTCATCGATATATCCGATATGATTTCCCCCAGTAATAGCTAAATACTCTTTTACTGAGGTATTTGAGATAAGGTCAGTGTAAAAAGGTAAAACATATTCAGGAAGAACCATACCATCACTATTTCCAACTTGAAGTTGAGTTGGAACTGCAATATTTTTTGCTGCTTTCTTGGCTGAATTACTGGGAGCAGGTGCAAGGGGAACAGCAGCATCAATTTCTGAATTATTTGCACCTGTTGCTTCTATACATCCACCACCACCCATTGAAAGGCCAATAGCTCCAAAAGTATCAATATCTAAAATATCGTATATAGGTGAAAAACGTATGTTGTTATGTGCTTTCAACTTTTCAATACCTCCATGAAAACCATATGCCCATTGTGTTGTACTTGGTAAGAGCTTATGAGGCGGGGTAAAACATATCGTAATATAACCATGAGAGGTAAGATGTTTTGGAATCCATTTTATATTCCATTCCGATCCACCAAAACCATTTGCGACAATTATCCCAGGATAGGGTGCTTCTGATGTATCTTTTGGCGCGAACCATCCGTTACGTTTTGCTGGATAACGAATGGTTGCAAAAAAACGGCCATAGGATTTTACGTGGTAAGATACCTTATATTTCCCGATATGAAAAGGCCCTGGTTCATCTGGTGGTGGTACATTATTAAACTCTAGCGCATAAATAGGCAAAACTAATAGTAGAATAATTGCAGCAGTTCCAAAGAGCAATATTTTCTTCATTTTATTTCTCTGTTATATAATATATATTTCATCTAATATTTAATACCATTCTTCATCCTGTAAAAATTGAATTTTAAATGTTGTTATGTTAGATGATAAAATCTAATTTTTTTCTCTTCGTTTCCATGTAAAAAATAAGATCATTCCAATTATCATTAGAGATAGTTCAAATCCAGGTGTTGATGAATCACCAGATTCGGTCTCGCCCGTTGTAACTGTTAGTTGTTTTGATATTTGACCACCTTGGTTACAATAAGCAGTAACCTCAATTATATCATCTTCTTGTGCATCAACATCGTAATTATAGGCGAATTTACTTGTACTTGGTTGGTTAGTGTAATTATAGGAATTATAGGATATTTCATTTTTTTTAATTACAATATTAAAAATATAATGAGAATTTGGATCGGAAACCTGATGTGTTATCTCAACCTCTAAATCTTGAGTTTCAACATCATAGGTTAGATTCATACTAGAAGGTGAATGTGCGTATACATTTGATGTGAATATAGATACTATTAACGATAGAATTAAAATTGTAATTGTTAGCCTTCTAATTTTTAAGATAATTGGTAGCATTTCTATTTATCCCCCAAAATTTGAAATTAATAATCACCTAAGATTATATAAATATTACATTCTTTAAAAATATGCTACAATACCTAAAAAACCATGGATTATTGCTAAAATAATTGAAATATAAGCTAAGCGATAATGCCAATTTATTGAAAATTTGATATATCCTTTTCTTTTTAATACTGCAAGAGACGCTGTAAAAATAAACATTAAAATGGTTATAAGCCCTAAATATACAATAAAGGGGATACCAAGAATAAGGTAATATGTAATTTCCTGAAACATACTTTTCCGTCCTCTAATTCTTCAGAATAAATAATCAAGTCCTTTAAAAAAGTAACATTCAATAAACCTCTTTTTTAGCTTTGTTTTAAGTTTTATGAGAAGAATTTATAAATATATATCTAATAATGCTTATATTAATAACTAAAAGGTGTTGCAATAAATGGTAAAAAAATTCGTTTTAACTTCGTTAACCATATTTGTCGGATTTATAATCATAATTAATTCTTTCTCTTTAGCTAGTCCTCAGATAGTTCAATCTGATGATACAGAATCTGTTAAAAGTTTACCCAAATCTTTTAGTTGGCGTGATATTGATGGTGTTGATTTTACAACACCTATAAAAAATCAAGCACCTTGTCCAAGTTGTGAAGCATATGCTATAGTTGCTTCCCTCGAAACAATAGTCCAATATAAGGTAGGATATCCTTTTGGATGCGATCTTTCTGAGATGCATCTTTTTTTATGTTCTGGAGGGACATGTAAATGGGGAGTTAGATTACTAAATTGCACTCAATATTTACAGGATTATGGAGTACCAGATGAAGGTTGTTTTCCTGATCCTCACAGGACATGGGATACTCCCTGTAATGAAACGCTTCCAGGTTGGGAAAATAGAACTGTTAAAATTGAAAACTGGGGATGGATTGATGTAGATGTTGATGCTATAAAACATGGATTAATTGAATATGGTCCGCTTGTGATTTGTGCAATAGTACGAACAGATTTTATGTGGTATAGAGGTGGTATATATAGGAATCTCTGGGGAAAAATTCAAGGTGGTCATGTAATAACTATCGTTGGATATGACGATGATCAGCAATGCTGGTTAATTAAAAACAGTTGGGGACCAAGCTGGGGAGAGGATGGTTGGATTAGAGTATCTTATAATGCTCATAAATCGTATCGTCCCTTTTTCTATGGATTCTATGGAGGTACAGGAATACTATACGTGGATGGTGTGTATGGGAATTTTCAACCTGATGTACCAAAGATTCACATAGAACAGCCTCGTGGGAACCGTATGTATTTTAATGACTACACATGGGAAAAATCGATCTTAAGAAAATTCTTTATAAAAAGAGGAGAAGCAATCATCATTAAAGGGACAAGCATTAAGCTAGATGCTTCTAATAATACAAGAAACGTAGAATTCTACATTGATAAAAAGTTAGTTCAGAATATTACATCATCACCATTTCAATGGTGTCTTACCTGTGAAGATTATGATGTACATGAATTAAAAGTAATTGCATATAACAACAATAATAATGCATCAATGGACATAAGAGATATAATTACGATTCCTCTTAAAAAATAATTCAGATTTTGAAAAGGGGATTAAATGGATATTTCCATAAATTTATTTTTATACGAAAAATTCCTTAATATGATCAAGATTTGGATTGGTAAAATTATTTTTTTCTACTGGAAAAATTACTTCTTGTATTTGAATATCAGATATATAACCGTTAAACATTCCGACAAAACCTTCGGTAAATCTCTTTATCTGACTGATATCTTTGGCGGTAATACTGAAAAACCAATCAAAAGAGCCGTGAATAAAAAAATTGCTTCGATATTAATTCCAAGTTTCTCAAGATTATGTTTAAGTTCTCTATTTACACCAATATCCAAATCCTTTGCTGACACAGGTTTATTCGTTCTTTTTATTAATAAAAGATAACGTTTTAGATTTAGTTTTTCATCATCAACTACTGCATTGTATCCCCATATTGTATTGTTTTTTTCCAGTCTTTTTTTAATTCTCCACACCTTTTGCCTAGAAAAACCACATTTCTTAGCAATTTTTTCTATACTTTTTCCAGCGTTTTTCTCCAAGATTTTTAATAACTTTTTTTCATCTTCGTCAATTTGTATTTTGCTACTTTTAGACATATTTCCCCTATTCATTAATTAAATTATCTAAAACATATATCTCTTCTCTTCTAAATCAGAGTATTGTATAACGACGTCCTCTCCTTCAATCTTCATTGGTAAATAGCTAGGCCAACAGCCTCCAGCAACATTTTCAGTACCCAAACTTACGATAAGATATTGGTTACCACAATTAATACATTGCATATTATTACCACTCTTTCTGTATCCTTTTTTTTCGTAATAA
This sequence comes from uncultured Thermoplasmatales archaeon, assembly GCA_964347865.1. Taxonomy (GTDB): domain Archaea; phylum Thermoplasmatota; class E2; order DHVEG-1; family DHVEG-1; genus JAGLML01. The sequence goes on from CAYGAC010000085.1 coordinate 58,017, forward strand.
CAGATATCACATGCATCAAAAGCAACATGAACCTCGCCTTCTGAATCCTTAACTGCAAAAAAGCGAACCTGCACTCCTTTTACATCATAAGAGTAGAATTCTGGACTATTACCTATTTCTGATAATGAGATCCTATACTCTGATTTGCTTTGATCTGGAGATTCTTGTTCGGGTTCAGAATTTTGATTTATTTCATTGGGCCCGGATTTTTGAATATTCTCATTTCCATTCATAGACATTGCAATATAAATAATCATACTCAATACTACTATAAGCATCACTGAAACAATCAATATTGATTTGGCTTTTCTTTTCCTCCGCTGAAGTTCCATCTTCCTGTGTTTCGCTCTTTTTGATTCTCCTCTTACCTTATTACTAGATGTATAATATTCTCCTTCTTCATTATTCTTATCTACTATTTTCTTTTTATGAACCCTACGTAAATGTTTTTCATAGTTCTCCGGTTTTAGAGAACAACCACAAACAGGGCATACTTTCATTTTTTTTATTTCCATATTTCTACACCTTTCTCAAAATTTTATATTTATCTCCATCGACAAGAGTATCTGAATTTATTTTTCCATCAACAAGTTTGATAATTCTATCGCCTAATTCTCCTATATCTGGATTATGTGTTACCAAAATAATTGTATGACCCTCAGCGTGTAATTCATTAATGAGTTTGAGAACAACCTCACCATTTTTCTGATCAAGATTCCCTGTAGGTTCATCAGCCAATAAAATCTCAGGATCGTTAATTAACGCTCTTGCAATGCACACCCGCTGTTGCTCACCACCAGATAAATGGGCAGGGATATGATCTAATCTATGTCCTAATCCTACCCTTTTTAATGCATCCACTGCGTCTCTTTCTTCTATAAGACTGTGAAAATATTGTGCTATCATTACATTCTCAACAGCTGTTAAATAAGGAACCAAGTGATACTGTTGGAAAATCAATCCGATATTCTCTCTTCTGAATTGTGTAAGCTGTCTCTGATTCAGGGACGTGATTTCGGATCCATTTATAAACAAGGATCCATTAGATGGAGAATCCAAGCAACCAATAATATTTAACAATGTTGTTTTTCCTGAGCCAGAAGGGCCCATTATTGAAGTCCAAGCACCTTTGTTCAAAGAAACAGTAAGGGTATCAAGTGCGTAGGTATCTTTATCGTACACTTTGGTGATTTCTTTTAATCTAATTATTTCCTTAGTCATAGGATTATTCACCTCTTAGAACAATTGCAGGTTCAACCTTAACAGCTCTTCTCACTGGGAGAATGCTTGCAAGAAGAGAAACTCCGATGGATATTCCAAGTGCTATTGGAATTACCTCAAATCTTGGTGAAATTGCTGTATTAAAAACGCTTAATCCAATAAATTGAGAAAGAACGATACCGATAAAATAACCTAAGAAACCTCCAATAATTCCTATTATTGATGCTTCTGATAAAAATAACGAAACGATTTTATTATTTTCAGCACCTACACTCTTCATCAAACCAATTTCTTTTTGTCGTTCAATAACTGATGTAGTCATTGTTGTCATAACTCCAAGAGCGGAAGCAAGCAAAGCGACAATAGTAACGAGAAACATCATGTTTTCTATTTTACCGAGAATGTTCATTTCTGCACTTACAAGTTGTTTGACGGTCCTTGCTTCAGCATAGGTTATTTTTTCTTCAATTTCTTCTGCAAATGTATCCACAGGACATGCATTACATAACGCAGATACTTGAATCATATGTAACTTCCCTGTTCGACCTGTTAGTTCTTGAGCAACTTTTAGGTTTACAAAAATCTGGTTATCCTCGTTTCCATCTGTTTCTACAATTCCTTTTACTGTGAGATTGTAAGATGTTTTATTTGTTAATTCTTCATAGTTCTCATAATAGCTAATAGTTAGGATATCACCGATCTCAAGTTTCAATTTTTCCGCTACATTAATTCCTACCATACAACTCGTTGTATCATTTTGATCTTCAATCCACTCTCCTGTAACTTTCCACCAAGGACTGATTCTTTGAATTCCAGTGTTAAAAATGGAGGGGTCATCTGAAGAATATGGGTCAATGATCTCAACATCTTTGTTAAAATACGTTCCAGCAAGAACTACATTTTGTTTATCTTGACCATCACCAGCACTGACTACTTGATATAAAATTGGTGTAAAACCTAATACGTTTTTTCTCCAATAAATTGTTTTAATTTTCCAGAGATCACTTTCATTGATATATCTCTGTTCAGTCACAGATCCAAAATCAACACCTGGAAAACCGACTTCGATAGTGTCTGAATGTGGAACAACTAAAAGATTTGCACCATATTTTCTAAATTCATAACCAACTTTTTCACTTACATCTAAAGAAACACTAAGTAATGCCGTTGCTATCGCCGCTCCCATAATTACTGATATAACCGCTATAGCTATTCGTGATTTTCTTTTTGATAGTGATTTCCTCAATAAGCGTAGGAACATTGTTTACACCTATTGTAAACAATATTATTTCCCGGTTTAAATAGTTTACGATAAATGTAAACCAATGATAAGCTGCATTGATATCATAAAATTTTGATAGTAGGAATATGGTTTAACTCAAATGCTAAATTTCTAATAAGATTATGTGAAAATTAAAAACAGAATAAATTTTTATGCATGATATGAGTAGAACATTAGGAGAACATCATTTTTTATAACTTCCTCACAAATAATTAAATTAGAAAATTAAACAGGCATTGAGGGAGAAATTGGGGAATTTTGATCCTGTGAGGAGGAAAGGAGAAAAGGATTATAGAAATAAAAATAATATTTATTTCAGATCAAATTCCCCATTTTCTTTACAATTGATGTAAAATATATATGTCTCCTTTTGTATAAATACTTTACGGTAGGTGTAAAATAAAAGCTATGGTTATACAATAAGATTTATATACTTTGTTTACACTATATGTAAAATAATGGTTAAGATAGAACGAATAAGTCTTTATAAAGAAGGATTAACAAAATTTTTTAGTCCAAACGAAGCGCGAATTCTAGAATTACTTTGGGAAAAAAAGAAGATGACGTCACCCGAGATTCAACAACAATGTAATGATTTGTCCTTAGCATGTGTAGCCGGAACACTAGATAGATTAGTAAAATCCGGATTTGTTAAACGTACAATAGATGAAACTGGACCTAGAATGAGATATATTTATCATCCAACGGGTAATAGGCAAAAAGTAGGTGCAAAAATTTGTGAAAAGGTAATTGACTGTCTTGTTGATACTTTCGGTTCATCCACAATTAACACCATTGGGAAAAATCGAAAAAGGGGAAGCTAATGATGAATGGTGTTGAATGCTTTCTTAGTTGTATTGTAGAATCAGGGATGTTATACCCTTTAATCGGATTAATAGTAATTACAACATTTTTTTTATTACTATTTATTAATAAACGAAATTATGAATCGTTATTGGCAAGTCAATCAACATTAACAATCATAATCTCAATCAACCTTTTCTCCATGAATTGTTATATGTTTGCTTGGGTTTGGATATATCTTGGATTAATCCTTATCGGAACGTTATTAATAGTTGTTGCAAAATATTACCTTGACCTGCAACTTGAAAGAAATATTATTAGATTACCCCCATTTCTTTCTAAGATCCAACAACGGTTTAAAGTCGATATAAATTTACTTGATACACAGAAGATAAAAGCATTTACATATAAGAAGAAGATCTATCTCACGGTTGGATTGCTTGAACTACTTGAGAATGATGAGATAATGGCCGTTGTAGCACATGAAGTGTATCATTTAAATCATAGTCCAAATAAATTTGTATCATTCATACTAGCTCTTTCCTCACTGACATTCCGTGGATTCAACGATGAACATCTTGCGGATAAATATGCCGTAAAAATATTTGGGATTAATAATCTAATTAATGCACTTAAAAAATTACAAATAAAAGGTGCTGAAAAGCGTATCAAAAAATTATCTTCTGTTGCTATGGATTAATTAAATTCATCTTTGTAAACTTCTATTTTTATTTTTATTCAATATTATAGATTTTACAATGACTCAATAAGGTGGTTTAGTTTTTCAATGTATACTTTTCTTCGAAATAGAGGGCTTTTATTTTCTTTATAAGCAGTTAAATTTTGTTCAAAGGTTGATTTGTTTTTATTAATATATAAAATGCCTAACGGAAATTTCTCCTTTTCAATGGATTTTTTAAAAGCTTCTATTCGATTGCTCGGGCTATAAGAATTATCGAGATAATAGGTATGGTTTGTAAACCAATCATAGGTATTAATTTTATTAAAGGACACACATGGTTGAAAAATATCTACAATTGCATAACCTTTGTATGAAATTGCTTTTTTCAATATCTCTTTTGTCTTTTTAATATCCCCAGCAAATGCTCGGGCTACAAATGATGTATCAAATGCAATCGCCATAGATAATGGATTGAACGGTTCCATACTAACTCCATTAATTTGAACTGGAGTTCTGAGACCTAATTCGCTTGTTGGTGAAGCTTGACCTTTTGTAAGACCATAGATCATATTATTATGTATGATAGTTGTAATATCAGGATTTCTTCTTATCGCATGGATAAAATGATTCCCACCTTCGCCATACATATCACCATCTCCGCTTTCAGCAATAACAGTTAGATCTGGATTTGCTGCTTTTATTGCAGTTGCTGGTGGGAGTGATCTTCCATGAAGGCCGTTAAAATAGTTGGTTTTAAAATATTGGGGTATTTTTGCTGCCTGCCCAATTCCAGATACAACAACTAAATCTTTTGGTATGATATTAAGCTCAGCTAATGCTTGTTTTAAAGCATCTAAAATTGCATAATTACCACAACCAGGACACCATGCAATATCTTTTAGATCAAGGTCATACTGATTTTTATCCATTACTAGTTCACCTCCAATAATTTTGTAACTTGTTTTACAATCGATTCAACTGAAAAAGGAAGACCAGTGTATTGCAGGATTTTATCTTTAATTTCATAACCAGTATGGAGTTTGATTAAATTTCCAAATTGAGATGTTGCATTATTTTCTATTATTATTGCTTTTTCAGCTCTTTTAAGATAGTTAAAAGTATCCTTATGAAGGGGATATACCTGTTTAAAATGAAGAAATGAAATATCTCTTCTTGAAATTCTTGATAGTGCTTCTTTTATAATATGATAGGTTGATCCCCATCCAATAAGTATTGTTTTGTAGTCATTATTTCCAGCTAACTCAGGTGGTACTATCTCTTTTTTTATTTCTTCTAATTTTCTAAGCCGTTTATTAACCATTTTCGTTCGAACATCCATGTCTTCTGTGATACGACCTTCCTCATCATGTTCATCACTATCAACACATACAAAACCATCACCATAGCTTGGGATTCCTCTAGGTGATATACCATTCTTCATAAATTTATATCTTTTATAATTCTTCTTTGTTTTAACAAAATAATTCTGATTTTTAATAAATTTTAATTCAATTGGATTAATATTGTAATTTGAATCAATAAAGTATTGATCACTGAGAATGTATACCGGAACTTGATATTTATCAGCTAAGTTGAATGCTTTTTGAGTTAGAAAAAAACCATCTTGTACTGTTCCTGGTGCAAAAAGTATCTTTGGAAATTCGCCATGGCTTGAGTACAAAGCATGCTCTAAATCAGCCTGTTCGGTTCTGGTTGGGAGGCCTGTCGCAGGGGCTGGTCTTTGAGCGAGATGGATTACAACAGGGTTTTCCAGCATACCAGAGAGACTAACACCTTCAGTCATCAAAGCATAACCACCTCCCGATGTTGTGACCATTCCTCGAGCACCAGCATACCATGCACCAAGTGTCATGTTTATTGCTGCGATTTCATCCTCTGCTTGTTCTGCAATTATGTTAAAATCATTGGAATGTTGAGAAAGAAAGGTTAGCACACCTGTAGAAGGAGACATTGGATATGAAGCAATAAAATTACACCCCGCAGCGATTGCTCCAAGTCCAATTGCTATTGTTCCATTTATGAGTATTTCATCTTTTACATTTTTGCGAGGATTAATTTGAAGGTCTATATGATTTGATTTTACAAGATTATTTCCAAGTTCATAGCCTTTTTCTGCAGCCTGGATATTCTTATTAATTATCTCTTTTTTTTTCTGAGAAAAATAGTTTTTAATGTACTCAAAAAGAAGTTGTTTTTCAATCTTACATAGTGCTGCAAGTAAACTAACTGCTATTGTATTTTGATAGACGATATTACCGATTTTTTGAGCTAGTTGTTCAAATGATATTTCTATTGTATTGGGAAATTGTGTATTTTGTATATGCTTTTTCTTCCCAATTATGATAGTTTTTCTGGTAATTCTTTTTTTTACATGGGATATTGCATCTTTACTTAGTGGAATTAAAATATCAATATTATCTACATAAGCCATAACTGGTTCTGAAGAAATCCGGATTTCTGTAGAATTGCTACCTCCTCTAACTCGTGACATATATTCCTTTGTTGAGAAGATATGAAATCCAGCTTTTACAACGATTTTTGAAAAAAGTCGCTCAACTGTTTGGATGCCTTGACCTGCTTCGCCGCATAAAACAATTGAAACTGAGTTATGAAAATTTGATAATTTTTTTACCATTTGCTATGGCCTCCCGTTTGATTATTTGATATAATTAATACTGTTGATAACAATTATGGATATAAAACTGAGTTTTGAATCTCATTTTTGATAATAATAATTGTAAATTTTTTGAGGTTTACCTCCTAACTTATACCAAAGTGAGCTTTTGATAATACGCCAGGTTTGACGAAGATATCCATGATGAATAAATGCATCAGCACTTGTAATAACAGTTTCTTTTAGTAGGATTACATCACCCTGTTTTTTCATCCACCGTGATAATTCAATATCTTCCATAATAGGTAATTCGAGAATCGAGAGATTATTTTTCAGTGGTTTTAATCGAATAAAAATTGCACGATCTCCAGATAGTATCTTTGTCTTTCGATACATCACAGTAACAATTTTGACCAATATTTTAAGATAAAGGTTATTTACATCAAATGTAAGTGAAAATCCTCCTCCAATTATATTTTTATTTTGCATTTCACGACGAATTATCTTATCCCATCCAGGTGGTAAAAGGGTATCAGCATGTAGAAACATGATAATTTCCCCTTTTGCATGATGTATCCCCTCCTGGAGCATAAATCCCCGACCTCGATTTTGTGTTTTAATAATTTGTTCATTAGATTTAATGTTATTAATCTCAAAACTCAACTCTTTATCAACTACATAAATAATCTCGATAGGTGGGGTCGTTGCATGGAGTTGTTTACGAACGTTTAAAAATTTGCTATCCATTTTATGAATTGGAACAATTACTGAGATAAGGCCTGTCATTTATTACTTCCTCTCAGTTTTTTGAAAATATTTTCTTAAAATCTTCATAGTTACTGATTTATTGAATTCTGTACATTTATTTCTCTGGTAGAGATCTTCTAAATCATCCCACGTATCTACATCTCGCCAAATCGGTAGAATATGGGTACCTAAATTTTCTTGCTCCAACAACTTTAATGTCATTTTTAGAACTGTATATGTACTCCAATGAATCCCGGAAAAGAATTTAGGTGAAAAAGTATTATTTGTAAAACCAATTAAATAGTAACCTCCATCCAAACAGGGACCAATTACCGCATCATATTCATTTAAATTTTGAAATGCTTCCTCGATAATATTCTTTGATAAATCTGGACTATCACTCCCAATTACAATAAGGTGATTAAAGCCTAAATTAAATCCTTTAATAAAACCATTTTTAATACGTTCACCTAGATCATTTCCAATCTGAGGAATATATTGATATTTACTACCCAACCACTCTTGAAAATTTTTTATAGCTGATGGAGGCTCATAACAGATTAAAACCGGATAATCCGTCTCATCAAGCATCCTTAGTAAATCTTCAACAAATTTTTGATATAGAGCAACAATAAATTTATCATTGGTTTTCGAAGACAAACGACGTTTTACCTTTCCGGGAAGTGGTAATTTTACAAAAAACAAGATTCCTTTCTCTGAATCTTTTTTATAGTCCATCTTAAATCAACCATATGAAAATTATCAGATATATGTCATTTATTTTTGCTTTTTTTCATCATCTTAAATAGTTTGATATAAGTGTTACTGAACGGTTTCCAACGTACAATTCCTGGATTAAATTCTTTTAGGTTTGAATATTCATTAAGGTCCCAATCAAAACCTTTCTCAAATAAATCACATGGAAATTCTTCGCACAAAAAACAATACCGGTTATTTTTTTCTTCCGCGCATATATGAATCTTACAATCAGATAATTCTTCACACCCTGGACATTCTTCGCTTCGAAATCCTGGGCATAACGAACAACAAATACCACAATAACTAATCAGCATCTTATCATTTTTTAATTGCTCTATCATAACAATAATTCAACCTTTTTTCTAATTATTAATTTCATTTGTATTTACGTGCAATTATTCTTCCTCGACCTACCTCTCCTTTATCTGCAGCATTAACCCATAAGCCCAAGCCTTGATCTGCAGCATTAAACATTTCAAGACCGTAATTGCTTAAGATGCTACCTTTTAATTCTTCTCTGAGCATAGTTTGATACAGATGACAATTCTTTGCAAAATCTGGACTTAAATCCTCTTTTTCAAGAATCTTAAAACCAGACTTTGTTAAAATTTCTTCATAGCCATTTAAAGTTTCCATATAGGGAAAAGCCATAAAACTGTTTAAATCAATCCAATCTTTCTCTGTCATATTACTTGTTTGTAACCAATCAGTGAATGCGATAAGTCCTTCTGGTTTTAATACTCTATACGCTTCATTAATAAGTCTTACTTTATCTGTCACATAGCACCAAGCATCTTGCCCCCATACAACATCAAAGGTTTCTGATTTAAATGGCATATCAAGTGCATTTCCTAATTTATAATCAATAAAATCGGAAAATGGCTCTTTTTGGGTTCGCTTAATAGCTTCATCAATCATTTTTTGGGTTGCATCTAAACCAGTCACTTTACATCCAATCGTTCTTGCAAGGTATCGGGCGGCTCCACCTAGAGCACTACAAACGTCTAACAATATGGTCTCTTTGTCTATCCCTGCCTTTTCAGCAAGAATTTTAGTTTCATTTTCTCCCCCTACATGAATTTGTTCACCCATTAGCATCTCCCATAGAATTCCAACAGGACCGGAGTAGATTTCGTTTACATCTGCAATGGTAAAATCTAACTTTTTCATTTTCTGAATTTCATTCAACCTTTAATACCCCCAGTTTTTTTATATTAAATCCCATTATAAATTTTTATAGCAATTTGGATCAACACCACAAGCATCCCCACAACTATAAAATGCAGTTGCCCTGCATCCCCAACAAATTGTATTATTTTCACATGTACTACATTGTCCTGGCATATTTTTTTGATCTCTTAGTCGAAGGTGAAGCAATTCATTCCGGTGATCCTCAATAATTTGTTCAAGTGATGCATTATGGATATTACCAACTCCTTTTCTAATTACAGAACAGGGAGTAACATCACCACCTATTGTTACACATATCATTGCTCCACAATAGAATTTGTTCACATCCATAGATGACATCGAAACTGTTGAATTTGGATAGTTTAATTTATCGCGAATATTACATGCATATTGAATCTCATCAATAGTTGGAATCCATTCGGGATGATTTTCAGCAAGACCACTCATACACATTTGAGTTAGACAGGTTCTCATTCCTTTTTTTACAAAAAAATACTTAATAGTATTTTCAACATCCTTGGCAAGTATTTTTGAAAATGTAATACAATTAATCATATGTTCCGGTTTTTTACCGAGTTCTTGGACATTGTCAATACCTTTGAGAATCGCCGCAATTTTTGTTTTTGAATTTCCTGTGTGTAATTTATGATATAGCTTTTCATCCAATGTATCAAGATGAACAGATATGAATCCACCTTCTGATACTTCTACGGCTTTTTGAGCCACCGCCTTATTTTTTAATGGTATTCCGCTCGTCCAAATATTATTCCTCATACCTTTTTTTATGACAAATTTCATTAAAGTATACCAATCTTTTCTTAGAAGTGGATCTCCTCCCAACCAATCTATTGCTTTTACCTTCATATTGGCTGCAGAATTAATTATTGAGATAATATCTTGTTTTGGAAGCTCTTTCATAGGGATATTTTCAGATGATGCATAACAATATAAACATCCCTGAGGGCAAGCTAAATTTGATTCGATTTGTATCGAATAGAGCTTCCCTTCCTCAAAATACTTTCTTTCTTCAGAATATTCGGGATGAAAACCTCCATATTTTATAACATCATCGAGTTTCAATCTAATACCTTTTTTATGATTTAAAGATAATGAATATAGTATCAATAGTGATGTTATATTTTAATATTATCTTTCTATTAAAATACATTATTTTAACATTTGATATCTTATTTTTTAACGATAAATTTTTTTAAATATTCTGGTCGAAAATTTAACAAATTAAGGAAATATGCAAGTGTAAATATAATCGTGATTTTTAACTTACCAATACTAATATAACGTCTTGAAGATGTATATATTTGAAAGTCTATTTGTTTTAATTTACCATATTTTTTTGCTTTTCTACAAAATTCTACATCCTCCAAAAAAACAATATCATCATAACCGCCTATCTTTTCAAAGACATCTTTTTTAATAAATATTCCACAATCCCCAAAAAAAATTTGCGTAATTTTACTCCGTAAATTTCCAAAATTACTAGCGATTGTTAAAAATCGATCAGAATCTGTAAACATCTGAATCATCCCTCCACCAATGATTCTATTTTCTTTGATCTCCCTTTCAATTGCAGATAGCACATCTTTTTCAATTTTACAGTCTATGTGAAGAAATAAATATATTTCACCTGTCGCTATAGTAGCACCTTTATTCATTTGATTCCCGCGACCTTGAGATGTTGTTACAAATTTCAACTTATTTTTGAAAAGACGTTTATTTTTTTTAATCTCATTTACAGTGTTATCCGTGCTTCCTCCATCAACTAAAATGAGTTCGAACTCACCAGATAATGTGTTAAGATGATCAATAAATGGTTTTATGAGTGGACTTTCATTGAGAACTGGAGTTATAATAGAAATCATAATAATCAAAATTTGTAAAGATTAGAAAATATCATATATTTAAATTTTATAACTCACATGGCTAAAAATGAAAAAACTAAATGTTGAAAAATTCTTAACATCTGGAAATGGAATTTTACTTTTAGGTATATTATGGCTTTTATTCTGGATTGGCCCAGCTTTTTTTCTATTTGATAAAGATCCAAGATGGGGGCACAATTTTGCACTTCCTATCCTTTTTATAATAGTGGGATTGGCCTATAATATTAATAAAAATTCATGTCAAATTATTGCCTTGATAGCATCTTATGTGACTATACCAACTCTTCTTGCATTTTGGTCATGGGATATAGCTACATACGTTGCAATTGGATTTTTCATTATAATCATACTATTATTCTTGATTGAAAAAATTAGAAAAACTGAATTAATAAATCCAAATAAAAGGTTAAATTTTTGGCTTAAATCACATTCAATGACTTTTGCATATATCGGTTTGATTCATATGTCGTTCATTTTCTTTTTTGTTAGATGGTACAATCCTGATCCATTTCTTACCTATTTACCTATAGAACACCATGCTTCAACGAGTTTGTTCAATGCGATGCTTTTCATTTTGATAATTTTTGCAATAATGGAACGAAATGTAAAAAAGATTGGTAAGTTTAGCATTGAAAAAATGGGATTTAGTTGGTCAATTCTAATGATAATACTGCCATTGATTGTAATAAATGTATTAGGAGAATAGTGAATTTTGTAGATTATATCATATTTCTTTTCTTTTTGTATAGTATTTAATTATTATAAGTAATGATACCAAAAATATAATTAGCTCAAACCCTGGTGTTATAAGTTCCTTATCGATATTAACATTGTTGTTGGAAAAATTATTATTACCAATAGTATTTTTTGATGGAGGAACATGAATTCCAATATTATTATCTGATATATTGTTCCCAATTATTATATTTTGAGAGGATATTCGAATGTTAACACCGCAGTACCCGTTGTTGGATAATGTATTATTTTTAATTGTGTTATTATTCGAAGACTCATAGACTCCAATACCATTATAGAATTGGTTGTGAATAATATTATATAAAATTAAATTATGTGATGAATTACTAAGATAGATGCCGCAATTTTCATTTTTCTGAATAAGATTTTCTTTAATTTTGTTATATGATGACTTATAAAGAGTCATTCCATATAGATTATCAATAATAATATTATCTTCAATAGTATTATAATTTGAACTTAAGTTTATGCCAGCATTTGGAAAAATGGTACCACTATTTTGTATTGTAAAATTTTTAATGGTCACATTTTCTGCATTTATTTTAAGTACATTACCTGCACCCCGCCCATCTATAATAGTGGTATGTTTATTTACACCAATGAGTGCGATAGATTTATCGATAACAATATTTTCATAATACGTGCCATTATTGACAATTATTATATCTCCCTTGATTGCTGCATCAATTCCCTCTTGAATTGTTGAAAAGTTACCGTTTCCTAAACTATTCACATAAATTTGTGATTCCTCATATCGTTCACATGATCCAAGTTGACTGAATAAACTGGAAAAACACAAAAGGATCATAGCAATTATGATAACAGATTTTTGAAAAATGTCATATCTGTTTTTCCTTATACTAAACATATTACCAATTACTAAATCATAGAAGTCTACCTTATAAGAATTTTTACTTATATAAAATAATGCAAAAAAATTTATTAATAAAATATTAATGGCGCTTACATGATGACGACTAAACTGTATAGTCTTATAGTGATAGTAATAGTTGGAATAACACTTTTTTCTGGATGTATTGATACTTCCCAATCAGAGATAAAATATCGTTCAACCGAGAATCTTATACCCAAAGTAAAACAGGGAGAAATGTCTTTTAATGTAACAATCAGGACAAATGAATCAAAAACTACTCGTCTATGGCTTCCCTATCCAGTATCAAATGCTAATCAACAAATTGAAAATGTAATAATCGATGGAAATTATAATTATAGCGGTATTCATCAAGATGGAGAATATGGCATACCAATCTTGTATGCTGAATGGAATGACCCCATAGATGATCCCCTATTAACGTTCTCTTTTAATGTCTCAAGAAGTGAGATAATAATGAAAAATTTTCCAGATGAAGAGGGATTGATTCCCATTGATGTCGAACAATTTTTAACCGCTACAAGTTTAGGTCCGACCACAGGACTAGTTAAGGAAATTTCTGATGAAGTTACTGAAGGAAAAACGACAATTCTAACTAAAGCTACAGCAATTTATGATTATCTTGTTGAACATGGAGAACGTGATGCAAATCTCAGTTTTTGTGGAAATGGTGATGTTTGCGAACTTTTAAAGAATCTTCGGGGGAAGTGTGTCGATTTTTCATCTGTTTTTGTAGCGTTGGCAAGAAGTGCAGGTATTCCTGCGAGAGAAATTTTAGGTACGAGAATCTATAAAGATGGAGATATCACTGGAGCGTATCACTGTCGTGCTGAATTCTACCTTCCAAACTATGGATGGGTACCCGTTGATCCATCTGATGTTGCAAAATTAATGCTCAATGAAGATTTAGAATTAAACGATACAAAAGTGATCGAAGCTCGAGAATATTATTTTGGTGCTCAAACTGAAACGTATATCGATCTTTCAACTGGAAGGGACGTTGTTTTAAATCCAGAGCAGGATGCAGATCCTTTGAATTATTTTATGTATCCGTATGCAGAAGTAGATGGAGAGCCACTTGATTTTATTTCTCAAGAATATCTAAAGTATATCATTACTTTTGAGGAAAATTAGATCTTTAATTTTTAAAAAATCAATGGTGGTTTCATTTTATATAATTTTAATAAAAGGTTCAAAATATTTATATATTCAGGCACAAATTATAAATTGATGAAAATGAAAAAAATATCAAAATATGTCTCATTTTGGATCTGTATTTCCGTTTTACTTCTTTTACTTTCACCAAATTCTATAGGAATTCCATATACATCAACAAAAGGAGATTCTTTTGATAATAATTTTATTATCGAATTGATTGAACAGATTAATGAAACTCGAGTTCTCTATTTCTATGAAAATCTTTTGTCATTTGGAGTCAGGTACACGGGAACTGAAAATTGTAGTAGGGCAGGGGATTGGATTTATGAAGAATTTGATAAAATGGATTTAGATGTTGAATTTCATCCTTGGGAACAACGAAAATTTGAAGATCGTAATGTAATTGCAACTCATCCTGGAAACGATTCTTCTAGTAATGCAATATTTATTATCTGTGCACATTATGATACATTTAAAAATTCTCCTGGTGCAAATGATGATGGTTCTGGTGTTGTTGCAACACTTGTTATAGCAGAAATACTGAGCAAATATTCATTTAATCATACCATTCAATTTATTGCTTTTTCTGGTGAAGAAGTTGGAACATATGGTAGTTTTAATTATGCTCGTGATGCTTACAACAGAGGTGACAATATCGTCGCTATACTAAATCTTGATATTATTGGATATGCTGAAACTACACAAGGAGGAAGAATTATACGTTATTTCCATGAAGAACCATCGACATGGATTGGAGAATTTGCTCAAGAAATCAGTACAAAATATCTGGATATTATTGATATGACTGTAGAAAATATTCCTAATTATCCTGGTGCAGATAATCAAGCTTTTGTGGATTATGGTTATGACGGTGTTTGGATTGCTCAACATGATCCAAATCGGGTGGGTCATTCACCAAATGACACTCTTGAAAATATAAACATTACCTATCATATAAAAGCAACAAAACTCATGCTTGCTGTTCTAACTGAGCTAGCAATTCGACCCATTAAAATACAGGTAATTCTCCGAACACCATTAGAAGGAAGGGGATATTTCTATAATCATCCTATAATCAAACTTTCTTTTCCCAATTTTTATTTCTTGAGACTGCGCGGGATAACCTTTGTTCTTGGAAGAGCAATGGCTAATGCTGAGGTAATTTGTGATGAAAACATAAGATATGTAATTTTTGCAATCAATAATGTATTTACGTATTGGGATCGTGAACCACCCTATGAATGGAAAATTCAGGGGAAGTTCTATCCACTGATAGGTCGTCATAATCTAAAGGTCTATGCAATTTCTGAATCAGGGGAAATGGATACGGATGAAATGGACATCATATTTCTATCACTTTCTTATCAATATGGCAAATGGTAACATATGTATGAAATTTACGATTATTATCGATATGTTTTTCGACAAATTTATAAATATCTCGATTATTTATTAGCCAAGGGGATTGTAAAAAATGAATAAAACATTAGTGAGAAAGGGTATGGTTTTTGGAATATTAATGCTGTTGATTGGAACTAGTATAGCGTCTCTTGGAAGTGGAAATTCAATAGAAAATGTTAGTCCGGAAGATCTTTTAAATCCATTAAAGAAAGAAATAAAACCCGAAATGAAACCTCTTTTTACAAAAGAAACGTATATGGTAGAAATGAGAGATGTAATCCGTCTTGCAACCGATGTTTATCTTCCCGATGGAAATTCTACACCACACGGAGCGATTCTCATTCGTACGCCGTATAATAAAAACGGTACAAATATGGGGAGTTGGGCAGATAAAGGCTGGCCATCTATTGTTCAAGATACACGAGGTCGTTTTCAATCAGAAGGAACAGATTCCATGTTTCGAGATGCCCATACCGATGGATATGATACGTTAGAATGGATTGCAGACCAGAATTGGTCAGATGGTAAAATAGCAACCATTGGTGGTTCTGCAACTGGAATCGTTCAATATTTTATGGCTGGAGCAAATCCTTCTCCCTTAAAATGTCAATATATTGGTGCAGCAACACCAAATCTATATACAACAATCTATCCGGGTGGTCAATTTAGAAAAAATATGGTAGAAGAGTGGCTTAAAAAACAAGGAAGCACATATATTTTACCAGAATTGTGGGCTCGTGAAAATTTTTCTCTTGAGTATTGGACGAATGTTACATTAGAAGATAACTGGGAAGATGTAAATGTTCCTGCTGTTCATCTAGGAGGCTGGTATGATTGCTTTGCACAAGGAATTCTCGATGGATTTATGGGATATCATTATGAAGGAGGATCTGGTGCTGCAGGTAAATCAAAACTTATTGTCGGTCCTTGGACTCATATATTATTTGGTGAGAGGTTACAAGGAGAACTTATCTATCCAGTAAATGCAAAGGATACGTTTTCTGCAGAATATTGGGATGAAATTCTTGATCAATATATTCTGGAAATATCAAATGATTTTGAGAATAGACCAAACGTGGTGTATTATGTGATGGGGGATGTTAAAAACAGTAGTGCCCTTGGTAATTTTTGGCGATATGTAGATGATTGGCCACCATCCTATATTCAAGATGAGTGGTATTTTCATGAAAATAAAGTTCTCTCAATGGATAGTCCTGGAAGATATGATCCATTGACATATACGTATAATCCAACAAATCCGGTTCCAACAAAAGGTGGAACAAACCTATATCCACCAGCAGGACCCTATGATCAAAGATCTATCGAAAATAGAGCTGATGTTTTAGTTTTTACAAGTGATGTATTAACTGAACCATATGAAGCTACGGGTCGAATTAAGGCAAGGCTCTATGTTTCCTCAGATTGTCCTGATACCGATTTTACAGTTAAACTTACCGATGTTTATCCTAGTGGAAAATCAATGCTCATTTGTGATGGAATACTTCGAATGAGAAATCGCAATGGAACAGATCATTGGGAATTTATGGAACCAGGTGAGATCTATGAAATTGAGGTAGATCTATGGAGTACATCATATATCTGGAACAAAGGACATAAAATACGAGTTGCAGTTTCGTCGTCAAATTATCCAAGATATCTAGCAAATCCAAACACCAAAGATGGGATTAATCAAAATACAGGATATAATATTGCAGAAAACACCTTGTACCTCAATACATCCTATCCATCGTGCATTATTTTATCGCGGTACAATGAAAATTATGCACCCATCAAACCTAAAATTACTGGACCGACTAAGGGTGAACCTGGAATAAAATATACCTTTACATTTAACTCAACAGATCCAAACGGGGAAGATGTTTACTACTACATTGATTGGGGAGATGGAGGAAATATCGGCTGGCTTGGACCTTATAGTTCAGGACAAAAAATAACACAAAACCATACATGGAATGTCAAACAAAGAATTACCATAAAAGCGAAAGCTAAGGATGTAAACAATGATGAAAGCGAATGGAGCTATCATACAATCAGTCTCCCAAAACCAAAGATAACAATAAAATCGATAATTATGCAGTTACTAGAGCTGTTTCCCATTATATCCAAGATTCTAAGTCTATTATTACGACTATAACCTTCTCTTTTTTATTATTCATAGGGTCTGTTAAAAGTGTTTATCGGTTGTAAAATTGGTACTATTTTTTTGATAATATAGAAACATACTTATACATTATAATAGATATGTTTTTTAAGGTGAGGCGTTTGAAAAGAAGAGAGAGTTTTGTATTGGATAGTGGAGACGAGGCGGCAATTCAGTTATTCACAGAATTAGGCATGCCAAGGAATCTTTCGAAAACACTAATGTATCTCTGCCAAGTTGATGAATGTCGTTCTGCTGATGTCGAACGTGGGGCAGATTTACGACAACCCGAAGTAAGCGTAGCAATGCAAGAACTTCGCAGAAGAGGATGGGTAAAAAAGCGTGATTTGAAAAAGAAAGGGAAAGGCAGACCAGTTCACATTTACGAGACAACAACGGATTTATCAAAAGTATGGAAAACCGTTGAGCAGGAAAAATTAAAAGAAATTGAAAGCGTTAAAAGTGATTTGTCGAAACTTCAAAATATTATAAAAAATAGATAAATCAGTCCATTTCTTACGCAATATTGAATACCAACAAAATACAAATGAGTGTTTAGGAGAAATAATCATTTTATGGAAGAGTCCTTATTGGTATTAGAGAGGATCTGGTGGAACACCATCGGGTAACTGGGGCTGAATCTCTGGTGGTTCCCAATTATGTAGATTTTCAACATTTACTAAAAGATACATAAATACGGGAAGGGTAGTTTTCATCCAATGAACCAAATTGTCGTGTTTCCCCTCACCTGCACCGGGTTCATAATCACGTGATAGAATTTCAAACGTGAAAGAGGGAACTCGAAATTCTTTGAAACACCAATCCATAGCTGTGCCACTTGCCCGATAAGTAAAATCTGAATCTTCATATTCTGTATGTTTAGAAACCCATTCTCGAACATAATTATGAATATTTTTCTCTTGGTTTGATAATTCAAAAGGTAGCTTAAAAGCACTCCACGGACTACTAATAATATGAACGGCAGTATGACAGTTTACATAAAAAGAAAAATCATCAAGTTTTTTCATAAAATCCCTCAGCGCTTGAGATTCAGGTTCTGAGAAAGGTCGTCGACCACTATTTGTTAGATATAAAGGAAAAGTTGGGATCCATTTATGTAAACGAGGAAACATCATATAGGGAATTTTTATTCGACCAAGGATCTTACCCAAAGGTATACTCCCACCCCGAATTCTCCCAAAATTAATGTCAAAATTGCGATTTAAATCAATTCCATTAGCATTAAATCGATAATCATTTCGTCTGCCATCGGGATTCAATAACGGGATTATATAAACTTCAGTGATGTTTATAATATCAGCAACTGTTTCATTGCTCTCAAAATTAATGAGGAGATATTCAGCTAGATAGAGGCACGCCTCCCCTGCTTCCCATTCACAACCATGTATACAGCCATCAATAAGACATGAATATTTTCCCTGATTGTTTTTTTCGTTTGTTATTCTAATACACCAGATATCTTTTCCCAAAACGCTTTCTCCTATGGAAAAAACATGCACTAAATCAGGGTATTTTATCTCGAATTCTTCAAGTAAATCTGTTGTTGACGTATAATCATGATACTCTCCATCCTGCCAATCCGGAAGAATTGAGGACGTATTAATTGCAATTTGAGATTCGTGAAATTCGTTGAATTCGCTTTTTTCTTCCTCTAAACATCCAGTAAATGATGAGATGAGGAAAGAAAAGCATATGAGCAATGCTGGTATCAAAGTTCTTATCCTACTCAAAGTTTTCCCCCTAACATTATTTGAATATAAATATATAAAATGTTGGAAGCAATTGTTGGTGCTATTTTTATTAATAATTGATTAATACAGTGCTTGTTTAGAAACGTGATATGAATGTGTGAAGGGTATAAAAGACGGGAACATGAGCATCGTAAGGATCTTGCTGGTGAGTATAGATGGGGTGATATGGGACAGTTGTTATTATTAATTATCTTTATTATTGGAATGATTGCTGATGTTTTTTTCGTAAAGATATCAAATTCTTGGCAGGATGTCGTTCCATGGTATTTTCGTATAGTAGTGTTTTTCCCATATTATTTGTAGCAATATATTTTGCGCAGCGAGCACTCAAAATAGTGTTTATAGAAGAACGAAAGGAGCTCATGGTTATCAAAACCGATGTCTTTGCAAGAATTCGACATCCTATGTATTTTGGGTCTATTCTGGTCTTCTTAAGTTTTGTAATCCTAAGTCTTTCTATTATTGCACTGATAATTTTTATTATTGTTGTAATCTTTTACTATTATCGGTTCTGATAAGTCTTGAGAGAAAACCTTATAAGATAAAGAACTATGAGAATACTTATGAAAACTCAAAAAAAGAAATTAGCTCTTACAATCTGCATTTTAGTAATTTGTGCTGTAGG
>CAYGAC010000086.1:0-49845 GCA_964347865.1 uncultured Thermoplasmatales archaeon
TCTGTTGCTTTATTCGGGCATTATTTTTTATAACCATATATAACACACTAGTAAAATGTATAGTTTTCTTCATATATAAAACTTACTAGTATGTTAAATGCCCGCATCGGGATTCGAACGCCTAAATAACGTCACATTTTATGATTTTATGTCTAATAAACTAATATGAATTCAAAAATGTGTTCAATCGAGATTCCATATAGATAATTATGATGAACTAAAAAAAGAAGGGATCTGTAAGTAAAGTTTATAGTCCCAGTAGTTGTCTTAAAATCGGAAATAATCGTGGACGTTGCTCTAAGAATCTTTGGAATAGCAGATTTATGGTGTATGGCTTATTTTTAGGAGTTACAACCTTTACATGTATTATACAGCTGTCATTAGAATTATCCTTATTTTGAATCTTTATTTCTCCAATATATACTTCATTTTTTTTATCTGGTACAATAACAGTCACGTTTACTGTAAGCGGAGCTCCAGTTTGAAGATCCTTTCCGGTTAATGGATCAATCGTCCATTCTCCCCATCCTGGTTTTGTCACAATATTCCAATCGAGTAAAGAAGCATTGCCACCAACATTTTCAATCTTAAAACTACCGGTCTGGGTTGAACCAGCTGATACATTTTCCCATCTTAATTTACCTTCACAATACAAATCCGGTATTTCAATCGCCGCTCGAAGCGTTTTGTACGCATTTATTCGTCCTGTTCCAATATAATATTTTGAGATATATGGATCAACGTTATCTTCATCGCAGATAAATGATTTAATCTCATCTGGAGTAAAAGCTGGATTAACTGATAAAAGCAAAGCAGCAAGACCCGCAACCATAGGAGTTGAAAGTGAGGTTCCCGAGTACGCTTTATAATAATTATAATTTTTATCTAAGCATGTTGTAAAAATTAAATTGCCCGGTGCAGCAACATCAACCCATTCACCATAATTACTACCTGAACCTGGACCCCAATCATCCTCATCACACCGTTCATCATGTTGATTTGTAGCTGCTACAGCAGTGACATTTTCATAAGCTGCGGGATAAAATTCGTCTGATGTATTATAGTTATGTGCACAGGCACACAAAAAAACTCCTTTATCATACGCATAGTCCACAGCATCCTTTAATATATTAGGAACCTGAGTTGTTCCGAAACTCATACTTATTATGTCAGCAGCATTGTCAGCAGCATATTTTATTCCATTTGCTATGTTCGTCCACAATGATTGCCAAGTTTCACTGGCAATTTGTATCGGCATAATTTGACAATCCCAGCAAACACCAGCTCCACCAACACTGTTATTGGTTTCCATACCTGGAACACCTGCGCAAATGGTACCATGACCATGACCATCCATTGGATCAGAATCGTTATAGTGAAAATCCCAACCTCGGACATCATCAATATACCCATTATCATCATCGTCAATACTGTTACCCGGAATTTCATCTTCATTAACCCAAATTTTATCAGCAAGATCTGGATGGGTATAATTAATTCCTGAGTCGACGATTGCGATAACAACATCTGGACTGCCTATTTCTATGTTCCATGTTTCTGGTGCGTCAATATCACAATCAGGGGTACCATTCATCGGTGGGGAAGGTGGAGGCATGAAATTTTGACCGGTATTATGCAACGCCCACTGATAATCAAAATATTCATCATTTGGAATAATGCCAGGATAAACAACACCATTTGGTTCAGCATATTCAACATTTGGATTAGATAAGTAATCCTTTATAATAGATAATATGTCAGAATTTTCTTGAACATGTAGAAGGTAAATATTATCAAGTATTGTATTTTCAGCTCTTCTAAAAATTTTCTCAATAAATGTTACCTGATATTTCTCATTAAGCATTATAATATTTGGACTTTTAATAGTTGCATCATTGGTAAATTTTACAATAAATTCTCCAGGAATATATTCAGAGTGAGTATTTTGTTCCAAGATTTTATTTTCATCTTCAACTAATTGATTAATAGCCCCTACTATGGGAGTCGCAGTTGCAATCACTAACATACAAATTAAAATCCCAACTAATATTATTGTTATTATTTTCTGCATATTTTTCCTCCCTATTATTATCATATTCATAGGTTATAAAAAAATATTTTATAATATATTTGCACAAAACGAAGAAATATTTCAAATATATAGCAGTATGTACAAATCTGATCTTTTTTGCTTCAAAGTCAGGTTTTCGTAATATTGCCTTGGGATATATCGGGATACGAACGCCTAACTGACGTCACACATATACGATTTCTATCTGTTGAACACTCAATAATTTTGGGGATCTTTGAATCGTATTTATTTATAAAAAGAAGATGAGAGATGGTTATTTCTACATTATTAATTATATTCTTCCTCTACAAAATGGACCGTAATTGTGAAGGATGTTTCTTCAGGTTTCAAGAAACCAAATGGAAAACCTCTTCCACGAAGGATAATCGACATGGTGACATTTTCCTGTCCATTAATTGGCGGGTCATTAAAATTTCGTGCAATATCCGATATATTCCAAGGACCCACAACTTCACCACGTACGAAATTGATCCCAAAAGCCGCCCATATCGGAGAGTCGTCTGAACTAATCTTTGCATAGGTAAATACGCCACGTAAGAACAATAATTTTTGCTCAGATGTTATATTTAATCCTACTGTAAAATTTAATGTATAGTTTCCATTAACTACTGGGAATGTGTAATTTTTTTCATCGGGATGTTTAAATCCGACTTCTGTAGAAAATCTACTAATATTAAAGTATATATCTCCTAAATAATTAGTATAATCATCAGTATTTACTAGATTAGCTGGAAAGTCACTACGCTTTTTAACTAAGTTCGCATTTGAAGAAATAACGCTCATTCCAACAAAAAATAGTATTATCCCAAAAACCAGCCCTTTTTTTACAAAATCATTTCTCATGATATTTTTCCTCCTAAATTTTGTAATAATCCCAATATTATAATACAATATAAATTTAACTATTTAAATTGTAAAATCTGTAAAAAAATCAAAGGTTAGTGGACTGATTTCATTTCAACATTAGTAATCTTTAAAGATTACTCTGGGCAAAAAAAATTTGGAAGAAATTTTTTTAATGGATTAAATAAGAAAAAGAGAGAATATTGGTTTTTACTCCAAGTAGTTGTCTTAGTTTTGGAAACATCCTAGGATGGTTTTCCAGGAATTTTAGAAAAAACGAATTCATGTTGAACTGTTTGTTTTTCGGTATGGTTACCTCTAATGTTCCCCATTCACTTTCATTACCAGAAGGATCTTTGCATTTACATCTGATATTAAAATCACCTTCCTCAGACCAGTTATGTGACTTAGTGAGTTCATTACCCGATGCATAAGGACCAAACCATTCAATTGAGGTGCCATCTCCCCATTCAATCCAGTAGTAAAGCTCCTCGCTTTCGGGATCAACTGCACTGAATTTGTACTTAATTTCAGTTCCTACTCTGCCCCTTTTAGGTCCAGAAATTTTAGGGATGTTTGGTGGCATTGGATCAGGCGGTTCTGAAATGGGTACACTCATAAGCCAATCTATACATGTCCACAGGAGATTCCAATCGGTACCAATATCCTCTAAATTGTCTCCAAATGATACACCATCCCGAGTACTATCTTCTTCAATTTCTGGATGAGGACCAATTAAAATAACTCGACCGTTTCCATACTCAAAATTAATCATTGCCGCATCATCATTAAATAATTCATATGTTCCTATAACATTCATTTCTTGTCTTTCATCAGGGTAATATGCTGCACCTCCATAATACAAAGTATACTCAGTCGAAGGTTCATACTGATTTATTGGATTTGTTAGATTGATATTAATCGTTGTCATGGCATAACCAGGCCAAGGAGCAATTTCATCAATAGCTCCATATCCAACGCCATTGAATAAATCAAGAGGATGCTCATAGGTGGTACCTTCCCAAATAACACGATCGCATGCAAAATATCCTCCAGTACAAATTCGGATATTCCCCCCACCAGCAGAAACAAAATTTCGAATGTTTTGAAGTCCTACACTATTGATATTATCTATATAATAACCTGAATTACCCCCAGGAAAATGGATTGCATCAAAACTGCCAATTAGATTATTATTTTCTATATACGTACCATCACATTCATACCATGTTAAACCCTTAAACTCTAAGAATTTTTCAAATGCTAAAACTCCATCACCCCACGCAACAACACCAGCGTAAATTAAAACATCCGCGATTTTATCCTCCTCTGGCTTATTACCTGAAACTGTTGTTAATACTAACATAACTGATATAATTAGAGCTACACCATAAATTACTCTTTTTTTCAATATCATATCATTCCCAAAAACAAATATAAGATAGTTGCTTATAAGAAACCTTTTTAATAAAAGTTGTACAAAATAAATAAAATTCTCTGATTCCACAAAAAAATAACAAATTTGTTTTAAGATTAGAGAAAAAGAAAATATAAATAACCATATTACGTAATATTGAAAAAACAATTTTTTGAACAAAATAAATATTTAACACAAATATTTTTTCATTTTGTTCAAATTATTAATATAAAGTATTATTTTCTCTATAATATTTACCATTATTGGTGGAAAATATATGAAAAAAATAATTATATTGGGTGTTTGTATGCTGGTGATTGCAGTAGCTCTACCGACTTCTATTGCTGATACAGAAACCCGCTCGACAAACGAAGATGATTTTGAAATACAGATAAACGCTGGTTTTCATAAGAGAAATATTGGATTGGGAATTGCAATAGATGTATTAAGTCATAAGACTGAAAATGCTACTGTTTATTTTAACATAAGTCTAGATTATATGATTAGAGATGATTTGGACGGTACTCATAGTTTAAAATGGGATGTATTTCCAGAAGAACAATTTACTGTGTTTATCATGCCCATTGTCTGCCGTCCTGATGGAATTAAATTTATCTCGATAACTGCTGAAGTAGAAGATACAATAGTTACAAGAAGCGGTCTCTCTATAAATAGATTAGTCATTTTCTCTAAATGAGAATATATCTATCCTACTATTGGAGCCTATTATTGATTTCACT
Organism: uncultured Thermoplasmatales archaeon; assembly: GCA_964347865.1. Taxonomy (GTDB): domain Archaea; phylum Thermoplasmatota; class E2; order DHVEG-1; family DHVEG-1; genus JAGLML01. Next base: position 5,093 of record CAYGAC010000086.1, read on the forward strand.
TATAGACCATTATGAAGTTGGACAGGACTCGAACTCTTATTTTTTATTCTTTAACTATACTGCCTGTATAATTTCCGCTGGTTACCCACATCAAGATCTTGTAATATTATTTAAGACAGTTTTATCATTATGAAAAAAATTAAAAAATTAATAAATTTATGCACCTCAATCAAAATGAAGAAAATTATTGCATTTATGAGTTTTTTAATTATTTGTACATATTCAATTTTACCAGTTGTAACAAGTGGGAAAATAACCGGGAACAATCTTTATGTTGGTGGAAATCAGCAAGGTAACTATAGCCGTATTCAAGACGCAATTGATAACGCATCAGAAGGGGACACCATCACTGTTTTTAATGGGATGTATAATGAAAATATAATTCTAAATAAATCAATCAATCTAATTGGTGAAGATAAATATATTACAATAATTAATGGTAGAATAAACGATAATGTTATTACTTTAACAGCTAATCAAGTAAAAATAACAGGATTTACAATTCAACATAGTGGTGATAAGTTTCCTCATGCAGGAATTAATGTAACATCTGATAATAATAATATTTCAGGAAATATTTTAATAAACAACTTTTACGGCATGACGTTGTTTTCTGCGTCAAACAACATCATTTCAGAAAATATTATTTCGAATAATGATCAATGCGGAATCTACATGACCGATTCATCCAACAACATCATCACCAGAAACACTATCGAAAACCATAATTTCAATGGGATTGGAATGTATCAATCATCCAATACAAATACTATAACTGATAATTTATTAACGCATAATGACTATTGTGGAATCAATATAGGTAAATCAGCTAGTAACGAAATCATCGGAAATTCTATCACAGATAACAATATTGGAATTCGAATTCCATCTTCAGAATATCAAAATCAAATTTCAAATAATGATTTTTCAAACAATAAGAATGATTACACACAGGCAGCAGGATTTCCAACTTTTGAATTCATAATTGTGGCTGTTTCGCTAATACTTATGACAGCATTTATCTTATTCTGGAAAGAGAAAAATACACCATCATCAAAAGATACAAGACATTCACTTGATGCAAGAGGAAATCCATGTCCCATACCCCTTATTATGACAAAGAAAAAAATTAGTAAAATAGCTAAAGGAGAAATATTGGAAATCATTACAGCAGATATAGTAGCAAAAGAAAATATTGAACGATATGCTAGAGATAACTATGATCTTATTCGTATTGACAAAAAGGGAGAACTCTTTAAAATTTACATAAAAAATATTGGTTAACATATATGAGATTGAAAAAATGAAAAAGAAAAAAAAGAAGGACGAATTGAGGAAAAGAATACAAAAGTTTAGAATCAATCCCTGGTTGGCAGGAGCTATAATCGGTTTTCTTGCAGCATCTCTTCAACAACTGGCAGCTATGACAAAACCTCCAGCTTATGGTTTTTGTATGGCTTGCCATACAAGAGATCTAATAAATAGTATTATCAATCCAATAGCAGGAACTAATCTTGGAATTGCAGGTATTGTAACTACAATTCCCACCCTAACCATCATCGGCGTCCTTTTTGGTTCTTTTGTTGCAGCAATAATCTATAAAGAGTTTAAGGTAACGAAGGCTAAATTCAACGCTTCTTATCTAAAAATGTTTATTCTTGGTTTATTGGTAATGAACTTCGCGCTTATTTTAAGTGCCTGTCCTATCAGAACATCACTTCGAGTTGCACATGGAGACATCATAGCACTCGTTGGTCTTATTTGCATAGGTATAGGAGCAGTAATCGGGACCATTGTGCTTGAGTGGCGAGTGGAGGTGTAACAATGGAAGCGTATGTTATCGGAACATTACTCGTCGGTTTTATCGCTGGTTATCTAGGACAACGATCTAGATTGTGTTTTGTCGGAGGAATACGAGATTTATATCTGATAAAAAGCACTCATTTATTTAAAGGATTAATAGGTTTTCTAATAGCTGCTTTTATTGGTTATATCATATTTAACAACAATATTGCCTTTCCATGGTTTGTTGAAAATGGTGCATTTTCCGCAATTCCAGGTGCACCCTGTATTCTCGGCAATCCCGCTTTACTTATTGCAATTATCGGAGGACTCGGGATTGGATTCTTTGCTGTATTATCCGGAGGATGTCCATTCAGAAATACTGTAATGACTGCAGAAGGAAATCTCAGAGCGCTATGGTATGTAATAGGATTCTTTATTGGAACAATACTATTTCATCTATTCATATTTGGCTTTATTCAAAACTTGCTTGGTTGTTAGATTTTGAGATGTAAATATGAGGTTATTCAAAGAAAAAAAACCACAACAATTACAACTTGTTAAAGCAGTTGTTCTTTTAAAGACGGTTAGAGAAGGTATTCTTGCAGAGAAAGCAATTAGAAAAAAAGGATACGCCGTAAGAAAAGTGGCGCCTCCTATAGAATATAGAAAAGGATGCGAAATAGCTGTTGAAATAGATATTGATAAAAAAGAGGAGATAGAAGAGATACTCAAAGAATATGGTGTAGAAAGCCAAGGAATTGTACCCCTATAAATAATCTTTTTAACGTTTTTAACGGATAAATTCTTTAATTTTATCAATCAAAATCCTACATTCATCCAAAGTATTATACACATACAGAGATACTCTTACTGCACCGTTTATTTTCCGTGCATGAAACCACGAATGAACGCAAAAAACCCCTGATCGAACCATAATATTTGCATCATCTAAAAACAGAGCAATATCGTGCGGTTCACAATGTTCGATATTAAAACTAATAATTCCACCACGTAACGCTGGGTCAGCAGGACCGATAATACTACTCCCCGGAATATCGTTAATTTCAGAAGAAATATAGGCGTTCATTTTAGAGAGATGGTCACCAATGTTTTCCTTTCCGATGTTCATAATATAGTCTACTGCAGCACCAGCACCAATAGCACCCGCATAATTCTGAAGACCCGCCTCAAATTTCTCAGGTACGTCAAGTAACTTATGGGACTCATAGGTGCTTTTTTCAACCGTATCACCACCAACCATAAATGGCTCCAAATCCTTGAGTAAATGATACTTACCAAAAAGAACACCGATACCGGTCGGTCCAAGTGTTTTATGAATTGAAAAAGCAAAAAAATCAACGTCCAGTTTCTGAACATCAATAGACACTTGTGCTGCACTCTGTGCACCATCAAGCAAAACTAAAGCACCATAATCATGAGCGCATTTGATAATCTCATCAGCAGGAATTGTATACCCATCTAAATTAGATGTATGGGTCATGCTCACAAGCTTAACGTTGTTGCTCATCAGATTATGAAATCTTTCTAGATCGAACGTATTATCCTCATTTGATTCTACGACTTTATAATTAATTCCTCTCAATTTTTTTTGAATATGCCAAGGAATAAGATTTGAATTATGTTCTCTATCTGTTGTTAAAACAATATCATCTTTTTTCAATTGAAGAGTTCTTGCCAAAAGATTAATACTTTCCGTTGTGTTTTTTGTAAAAATAATCTCTCTTGATTCCTTTGCATTAATGAATTCTCTAATTATTTTACGAGCAGCATCATATCTAAAAGTAACTTCAGAACCAAGTTTATGGATACTTCTTCCTGCACATGCTGAAAAATTAGAATAATAATCATTCATTGCATCAATAACTTGTCTTGGTTTCAGTGTCATACAGGCGTTATCAAGATAGATTATAGGTTGACCATTGATTTTTCTGTTAAGAATAGGAAAATCTTGTCTAATTTTTTTTACATCCATAATTACAACACTTTAATCAATATCAGAGATATAAAAGATATTCTTAAGAGTTAAGATTAGTTTATAACCAAAGTGTACAAGACGCTGGTTCTAAAAAAAGGATATCATTAGATAATCTATTAAAAAAAATTTATATCTTTTTTATTTTACAGAAGCTTTATAAAAAAAGAAAAAATGGGTTTATTTTATAGTTTTAATTAGATGTCTTTTTTAGCTATTATTTTATTGAAAGTTATATTAATAAAAATAGCAATTTTCTATAAGATTTATGAAATAAATAAAGGTTTTGTAAATTTAATGGACCGATTTTACAATGTGTGGTATATATAATTAAATTTTATACTTAACAGAAAATTATATAAAGTGATTAACAATCTTTAATTTTGGGGAAAATATTATGAAAAAACGTAAAGTATTAGTCATAGCAATTTTTGGGTTATTACTTCTTAGCAATATTGTATCTGCTGAAGAGGGCACAGAAAATGAATCTAGTGAAAAAAATAAAGTCATCAATGAAGCACCACCACTACCAGTTACACAAGACAATCTCATCTTTTCAAGCATAATTATAAAAGCTCGTGAAAAAACATTATCGGATAAGGGTGGATATTCTCTATATTATTTCGCATTTGCAATGGGTGATTATCGTGTATGGTGGAATGTTGATTATACGGTATGGATCAGCTCAGGCAATCACCGCCATGGAATCCGAAATGATGTTGCCAACTCATTTTTACTTGGCCCAATTCTCATTAGCATAGGCAGAGCAAATTTTGATTGGGAGGGTTTCAGTGCTGGAAATTTCCAAGCAAAGCTCCTATTCAATGGAGATGTAGTTTCTACCGATTATGGTAATGATAACGATTACAACGGAGAATTCGAGGTTGATGCTGGAGGCGACTATGAAGGAGAAGTAGGAGAATCTATCCAGTTTTCCGGACGCGCCGAAGGCGGTGTTGAACCATATTCATGGCTTTGGTACTTTGGCGATGGAGCAACTTCAACAGAACAAAATCCAACACATGTTTATACAAAAGAAGGAGAATACGACGTTCTTTTAGTTGTGACTGATGCAAATGGATCTGTTGCTTCTGATGACACAGAAGCAGAAATAGAAAACGAAGAGAACGAATTCGAAGCTGATGCAGGTGGAGATTACGAAGGAGAAGTAAATGAAACAATTCAATTTTACGGATATGCTGAAGGTGGTGAATGGCCTTACACTTGGTTGTGGTATTTTGGCGATGGGGCAACATCAACAGAACAAAATCCAAGACATGCTTACTCAGCAGAAGGGGAATACAACGTACTCCTTATTGTTACTGATGCAAATAACAACACAGCAACAGATAAAACAGAAGCTGAAATAGAAGATGAGGAAGGTGAGGATGAATTCGAGGCTGATGCTGGAGATGATTACGAAGCAGAGGTCAATGAAACGATCCAGTTTTATGGATCTGCCGAAGGCGGTGTTGAACCGTACACCTGGTATTGGGACTTTGGTGACGGCTATAATTCAACCGATCAAAACCCGACCCATGCGTATTCAGAAGAGGGAGAATACGAGGTAATTCTAACAGTAACCGATGCAGAGAACAACACGGCAATGGACGAAACCGAAGCAGAGATTGGTGAAGATTAAGATTAATTCAGTAATAATGATTACATAGATTTATCAATAACATTTGATAAATCTCACCTATTTTTTACAATTTAATAAAGCTTCGAGCACTTTTTTGTCGTTATGGACATTAATAATATTCATTTTTAAAAACTTAAGTCCGAAATCCTTAGTTAATTATTACGAAATATTTATATTTATATAAACTATTTAAATAAATATATAAAAAATAATAAAGGGGATAAAAATATGAATAAACAGATAAGTAAGAAAGCTGGTGCACTTGTATTAACATTTATTTTAACGTCTATCACATTAATTCCTGTTGTAAATTCACAGTTTGAACCATTATTTATAAACTATCAAGAACCAAAAAATATTAAAAATAATTTTTTAAGTTTCACCAAGAATTTTTTGAAAAAAGCTAATGTTAATTTTGGAAACGAGAATTGGTGGGATAAGAGCTGGCCTTATCGAAAGTTAATAACTGTAGATCACAATCAGGTAGCTGCAAATCTTACCAACTTCCCTGTTTTAATAGAATTATCTAATGATTCTGATTTGGCAGATCATTCACAAGACGATGGCGATGATATTGCATTTATTCTATACTCTGATAATACCACTCAGTTCAATCATGAAATAGAATTCTTTAATTCCAGTAATGGTAATTTGATCGCATGGGTAAATGTTACAAGCTTGAGTTCGACCGTTGACACAAAGATTTGGATGTATTATGGCAATAGTGCATCTGGGAATCAGGAAAATGTGGATGGCACCTGGGATTCTCATTATATCATGGTACAACATATGAATGAATCTTCTGGTACATTATTTGATTCTACTTCTAATGATAACGATGGAATTAATGATAACGCTACGTTCAATTCATCAGCTAAGATCGATGGTGCTTATAATTTTGATGGGGAAGATAATAATATCGATGTAGGTACTTTCGATATTGACGGTAGTGGTTTAACGCTTTCTTTGTGGTTTAATGCAGATAGTTTTGCTGAAACAACTCTATGCACGAGCGGTTTAAGATTGATATCTAAGGCAACCGGACCAGAGACATCTGCTCACTATTGGATGATAGCTCCTGCCGATGAAGGTGAAAAATTTCGATATAGATTAAAAACGGAAGATTTTGTAACGTCAAATCTGATTGTTGATACAGGAGGTATGAGCACTAGTACTTGGTATTATGTTGTTGCTACATATGATGGGAGTTATATGAGAGTTTTCAATGATGGTATTGAATTAGGAAATAAAACAAAATCTGGAGCGGTTGCAACCGATAACAATGTTTCCGTATGGATTGGATCAAATCCACCTAACGATTATAGGCCATTTGATGGTGTGATTGATGAAGTCCGAGTTTCAAATGTAGCGAGAAATTCTAGTTGGATATTAACATCATACAACAACCAGAATAATTCAGACGATTTTACTACTCTTTCTGAAGAAGAGCTATGTCAATATACCCTTAAAATAAACATAAATGGAAATGGAACTGTTACAAAAGAGCCCAACCAAGAAACCTATACCTATGGAACTCTTGTTAATGTAACCGCTGTGGCTGATGTTGGTTGGAGTTTTAGTCATTGGACGGGTGATTTAACGGGGAGCAATAATCCAGAAACTATTAAAATGACCAGTGATAAAAATATTACAGCACACTTTACGCAAGACCAATACACACTTACAATCAATATTGATGGAAACGGGACAGTCACTAAAGATCCAAATCAGACAACCTATATTTATGGTACCCTTGTGAATTTAACAGCTGTTGCTGACCCAGGCTGGACTTTTGATCATTGGAGCGGTGATTTAAATGGTAGTAACAATCCTGAGATCATTAATATGACTAGTGATAAGAACGTTACAACTCACTTTACAGAGGATCGATACACACTTACTATTAGTATTAATGGAAACGGGACAGTCGCAAAAGATCCAAATCAAGAAAATTACACGTATGGGACACTTGTCGAATTAACTGCAGTACCTGATTCCGGTTGGAATTTCAGCCACTGGAGTGGTGATTTGAGTGGTAGTGAAAATCCTGCTACAATTAATATGACCAGTAATAAGACAGTTACAGCTCATTTCACTGAAAGTGAATATACTTTAAAGATAGATATCATAGGAAGTGGGTCAGTGAAGAAGGAACCTGATCAAAACACCTATCTACCTGGCACTATTGTTACGTTAACTGCAACTGCAGATTCTGGCTGGATGTTTAGCCATTGGATTGGTGATTTGAGTGGTAGTGAAAATCCTATACAAATAACAATGACTAGTAATAAAAAAGTTACCGCTCACTTTGAACAGGATAGTATTAATCCTTCAGTAAAAATTGTAAAACCTGAAAATGCGATATATGTAATAGATAGAGAAATAATACCGTTTAAATTCCCTGTCGTATTTGTTGGAGTAACAGTAGAGGTTGATGCGTTAGACAATGAATCAGGAATAGAACGAGTGGAATTTTATATCAATGGAGAATTAAAAAGCACCGATACCAATGCGCCATATGAATGGATATGGAAAGACTCATCAGTCAGAATGCAAACAATAACAGTATTTGTATATGATTATGCTGGTAATAGTGATAGCCAAGAAATTTCGGTCTGGAAATGGAAATATCATCCTGTTTTAATTGCGATATTCATCTTATTTGCTTTAGTATACATACTGATTGGTGGTTAGTAAACCTTCATATTATATAATACATTATTACACTTCGTAATATAAAGTAATAAATTTTATATCTTCTAGATATTTTTATATGAATTTGGGCTTAAAAAACATCATATTAATATGTTTTATTTCTTTTGAATAAATATGAATAATTTATATATACTTACTCAAAATAAAATAAACAATTATTTTTATAGGATAAAATGTTATGGAGTTTTAAATTGGGGGATTAAAGAACCAAACAATTATCCAATAAAATTGAATAGTAAAATACGGGAGGATATAAATTGTCAAAAAATAAAGCAAATAAACTTACAGTCGAAGAAGTGAGAAAGCATATCCCTTTTATCAACAATTGTATTTATGTTGATAATGGATCCACAACACCGGTACCAATACCTGTAATGGACGCAATGAATACATATTTCTTAGAATATGGTACAAATGTAGGTCGAGGGGGATATAAGTTAGCTGTTGAAGCAACACGAAACTTTGATTTATCCCGGCAGAAAACTGCTGAACTCTTACTAAATTGTAAGATGGATGAATTAATTTTTACGAGAAATTTAACCCATGCATCAAATATAGTTGCATATGCTCTTGAGCATCCTCCCCTTGAAACATTTAATGGAGTATTTGACTACGGTGAACCTCTGATTGAATGGAAAAAAGGCGATAAAATAATTACAACGGTAATGGAACATCATGCAAATTTTATGCCTTGGATGCGGCTTGCGAAAAATTTAGGATTAGATTTAAGTATCGTTGAACCTACTAAAGATGGAATTTTACGTCCTGAAACATTTTATGAAGCAGTTGATGACCATACGAAATTTGTTGCATTCCAACATGTATCTAATAGTATGGGAACTATACATCCTGTAAAAGAAATTATTCAAGCTATAAAAAAGAAGAACCCTTCAACTCTTGTCTATAATGATGGTTCACAAGGACCAGGACATCTCCCTGTAGATGTATATGATCTTGGATGTGACTTTTACGGGTTTTCAGGTCATAAAGGTCCTCTTGGCCCTCAAGGAACAGGTGGTCTCTTTGCTAAAAAAGATATCCTTATGAAAATGGCAGTTATGGAACTTGGTGGAGGAATTGTATCTGATGTAACTGTAGATGGATGGGAACTTCAAACAGATGTTGCCTCAAAACGCTTTGATGCTGGTACCCCAAATATTGTTGGATGCATTGGACTTGGAAGGGCAGCAGAATATGTAGCTAACGAGATTGGACTGGAAGAAATAAAAATTAGAGAGCATCTACTCACAAACCAACTCATTGATGGTATTCGAGATTTAAAAAATATACATCTTTATGTACCTAAAGATTCTAAATATATTGGTGGAACGGTAACATTCAACCTTGACGGATGGAAATGTAACGAGCTTTCGTCAGCTTTAGCAAAGAAATGGAATATCTTAACCCGAGCAGGTCATCATTGCACCATACCATTAATGCGATTCCTCAACATTCTTGGTACATATGGAGGTCACATTCGTGTAACCTTTCATTATTATAATACAGAACAAGAAGTCGATACGATAATAAAAGCAATTACATCTTTAGCAAAATCAAAATCTTAAATTCTTACTTTTTTGCATACAATTTTCTGTAAAATATTTAAGTCTTTGATATAATATTTATATAGTTGTTGTTCTATTCTAAAAATAAGGGGAAAAAATATGAAGAAAGTTATCGTAGCCTTTTGTATTATTGTAGCATGTATTTTAATTCTAACCTCTTTTAATCCCGTAATCGGATTTTTTTCAGTGAAAAACTCTCAAAATAAAGATTCGCCATTATTTACCGTTCGTATCCAACGCGTCCAAAACCTTCGAACTTCATCGTTAACATCACAATATCTTGGTAAACATGCACCTATTGATATTATTCTTCCTACTCGACATATAATTAAACAAGATATGCTCAGAGAATTATCAAAGGTTGATATTCAGAAAAAAATTGGTCCTATTGATTCAGATATTCTTAACAAGTGGTATTTTGTGTTGCAAGTAGCAGAAAATAATCTTGCACCAATCAATAAAATACTTCGTGAAGAATCTGTAGAATTAAGAAAGTTAATAGAAAAATATCTTCAGTTATCCGATGATGAATTAAAGCAAGTATTTCTTGCTCATTTACAGGAACTAAACACTCAAGAATATAATTTTTTATCGTTATATACTCCCAATCCCAATAGTGAAACATCAAATATTACATCCGGCTTTTTCTGTAATATAACAAAAGGACCTGTTTGCAGATTTACGTCTCAACCGATTTGTAATTTAACGTCACAACCGATTTGCGATCTCATTACCCTTATGCCTCCCTGCTTAACTCTGATGGGGTTACGGTGTCCCACGGCAGGCCTGAAATGTAACGCTCCAACAGCAGGAAAAATTTGTGAATTTTTAATCCAACTTGGACCATTCTTGAAAGCAGTTGCGATTATCTTGATTATAGCTTTTATATTATTTATACCAGTGATTGTTATAGCTTCGGTTCTGAACGCTAATGTTTGTACAAAAATTCGAGACCAAATAACGTATATGTTTAACTGTACAACTCCAGAGTAAAACAATATTTTTTTACTAATTCTATTACCTTAAACGATTATTTATCGCCTTATTTTTTCTTTTTCTTTTTATCGGTAACAGCATCTTTTGTTCCCTTGACAAAACTTTTACCTATGCCAAAACCTTTTTTGATACTTTTACCAAGAACTTTTCCAGTGTCTTCAGCAATCTTTTCTCCTTTACTTTTTTTCTTATCAGCCATATATTTCACTATCCAACTATCTATACTATCAAAATAGGTATATCATTATTAGTCTTATTTGTTTTTATTGCCATTTTTTTATATGGGCGATTCTTTTATCTAAAAAATTTTATATCAAAACGATTATGAACAATTGGGGGAAATAATGAAAGGTAGGGTAATAATTGATTTTGTAAGAGATGAGGAAATGGAAAAAATGCAGCTATGATTTAACACAAGAGGGAAAAGATATCCTTGTCAATGAAGATATAATCTCATTATTCGAGTATATTATTAGCGAGCTTATGGATTGAAAAAGACCTTCATATCAATATTGGCCATTAGGTACCATGACAGTTGTAATTTATTTGAATTGTTAAAATATATTATAGGATATTTTTTAATACCAGTAATATTTCTTTTTGCCATTTTGTCACAGTAAGTTTATATATATTCGTTAATAAAATATAATATTGAGAGATGGAAAAATGAATAACAAATTAATCAATGCCAGAAATAAATTCTTATACAATAGAGATATATTTATAACAAAAACAATAGCAGGTTTTATTATATTGGTTACTGGTATTGCAGTAACATTGAAAGGAATATTATTGACATCACCACTGGGTACGATTACCTGGGGTGTTATTATTTTAGTAGGAATGATTTTGATTGTAATCGGAGTCATTGCTATCTCCCGTAAAACATAATAAAATCGACCACTTAATTCAAATTCTTAAAATCCAAAAGGTATATAATTTTATATCAAAAAATTTTTAACAAATTCATTAAGACTTATGATTAAAAATTAGTAATATTGCATTTTTGATATTTTTACAAGGAGTTTATTTATAGTAGTAAATAAAAAAATTATTAGTAGGAGGTGTGAGATGAAAGGAAAAGTGCTTGTAGTATGTCTAATCTTAATGATGTCAGTAGCTCCATTTATAACGTCTCTTCAAGCAAAACCCAAACAACACGATGGTCCAAAACCTGGTACAGATTTTAGCGGTGAACACTATCTACTCAACATTCTTGGTAAAAAAAACATCGATAATGGATCATATGATGATCCTGACAGGAGAAGCATTTTTGTTCCCCTTGAAGGAGATACGACAATAAAAATAAAACTTGGTGCTGATTTTAGGGTACTAGATGGTAACGGTTTAGACGGTGAATGTAGTTTCCAAATGCCTCGTAAACAAAAGAACTTCTATGTCTATGTAGTTGCCTTAGGAAAGCCTATGGATGGCACGGAAGTGAACTATACATCGAGCTGGGTATATGATAACGATACAGGAAGATGGTATTATCAGCTAAATGAATCGTTCTTTATACAACCACACAAGGGGCGACCAAAATGGATGGATGTAACCTATGCCTTCTGGATAAATCTGACATTTTGGAACAGTACGTATCTTGGTTGGTTGTGGCAAGTCGAGGAATGGATGTGGGAAGAATTACTTTATTTCTGGGATCTCAAAGGATCGGATAGACACATCCAAATTCGGTTCTATCCATATTAATAATTTTTTCCCCATTCTATTTTTTTCAAAAAAGATTTAAAAAAAGAAAAAAAGTATAATGATTATAAATTGTTTATAATGATTTGTTAATAACGTTATCTTCTTCCACTTGTATCTTGAAATGTAATAAGATTATTTTCAAAAAGATACTCTGTTGGATTCCAGTCAATCATACATTGCATTCTTAAATCAATGTCCTCTGATAACACAAGCCAAATTTTCGCACCATCTGGATAATTATCATCATTTTCTATGGGTATGCTACAGGTAATAAAAGAATTTTTAATTCTTATTTTTCCACTCTTATCTGCAATTGCTTCTCCAAGTAATATAAGACCGTTACCTGGCCAGGGATCAGGATAATAGATAAGTGAATAGCTTAAATCTGGCTCCAACCCATGTCCAATAAACTGAAAAACGAATTCTGGTCCAGATCTATTATATTTCATTTTACCCCAAACACCATGTTTAATAATCTCCCAGGTTTCAGGATCTTTCTCAAAAAGAAAAAGATGTCCAACATTTGAATCGCCTTTATCACTCTGTGGTTTTTTTGCAACTGCTATACCATTAACTATACTAGCTAAGACTAATATTGCTAGTACATACCATATATAGAATTTTCCTTTCATCTCACCACCAATATCTTATTTTTAAAATCATGTTTTATAATTCTTGCTGGTAATTAATCCATTTTGATATTTTATCAGGAAATACAATTTATCAGAATATTTTTATATACTATTATTGCAGAAATTTAATTAGGAGATGGAGGAAATGGAAAAGAAAAATCTAAAAAAAAGGCTAGTTTTTGGAATAGTTATAATACTAATAACAGGATTGTTTAGTACTATAACATTGAATGTAAGAGCTCAGACACCACCTGTTGCAGATGCAGGTGGACCTTATGAAGTTGATGAATGTATAGGAATATTATTTGACGCATCTCAATCGACAGATCCTGATGGTGATTCTTTATGGTATCAATGGTATATCAATGGAAGTTGGACTGACTTTTCGGAAAATCCATATACCGAGTATGTTTGGTTAGATGATTTTGTAGGAACAGTAACGGTTCATGTCACTGATGAAGAATTTAATGATACAGATACAGCCTTAGTAATTGTAAATAACGTACCTCCCACTATAACTAGTATCAGTGGTCCAACAGATTTAATTGAGGTGGGTGATGAGGCAGAATTTATCGTAGAGTTTATTGATGAAGACGAACGTAGTAGTTTAGTCTCACTAGATACTTTTAATGTTACTTTTGAGTGGGGTGATGATACTACCCTTAAAATCGATAACATAGATGTTGGTGTACGAAATATACCTGCTTCTCACGTATTTTCAGAGGCAGGTGAATATGAGATTACTATAACCATAATAGATGACGATGGAGGCTCAGCTGTTGCAACATGGGATATCGTAGTTAGTAAAGTTTATGCTGGTCCTGATGGCGCTATCATGGAAGGTGAAACATTCTTAAGCTCTGGCTATTTTATTGATCCGATTTTTGAAATCCACACCGTAACAGTAGATTATGGGGATGGTTCTGGTACTCAGCCTCTTTCTCTCATAGGTACCACATTCACCTTGAATCATACGTACGCAGATGATGGTATGTATACAATTAATGTAAAAGTAATGAGCGGTTCTAATGAAGTAGGTTCTGATTGTGCAACAGTTACAGTATTGAATGTTGCACCTATGATCATGTCACTTATTGGACCAAAGAATCCAGTCCAAATCGATACTTCTGTAAGTTTTCTAGGTAATTTTTCTGATCCAGGATTACTAGATGTCCATACTGCAATATTTGATTGGGGCGATAATACATCTACTGAATATGAATTGGATGTCGGAAATCGTAATGTAACTGGTATTCATAAGTATAATATTACCGGTGTTTTTACTATTATTCTTACTATATACGATGATGATGGTGGGAATGATTCTATGGAATTTAGATATGCAGTAATATATAATTCATCTGGAGGGTTTGTCACTGGTGGTGGTTGGATTATTTCACCAAAAGGAGCTTATACATCAGATCCAAATCTTACAGGTAAAGCACACTTTGGATTTGTTTCAAAATACAAGAAAGGGCAACAGAAACCATCAGGAAATACTGAGTTTCAATTTCAAGTTGCTAATCTGAATTTCCATTCTAATAGCTATGATTGGTTGGTAATTGCAGGGCACAAGGCTATGTTTAAGGGAAATGGAACAGTTGAAGGCAGTGGTAATTATGGATTTATGATTTCTGCAATCGATGAAAAACTTACATCGAGCACCGATGTCGACCTCTTCAGAATTAAGATATGGGATAAGGAAAATAATAACGAAGTTATATATGATAACCAACTAGATGATCCTGAAAATAATGATCCTACAACCGAAATTGCCGGCGGACAAATTGTTATCCACAAAACCTAGAAAAATAACTATTATAATTTTTTCTCTTCTTTATTCTTTTTAAAAAGATTAGATTTTAAAAAAAGAAAAAAGTGATAAGTTTATTCCTGTATCACTTTTATTGTAGGTCTCATAATGTATCTGCCATTGCCTGTTTTATGAACGGATTTCTGCACATCAAAGTCCAATGTCAAAGTTAATGTCTCGTTTTCTTCAACTAGGAAAGGCGTAATCAGTTTCACATTCTTTGATGGGATTTTTAAATCATACTCAATACCATCAATTGTCACCAGTGCCTTATCAACGGATAATCGTATCTGGGTATACCATCCTGCGCTTAGATTTACCTCACCAAGTACATCTGTTGCATTTTGTAATTGAACAAGGTCAAATGTCTGTGATTCATTTACGACAACAATCCATGTTCCGTTCGTGCCATTTTGAGTGGTACCCGCATAATGAACTCTAACCTGGGAAATATTAACTAAAGCTTTTGTTATATTTAGACCTGGTGCATCGGTAAGTTGCATAATCAATTTTCCCGTTCCCTCTTCACCAGTTAGCAATCCACTTACTACAAGTATATATTTGAGTATTGGAAATGCATTTGGAAATCGTTCAAAGAACCATCTGAGGAAGTTAAAATTGAATGGTTTATATTTTGGTATGGTTTCTTGAGGTGTTTCCCAGTTATCACTATCATTGGGTACAGAGTTACCCAATACTGTTAACGTAGCAGTTGTTATCATCAGCGTTATTACTAAAAATGAAATTATTTTCTTTTTCATATTTTTTCCCCAATATATATAACAATCGTAATTATATAAAGTTAGTGGTTTAAATTTTAAAGTTCAAAATAGAACTTTTGTTACATAATTCATCTAAAAACAAAGATTTTGAAAATTAGGAATGAGTAATCACAAATTAATCTATTTAATACATCGTTATTAAAAAAATTCTTGTGATGTTATTTATTTCAAAAAACTCAATATAACCTTTTTTGCTTTTTCAATTGCCTCTTTTGGTGACAATCCATCTCTCTGATATTCAAAAAATAATTCTCGAAGTAACAATTTTTCTTCATCAGTTATTTTTTTCTTCTTTATAAGAGATAATTGTGATGCTATCTCTTTTACCCATTCAGGATCATTTTCTGGTGAACCTTGAAATACTTTTCTACCTGCATACATATGTTATACTGTGTTAGTAATACTTTATATAACTATTGTGGTAAAATGTCAAAATGTTACATAAAAACCTTAATTTATACCAGCCTAAGGTTTTATCTCAAAACATCTATCACGAAAAACAATTATCTTTTTTAATAGAGGAAAATCCATCATTCTGTTATTTCGTTTTTTCTCCAAATATTTCTTTTGATATCACTTTCCCATTCTTCACTACAGTTAAGGCAATGCCAAATTTCAGAAATATCATACGCCTCGTCGTTCGCATCTTCTTCTATTTTTGTTTTTCTTAATTTATTTAGTTGTTTTCCCGATTTTAAAAACTTCATTTCTTGTCCACAAGTAGGACAAACTTCTTTCTCCTTTATATTTTTCATTTTTTATACCTCCCACCAAGTATTCATATAATCCATAGTAAATAAATCTTTGTAATGAATTTTCTTAAAGTTAAAATCTTAAAATTTTTATTATTTTAATAAGGTTACATAATTTGAGTTCGAGGTTTTATCTCCCCGTTTACTATTGCTCCTGGACCAATGAAAACATTATTTCCAACCATTGTTCCAATGTTTATCATTGAATTTATCCCGGTTTGTACATTATCTCCAATTATGGTTCCGAGTTTTCTTCTTTTTGTTTCAATTGTTTTTCCATTTAATACAACACTTATGTTTTTTTTATCAAGCCGTAGATTTGCTACCTTTGTTCCTGCTCCAAGATTACAATTTTGACCAATAACTGAATCTCCAACATAATTCTGATGTGGAACGTTACTATTATCCATAATAATAGAATTTTTCACTTCACATGCATTCCCAATATGACAGCTATCACCGATTGATGTAAACGGTCGAATGTAGCAATTTGGACCGATTTTACAATTATCGCCAATAACAACTGGTCCTTCTATAAAACTGCCCGGAAGTATTGTATTATTTTTCCCAATAGAGACAACACCTTTTATTGTTACATTTTTTTCAGATACTCTTTTAGCACGGATAATTTTCTTCAACAGTTCTTCATTAGCGTCAAGCATATTCCATGGATAAACAACATCACGCCACTCATTCAACATTACACCTTCAAAATCTGAATCTTTTGATAACATATTGATTGAATCAGTGATCTCGTATTCGCCTCGTTTGGATTTACCCGTTACTTTGATTACATCGAAAATCGATTTATTAAAATGATAAATTCCAGCATTAATCACATTTGAAAATGGTTTATCTACCTTTTCAAAAATCCTAATAACTTTCTTCCCCTGGGTTTTCACCAATCCATATTCATTTGGATTTTTTACCTCGACTAGACCCATACTTGATTCTTTTTTCAGGATTTTTTGTATGTCACTTGCTCCAAATATAGTATCCCCACATAGGACAATAAAATCATCAACAAATGTTTCAGCCATACTTATTGCATGTGCAGTTCCAAGTGCTTTTCCTTGATTTACATATTGAATTGAAACATTCCATTGCTTTCCATTGCCAAAATAGGAGCGTACCATCTCACTTTTATAACCCACGACAAAAAGAAATTCAGCAATGTCTGCTGCTTTCGCATTTACTAAATTCCATTCCAATAAGGGTTTATTAGCAATCGGGAGCATCACCTTTGGACGGGTATATGTCAATGGATGCATCCGTTTTCCTTCACCTGCTGCTAAAACAACACATTTCATACTTTCACTCAACGGTTACTGACTTT
The DNA here is from genome assembly GCA_964347865.1 of uncultured Thermoplasmatales archaeon. Taxonomy (GTDB): domain Archaea; phylum Thermoplasmatota; class E2; order DHVEG-1; family DHVEG-1; genus JAGLML01. The sequence goes on from CAYGAC010000086.1 coordinate 22,811, forward strand.
GCAAGATTTCGGGGTTTATCAATCGAACATCCATTCATATTTGCAACATGATATGCAAGAAGTTGAAGAATAACAGATATTGGAATGCAACTTAGTAATCCTCCTCCCGATGGAAATCGAATGACAAAATCTGCATGTTTCATAATTTCGGGATCCTTTTCATCTGCAATAGCAATAACTTCAGGACCTCTCGCTTGTACTTCACCAATATTTGCCAGAACTTTATCATAGGTATTATCCTTTGTTGTAATTGCGATAACCGGAGTATTTTTGGTAAGAAGTGCAAAGGGCCCATGTTTGAGTTCACCGGCTGCAAATCCTTCAGCATGAATATATGAAATCTCTTTAAGCTTTAACGCACCCTCTAATGACAGTGGATAATTCATACCACGTCCAATAAAAAATACAGATGAGGCTTCTTTGATCCGTTTTGCAATTTCTAAAATATCCTCAGTTTGATCTAATACCTGTCGAAGCTGTCGTGGCAATGCTTTCAATGCTAAGATATGTTTGTAGATTTGATCCGAGAATAATCGATTTTGCATCATCGCCAGTTTTAAGGCAATCAAATAAAGCAAGAGGATTTGAGAGGTGAAGGTTTTTGTCGCTGCAACACCTACCTCAAGACCAGATTGAGTTAGTAGAAAACCATCTGCGATTCTTGTTGCTGTACTACCAATAACATTCGAAATAACAAGTGTTGAACATCCTGCATTCTTCGCTTCTTTTAATGCAGCAAGTGTATCTGCAGTTTCACCAGATTGAGAAATTGCAATGACAATGGAAGAACCTTTTTTTACTCCAAAATATCGAAATTCTGAAGCGAGTTCCATATTTACTGGGATACCAGTAAGCTGTTCAATAATATACTTTCCAATCCATCCTGCATAAAATGACGTGCCACAAGCAACAATATAAATAGAATCAAAATCTGAATCAAGAAGTTTTTCAACCCGTTCAGGAAACACTATTGATTGCTCCCGTTCAAATACCCTCCCTTGCAAGGTTTGATGGATTGAATCAGGCTGCTCATAAATTTCCTTTAACATAAAATGTGGAAAACCAGATTTCTCAGCATCTTTGATATCCCAATCAATAATTGTTTCTCCTTTTGTTATTTCCTTTTTATTTTTATCAAACACAGAAAAGGATTGGGGGTTAAGACTACATAATTCGCCATCTTCAACATACACAACCCTATTTGTATAATTTAATATTGCTGGAATATCAGATGCAAGAAAGTTTTCATTATCTCCGATGCCAATAATTAATGGACTTTCTTTTCGTGCTCCTACCAGTTTATCTGGTTCATTTTCATGGACAACAACTAGTGCATAAGATCCTTGGATCTTTTTAAGTGCAGATAAAACGGCATCCTCTAAATTTCCATTATATGCGTCATCAATTAAATGAACAATAACCTCAGTATCAGTCTGAGATGCAAACTTATATCCTTTCTTTTGTAATTCTTCTCTCAGTGTTTTAAAATTTTCAATAATTCCATTATGAACAACTGCAATTTTATTTTTATTACACACCTGAGGATGAGCGTTTTCTTTACTTACCTTACCATGAGTTGCCCACCTCGTATGCGCAATTCCAAGGGTTTCTTTGCTGTGTGGAACCTTTTTTTCTAAATTTGGTATCTCACCAACTTCTTTAAACACCTGTAATTTATCACCAATAATACCAATACCTGCTGAATCATACCCACGATAATCAAGTCGTTTTAAACAATCAATGAGCACGGATGGTGCTTCTCGAAATCCAACATATCCTACGATTCCACACACGTTACATCACATTGGTTTGACTCTCAATATTTTTCATAACCTTTGTTAAGGAACTTATTTCGCATTTTCTCCCTATTATTATACCTGGTTGTACAACCACATTACTCCCAATGATGCAATCTTCGGCAATTAAAGCACCGATTGTATCCAGTTTACTAAATTCTTCCTCAATTTCGAGGGTAGCTTTGCCAGTAATTGAAGAAAAATTCGATCCTAAATTAGATCCCCTTCCAATAATTGAATGAGAAATAGAAGAATTTGAACCGATATGTACATCGTCCATAATGATACTATTTCTGATCTCAGTAAACGGATATACAATAACGTTATTTCCGATAGTTGTTGAAGGGAATATACATGCATTTGGACCTATTTCACATCCATTACCAATTACTGCTGGTCCATTGATATAGCTCCCTGGGTAAATACGAGTGTTTTCGCCAATTACAACCGACCCTTTTATAGTCACATCATTTTCAATCATTCCACTTGTTGAAGCACTGATATCGTGAAGCATTCGTTCATTAGCAATTAACAGATCCCATGGATACACAATATCCATCCAAAATTCTGCTTGAAGGGAACGGATTTTTTCACCACGAGCAATCGTAGATTGAATAACAGATGTTAATTCAAATATTCCAGAAGATGTTACTTCTTCTATGTCTGTAAATATTGAATCTGGGAGTTTGTATACACCTGTTGAAATGAAATTTCCCTTCTCTTCAACTGGTTTTTCGATTATTTCTGTTACCAATTTTTTCTCAACAAATACCACACCATATATCAAGGGATGGAGCTGTTCTGTTGCTAACATTGCATAAGGAGATTTCTCTTTGAGTAAGGTATCAATACTGTGAGCATCAATAATGTTATCGCCCATTAACAGAAGAAATTCTCCATCAATCAAATCTTTCGTTTGAAGTAATGCATGTGCTGTACCAATTTGTTTATCCTGAACAACATATTTTATATGAACATCTTTGTAATGATCCTTAAAATATTCCATAATAATTTCTTTTTTGTATCCTACGACAAGTACGATTTCATTTATACCACAAACCTTCACTGCATCAATAACATATTCTAATAATGGTTTGTTTGCAACAGGTAGCATGACCTTTGGCATCGTCTCAGTAAACGGTCTTAACCTTCTTCCTTCACCTGCTGCTAAAATAACGGCTTTCATCTATGACTCCCCCACGTGTAAGGTTGAAACCTATATTTTACATTTTCTCAGAATTCAGGTTCTTTATTTAAAAATTAGGTAAAGGAAATCATTAGGTACCCGGTAATTAATAACTCGGATGGAGAATCTAATAATGCTCCATTTTTCTTCTGATTTTTTCAATTTTAGTATCAATCCTCTTAATTTTTTTATTCGATTCATGGGTTGTATGATGTGAAATAGGACGGCTTTTATGATAGGTTAGAGATACAATAATATTATCTCTAAAACGAATGAGTATGCAAACAAGAATAACTGCAGCTGCACCAATCAATATAATACCTAAATGAAGTGGATTAAGAAATTGTTCATCGGTTACAGCTCCTTCAAGATTTAAACCAACATTGATCGTCAAAGTTTTGTTATTCCTATTACCATTGTTATCAGTTACTACTAAAATAACCTGATATTCTCCAGGTTTTTCATACACGTGTGTTGTATTTATACCCATTCCAGTTTCACCATCACCAAAGTCCCAAAAGTAAGAAATAATCGCTCCATCGTTATCAAAACTAAGAGATGCGTCAAAAAGAATGGTTTGATTTATGGAGATATTCTGAGGCAATTGAAAATCGGCAACTGGATAATTCCCCTCTAAATCAAACTGAAGTACTGTAACATTCAGCGGTAACGACCAACTACTGTTTAATCCGTTTTCATCTTGTGCTATTACTCCGATTGAAAAGGTATCAATCGAATTCCACGAATAAGACATATTAACTGAGGTATTAGAATATACATAATCACTCCAGTTACTCATATTTCCATCACCCCAATAAAATCGATATCGAACATGGTCTCCATCAGGATCAATTGTTACACTTGAATACTCATATTCAACTCCCATTTCAATAAATATTGGACCAGATGGTATGAGTGGTGGATTTGGTGGAACGTTTCCGAGTGGTTCAGGGATGGAACCACCACCTGATGGAGGTGGATATCCACCTCCTCCACCGCCCCCAGAACCTTGAACATTTATAGAACTATCGGAAACATTAAATGAAAGATATCCACCATCGTCACAAATACCAACAGCGTTTAAGGTTAAAGGGGATGTTCCTGAATTATCCTTTGCAGTAAATGAAATTGTTACTAAGGTTCCATTGGAAGAAACATTACCTGATCCAACAATTAAACTGTAGATATCGATAATAGTACCAGCATTATTGTTAATGGTTCCTGGATTGAAAAAGGTGGTAAAATTATTAAAGAAATTTCCTTCAGTTACATTATTTGCTCTAAGAAGGGTTGGGTTAAATGATACTCTAAACTCAAAAGCTTTAATAGGTTGACTTGGAACACAGGATACATTTACCGTAAAATCCTTACCACCAGATATAGTTTGAATAGATGAATCAACAGATATAGAGTTACCACTAACAATACTTACGGAGAACATTGTAAGAAGAAATACTAGGAAAACAACTAAACCTAACCACCTAGTTTTATTTTTTTTATTTTCCATCATTTTTACCTCCATTACATCCACCATGATTCATTATAATGATTTGATACGAGCACAAGATCAATGATTTGAATCTCACCATTATTATCAACATCTTCACGAATCCACCCTTGACTCCCAGTTTCACCATAATGGTTTGAAACAAGAATTAAATCAAACACCTTACACTCACCGTTCTTATCAATATCCCAATTTGGTGGCATCGAAAAGATATAATTCATTGAACTATTCGAATTCTTACTACTATCATTGGCCCAAATGAAATAGCTGTAATTTCCATACTGTGAGAATGTTACATTCGAATTATAATAATAATTAGTTGCAGTTCCAGCTACCATTGAGACGTTATTAAACGATCCAGAAGGAGTTGTAATATTCAATACAACGTGGTTGACTGCAACATTATCAGTTACATCACTAGTTATATTTATCCAACCAAATGCTGGATCGGTATCCAATGGAAGTGAAGTTGTAAGAGCAACATTCTTAATCTCTGGGAGTGTGGTATCACCAATCACAAAACTCTCAACGGTTGAAATTGAACTAAAACCACTCGTATCATTCGCCCAAATAAAATACGAATACGTACCAATTTCATTATAGGTATTATTACAGAAATACATATTCCCAGTTTTGTTAAGAGTTATAGAAATATTTTGGACAACAGAATTTGGATCAGTAATGTTCAGATAAATTTCATTTGCTAAAATATTATCAATAACCGTAACACTGACATTAACATGAGCTCCAATTTCCTGTATACTAGGTAAGGCAGTAACGTTGGAGATTTGAGGTGGATCATTATCCTGCACAACTACAGATGTTATCGATGTTGTTTTACTATTTCCATAGAGATCGGCCGCATAGTACAAATACGTCATATTTGCAGTACTATTCAAATCAAGAACCACTGTTTTTTCAAAATAACTACCTCCGGCATGTACCATTGTTTCGTTTCCATTCAATGCCCCATGAGACCAATCAACCTGAACCGTTAGATTATCCGCTGAGCATGTGTTGTCTACCACGCTTACATTATATGTATACGAATCACCAGTATACCCAATTAAAGAACTGTTATCCGTAAGCTCTGGAGACATTCCATCAACCTGTGCAGATCCATTATTCACAACAAGTGGAACATATTCACTCTCATTGGTTACCCCAACATCATATAAATTAAGAGAAGAAATACCTGAGATTTGGTTTGCTGTGAAATTAATAATTACTAATGTTCCAGGAGTAGAAACATTTCCTGCACCCATAATTAAGCCATATACATTAATGATTGTTCCAGCGGTATTATTGATAATTCCTGCATTAAAAAATGTGCTATATCCTGAAAAGATATTACCCTCACTGACATTATTTGCTTGTAAAAGTGTTGCGTTAAACGATACTTTAAGCTCAAATGACTTTATTGGTTGCCCTGGAATACATGAAATATTTATTGAAAAATTACTCCCCGGAGCAACAACTTGATTTGATGGATCAACATAAACAATTGTATCAACTCCCGCTGCAATTAAGGTTATTGAATTTAACAGAAGTAAGAAAGATATTATTATTGAAATTACAGCCTTTGATTTTACATTTAACCATACTCTCATTTTATTTTCACCTCCTTTAAACCCACCAAATTTGGCCATAAAATCCAGAAACAAAAACCAGATCTAACACCTGGATTTGTCCATTATTATCAACATCTTCACGAATCCATCCCTGATTTCCCGTATTACTATAACGATTTGAAATCAATACATAATCATAGACTGAACATTTTCCGTCATTATTAATATCCCAATTTGGAGGGAGCGAAAAATTATGCACACCAGAAGTATTTGAATTGCTGCTATTATCATCAGCCCAAATATAAAAACTGTAATTACCAGATTGAGTAAAGGTTGTATTATAAAAATAGTGGTCAATTGTCGTACTATTTGACATACCAAATGAAGTTGTCGTACTATTTGGATAGGTGAGACGTACTTCAACCTCATCAACTGATGCATTATCGCTAACTGTACAGGTTATATTCTCCCAACCAAATCCAATTTGAGTATCAATCGGATTAGACTTGTTCATAACCACATCTTTAATTTCTGGAGGTGTAACATCACCTCCTTGAGCCTGTTGTAAAATTTCAAATCGTTGTCTACTCCAAACATTGTTTAAAAATGAAATAAATCCCGATATATTTGCTAATGATGTAGCAATAGGAGTTCCACTCCGCTTAATTGTGTAATTATTTCCTGCAGTAAATCCAGATAAATTAAACCAAACAGTACCACTTGTTGTATTTGCATAAAATTCAAGGACTTTTTCACCATTTATCGCATTTAAAATATCATCATTAATAAACACAAGGGTAATGGTAATATCATTTCCAGATGAAACATGAAAACCAGTATTATTGAAAACTATATGAGAAGTGGATATGGTAATACTTTCAAAATTCATTGATTGATTTACTGTATATAGTTCATTTCCCACTGAAAAGTAAAAATTAGGTTTAATAACTACAGCTAAAAGAGAGGAAGACAATAAACTAAACAGTAAAACAGATAAAAAAATGAAGCAGAGAAAGCCTCTATATAACTGTTTTTTATTAATTGTAAATCCACCTCTCCAATGCACCTAACTTCCATGAAATATTCTATAACTAATATTATATAAAACTGAGGTGGAAAAATTTCAAAATGAGAAAATCACATCATAGACATATTGAAAAAAAGTGAAAATTTATAAAAAAAATTTTTCTTTAGTAGTATTATTTTTTCTTGTTATTTTTGTATCGGTATCCATCAGATATAGCTTTTATTTCTACGATAAAACCTTTTTTGTCGACCTTTACTACGTCCATTCACTTCACCATTTTCTGTTCCGATGGAGTAGGCTCCTTCGATTTTTTTCAGAAGTGAACCTCCCCGTTCTAATGATAAATTAATTTGTGAATATATAAATATTTCCTTTAAAATTTTATTGTAACGAGTGTTTACTAACAGAATTAATTTTTGATTATTCTAGACAGTTTTTAAATAACTAATGTTATACAAACGAGGGAAAATATTTCTTAAGATATAACCATCTATCAGGTTTTACTTCAACAAACCCAACCTTTAACTCACCCTTCTCTGCACTATCTAAAATAAGTTGATCTAAAGGATCTTCTATGTTAAACAATTTCTTGAATTTATTCTCCCATAATGGAGAATTTACGTCCATTGAACTCAAAATCACATCCCTCGTAATATACAACATTTTTTCCATATAAAAATGTATCTCTTACCAGATATTATCTAGCCAGTAAAACAAATGACTCATATATAATAAAATATCTATAAAAATTTACATTGAAAAAAGATTGATTTTAGGCTTTCATGGTGGCAACTAAGAAGAGTCCAAGAGCTACAGCAGCACCAATTATTGCACCGATCACTGCTGAGACCCCTTCAATGATGCATCCACAAAGACCAATAGGTGGTTCACCAAGAAACGGCAACAACCAAGCACACCATGAAAATAGTGCACCAACAATAAAACCAATTATAATGAGTACCACTCCAACCATTCTACTTTTTCCTGAACCAAAATAAGCAGTAAATATTCCAGCAATTATACATCCTAGTGCAAATATGAGTAAAAACATACTGAGCATAAAATGATACCATTGACAAACCATTTCTTATACCTCCAACCATGAATTAGTAGAAAATGGTACTTTAAAAAGTTAACTAAAAATTTAGTTTTTTAGAGAGCATTAATTTTTTTTCATTGATTAAATTTTTCAATAAATATTAAATAATGATTATTTGATAACATTTATAATTGGAATTGCGGGAGGATATATTTGTTCAAGAGACGTTCTGAGATTGAAATTATTGGGGAGATTCTAGATTTATCTAAAGATGGTGCTAAAAAAACAGAGATACTCTATCGAAGTAATATGAGTTTTACACAATTACAACATTATCTTTCATTTTTAATTGAGAAACATATTATTGAAGAAAATATTATTGAAAATGATAATGGAAAATCCAGTAAAATTTATATTAATACTGAGAAAGGAAATGATTTGTTAGAAGAAATTAATAATTTATATTCGTATTTTGAGTAGGAAACTATATTTATAAATTGTATTAAATTATTCTTCAAAATTTTCTTATAAAAACATTTATATATTAATTATTGTAGAACATTTTTATGTAACTTTTTTCTATAATTTAATTATTGATACGATTAACCGTGACTTAAATTCACAATAACGTTATATCTGACACATAGTTTTAAAAATTTAGAAAATACAATTTAATAATTAATATAAAATGATTCAATCTAATAAATTTATATCGATAAATTTATATAAGGAAACAGTATAGCATATGGTACTTTGCCATAGGGATTTGGGCAAGGGGGAATGTCTCTTATTAAATCGGAGGATAAGAATATGAGAAATAATTTTATAAAAAATAGAAGTAGTTTTGGAAGAATATTTGGTGCAAGTGTTTTAGCACTAGTTATGCTGGTAACTGCAATTTTTGCGTTGGTATTGTCATCTCCAGCGACTATATCAGCGAATAACGAAGTAGAATATGATTGGGGTGATGCTCCTGATTCATATAATACGACTTTTGCTAATAATGGAGCAAGACACATAAACGATAGTGGTTATTTTCTTGGATCATTAAAAGATAATGAATCTGATGGTCAACCAAATGTAATGGCTAATGGTGATGATTTTGCAGGTATAGATGATGAAGATGGTGTAGTTTTGCATTTATTTAAACAAGGACAATTGGCAAAAATTACTATCTCTACAGTAGTCCCTGCTGGGGCACCAAACGGAAATTTAAGTGCTTGGATTGATTTCAACATAGATGGAGATTTTGGAGATGCTGGTGAACAAATTATTACAGATTTAAGCCTTGGTACAGGGGTCCATGAAGAATGGATCCAAATACCTTGTTATGCTGTAGGATATACTTATTTAAGATTCCGTTTTAGTACAGATAGTAATCTTTCCTATGATGGTTATGCATCAAATGGTGAGGTCGAGGATTATTGGAAATACATCTGGCCTGATGAACCTTATCCATCACAATCCATTGAATTTGGATCACCAAAAATAATACGGGAATGGAAAGGTGCTGATTACTATGTTATAGGACCTAACACACCCGTATGGATTAATTCAAGTGATATATGTCCAGGAACAGAACGCGTTGAATTTTCTTCTTGGGTTGCAGACGACCTTGAAGATCCTATTGTCTGGACATTTTTATGGAACAAAACAGTGTATGATAATGACGAGGGTGATTTAGATGAAGCTTTTGGAAGCATCGTTGCAGAATTTTATAATGACGAGACATGTTTCCATGAAGTTCGATATCAATGTTGGGATTATGATAATGTAAGTGAGGGTGTATTTAGTGAAGATTTTTTCGTGGATAAATGTGGACCAATAACAACAAAAACTGTTGGATGTCCAACCTATACTGGTAACTGGCCACCGCCACCATGGGTCAGTGGAAATACACCTCTTTATTTCAACTCAGTTGATGATTGCTGTCTCCCAAATGGTACTGCTGTTGATAAAATTACCATAAAAGTATGGTGGAAACCAAATACCTGTGATAGTTCAGGTGCCCTTAATGTTATTGAAACAATCGTAGTAGAAGATGGCGATGCGAATGATACCAATCCAGCTGAGGGAAGGATTGGATATGAATTTCACTTTAAACAAACAGGATACTATGAACTAGAATATTGGGGTGTTGATATGATGGGTAATAAAGAAAGTCATCATAAACAACAACATCGAGTTGACGATGATCCGCCTATAATTACAAAGACCTATCCTGAAGGTGGATATTATGAAATTGATGAACATGAAGGTTTTATAAAATGCTGCAAACCAATCAATCTTACTGTCGAAGAAATGCCTGATGATACATGTTATTCTGGCCTCTATGGTATGTTCTGGCGCTATAAATGGAATGATACGTATTATCCTGCCGATGGAGAAGTAGGAGCAGTTGATGGTCAGGATATCGTTGACACTTTCTGTATTGTTGATCCCGACATCTCAGACTATTGGTGGTATCCCTATGATGAAGAGATTCATTTCTATGAGGAATGTCTCCATGAACTCTTCTATTTTGCAATAGATAATGTCGGTAATTATGATGATGTTCATCATCAAATATACTATGTAGATAACACACCACCTGATGCAATAAAAGAAATTGGTGAGCCGAAATGTCGCAATAATCTTGAGGATGATGCCTGGTGTGTTAAAGAAGAAACACCAATATGGATTAATGTTACAGATAATGGTACTGATCCTTGTATCGTCGGTTCAGTTCATCTCTACTATCGAATTTGGTATGATGAAGAATGGGTAGAGTATTATGAAAATGCGTCCCAAGGAACGCTAAGTGTAGAAATTCATCTAGAAAGCCCCTGTAAACATTACCTCGAATTTTATGTAGAGGACAATGTTGGTAACCGATGGCCTGAAGAAGGATATCATAATGAGACATTCTATGTTGATGAATCACCTCCACTAATCATCAAAGAGGTTGGAGAACCAAATTGTCCAATACCTGATACAAAAAATTACTGTGTTAACCTAAGCACCCTAATAACGCTTAACGCAACGGAGGTGGGGTGCTGCCAAAACGATTCAGTCACTCTTGATTATAGAATTTGGATAGACGGAGAAGGGTGGAGTAATTGGACCATCTATGAGGATCCATTTAACTTCACGGAGGAGTGTAAGCATTATCTTGAGGTACGAGCATCTGATTGTTTAGGTAATACAGCTTGTGACAATGAGACATTCTACGTTGATGAAACACCACCGAAGATTATAAAGGACTTTATGGATGAGTATTGTGAAATACCTGATACCGATGATTGGTGTGTTAATCTAACTACAGGAATTATACTTGATGCAGAGGATAACGGATGCTGTCCAAATGAATTTGTTACACTTGAGTACAGGATCTGGTTTGAAGGAGAAGGATGGACGAATTGGACTATCTATGAGGAACCATTTAACTTTACCGAAGAATGTAAGCATTATTTAGAGGTTCGAGCAACTGATTGTCTTGGAAACGAGGCCTATGACAATGAAACATTTTATGTTGATGATTCACCTCCTTTAATAACAAAGACTATTGGACAACCAAATTGTCCAATACCAGACTCTGATGATTACTGTGTCAACCTCTCAACTCAAATTACCATTAGTGCAGAGGACCAAGGTTGCTGTCAAAACGGAACTGTATACATTCTCTACAGAATCTGGCTAGATGGAGAAGGATGGATAAAATTTGGGGAATATAAATATAGTGAACCGATCAACATCACTTTCACTGAAGAATGTAAGCATTATCTTGAAATCATTGCTTTTGATTGTATAGGAAATTGGGTGTTAGATAATGAAACATTTTATGTCGATGAAACACCGCCCAAAATCATCAAGGATGTTGGTGAACCCAACTGCCCAATACCTGATACAGATGATTACTGTGTCAACCTCAGTACAAATATTAGCCTTGATGTAATCAACTTAGGATGCTGTCAAAACAACAGTTACACTCTTGAATATAGAATTTGGATTGAAGGAGAAGGGTGGACTAATTGGTCAGGTTACAGAGGACCATTTAACTTTAGTGAAGAATGTATGCATTACTTGGAAATCAGAGCAGCAGATTGCCTAGGAAATGAAGAATTAGATAACGAAACATTTTTCGTTGATGATTCACCACCAATAATCAATAAATTAGTAGGAGAACCAAACTGTCCAATACCAGGTACCAATAATTACTGCGTAAACACATCAACTCTTATTACTCTTGATGATGATGAACAAGGGTGCTGTCCAAATGAATCAGTTGTTATTCGGTACAGGATCTGGTGGGAAGGTGATGGATGGACTGAATGGATAGAATATGAAGAGCCATTTAACTTTACCGAAGAGTGTATGCATTACCTGGAAATCAATATAACCGATTGTGTTGGAAATTCTGCTTATGAAAACGAGACATTTTATGTTGATGAACAATCTCCAGATATATTTAAGACGATTTGGGGACCAAATTGTACGTTTAGTAATTTAAAAAATCCTGGATTTGAAACCGGTGATTTTACTGGCTGGACAGTAAGTGAAAATTATGACAATGTTACTGTTGAAATGGCTGATAATTATACCATGCCATTTACCGGAATGTATATGGCACGCCTCGGTGATGATAATGGTGGTTATAATGGTAGTCAACCGCAGGGTGATAATGCAATAATTCAGGATTTCACTGCAACTCAATCCACATTTAAATTCACATATAACATTTTTACCTTTGATTATACTGGATATGATTCCTTTTTTTATTTATTAGAAACAGCGGATGGAGTAACAACAATTGCATATTATTCACAAACCGCATGGGGAAGTGGTACGCATTTGAAGACTACTGGTTGGACGAGTGTTGAAATTGATATTTCTGCATATATTGGTGAAGATCTAACCTTTGAAATTGCTTGCGGAGGCACTATAGATACAGCTTTACCAACATGGGCATATGTCGACTTTGCTCCTGACTACTGTGTTACCACGGAAACAGAAATTACCGTTACAACTATGGAATATGGTTGTGGACCTTGTGATAATGTAACTGTTTACTATAGGATTTGGAACATAACTGATGGTTGGACCGAATGGATGGATTATGAAGAAACTATCAGCTTTAATGAAGAATGTAAACACTATCTTGAGATAAAAGCCATAGATTGTCTTGGCAATATGGATATTGATAACGAGACATTTTACGTTGATGAGACTGCTCCAAGTATTTCAAAGGACCTTGCAGGACCTTATTGTGAAATTCCTGGTACCGATGATTATTGTGTAAACACCTCGACTATGATATTTGTAGCACCATGGCAGATGGACTGTTGTCCATTTGGAAATGTTACGGTAGATTACAAGATATGGAATATGACTCATGGTTGGACAGATTGGATACCATATGAAGACTATATTTCATTTGATGAGGAGTGTAAACATTATCTTTGGATCCGCGTAAGAGATTGCCTTGAGAATGAATACATTGATAACGAAACATTTTATGTTGATGAAACACCACCAATAATTATAAAGGAAGTAGGCGAACCAAACTGTCCAATACCAGGTACAAATAATTACTGTGTCAATCTATCAACACCAATATCAATAAATGCAACCAACGGAGGATGCTGCTTAAATGAAAGCATCAAACTTGAGTACAGAATCTGGTGGGATGAAGAAGGGTGGACTGATTGGATGATATATGAAGGTCCATTTACCTTCTGGGACGAATGTATGCATTACCTCGAAATCAGAGCAACAGACTGTCTAGGAAATCAAGCGATCGATAACGAAACATTTTATGTTGATGAAACACCACCTACCCTTGATAAAGAAGTCGGAGATCCCCATGTTTATTTAGGTGAGGATCCATACGGACATGATATTTGGCTTGTATATCCAGAAACAGATATTTGCTTTGAAGCAGAAGATCAAGGATGTTGTGTGCTTGGAAAAACAACCATCTATTATAGATACTGGTATCTTGGAAATTGGACAGAATGGATGGAATATGAAGGATGCATTAATCTTGAAAAGGGATGTGTCCACTATCTTGAAGCATATGCCACGGATTGCCTTGGTAATGCTGGTTGGATTGATAACGAAACCTTCTGGGTCTGTGAACCTGGTGGAGGTTCTGATGATCCGAATGTTGAAATCATATTCCCCAAACATGGTTCCACTCAACAAACTGATGTAGTCGAAGTAATACTGCATGCGTATGATGATGAAACGCCATGGGAAGACCTTGGTGTGTTCCTCTGGATACCTGGTGGTCGAAGAGATGCTCCGTTCCTCTATTACGATGTTGAACCATTAGTAAATGAATCGGGTAATGTAACATATGTTGCATACATACCAATCTATTGGTATCAAGGTGGAGCGCAAATTACCTTAGAAGCAATTGCACTCGATGAAGATGGAAATACAGGTGTAGCAGTTCCAGTGACATTTACCGTTGATAGTACTATTGTATGGGATCAATGGATGCAGTATGGCTGGAATCCATTACCATTAAGTGGTGGAATGCCACCAAACTTTGGATGCAATGAGTCATTAGAGCGTGTAATGTATTCAGTCAATGGAAGCTACGATTGGGTATTCCATTATGATATAATTGATGATATGTGGACAAGCTATTACACTGAGCGTGACATTAATTGGTTAACAACAATTGAAGGTGGTAAATCGTATTGGGTACACATCTTCAACGAAAGTGGACTTCGATACAACATTGGAGTTGGAGAAATCGAAATACTCTATCCAGAAGATGGGGCAGTTTTATTTGATCTCAATGAAATAAATGGTACAACGTGGAACTCAGAAAATAGAATGGAAGAAGTCCATGTCCAGATTTACTATAAAGATGAAAGTAATACAAAACACTACTGGAATGGTTCCGCTTGGGGAACAGAATCTACCTACTTACCATGCGATTTAGATTTCGATTATATCCAGAATTGGTCATTTGACAGCAGTGGCGTGGCTTGGATCCCCGGTGAAACATTTTATGTAAAAGCAAGAGGAACAGATAAATTCTGGTGCTATGCATATGATATGGTATCCTTCGAGTTTGAAGAATGCATATGTGCCCCAAGTATTGATCTTGAAAAGACCGTTTGGGACGGTGAAGGATGGGCCAATGAAACTCATGTACTTGTCGAAGAAGAAGCATTATTCAACATAAGTATTCATAACGATGGAGAAACAATAAGTGGCAGTGGAGGTGGTGGCGGTGGTGAACCGCCATTGTTTAACGAAACAATTAATCAATCAATTGATGATGGACTTGCATGGCTTGTTGATCAGCAAGATACAAGCGGTGGTATTTACCATGGAACGTGGACCGGTTACAATTCCAGAGAAGCAGGAACAGGTTTAGCTCTATATAAACTCTGTGAACGTGCTTATGAGCTTGGTTATGACTCACCATTTGATCCAGAATACGAATATTATCAGAACGTTAGTGACGGATTTAATTGGACATTTACGAGATTATCTATTTATGACATAGATCTTCAGGATCATACATCTGGTGCAACAGGTACCATAGATGATCCAGATACCAATGGAAATGGAAAAGGTGTTGCGTCAGGATATGGTTCATCTAGAGAAACTTATTATACAGGGATCTTTTTAGCTGCAATTTCTGCTAGCGATACATTTGATAGAGTAATAGACGTTGCAGGGAGTCCTGTGGATGGATGGACCTTTGGAGAAGTTGCTCAGGATATGGTTGATTTCTTAGCTTGGGCTCAGGTTGATCCCGCAGCAGGTTCTGGCGGTACAAAAGAAGGTGGATGGGATTATTCACACGTTGATAATGGCAGTGGAGGTACTGGATGGAAAGGAGATCAATCAAATTCAGGATATGCAATGCTTGGCCTTGCCGAAGCACAAGATTTTGGATGCACAGTTCCTAATTGGGTTAAGACTGAACTTGACTGGTGGATTGATTGGGTACAAGATGACATAAACGGAGATACTTATGATGGAGGATCTTGGTATTCTTATCCATCTGACAGTATTGGAGTAAATATTTTAAAAACAGGAAATCTCATATTCCAAATGGCCTTTGTTGGAGATACTCCTACTGATTCAAGAGTTCTCGATGCATTAGATTATATGAAAAGACATTGGAATGATTCAAGTGGTGCAAATAAACCAGCTGGGTGGAAGGGCACGCCAGCCCAATATCAATCTATGTTCTGTGCCATGAAAGGTCTTGAATATATGGGTATAGACACATTTGATGGTATTGATTGGTTTAAAGAATTCTCAGACACAATAGTAACACAACAGGATAAAACACCAGGAACAACCTATGGATCATGGCGACAATCGTCAGGAAGAGGTGAACCAGTAATCATTACTGAATGGGCACTACTAACTTTGGAAAGGATAGCTCCTGAAGTTGTATCAGATTGCCCACCTTGTAATCTAAGTAAATGGTATGTCAATGATACCTTACCCGAAGGTCTTGAATATGTCGAAAATAGTACTAAAATAACCGTAATATCTTGTTGCCAATATTATGTATCCAATGGATCTGAAGTTCAACCACAAGTAACCTATAATCCTGATGGGACAACAACACTAGAATGGTGGGAAACTGGAGATGAACCATTCAACCTTACACTTTGCACAACAATGTATATTGAATTCAATGCAACTGTGTTAGATTGCGAAGCACCAGACGGACATATCAATACTGCCTATGTAACAGCATATTCTCCTGATGATGATAGTTGGGTTTCTGATGAAGACACAGCAAAGGTATGGGGTAAATGTGTAGAATAGATTGAAAAAATAGACAGGTATATAAACCATGAAAAGAGATTACCATAAAAAATGGGGAAGAGATTTATGAAAAAAAGAAAAGTATATTCCATACTAATAATAGCAACACTAATCTTTGGTTTAACAATAACTGTAGTTCCAACCATAGCAGGAGAGCTTAATTCTGTTTATGGTTATTTATACATAAACGATAAAATTGCTCCATCTGGGATACCGGTAACACTAACATTTACTGAGATACCAGAGGTATTAACGGTTGAAACAGACTCTAATGGATGGTATGATATTGGTTTTCCAGCACATAACTGGGAAATAGGAAATTTCTCTGTTAAATACAAAGGAAAATGGTATTCACCTGATGATAATCAATCGGTAGAAATTTTTCCTGAACAAATTGGTTATTGGATAAACCTCAGTATAACTGCAGAAGAAAACGGTAATGGCGGTAATGGTGGCAACGGTGGAAATGGCGGTAACGGAGGAGGTAATGGTGGAATTCCTGCACCACCACCAAATGCAAAACCAATTGCAGATGCTTCAGCGGGAGAACCCTACCAAGGATTTGTTGGTGAAGCAATTGAATTTGATGGAACCGATAGCTATGATTCTGATGGAATTATATCTACCTATGCTTGGGATTTCGGTGATAATACAACAGGCTCTGAAGCTAAACCATCACACATCTATGATTCCCCAGGAGAATATACGGTAACATTAACGGTTACAGATGATGATGGAGCAACTAATGAAACTACAACAACGGTCATTATCGCTGTACCAAACATACCACCTACAAAACCTGATATAGATGGTCCACAAGAAGGAGAAGCAAATTCATCTATAGAATTCACGGTTATGTCAACTGATTTTGATAATGATACCCTATCATATATCTTTGATTGGGGGGACGGGGAAACGACTGAAACGCCTTATGGACCAAGCGGTGTCAATGTAACGCGATCTCATATGTGGAATGCTTCTGGTACTTATACTATCACTGTATCTGCTTCTGATGGAGAATCACTTTCAGAGATAGCTGAATACACCATAACCATAGAAAAAGAAAAAGAACCAGTACCCGAAGAAGACTGGACATGGCTTATTTTATTACTTATCATCATTATTGTACTGTTAATACTTATATACATGATTAGTAAAAGAAAGAAACCAGAAGAAAAACAACCTCCAAAAAAATCTAAAAATACACCTAAAAAACCAGCAACAAAGAAAGGGAAAAAATAATCCTTTCTTTTTATTTTTAAAGGCTTTTAGAGCTTCGAAGTTATAATGTATAGAATTATTACTTGAAATTTCGCTGTAGTGTTCTAATGAGGTCTATAGAGCTTTTAAAAAAGAATTACCGTGCTAACTTTTTCCGTTCCTTTAAATTATGTATAAGACGATCATAGAAATAGTAAATAATACAGGCAATCAGGTACCAAAAAATAATATCAATAAAGAAATTCAACCAAGAGAATTCAACAGTAGGTGGTGGTGGGTAACCAGGGGGTTCACTCATAAAACTTCCTTTTGGATAAAATCCCAAAGGCAGACCAAAGAGTTCTCTAGCATCTAATATAGTGTTTCCTGAAATCCACCAATAATTAATTCCACCCATTGTGATAATAAAAAGTAAGATCTTGCGCCAATCTGGTTTCAAGAATCTCTTCCAATCCATGAGGTATTAAATCTTGGAGAAAGATTAATACTTTCGCCTATTCCGAATTTGATTTTACCATTAGGAATAATGAAAGTTAAAATTAACTATAGTTAATTATAAATATTACTTGCTCCTATATGTATCAATAAAAAATTAGGGGATAACATATGAAGAAAAAAATAATTTGTTTGTTAGTTAGTATGCTGGTAATCTCTACTTTTGCAGGAATTGTATCATCACAACCCGTAATAAAATCATCAAGTGAGGAACCGACGAATTTGGATTTTACCCACACAGTATTTGGAGAAGACGGAACAGCTACCTGGTGTGGCTATTGTAAATATGCGCATGGAGCATTGAAGGAGATTTATGCCGAGGGACAATATCCATTCTATTATGTTACCTTAGTTTGTGATAAAAATCCAACAGCTTATGCCCGTGCAAGAAATGATTATAATCTCTATGGTTATCCAACATTATGGTTTGATGGAGGGTATAGAGTTAATGTTGGTGCCGGGAGTATTCCATCTGCTAAGTCCGCTTATACAAATAGTATCATTTCCAGTGGCTCACGAGCTGTTGAAGATATTGACATTGACCTTTCTGTTACGTGGCGTGGGGGAACTGAGATGGAAATAGATGTTTCAGTTGATAACAATGAAGCAAGTACCTATGGTGGTCATATACGAGTATATATAACAGAGATTGAATCAAGTATGGGATGGTATGATACTGCTGGAGATCTTTACACGTTTCCCTTGTTGGACTTTGCATTTAATGAACCTCTCTCAATACCAGCGGGTGGCACGTGGTCAGATTCAACAAATTGGGATGGTAGTGCTAATGGTTTCCCAACCATAACAAAGGATAATATTATGGTAATTGCTGTAGTGTTTAATGATGAGAAACATCTAGGGTACTCATATCCACCTTCAAGTAATCCTTTTGATGCTTATTACGTTGATGAAACAGCAGCTGCAACTCCTGGAGGTGGATCAGAACCAATACTTGATATTCAATCTATCACTGGAGGATTATTTAAAGTAAAGACAAAAATCAAAAACAACGGAGATGATGAAATAACTAATGTACAATGGAGTATTACCCTTGAAGGTGGAGCTTGGATTGGTAAGGACACAACAGGTACAATATCAAGTATTCCAGCCGGTGGAGAGGAAGGAATAAGTTCGAATTTTATACTTGGACTTGGACCAACAACGGTAACTGTTAACGCGGAGATACCAGAGGATTCAGATAAAAGATCACAAGATGGATTTGTACTCCTATTCTTTATAAATATTAAACCAGGCGGTTAATCATAAAACTCGCCTCTCCTTTTTTTAAACTACTTCTAAGATTGCAAAAATAACAATTCTTCTACATATAATAAAATTATTACTTTGATGTTATGTAGATAAACAAATCCTGTTACTTCTCGATTTTGGCGAAAAAAGTAATATTTCTACTAATTTTTTATCATTTATACAAGAATTTGTTACAAAGATTAATATAGTTCGACTTACAAATATAATATATTGAGAGTGGGGGAATCACTTTCTTAGGAGACTTGCATCAGACCTTATCCTCTCGGATGAGTGTAGTCTATCTTTCCTCCTTCCCAAAACCCTCACTCTCGTAATGTTTTTGTTACGAATGTTTCTATAAATATATATGTTGGGAAACATTTAAATCTGATTATATTATATTACTCTTACTCAATTTTAATGTAAAGGGAGGTCAACAGAATATGAAATACATATTTAATAAAGAAAATATTTTGAAAGGAGCTGGAGTATTACTGGTAATTTCTATACTTTTATTTTCAAATTTATCGGTTATTTCAAGTACCTCAATAGAAAATTCAAACAAGAATAATAATGCTTCTAGTACGTCGATATATTCACCTTCATCAGTATTTGTTGCAGGTTATGAAACTATACTTGATGAAAACTTTACTGATACTACAATGCCCCCTTCTGGTTGGACGCATATTCAAAATAATTCGGATGATACGTGGTATATAGATGATACGGATCCTCATAGCGAATCTTACTGCGGAACCTGCTATCACGATATTGGATTGCAAGATGAATGGCTTATTACCCCGAGTTTAAATTTTTCAGATTATTCAGAGATATATCTACGATTCTGGTGGTATACGAGTTACTATGAAGCTGTAGAAAAAGATTATCATGATCTAAATGTTAGTATCTCTATCGATGGGGGAGTTAATTGGACACTGATTTGGAATGAGGACAGTTTTGGCAAATTTTATAGTTGGGTTTGGTATGATACCGATTTTGGAGTACCGATTGACTTATCAGCATATATTGATGAACCAGATGTGAAGATTGGTTTTCAGTATTATAGTGCAAATGGAACAGACGGACGGGAATACAGTATCGATGATATTATCGTCTATGGTAATTCAACACAATTTATTTGTTATGCAGGTGGACCGTATAATTATCATTGGGATTACCAGCCTGTGGACTTTCGTCATGTTTCTGTTGAAGGTGGAGAATTACCGTATAGATGGGAATGGGATTTTGGTGACAACGAAACTGCGGTTACACCCCCCTTACTCACGAGGCATTTTTATGATGATATAGGAGATTATAATGTCTCGATAACAGTTAGAGATAGTGGTTCACTCATTGCTTTTGCTCAAGCAACAGTTCATGTGTATACAGGTGATCCACCCGAACTTCAAATAGATGTGAATGGTGGAACTGGTATAAATGTTGAATTCAAAAATGTTGGAACCGAAAATATATCATATATTGATTGGGACCTTGTTGTTTATTGGGGACCAATGAAAATTATTGAAAAAAAGATAACAAATGGAACAATTGAGGGATTGACACCAAAAACTCCTGAGATTATAAATAGCGGGTATTTTGTAGGATTTGGCAGAATGAATATATTTGTTTCAGCAACACCAGAAGGTATACCTGCACCACCAGAACAACGCTTTAAGGCCATTAAGATTGGTCCAATTGTCTTTTATGTACGTCGAGGATAGTGTAATAAAATTTCTAGTTGTCAATCAAGATGATAATAACTATTGTAGATATTTATCAAGGGAGGTTACCTTATACAAAAAAGTAAATTAAGTAAAGGCATAGTAATAATAATCTTCATTCTGTTTACTGGAGTAAGTCTCATACCAAGTATACGTGGTAATTTTAAGAGAGAGATAGATGAGATTAGTAATGATAATAGTATTATTAACGGTTCACATTTTGAGGTAGATAGGGGTAAGATAATCTATGATTCTTCTGATAAAATTAATAGTAGTACTCGATCAAAAACAGGAAAAATCATTGATCAGATGATGTTTGCAGTATTAGGAGATCCACATCGTGGAGTAAAAGATGTCGATAGTTATCTTGATGATGCATGTGACGATATTATGAATGACAATGATTTGGGTAGATGCTCATTTGTCATTGATGTCGGTGATAGTTATCATAATCATTACATCATGATTCATACCTATCCAAATTCATCTCAAGGTAGTTGGAAAACAATGGAAATAAACAGAACACATACACCCCTTTTTTGGGCAACAGGTAATCATGATAACAGATGGGATGAATCAAAAGGTCATTCAGAAGTTAATGAACCAACAGCATGGGAAACACCATATGATAGACAGAACCTTGTCGAGAAAGCATGGAACGAAATCGAGATGATTGATGAAACATATGCAATGTGTCAGGATAATATCTTATTTTTATTTCTTGGTCTGCAGAGTGGAGCAGAACTTATTACCCATAAACAAAAAGATTGGCTGTATTTTATGACAGAAACATATGCAGATAAAACGGTAGTTATCGTCACACACAATATAGCAGATTCAGGTATAACACAATTTAGTAGTAAAAAATATAGACATCTTTCAGACCAAAATTGGTGGGAGAAATATTTTGATGAACATACAAACATCAAGTTGTATATTCATGGTCACAATCATTATTATGATAGCGCTGTAACAAACAGGAGCAAAAATATGACTTGGGGACACAATATCGCATTTGTTCTTTGTCCAAGTTTTAGAAATGCATTTGATGGAGGTCACAAACCAATTATCTTTAATATATCTTCAAAATATATCAGTTGGAGTGCATGGGATTCCAATACTAGTGTTTGGTCGAACAGGACAGAAGACTACAATTGGACCTTTGTAACAACATCATATAATCCAAATGCAAGAGATTGGATCTGCTTTCCAGTCTGGTTACAAGACGAACAGACAATAAAATATCCCAATAAATATATCTGTAAGAACGCAACATTACAACTGGTTGGAATTGCTAATGAGGAATTATTCATCAATTCATTTCTGAATTGGACAACTTCACAAGGAAATGATACCTGGTATGGTTTTGAAGGTGCGAGAAATTTTTCACAACAAACCAATACAATGCGCATTCCTT
This sequence comes from uncultured Thermoplasmatales archaeon, assembly GCA_964347865.1. GTDB lineage: Archaea > Thermoplasmatota > E2 > DHVEG-1 > DHVEG-1 > JAGLML01. The sequence continues at coordinate 45,832 of CAYGAC010000086.1, forward strand.
TTGGAAATGTCACCATTTCATTTCCTGGTAATGGAAATAATGATACAGGTGATGCGTATGGTTGGTACATTAAAGAAATCGGTTATGCAATACCTGGAGAAAGATATAACATATCATTGCGAGTAAAAGGAGATGCAAACAATAATAATGCATTAGACCTTGATGTTGTTACTGTATCTGATGATGGGAACGTATCAACCTATTTAAGGGGTAGTGAAACAACAGTTTTGACTGATGAAGATATCACAACAAGTTATCAATGGTTCAATGGATCATATATTGTCCCAGATAATAATGATGCATGGTATATACAAGGTAATATTTCCTTTTCATCAGGGACAGCATACAATCTTGATACGATGAGTGTTAAAAGGTACGGCAATGATACGACTCATAACTTTCATCTAAAATTATGTGACAAATGGTGGAATCATACAGGTTCTTTGAATGCACATAGTTATTATAACTATACATTGAATGCAACTGATTACAGTGATATTGATGGAAATATTTCTTTCTATTGTAATATCAGTGGGAGTCAAGTAGGAATTGCCCAGGTTTATTTTGATGCGCCTTTGCTTTTAACAAGAAATTTCAGAGTGAGAATAAATTGGCAGAAAGGCAATAAATACAATATAACAAAAGTAGAACAACTATCAGCTGTCAGAGATTTTCTTGAAGTTTATCCTTTTAATCTTGAGGAACCTTGGTATGGTAATTTAAGTATAACACCAGGTTTAAAATTAACAACAGGTAATGGAAATAATTATCTATTTGCTACAAGTGGAACCGAAGATTCAACAATCCAATATGGACCTGTGAATGATTCAAATAAAAATTTAGGAGGTGACATGGCAAAGAATTGTGTTGATTGTCATAAGAAGATTGGCTTTTTAGCTGGATATCATGTAAATGAGGATGGCTCATATACCTGTGATATCTGTTTTGATAAACAAAAGCAAATAAAAGAAATAGATGAAGAAGTGGATCAACTATAATATAATTGATATCTAGACAAAGGTTTAAGATTAAGCATATAACTAACTAGATATCAGGAGTCATCAACGGATAATTATCTTGGCTTACTCCTCCAGTTACATTATAGGGATAATTGCCAATCCCATCCTTATCATTATCATTACCTTTGTAGTCATCCCAAAAGTTCCCAACATTACCATTATCCCATTTATTATGAAATAAATCATATCCATGCCAAACACTATTATTTTTAAATGTATTCAAATAAACTAAATTACCAATAGATCCGCAACAGAGCAAAATTCCCCGATCATTAAAGGTAATTAAGTTTCGATAAATCGTATTCTTTGTGGCATCTTGAACTCGAATAGCATTACCATTAAACGATATACTATTTAAATGAATTGTATTATTTTCAACTTCCGGTTCGATATTGATACCCCTTGTTGTATTCATAATAGAATTATTTGAAATCACATTATTTGATGAACTAATCGAAATTCCAATAACTTCTAAAAAACCATAGGAAGCCATAATTTCAAATCCATTAAGAGTACAGTTATTTGCATTTATGTGAATAATATTTGTAGTATTGTATATACCTCTTTCATAGAAAATTATTGGTTTATCCATAGTATCTCCCAGTAACGTGATTGATTTGTTTATGATTATTGTTTCATTATACATTCCAGGATATACAAAAATAGTATTTTCTGCACTTGTGTTTTCAATTGCACTTTGAATATTTATAAAATTTTGTCCACCATCGTCATCAACGTAAATTATGTTATTTCCAATTGTTGTACCATTTGAATCTTTAATTAATGGTTCTTCGGTACAACCACTTAAAAATAAAATAGAAAAACATAAGATTATCAATATTACTTTTTTCATTTTTAAGCTCCACTGGAATATTTATATTAAAGAATAGAGGATAACACTATTTTTTATATAAATCCAATGGCTTAAAAACTCGTAAATAATGATCTTAATCGTAATCGAATAGTATTGAAATAAGTGATGATTTTTTCCATGAGTCTATTTCTAATACTTAAAGTATGATTTTTTATTACATCCTTTGAATCATCTTGTATCTCATATGTTGAGCTTGATACTTTAATATTTGATTCTAAAAGATTTTTACAATCCTCAAAAAATAAAGATGAGTTATCACTTAAATAGATAGTATCAAGATTACATTTAGTAATAGTATTATTTTTTGAGTAAGTAGCTATGATTAAATTTTCAGATAATGTACTATTTTCAATGGTAGTTCCATAGGAATTTGATAGATATATTCCAAATGCTTCATTATTGGATATATTGCAATGAGAAATTGTGTTATTATTATTTGCTGCGCCTATGAAATCAATTCCTGCATGGGTATTTTCATAAAACTCACAGTAATCGATGATATTATTTGATGAATATTGCAATTCTATACCATCACAGTTTTCATAAAAAATACAGTTTGTTACTATGTTATTGTTACAATCAATATTCGAACTTCCTAAAAAAGCAATACCTTCATCCTCACATCCCCAAAACTTGCAGTTTGAAAATTTATTTTCTGAGCTCCAGACTGCAATACCAACAGGAGTGTTAAATACATAACAATTATCAATTGTTGTAGACGGAGCAATTATTTTAATTCCTGTATTATAAAGACCTGATCCAGCATTGTTTATCCTAAAACCACTTAGAGTAATACCTGCTATTGAGATTTTAATAGCATACCCATTTTCCTGAGAAATAGGTGTAATATAGGTTTTTTCTTTATCCTCTCCAATTAAATTAATTTTCTTATAGATATGGATTATTTCACTATACCTTCCTTCTTTTACATAAATTGTTGACCCGATTTGAGCGTCATCTATTGCTTGTTGTATTGATTTGTAAGCACTATCATTTCCATTTTTATCTACAATTATCTTGTTAAAATCGGAATTTATAATAATATGTGATTTCATAATATCTTCAGATTTATGGTCAAATTTTTCAGCATGAATCGAAATAGTTGAAACTATTAAAATTAGCAGAAGAAACAGGGCAATAAGTAATTTCTTTCGATTCATTTCCTTCCAAACCAACGACTCTATTAATCATGCTACTTAGTGACCTGCTATCCTCTGTCATCAAACATATTTAAACCTTATCTGGAAAAATTACAAATTGAAAAATTATCTATTATTCAAAATACCTATTCATCACAATTTATATATATAGAAACATAATTACTTTCTATACATTATTCTTTGGAGGAGGTAAAATGAGGTATCATAAAATAGATAAAAAAAATTCTATTAAAATATTTAGTGCTGTGGTTATTGCATTTATGATTATCCTATCGACTGTTACGCTTACTTCAATGGGTGTCACAGATGATTCAGAAACGATACGAATAAACGAAATAATGTATGATCCATTAGGTTCAGATTCTGGACGCGAATGGGTTGAAATTTATAATAGAGCAAATTATGTAATTAATATTACAGATTGGCGGTTATTCGAACAAGGAGTTAATCATACACTTTCACTTATAAATGGAAGTATGGAACTCCCTGTACATGGGTTTGCGGTAATTGCAGATAACTATCAAAGTTTTCTTATTGATTATCCAAGTTATTCTGGCACGCTTATAGATTCTTCATTTTCCCTATCAAATTCAGGAGAGTATCTAGCAATTAAAAATGATATTTTAGAAATTATTGATGATGTATCTTACATCCCGCAGTCTGGAGCTAATGATACCGGAATGAGTCTCGAGAATAAAGGGAATGATATATGGAAAGTAAGTTTAATTAATGGTGGAACACCTGGTGCTCCAAATAGTATATGGGAGCCACCTCAAAAACCAACTGATCCTTCCCCTGAGAATAATTCAGTAAATAATCCTATAAATCTAACACTTAGTGTGAATGTAACTGATCCCGATAATGATACTATGAATGTAACTTTTTACAATGCCTCAGATCAATCGATCATCGGTTTTCATGCCAACGTTCCAAATGGAAGCAGAGCCAATGTTACCTGGTC
>CAYGAC010000087.1:0-22282 GCA_964347865.1 uncultured Thermoplasmatales archaeon
AGTAGTTGGTTTTACAGGCATCAAAATAGATAGTTTTTTATATCTGGGTTATGCCCATTGGGTTAAAATAAAAGAATGTAAATAAAGAATTATCAAGATGTAGATGTAAAACCTAAATACCAGAACATCTATGAGAATATGGGGAAAGAATATGAATAAAAACATACTCATCGGTAGTATCATAACAATATGCATCTTGATTGGTGTATCATTCACTTCTGTTGTTGGATACAATAATGTAGAATCCAACATAAAAAATTCTCCATTGTTCAATATCAGAAGTAGCAGGGCGATAGATGAAGAAAATCAAGGTTTAGTTTGTGAGTATGTTGGGAAGGGAGAAGAGATTACTATCCCAATACCTATTCTAATAAAGTTCAACAAAAGAATACTATTAAAAAAAACATTAGAACGGATAATTGGGATTGATGCCAATGAATTTAATTATCTTCTAATTCAGATTGGCGATATTGCTGGTCGGGGTAATAAATATAATAATGTAAATGATTTAGAAAAAACAATTGAATTATTTGAAAAAAGATTAAATCTAGATGTTCTTAGAAATAAAATTATTTATGGTGAGTATAATTATATTTTAGAAATTATTGATAATACAAAAATATATGGTATAAATGATATGCTCACAACTTTACAATTATTATTTCTAATTTTAGTATTATACATAATCGTGTATATAATCGTTTACCTAATCAATTCTAGAATTTACACTATTGAACCCTGTTACACATATTCATATGTGATATCTTGTTAAATTGTATAAAAACCTCTTATATTATAGATTCTTCTGGTAAAAAACATCAGATTTTCGACTTTTAGGTTAACCTATCAATTCATAAGTAAAAACGAACTCTTTAGACAAAAATAAATTTTAGTGAGACAAGAGCCAAGGAAATCTTCCGAATTTATCTATTGTAAAGAGCTTAAGACTGTAAAAGTTAAGATCGAATTTTTTTGAGATAAGACTAACATATGTTTCGTACCCAAAACGATTAATATCATCTATCACTATTATTCCATTAGATGAAGATAGTGGTATTAATTTCTTTAAACCGTTCTTTCTTATTGTGTAATTTTGACCAAGATCATGTAGTATAAGATCAAAGGTTCCTACATTCTCCCCGCATAACTTCCTCCAAGTTATCGAGTTTTTTCTAACCATTCTGGAGAAGTATCAACAGACCATACTTCAGGTTCTGGGGTAACATTTGACATGTAATAACGGAAAACAAAAGAGCTAAATCCAGAACCACAATCCAAAATTCTCTTAGGTTTGAGTACGTCACATAGTATCATTAGAAATGTGGATAGTTCGAAGGAAATTGCCCATTCTTGAGATGAAATAGTCGAAATATATTGATTATAATATGGCTCTATTTTTTGTTTAGCTTTGTTGGATAATTCAACAAAATTTTGAAGACGTGGAAATTTCTCCTTTAAAACCAGCATGTCTTTTTTTCCTCTTATTAAATCTTTATTTGAAAAAATAGTAAAGCCTAAAAATCGATATAACTTTAAAAGGAGATAATGTTTAATTTTCATATTTAACAGCTATTTATAGAATGGTCGTATTTATAATTATATTTTTAGAGATTTTTACTTTTCTCCATATGATTCTTTATATGTAAGCTATCTATTATGAATATTAAAATAAGTAATCTTCAATCTGTTGTTTAAATATTATTTTAAACCAAACATTTAAATTAGATGATTCAATTATAAATACTAAATAATAGGGGATAAAAATGAGAAAAATTTTACCAATATGTATAATAGGAGTTTTACTCCTAAGCGGATTTGGAGCTGTTGCACTAAATAGTGACATAGAAGAATTTACAACCTTGGATTATGAATTATCGGACCATCAAAACCTTGAAGCGACCCATACTGTTCTTGCTGAATATGGTACTGCAACGTGGTGTGGATATTGTAAATATGCTCATGCTGGATTGAAAAACATCTATGCTAGTGGTGATTACGAATTTTACTATATTTCATTAGTACGAGATAAGAATCCAACCGTCGTGGATCCACGGTTATTTACTGAGTTTAATCTCTACGGATATCCAACAGTCTACTTTGATGGTGGATACCGGGTAAACGTTGGAGGAAGTACTGGTAGTGAATCTGTTTATCGATCAAGTATTTCTTTATGTAGTTCAAGAACTGTATATGACGTTGATATAGATCTTGATGTAACCTGGCTTGGAGGAACAGAGATGCAAATCGATTGTTCTGTTCAAAATAACGAACCAAACACCTATGATGGAACAGTTCGCGTTTATATCACCGAGATTGAATCAAGTAAGAATTGGAAGGATACAGCAGGTTACCTGTACACATTTCCACTTTTAGATTTTGCTTTTAAAGATGATGGTACCGGGGTAAATGTATCAATTCCAGCTAGTGGATCATGGAGTGATTCAACAACATGGGATGGTAGTGCTCACGGTCATGGGAGTATAACAGAAGATAATGTCATGGTCATAGCAGCTGTATTTAATGATGAGCCACACCTCAAATATTCATATCCGCCAAGTACCAATCCTTTTAATGCCTATTATGTAGATGATTGCGTCGGTGTTAGAGTTGGAAATAATCGTGCACCTGAAAAACCTAAAATTAGAGGAATAACCACTGGGGAAGCAGGGAAAGAATATAATTATACATTTTCAGCAGTAGATCTAGATTGGTTTGATGAGATATATTTACATATTGATTGGGGAGATGGTAATACAGAAGAATGGATTGGGCCATTTAGTTCTGGAGAAGAAGTTATAATAGGTCATACCTGGACAAGTCAAGATACGTATACTATTACATGTAAGGCAAAAGATGTTCATGATGCTGAAGGTCCAGAAGAAACACTAGAAGTTACCATGCCTAAAAACAAAGCTAGTAAGGTAAACATACCATTCCTTAGATTTTTAGAGCGACATCAAGGATTTTTCCCTATACTTAAACAACTTTTAGGATTATAAAAAATCTTAACATCTTTTTTTTCTTTTTAAAAAATACTTTAAAAATTTTTGTTACATAAGTTGCAATAAAGATATTTATAGGAAAAAATTCAAATAATACTTAAAAATATATGATTTTCGATGAGGAATAGAGGAAGGGTTTTTTTGGGTTTACCTCCCTAAAGGTTTTCATATATTCCCCTTTTCCCCTTCCCCTCAAAATAATATTTATAATGTAATCAGTTTAATAGTCTTTTTTGTTACATAAGTTATAAATAATTTTTTACTGTTACAGATGTTACAATAACTATATTTATATAGAAAAATTTAAATTTGAGTAATAAATATTTACTTTACCAAATTTTTATATTTGGGGAGGTAATAAAAAATGAAAAAGAAAATAGTATGTATATTATTAGGTACGCTGGTAATAGCCGCTACTGTTCTTCCAGTTTCAGGACATACATCCTCTGCGTTGCCCTTTACCTATGGAGATAAAATTGACCAACGTCAGGAGAATTGTGGTGATTGTGCATGAGCGAACTATTCTGCCTGGCAGGAATTTGTACCAACAGTAAATAACCTAGTTCGGGTGGAAGTTAATGTTGCCCATACTGGATCGGCAAATGAACCCCCACTCATCTTATCAATTGAACAACCTCTTCTCTTGGTACTATCTTAACACAAATGAGTCTTCCTTGGAATGCTACACCTCAAATGAATTGTAATTGGACATCTTTCGATGTTCCAGATATAAGTCTTACTCCAGGAATTACCTATTACATTGTTCTAACATTTGCTATGGGTGGTGATTATAACTGGTGTGGTGCCTGGAATAATCCATATCCCCCTGGAGAATCTAATAGAGATCCCGATTGGGATTGGACTTTTAGAACGTATTATGAAGAGATTCCTGAGGAATGCTGCCTCAAGATTGAACGCATGACAGGTGGATTATTTGCTCCAACTGCATCACTCAAGATAGATGCAGAAATTAAAAAAATTGGAACCGCAGAATGCAAAGATATTGAGTGGAAATTTACCACTTCAGGCGGCATTTGTGTTGTGGGGAACAAAGAGCGGTACGGAGCCCTCACTTTTACCTGGAGCAACAGTAACTGTAAAATCAAGGATACTTATTGGACTTGCTATTCCTGGTATCTTTCCTGGAAATGTTACTATAACAGCAGATGCAGTAAATAATGATTGTGCACCAGCGACTACGACAAAAGGATTGTTTTTACTCATCCTTTTATTAGACCTTGTCTAAAGTGATGGTATTAACTATCCACCTCTTTTATTTTTTAAAATTGTTAAAATAAAAAGAAAAAAGAAATGTAATTGATGTCAATTACAAAACTTCTAATCCACCTGCAAAGAATCCAAACACATAGGTGAATAGGCCAAGACCGACCTCATACATGCGCCCTAGATAGACTGAATCTTTGAACCAAACGGTATTTAAAGTAACCCATCCCATGGTTCTTTCAGTGGGGGTTATTTCGATATAAAAAAGTCTTATTGCAAGTGCATGGTTCATATTTCCTTTTCGTAATCGATGAAAGAGAAGTCCTTTTAGAAATACTCGACCAATATCAGTCGGCTCTTTTTCAGGTTCTGATTCTGTCATTCCTGCTGCAAGGGGTATTGTCGACACCATAAGCAAACATATAAGTATTCCAATAATTTTCTTTTTCATGATCTTCATTATATAGCCTCCTTTAATAAATTTTACAATAGGTCAATCATTAATAAATTAATAAATTTTTCCCTTTTTTTATAGTATTTTAATAATTCTTGTCGACAATATAATAAATTCAGCATTTAACTAAAAATAATAATCAGGCCCATGAGTTTCAAAATGCCATATATAACAAATAAAAATGATAGCAAAAAAAATGGAACTAATATCCAATTTTCGTGAAGATATAGTCTTTCTTGCTTTAATTTTATATTTGCTGCTAAGGTAAAAATAATAGTATATAGCATCATAAGAAGTGCAAGAACTTTTAATTCAATATTGGAAAAGAGAACTATTATTAATCCAACAATTAACAATATTATAGTTTGTATATACATTGATTGTAATAATCTTTTAGGACCAAAAAAAACTGCAGATGTTTTTAAGCCTATCTTTTTATCAAATTCATGATCAGTTACAACAGTAGGAATATAAAAAATTGAAGCCATGATAAATGCAGCTAAAATAATTAGTGGATCCATATTTTTACCACCTATACTTAATCCTGCAACAAATATTGCACCAGCTGAAAGTGCATTACATAGTATATCACCTGTTGGTTTTGATTTAAATCTGGTTGGTTCCATTGAATAAACATATCCAAATGTATCCACAATAATAATTATTATGAAAAAAAGAGGATTGATAAAAAAAGCAAATAAAAGAGAAGTAAGTAAAAATCCAATGGCAATTATAAAAGCACCATTTTTACTAATTTCACCAGTGACAAGTGGTTGATTAGAGAGATTCATATCTTTTGATCGTCCATCATGTAACTTGTCCACCTTTTTATCACCAATTGCATTTACTGTAAAACAAAAACTCATCCAACAAATAAATGCAAGAAAAGCAAAGACCACGTGATATATATTACCATTTGGATTTATTCCAATTCCAAAACCTACAGCAAATGGAAAAAAAAATGTTATCCATGCGATTGGTCTAAGCAATCGGATAATTCTTGATTTCATAATATCACTTGATATGATATAAACAGTATAAATATACTATATAATAACTAATTTATGCAATAAAAATAAAAAAATTTTATCAAACATTTGGAGATTGTGGAATCAATTCACCATCTTTAATACGTTTATAGGGGATATAAACAGCTATAAACAATAATACACTACTAATAACTCCTAGTAAAGGATTTCCATAAATATTTGAAGGAGATGAATTGAATGGCGGATAATGCCCATTTAAATCACCAATATTAAACATATTTAGTGATAAGGTTATAATACCTATAATAATAGAAATTACAAATGCTGCATATAGAATATTGCGCCCCATTTTGTTTTCAAGATGATAAAGCGCAAAAATATACGTTAAACCAGTGACAATCGCTCTAACAATACTTGATGTAGGTAAATAATCCGAGTAAATTAAAGACGATACTCCCATACCAATCATCATACCAAAAATAGAACCAAAAATATAGATAAACACAGCATATAGGACAAATTTTTGATGTTTTTTACCAAATTCATTGCTTCCAATCAAAAAAAGAATTCCACCAATTAGTATTATAAATCCACCAATAACTCCGATTATAAGTAAAATACCACCCCAAGGAAAAAAACTTTCACCTGAGTATCCAAAATATTGGTAAAATCCCAAAAGAACTGCCATAATAATTCCCATAATTGATCCTATTAATATTAACAATAAGCCATTTTTTGTATAAGTTACTATAGTCAATCCTCCGCAATAAATAAATTTTACACCATCTTAAAATATTTTCGATATTAAAAATACCATTAAAAAAATACCATTTTATATTATTCGCCTTTTAACAATCCAAAACTATTATTATTATAATAATAATTACATGAAGTGCATTAAATCCATAACAATATAGGTCATTAGGAGACTGGAATAAAATGAGTCAACTCAATAAAATCACAGAACAGATAAAGATATTAAAAAATGCATCAGCGATTCTAAAAGAAAGATACTCGACATCTGAGTTTCATAAAAAGAAAGAAAAACATCCACAATCTGCAATACCACCATCACCAAAAGATCAAGAAGTCTATAAACTCCTTAATGCAATTCAACAGCTTGATAAATGTGTAAAAGAACTACAAGATAAACAATTTACCTTATTAAAAGAGCAAGAATAACCTACAAAACATTTCTTCTTATCCCAAACATAGATTTTACGAGAACAATTATTGGGATAATCTCTAATCTTCCTATCCACATATTTATTATCAGCATTATTTTTCCAAAAGGTGACATTCCCATGGTGGTTATTCCAGAAGATAGACCAACATTTCCTTGAGCTGAGCATACTTCAAAAATTACATTCCCCAAGGTTTCTTGTGGAAATAAAAATGCAATTACAATAACTCCAACCATTATTAAAATAATCCACATGAACGAAATAATAGCTGCTTCATTAATTAAATCCATAGCGTCTTCTTTTGATAATGATTTATCTCCTAGTTTGTGAATAAATACTCTCCTAGGAGTTGAAATTGAGCGCTTGATTCTCCAACTTGCACCTTTGCTCAATAGTATTGCTCTGAATAATTTTATACCTCCCGCAGTTGAACCTGCAGCACCGCCAATTACCATAGCAAAAGATAACATTAATTTTGCAGATTCAGTCCAATTTGGTATAGTTGCTGAAGAAAAACCTGTACATGTTATCGCTGAAATAAATTGAAATCCAGATTCCTTGAGCGATAATAAATAATTTCCTCCGTAGCCTAAGTTTGGATCATTTAGATTAATTAAAGTTAGTGCCAAAACTCCAATGATAATTAGAAGTACCATTGCTTGGAATTGAGCATCAGATAAAAATTTCTTGGTTCTTCCTTTTAATAGATCGTAATGTGCGGCAAATGCAATCGCACCAAAAAACATCAGAAATAAGATGGCGATCTGACTTATTACTCCAAAACTTAAGATACTATCATCAGTAACCGAAAAACCACCTGTTGCTATCCCAGTCATAGCATGGTTTATGGATTGCCATATATTCATTCCTTCAGGTGAAAACTGACCAATTATTGCTAATGCTACAATTCCTATTATTGTATAGAGTAGAAATATCCACCATATTGTTCTGACTGTTGATATTATCGATGGATGGGTTTTTTGATCTCTCCCTTCTGATCTATATAAAACATATGAACCAGTACCGGGTCGTGCTAGAATTGAAAGAGTTAACACAATTACTCCAACGCCGCCGATCCATTGAATCAGCGAACGCCAAAACTGTAACGTATATGGGAGAAGATTCTCCTTATCTATCATTGTAAGACCGGTACCTGTCCATCCCGACATAGATTCGAAAAATGAAGAGATAAAATTCATGGTAATAGTTGGATTTGTTTTATCAAATCCAATCAACAAAAACGGTATGCAACCGATAAGTGAAATTAAAAACCATCCTAATGCTGCTGTCACCATTGCGCTTTTAAAATTAGCCAAATCAGCTTTTTTAAAAAAAAGAAAAATTGGAATGCCAATTATGAAATATATTGCAGAAGTAATAAGTATTGGAATTATTCCATATCCTTCATTAAAATAAATGGGAACAAATAATGCAAATAGTGTTATAACACCTATCATTATTAGTATGCCGCCAGTATCCCTTAAAACGGTTTTAAGGTCACTCATACTTGTTTTTTCTCTCCTTTAATAACCCATTTTTTATTAATAGAACAATTACTTGTTTATATTTTTACTTGTTTCTAATCTCTTTCACCTTTTTATCTAAATCTTTTTTTAATTCTTTTGAGATATCTCTTTGTGTAAATACATCTGCCTTTACCGCTATGGTAATTTTATTTGCCAGAACACGAGCAATTTTTCCTCTTTCTTCTCGTAAAGATCTATTTATCAATGGATGCTGAAAAATTACTCCATGTTTTGGTGGTTTTCCGCCCTCTTTTTTATATCTGAAAAGAGCTTTTTCAGCGCCTAAAATTTGAATTGTTGAAGCGGGGAGAATAGCAAGTTTTTGTAGTCCTCCTGCAAGTGATAGTAATCTCGCACCGATCAATGGACCAACTATGTAAGTTGTATTAGGAGCAATTTTTTTCATGTCAATATCTATTTGATTTTCCAGTCTTTTGATTTCATTATTAACTGTTGAAAAAATATTTTCAAAGGGTTTAATTTTTTCTTTTGGAGTTGGAATTACTGACCAGCAACTTAAACGTTCGGAAAGTAAATTTAACGTTTGAATAAGATCATCAAGTGCATTTACCATTTGAATAATTTGTAAGTCTTCTGATTTTAATCTTTCTTCAACTTTATCTTGAGCTAGGGTTATTGAAATCTTATGGAATAATTCATTTGAAAAACCATACTTTTTTGGATCGATTTTTATTTTTTTAAAAAATGGTTTGGAATCATTATATTCTCCAATTTTTTGTAAACGTTTTTCATTTACAATTACCTTAATTCCTTTTGAAATTTTTTTTTCTTCAGGAAGAATGTTATTTTTTTCAATTTTTCTTAACCTTTTTACAATTTCCATTTCATCATTTGGAAAAAGTATTTCTTTTTTAATTCCGTTTTTATCACAGAGAAATGTACCAAACCATTTTGTAATAAGATACATTACTAATCAAAATCGATAAAAGAATCCTTTTTAATCTAGTTTACGATAATACGAAAATTTATAAATCTAAAGCAGAGTCAACAATATATAGTATAATTTTTCCCTATTTTATGTAATAATTAATTTTAAAATTAATAATAAAACTTCTTTTTACCATAAATTTCTTATACAAAAATTTATATATCAATTTGTATATGTTATATATTAGGGAAGTAAAAAATGAAAAAAAATTTATTAAGGAGGAATTTTTCCTATGCAACTCTTTTTCTATTTATAGGGCTATGTATTTCATCGTGTGTATGGGGAAATAATATTCAATCGTTTAAAGAGTCATTACATAATATTCCTTTAAATAATGATTATGTGCTTGCTTATTGGAAATTTGATGAAGGTAGTGGAAACATACTGGAAGATTCTTCTGGACATGACTTTGATGGAACAATTTATGGAGCAACTTGGGTTACTGGAAAGTATGGTAAGGCACTTAGTTTTGATGGAATTAACGATTATGTTGAATTAAAAGAATATTCTCAAAATCTAGGAATTAATAAAACCGATGATTTGATCTATTCAATATGGTTTAAATCAATCAATGGTGGAATGATCTATGGTATGTGTGGCACAAAAAACATTCCAGAAATTTTTATTGAATTAACCGCAAATGGAAAATTATTTTTTAAGGCTTGGACGACTTACTGTGGAATATTATTATTTTCAAAAAACACTTATAACGATGATAAATGGCACCATGCTACGTTTTATTTTAATGGCTATACTTCAGATCCAGTCGTAGAATTATATGTTGATGGTAAATTTGATAATAATGAAACAGAGTGGTTATGTAAAATAGAGAATACGCATTTTAATAAGGTTAGAATGGGGAGGAGAGCATATAACGAAACAAAATATTTTGATGGGTTACTTGATGAATTTAAAATCATTAAATATCCTGGTGGTAACAAGCAAACACCTCCTACAATAATTGGGCCAATTTCAGGTGAAGTTGGAGAAGAATTAATGTATACTTTTGTATCTGAAGATCCAGAGCGTGACAATGTCTCTTACTTTATTAAATGGGGGGATGGGGAGGAAATAGGGTGGTTAGGTCCATACCCTTCAGGAGAAGAAATTATTGAAGAACATTCTTGGAATGAAGAAGGTGCGTATGAAATTATTGCTAAATCTAAAGATTATTGGGAAGATAGTTTTCCAGCATTTTTTGAAATAAGAATTGGAAATGATATTCCTAATAAACCAGAAAAACCAACGGGCCCTACTGAAGGTGAAGCGGGAGTCAAATATACATTCTTCACTAGGACTACAGATCCTGATAATGATTCTCTCTACTATAATTGGTCATGGGGTGATGGTAATTATAGTGGATGGCTTGGTCCCTACCTTTCTGGAAATGTAACAAACGCATCATATATATGGAATGAAAGTGGTAACTATAATATTACTGTTATTGCTGCAGATAAATATGGAGAAGGAGAACGATCAGACTCGTTAGAGATCCAAATAGTAAAACCAATACTAAACATTGAAAAAATTAATGATGGTATTCTTAGAATCAAATCGATAATTCAAAATAATGGAGATGGAGACGCAAGAGATGTATATTGGTCTATTGATATAACAGGAGTAATAATTCCTAGTAATCCACACTGGGAAGGCATAATTGAAAATATTCCACCAGGGGGATCTGAAAAAATACGAAGTGGACCCATAATTGGCTTAGGAGAGATTGGAATAACAATATCTGCTGAAATTGAAAATATGACCTCGGATACATTACAAAAAAATGCATGGATATTTATCATCTTTATATTAATGCGTTAAAATTATTATGATCGATAACAACTTAAAAAGCTAATAAAAATTAAGATAGTTACAATTTTTTAGGAAGAGTATATTATTATTTTTATTATATTAAAAATTCGTTATCGACAAAGAAAATAAATACAGGAATTCTATTACATGTGCTAACAAGTATACAACTATTAAGGGGCATTTTATATGAAAGATGAAAAAAAAGAAAGATTTGTTCTAACAAGTGTAATTTCAACTGAGTTAGATATATTGAAAAGACATGTTCATGTACTTAAAGTTTTACAAAAAAATGAACCTGCTGGAATAATTAAATTATCTGAACTTACAAAACATCCTCAACATATGGTAAGATATTCTCTAAGAATATTAGAGCAGGAAGGATTAATCGAACCTTCTCCACATGGAGCTGTTACTACCGAAGTAATAAAAAAGGCTATACCTCAGTTAAAAATCAAATTAAAGGATATGAATAAAACAATAGATGCTTTAATAAAATCACTAGATTAACTATATTGCCGCGGTAACTCAGTTTGGGAGAGTGCACGGCTGAAGACCGTGATGTCGAGGGTTCGATCCCCTCCTGCGGCATATTTCACAATTATTTCCCATATTATTTTATAGATATTTAATAAAGAATTCTAAGCTTTATAAATTAACTTTATTTTAATAATAGTTTTAATAAATTAAAAAAGAAAAACGAGGAGAAGACTAGATCATTTCTCCGATTTCTATTTCATCATCTTCTTCTAAAAATATCTTATCAATTTCATTACCTATATCATCTTCATTAATGTCAATGGGACTATCATATTGTTTTTCAGTGGTTGATTGACTGAAATAATTGTAAGTTACTGCAATAGAAACGAAAATAATTAGAAGAAGAAATAATGCCATGATTTTTTTATTCATTTTTTACCACGTTCTCCATTAGTTTATATCTTAGTCCTGTTTGCCTTTACCTTTTCCCTTCCCTTTATTTTGCCATTCATCTGCAGATGCTTGTGCTTTTATTTTTTTTCTGATATTATTTTCTTTAACCTCAGAAAATATCTGATATTTCTTTTCTTTTGTCATCTGATTAACCATCTTGCTTATCTGTGATTTTAATTGTATCAATGAAATATTACCATTTTCATATTCTTCAATCAACGAACTATTCGTTTCTCCGATTATTCCATATAACCTATGTAATTGATTTCGATTAAATTGTTTAATTCTATTCCTGATTCTTTTACTGACATTTTCCAGTTCCTTACCAACCATCTCTCTAATTCTCTCTTTTAGTTCTTTGATCTTTTCATCATTTAAAAGTTCCTTTATTGTTAATCTAAATTGTTTCGTTAGATTTCTAGCTTCAAATTTTAAATGAACAAATACTTGGACGGAGTCATTAGAACTTGGATCGGTATCATTTACTTCATCCAATAAAATTCTCATTTCAACTAGTATTGATTCAAGAATAGATGTATTAAATTCCATCGATTTTAATACTTCGACTGCTCTCTCACCTTTGAGAAGGTTTTTTAGTATAGCTTTTTCAAGTTGTAATAAACGAATTTCTGCACCTAACGAATTGTTCATTATTTCTATTTCTTCTTCTGTTTCATTATTTAAATAATCTTCATCTGGTTCCTCAGTTTCATTTGAATCAGGCTCTTCTGTTTCATTACCATCTGAGGATTCATTTACTCCATTTGGTGTTCCACCTTCAAATTGACCATTGTGATTTTCTCCAGCTTCTTCATCTGCTAATGCTAATGATGTAAAAGAGACCATGAGCATGAGCATAACCATTATGTTTGTTATTTTTTTCATATATTCATCACCTCGGAAACCAATTCATGCAGGTTTCAATTATTTATTGGGTGAAACAGCATATATAATTTAACCGGAAAAAAGCGGAACATACCGGAACGACTTTAAAAATCAGGTTTTTTAATCTTAATTAAATTAGACATTCCGATTTTTTCTTTTTCAACCAGACCTTTTATTTCTAGTGAATTAATATTTCTTGAAATTGCGGCTTTTGGTATTTTTAACTCTTGTTGAATCTCTGTTTGAGTTAAGGGTCTATTTCTTTCTATTAAAAGTTCCATTATTTTCTTTTGTCTATCGGTTAATCCGTTTAAGTTATATTGTTTATTATCTTTTGTAAGAGTTTTATCAGTAATTAATTTGTTTTTTTTCTTGAAATATATTACAATTATTAAAATTATAGATAAAATTAAGATAAGAGTAATAATAATTAATGATTGATTATTCTCCATTAATCCTATATCATCTGAACTCTTTTTCACCTGATATTGGACTATAATGAAAACGGATTCATTCTGACCAAATCCTTTTACAATTAAATTCCCTTTATCTTCTTCAATTCTAATTGAACCAGATGATTTAATATAGTTAATAGAAGAATCTATAGGTAATGTTAAAATAAAAATATAATCAGAAAATATTTCTTCTTTTGTAATATTTAACAGCCAATAACTCTGTTTTTTTGAGGTGTAAATTTCTGTATTCTCTGCTAAAAGATCTGGATGGTTAGTTATACCATCTATTGTCACGAATCCAGAATCATCGATATCGATACTAATATCTGCATAATAATTAATAGCACAAGCAATTGGTGAGTTAAAAGTTAATATAAAGAATAAAAATAAGATTGTGAATATCCTGTGGAAATTTATAATTTCTAATCCCATCTCTGTGCTAATCTATAATCATTATCGATATATAAAACTAATAGTTAATTAAGTTCAAATTAAAATATAAAATTTAGCCTCAATTTTGTTAAAATCGTTGCAATAAATTTTTTATTGTATATATGTGTTCATGTAAATGAGAACAATTTTGAACATATAAGTAAATTATTTATTTATTTCAATTGCTTTTAGTTAATCAGGAGTATTGGCAGCTGCATATTCAGCTGCGAATAAGCATTATAAAGTAAATAGAAGTTTTTTCCACATAAAAGGAGTTGGCGTAACAATTGGATGGGATGATGATGTACATTAAAAATTTGTTTAAAAAAAATGACAGGGGAAGTATGGGTATTGGTGCTATGATCATTTTCATAGCTATGGTTTTAGTAGCAGGTATTGCTGCTTCTGTTCTTATTCAAGTAGCAAACACTCTTCAAATGCAAGCTCTATATACAGGACAAGAGACAATAGAAGAAGTTGCTACCGGAGTGTCAGTTGTAGATGTAGAAGGTCATGTAAGTGATCCAGCAGTTGGAATTGATTTGATTACAATAAGTGTGAAAGGCAGATCTGGTTCACGTGAGATTGATCTGAATCAAACAAAAATAGAGTTGGCTGATAATGATACAAAAGTAATACTTGGTTATAATAGTTCACAGCATTCATCAGCTCCAGCAGCTACAGGGGTTTTTGATACTGCTGCATTTGCTCTAAATTCAAACGAATTTGGGATTATTGTAATAGAGGACGCAGATAATTCTCTAAGTACAAATACTGATATACCAATTATCAACAGAGGGGACCTTGTAATGCTAACTATCAACACTAGTTCAACTTTTAGTCCTGGTTTAGCTGAGAGAAATAGCGTTTGGGGTAATGTGATTCCTGAGATTGGATCGTGGGGTATAATTACGTTTAGAACACCTTCGGCATTTGTAGATGAAGTATACGATCTAATATAATAAGTTAAGTCAAATATTTTAACTTAGGAATAATACTAAATTGTTAAAAGTACTAATGAAATTTCAAAAAATTCATTATCTTTAAAGGATTATATTTTTTAAATTTATGAAAATATTAAAATACGATTAATAATTAAATTCGATTGGTAACTTTTGAATTAAAAATTGAAATTTTCCTGCTTTTGTTCTTGAAATTTGATCCACATAAAGTAAAGTTAAATTAAATTGATTTCCAAATCGTTTCTTAAAATTTTTTTGTATTTTTTCACCGTCAACTTTTGAATAATTTTGTGTTTTTACAATATTTAAAACAAGTTCTCCTACTTTGTCCTGATATAATTGACATTCTTGTACATTTTGCGAGCACATAGCTACTACACCATATAATCCAGTAAGAGGGACAAGTTGTTTTGTTTTTGAAATAACAAATTCTTGTAATCTTCCCTCAATTCTTTTCAATAAAGGATAATGTCTCCCACATGGACATTTTTCCTTAGTATAAACTCCAAAATCACCTGTTCTATATCTTATAAAAGGAAAAATATAATTATGAAATCCAGTGCCCACAATCTCTCCAATATTATTTTCTTTTATCACTGGTTTTCCATCCTTTCCAATCAACTCAACGATACCAAATTCTGAAAACATATGAAAAAAGTTACTTTGACCACAAGAGATACCTAAAGCAACTGATTCTCTTAGACTGTACTGTTGATAGATTTGACATTGAAATAATTCTTTTAAGAGCTCGCGTTGCCAATCATATAATGTTTCTGAAAAACATACAATACTCCTCGGTTTAGGATTTAACTTAAGATTATTTTTTTTCATATAGATTGCGAGATTAGAAAGAGCAGAAGGATAGCTATAAATATGCTTAGGTTTAAATTTTTGAATTTTCTTTACGATAGAGGATAAATATTTATCAGTTATATGAAAGGATGATAAAACCAAAATTCTTCTAAATAGCTGATAACTATAAGGAGTCTCAACACCTTGTATAATTACGCATTTATCAAAATAAGAGCGACCTGTCCATTCATTCTGTATCCTTCCAAACGCCATCATTTTGTTAGGCCAAACTCCCTTTTCAATAAAAACTCGTAAAGGTTGTCCGGTTGAACCGCCAGTGTTTAAATATCCAAATTTATGCCCAGGATAATTTGTTGCTTTTATTTCATTCGAATTTCTACAAACAATATCTTTTGTAAGATATGGAAGTTTAGATAGATCTTGTAAAGTTTCGATATCTTTTGGTTTTATTTTAATGTTATTAAACAATTTTGTATAATAAGGAACATTTTTATAGGAATGATCTAAAAGAAGTTTTAGTTGTTGAAATTGGTATGCTTTTAATTTTTTTTCATTCCAAAATTGAGATTCTTTTAATAACATATAAGCTTGGAAAAATTTAGGAAAATGAATTAATGATTGTATACCAGATTGTAATAACATACTATCAACTGATTAGTATAATATCAAGGCTATTATCTTTAATATTTATAAGGATTTACAGTTTTTATTATTATAAAATATAATTAAAAGGAAAATAAATAATTAGATGGGGAAGAGGGGTAACAAATGAGAGGAAAGGGTTGGGAAGTTTATCATAATATAAGATGGTTTTTCTTCCCCATCAATTCAACTTCTTTTTTACAGGCTTATAAATTTTATTGTATATTTGTTATCCGTTTTTTAAAATAAGTGTTAGAGAGTGGGGTTTAGAGGAACTTACACCCGCAAATGGTAAGCTTATCCTGATTGTAATGGTTTAGATAAGATTTCCCCACTCTCAAAATATATTAGTAACTTGAACTATATAAATGTTTTTAAAGGAATAGATGTTATGAATTATATTATTGAGAGTGACATAATATGCCTAAAAGCAGTAAAACGCAGATTGATGCCGATGAAAAAAAATTTCTGAAGGTTCTTCAGCAAAAAACTGATGATAGCATTGAAAATATTGCAAGAAAATGTGGATTTTCCAGACAAAAAGTATGGAGGATTAAAAAAAGACTGGAAGAAAACAAAACTATCTGGGGATACAATGCTGTATTAAACAATGAAAAATTAGGTTTAAAGCGATATATTATGCTTATAAAAAAATCTGTTCAACCTGTTGAAGATGCAGTTAATAAAATAATCGATCTAACTATGCATAAGAAAGGGGAGGAGATTGGTGTAGATATTTTATGCAGTAGCTATCTTCATGGTAAATATGATTGGATGCTGGTTTTTTCTGCTGATGATATTAAAAATGTAAAAAAATTTAGCGAAACATTAATAAGAGAATATCAACAAGTTATAAGTGAAATTGATATAGTAGAAGATATTTTCCCTGTGAAAAGATGTGGTATAACAAATCCCGAGGTTAATAAACTAAAAGAGTTTTTCTAATTTAATTGGATAGATATCATGGGGGATATCAATGAATAAAACCGATATTGAATTAGTTCGGATTCGTAGAATACTTACCGCAATATTTTTACTACTAATAATATGGTTTTTTATTTGGATTGTAACATTTTTTTTACACACCTGATAAAGTATTATTAGAGTATTATACTAAATGTATATAGACAAATACTCATTATTTTAGAGAAATTTTTCAATAATTAGAATAAATGAGATATTTTCATTTAAGTAAACGCCTATCAAACATGACTTTTCCTTCATATACGATCTTAATAATTCGATGATAAGGAATACTTGTAGTAGCGGTATCAAAAAAAGATTTTCCAATATTCATTATCTCCTTACCAGAAATTATTTTTGTACTATTATGAGCTCCTCGATGAATATACGAAATTTCTACTTTTTCTATATTTTTTGTCCACTTAATCTCATTTAGGATGTCTCTTACGTTGCATTTTATAACATTACCCATAATAAGGTAAATATAGGAAAATAGTTATTAATTATTATTTAAAAAAGTTCCTCATTTGAATCAAATACATTACACTAAATTAAATTCAACATATAAAATAAAATAAAATTCTTGTGAAATAATATTTTTATACAAGGAGAGGCAATAGTAACAATTAAATGCAATATGTTGATTATACATTGAAATTTAGGGGAGTTTAATTATGGTAAATGATAATATCGTTCATATAGTCGGTACAGGTACAATAGGGGAACCCCTTATTGGATTACTCTGTGATGCCAAAGAAGATCTTGGAATAGATGAAGTAACCTTTTACAAACATACTCCCAAATTAGAGGATAGACCAAAAATCAAAGGTTTAATCAATAGAGGTGCAAATCTCTGCGTTAATAAAGATAAAATAAATGATTTTCAAGAGCTAGGAATAGATCCAGTATATGGAGCAGAAGAAGCAATAAAACAAGCTTCTGTTGTTATAGATTGTACACCCAAAGGTACTGGACTGATGAACAAAGAAAAATATTATAAAAAATATAAAGACAGAGTTAAAGGATTTTTAGCCCAGGGCTCTGAATTTGGCTTTGGAAAGATGTTTGCTGTTGGTATCAATGATGAAGCGATTACAAAAAAAGATCAATTTATTCATATCGTAAGCTGTAATACACACAATATAGCAGTAATAATAAATACACTAGCTATAGAAGATAAAAAAAACCATTTAAAAGAAGGAAGGTTTCTATGTATTCGAAGGGCAAATGACATTAGTCAAGTTAAAAGTTTTATTCCCTCCCCTGAAGTAGGTACACACAAAGACGTAAAAATGGGTACACACCATGCAGTTGATGTTTATCATTTATACAAAACATTAGGAATCGAACTTAATGTTTTTTCAAGTGCGTTAAAATTAAACACACAATATATGCATTGTATATGGTATGATTTAAAACTTAATAATAGTTTAACTAAAGAGCAAGCTATACAAAACTTCATAGACAATCCTCGAGTAGCTGTAACGTATAAAAAAGCTGCCAATTTGGTATTTTCATATGGAAGAGAGCATGGACATTATGGGAGAATACTTGATCAAACAGTCGCAGTTATACCAACAATACATGTAGTTAATGGAAATGAAATATTTGGTTTTTGTTTTACTCCACAAGATGGAAATTCAATTTTAAGTAGTATTTCTGCAGCTGAGCGATTTTTATATCCTGAGTCGTACGAGGAAAAACTAAAATGTTTAGGAGCGTTTTTATTACAAGAAGTTTAGTTTGTTAAAAAAAGAATAATTTATCTAGGATATCCACCAATCATAAGACTAGGATCTCCAAGTAATGGCCACTCTTGAATACATTTCATTTGTATCATGTCATTCATTGGTGGAAATACATTTAAATAACGAATTAGTGTAACACCCCATACTTCCCCAAGGATATCTACACCTTCATTATAGACCTTAAAAAACATTATTTCAATGTATCCACCAAGCCCTTCAAGAGCATCTGGCTCATCTATACCATCACCATCTATATCACTATGATTCCCTACATATCCATAACCCAAACCGGTAGAACCCATCGCTGCTATCGCTCCACCTCCTATTTTTCGAGTTAACCACCAACTGAAACATTCTGGAACAGGCATTCCATATGTCCACATAAAAGGTTTATTTAATAACGTGGCATATAGTGTAACATTAAATTGGCTGTTATGACATCCACCGATGAGCACTATCGGTAGTTTATCTTTGTTTATCAATTTAGGAAAGTTATAAATTGCAATTCCGCCTGGTGTATTGGACCAAGTATGATTTCCTACCCAATATGTATCCCAAGACCCTGGGCTCCCATGCCCATCAAACAAGACAAAACCAGCTCCTTTCGATATCTCTTTTGTTATATTCTTTGGTGTTGGTGTGGACCATATTGTACCTTTATTTGTTGCATATAGTTTTACTGGTTTAAAATCAGGCATATAAGATATAACTTTATCACATACAAGTTCACCTTCGATGTAATTAGTTCCTGCATCATCATGAGAATCTCCCCCAATCAAGATTATTTTATTGAACCACGATTGATCGGCGTCCGTGTTTTCATATTTTATAATTTTATCAACCAATATTTTAACTTCAAAGCTATTTCTACAGGGAATTCTTCCAATATATACATCTGGATAATGGTCTATTACATCTTTATTTAGTCCTCTCCATTCTGCAAATATGTTATTTCCATTGGAATCCCAGTTTTCAAAAACTGTTTCATTATTTTCTACTTTATAGATATCTGCATAATAAAGATCGCTTATATATCCTGGATCATATATACCTCCCTGATCATACAGATTGGTATATCGAACTGGAAGATACCAGCTTTTTGATCCTTGATTTTTATCATCCCTTGGTACTCCAAAAAGTTGTGATTTCATACCTCCAACAAGAAGTACATAGGTAATTCCTATTTCTTCTATCGCATATTTAATGAAGTATTTTATCTGTTCAGCTTTATCTCGACCATTATATTCTCTATAGATTTCTTCTGTAGATTTAAAAGTTGTATTTATTCCTACTTTATTTTTATGAGCTATTAAGGGACTAATCTGGGGAAAAAATTTTTCGGGAGAAATGATGACCATATCAAAGATATCTGGAAATGATACAAGTTTTGGTGGAGGTTCGTATATGATTTTTATATTCATTGAATCTGCAGAATAAATTATATTTTTTCCAGGTGCATATTGAATAGGAAAACATTGAAGGTTCAGAAATATGACATGGTTTCTACCGTCTAAACCTGCATGGAGACTGTATCTAAACTGTTTTAATGGATATAATTCCTCACTTGAATAAACAGCTCCTTTTTCTTCAGCTTTCTCTACGTTGATATATTCATTTGCCAGTAATAGAACTGGTGCTTGAGCAGGCATTATTTTTCTTTTTAAAATTTGTTTATTCGTTCCATAAAAAGTAACTTCAACATCATGAATTTTCGTTCCAAACGGAAATGTGTATTTTTTATTAATAACTGGTATTAGGGGTTCACCAGTTATCATTATATGTGATATAGATTCTTCCAATTCAATAGTTGAATAATTTGTATCATTTTTTTCTATTAAGGTTGGCGATGAGAATAAAATTAATTCCCTAATCATTTCATAATTATTATCAGGTGCAGCAAAGGCTTTAAATCCTGTTAAGATTAAAGTTCCAATAATTAACAAAGGTAGTATTTTTTTCATTACTGCACTTCCAGATATACTTTAATTTATGAATATTTAAATTTAACTATAAAAATAAAAAAATAGTCTTCATACTGTTAACAAAATTATACATCAATTAATAGTAATGTTTAAAATATTAAAAATATAAAAAAAGAAAAATGGGTATTATTACCCACCAAGTTTTATGCTTGGATCTCCTAACAGTACTGAACAATCGATGGTTTTTCTGTCTATCTGATCTGAATTAACATTACCTATGATGGTAATATAATCTGCTTTTGCCTGACTGTGCATCTCTCCTAAGGTTTCCATACCCTTATCTGCATAGCAAATAAAGTGTTGTGGATCTAACCAACCACCGAGTCCTTGAGTTGTTGATGCACCGGCGTATCCATAACCTAGAGCTGAGTTTCCAACCGCACCAATAGCTCCGCCGCCTTTTTTCATTACTTGCCATGAACACCAATCATGCGGTACCCATTCAAAGTAAAAGAATCTAAACGAAGCACCTTCACCGATTCCGAAGTAATCTGCAAATCCGTATTTTTTAATATCTTTTGGGATTTTTGAAATTGTGGTATTAAACTGAGCATTATGACATCCCCCAACAAGAACAAAAGGAGTTTTATCTTTGTTTCTTAACCTATACATCGAGAACATATCCAAACCAGTAATCCACGTACCTCCATCATGTGGAGGATGGGTTGACCATGTTGAAGGATTTCCGTGGCCAGCAAAATATACAATTCCAGCACCAGGTTTGTATTTTTTGATAACACTTGATTTTCCTGTAAGTGTTCCCAGCGATGTCCATAATTTTTCAATAGAAAAACCAGCAGGTTGTAAACTGTTAATTGCTTTTTGGTTCTCTAGTTCTCCCTCATAATATGAATCAGGTGATGTGAACGTATCCCCTGCAACAAATACTGCTTTCTTAAACCATGAATCATCGACTGTGGTTTCATAAGTAATAATTTTGTTAATGATTCTTTTTACCTCAAATGTATAACGAACTGGAATTCTTCCTATGTGTACATCTGGATAGAAGTCCATATAATCTTTCCCATTTGGAGCACCTGTCCATTCTGCGAATATGTCATTTCCATTAGAATCCCAATCATCAAACTCAGTTCCATTGTTTTTGTAAATATCCGAATAATAGAGATCACTAGCATATCCAGGTTCTGGGTAAACCGGATTAATATCTTCATTGTGGGTTATTCGTTCTGGAATATACCATTTGAACGTTTGTCCTTTTCTTCCACCAAAAAGTAACACATAATCAATACCCCAGTTCTCAATCGCATCTTTGATAAACAATTTGATATCCTCAGGTTCATCACGACCTTCAAATTCTGAGTAGATATCTTCC
>CAYGAC010000088.1:0-26916 GCA_964347865.1 uncultured Thermoplasmatales archaeon
CCGAAAAGGGCACTTAAACAAACTGAAGGTATGAAAGCATTCTTTCTTAATGATCCATCAAGAGCTATGTATGAGGTTAGAGGACTCAAAGAGATAGATATCGACATGAGTGGGACAATAGATCAGAATGAGCTGATGATACTTTCAACAAAAAAAGTGAAACTTAGTAAGGCAGATAAAATCATGGAAGTATTAAGCACTCATCCAAACATGGTTAGAAGGATAAAACATCTCGCCTCTCTCTCGAACCAATAACATGAGATAGGTTTACTCTAGATTTTGGGTTTACGACTACCATAAAATACGTCCATTCCATCTATTTCTCTTACAAAAGTATCAAATTCTCTCTTTATATCGTCAAGTTTTTGTTGAGATATGAAGTTATTCTTGTTCTGTGTGCATAGTAATTCAGGGATATTCCCTTGTAGTCTGCAGACTATTGGACGTACTGGATAAATAACACATCTGTCGTTTTTCAAATAGGGGCAACACATGTCATGTTTTACGAATTCTTCGGTTGACCATACGACGTGTTCAATATTATGGTTTTCCATATAGTCTCTGATTATGATTTCCTCTGGTTTAAACCATATAATTGGGCCGCAACATTTGTGACAATGTTCGCATTCAAAGTCTGGTATCTGAGCATATATCTTTTCTAATCGTTTCATTATTTCTTCTTTACTCAGCATCATTACCGAGATGGAACAGAAAAAACAGAAATAAGCCTTTCCATTTTCCAGTGACAAACAAAGCCTTTCTTCTCTTCTTTTACAATGTCAAAGGGAGATTTCATTTCGAATTTACTGGTAAAATATTAATTATATGTGTCGACATCTTCATTATATAAACGTATCCTGAAATGAGACTTTGCCCTAAAAATAAAAACCTATTTTTAAGTAAAAAATGGTAATTTTAAGTCAAAGTAGTTAAATTTTAATATGACGTTATTAAAAATTGAAGAAAATATATCAAGAGATGATAATTAAAAAAATGAAAAGAGGGATATGGATTTAGATTAACGAGTGCAACATTAGAATTTATTTTGAATAATAAATCATAAATATAATCATTATGCGTTTTTTATAAGAGAATTCCATGTCACCATTTTTTCGATTTCAATTTCCTTTGGAATATGATTACAATTCTCTTTGATTGATATAAGACCATCGTCTCTTTGACATACTTTTAATTTATGTTCAAAGATTTTGAAAAAAAGGCTTTCAATTATTGTATCTGAGCAATTATACAATATAATATCCTTGTAATTTCCGTTTTGAAAATATTCTTTTACCTTACTTCCTAATTTAGGTATTTTACTGGGTCTTTTAATATTGTAAAATGATTCAAGCTCAACGCTACTCAAGAATTTTTTTGGATAACCTGCTCTATTCAATAATTTATGTTCATTATGTCTAATATAACTATAAGCAATGTTCATCGAATCATATGTTTTATAACTTTTTAACAGATTAAAATCAAGATTGAAATGTGAACATCGGGCAAGGATTTTAGGTATGTCAAAGCCATGTGTATTTTGAAATCCACATTCAATTTTACATGGTACTTCATAGGCAATATTGTGTCCAACAATTGTGATGTTTTTTGATAATGGTTTAAAAATATCTTTTAACAGGACTAGCAAATCCAACTCTTCATTCACATCTTCAATAGTAAAAGCAAACGTTGGAAAATCCGAAATAATATTTGATCTATCAGTAATAAAGCTTAAGGAAAATGATACAATAGGTTCTTTTCTAAGATTAGATAATGAATTCAATGAGTCCATTGTTTCAATATCAAGGGTAACATTGTTAAAATCATTATTTTCAAGGAATTCTTGTATTTCCATTTCCTCTGATCTAATTTTTCTCATATTAATCATTAAAGATATTATCAATAAAAATTTAACTAAAAATTTGATATATTTAAATAGACTTTTTCTGATCATATTTTATGCCTTGGTATGATGGATTGAATCTAGAGCAAAGAACAGCGGCTTCACATCATGGATCTCATGCAAGATTGTTGTCAGGGCCAGGCACTGGTAAAACATACTGCTTGACCCGTAGGATATTATTTTTAATTGAAGATCAAGATGTAAATTCCCATAGTATTACGGTTTTAACTTTTACCCGAGCAGCCGCAGCTGAACTTCGCCAGAGAATTAGACAAGAACTTGAAGATGAAATTCCTTTACCACATATATCAACTCTACACTCTTTTTCGTTAAGAATGATTTTAAGAAATCCCACAAGAACCATTCTACCAAATCCAATAAGAGTTGCTGATGATTTCGAGGAAAGAAATATTATCATGGAAGAAGTAAGAGATATTTTAAATATTAATAGAATTAGTGAAGTTCGAGATTTATTTAACCAGATGTCAGCAGATTGGGAAAGATTGACTGTTGATCGAAATAGATTTCCAAATCCACAATTTTTAGGAGCTTGGGAAGAGCATCGTAGAATTTATGGTTATACTCTTCGATCTGAATTAGTCTATCAATTAAAATTTGCATTGGAACAAGAGGAACATTTTGACTTCGGCACTACGATAAATCATTTATTGGTTGATGAATATCAAGATTTGAACCCTTGTGATTTAGCTACAATACGACATTTAACTGAAACAGGAGCAGAACTATATTGTGCTGGAGATGATGATCAAAGCATATATGGATTCCGATATGCAAATCCAGATGGTATTCGTAGATTTCCTGAAGATTACGAGCCATCAACATCTCTTATTCTTGAAACTTGTAGAAAATGCGATGAAAATATACTTGATTTAGCAATGTATGTAGCTCAACAAGATCCAAGAAGAGTTGAAAAAGAGTTATCTTGCTGTGAAGAGGCCGAGGGTGAAGGGGAAGTACAAATTCTTCGCTTTAATGGTCAAAGACAGGAGGCTAATGGAATTGCTGATATCTGCAATTGGCTAATTAATGATCATAATATTTCCCCTGACCAAATACTTATATTATTAAGAAGCGATAGGAATAGAATTTTTTCAGACGTTATTCGAGGTTCATTAGAAAATAGAGTTATTTCTGTAAAAACATTTAGCAATCCTATGGCCCCTCTTGAAGAAATTGAAGGTCGTAGTTTCCTTTGTTTGCTGTATCTATTAAATAATCGTCAAGACCATTTGGCTTGGAGAGTATTACTGAGTGTAAGAGACAATAACATTGGTGATACAACCTTTCAAAGGATATATGAGCTTGCTAGAGTTAGGGGTTGGACCTATTCAGAGACTTTACAACAGATTGTCAATAATCCAAGACTGATTGAAAGAAGAGGTGAATTAATTCAAAGAGAGTTTAATCAAATAAATCAAATCTTGGATGGGATTGATATTGATAATATCGATAATTATTCTGATTTCATTGAACAATTAGCGAATGATTATATTAATGACGAACAGTTAAGAAGTGAGATTGTTGCTTTATTCCACAGATTAATTCAACAAATGGAGGAGGTAAATCTAAATTGGTTGTTAAGAGCAATCAATGTTTCTCTTTTGGATAATGAACAGGATCAATTTGAACCTGGTTATGTTTCAATTATGTCTATGCATCAGGCAAAGGGATTAACTGCTGATGCTGTTTTCATTGCTGCTTGTGAGGATGAATATATCCCTGGACGGGAAAGAGGTGAAAGACTAGAAGATGAAAGAAGATTATTGTATGTTTCCTTAACAAGGGCCAGACATTTTTTATTCATTACTCATTCAACTAGAAGAACAGGTCGTCAAACACATAGTGGAAGGACCTCAGGTAATCCAAGAAGAACTCTTACAATATTCTTGAGAGGAGGACCTATTCCAGATTCTGTTGGTGGAGATTATATCGATAATCTATAATAATGATGTTTTAAAATTTCCATTCTTTAATTCTAAATAAATTTAATAATATCTAGGTTCCGTTTGCAATAGTCACATTTATCATAATAATAGTCAATGGAGATATGGTTCAATATTTACCAGTATAAACTATAATGAGGACATGTTGGGTAATGACCCCACCCACGACTCATTAAAAATCCAATAATATCGTTATGTATCACAGAATACGGAGTAACGAAAAGCATTTCATGGCACCGAGGACAGAAATACCAAATCCTCCACTCCTCTAGACTTCGTGCATATCCTTCTTTATCCCCTTGGTAACGACCCTGTAAAATTCCTTCAGCGATTCCTTCACGACGGCCTCTTTCATATCCTTGTTGATCGCCGTTATTATAGCCAACTTCTTTGCCTTTTTCAAACCCAACTTCATGGCCTTGTTTATATCCATCGTCATGACCCGTGTTGTAGCCTTGAGTACGTACTTTCTCATAATCTAACTTTATCTTTTTAAGACCCACACCCATGAAATCTCTTCTGC
Organism: uncultured Thermoplasmatales archaeon; assembly: GCA_964347865.1. GTDB lineage: Archaea > Thermoplasmatota > E2 > DHVEG-1 > DHVEG-1 > JAGLML01. The sequence goes on from CAYGAC010000088.1 coordinate 4,388, forward strand.
TTAATCCTAACCTTGTTACATATCTTTTATAATCCTCGTGCCACTGTAGCGGCATTCGAACAGTCCAATTAGGATGATTTTTTTCATATTTTTCTCGGCTTGGTGAAACATGTTTTTTCCCCATTTTATATACCTCCTTATATCCCCATGTCCCACACATGCATTGCTAGCGTGTGAAATCACGTGTAGTAATCCACAGGGGTATTCTATATAGTAAGCGTCATGGTATCCCATCTGGTAACACCATATGGTAATCCTGATTTATTGACAAAGAGTCATAATGCCTTGCATGATGTATCATAATGCTCACCGCTCTGATATTATGCGGATAAAAAACTCTCCATCAAGGTTGAAAATACCCACTTTTTTACCAACAAGAGCGGTTAATTTCTCTTCTGGAATAGCAGCTAGTGGTAGTTCTATATCATAATTGCATGAGAATTGCAATTTGCAGTAAGAATCTTCTTCACTGACTGTATGTAAAACACCTATTATTTCTTGGTTTGATTTGAGTAGCATATGTGAAAAAGAAACATTTAAGTATATAAAAGTCAATTTATCACTTAAAAAGTGACAATAAGGAGAGTTAATTTTGGAAAAAAAGAAACTTTCATTTAATGACATTGTTGAAAAATGGAAACCCAGCTATATGAGTATTATATTTCTTACAATACATTTCCATAATAACCAAGAAGGAGGACTACGGCTTTTACATTACCGATACGCTTTGGTAAAAAACGATGAGATAAGCAATGAATGGAAACAAAAAATGACAGAATTTTTCGGATGGAAACTCAAACAATTATATTATATGAGAGATATACGGAAATGTATAACTACTCGCCAGAACCTTGTCAAGAAACTGCAGAACCTTGTAGAATGGGGAGTAATCAAAGAACTCCCTAAAACTAATGACCGAGATTACCCGATCTATCGGATAAATACAGAAAATTTCAAAAAAATTGACTTAACTATTCGTAAAATACGACTTAAAAAACTCTTTTCATATACTATCGATGATCGCTCAGTAGATCAGATAACCAGGATAGAAAATAATATTGAAGATTTCTTAGAAATAAAGAAACCAGAACCACCAAAATTAATTACAGAAGAATCAAATAAAATCCTCCAAACAAAGGAACCATCTTCATAGTACACAAATCCCTATCATAGTCATAACTAGAAGGTTTCAATGTACAGTGATTATAGACTAAGACTTGCATCATAATTTATATTCTAGTTTCTACACTACTTTTTATGTTATAACTTTTTTTATCAACTTAATTTCTCTATCTAAAAAATATTTTGTTCCACTAAAATGTATATTTGAGATTGGAAAGTTTTTCTCCCCAAAAAATTTAGTATAATGAAAGTATTTTTCTGTTTTATAATTTTTTAAGAAAAGCTGTATAACCTCATCTCTTTTTCTTTTTGTAACTTTGTTAAGTATATTTTTATAATTTATTTTAATATCTCTTTCAATTCTGTTTGTGTGCTTTAAAATTACATGAATTTCTATATCATCACTAAGATTTTTTACAAATAAATTTCTTATTAAGAAATCTGCTTCAAGTAATGAGTAACCGATAATCACTAAACGTTTTGTCTCCTGTAAATCAACGGCAGCATTTCTCCAAATATCCTGTAAATGTAGATTGGATAATTTCTTTAAAAAGGTAGGCATGACCAACAATGGTGTTAATAAAAGAGATTTCTCATCAATTTTATATTTTTTTCTACAGTTTTTACATGTTGTAGAATTTTTCAACTTTTTATCTAAATTAGTTTTTTGATAGGATGGTGGAGAATAAATATTTCCACAACGTGGGCAATACATCCACTCTGTTGAACCATGTAAATATACAATTTTAATATTTGAAAATCCCATTGCCTTAATTTTAAAAATAATGCCAGCTTGGGTAACTTTTTCTAATAAACCTTTAGAGGAAAGAATTACTGCCATTCCAGGACGATGGAGAGAAGTACTTGAAAATGCAGACCTTCTTGAAAGTCCTCTTTCTGAGGAAGCAGTTGAATGGTGGGAAAAAATTCAGCAGAGAATCGAAGAAATTGATGAACAATTTAAGAAGACCACTGGAGAAAATGGAGAAAATTTTGTCAATGAAATTTGAAAAGGAAAGACTAGTAAAAGAAAAACATTTCGAATTGGTCGAAAACGTTAAATGGCTTTCAAAAGAAAGTGATGATTATGGTTTTGATATTTCGTCTTTTTTTGGTAATTTAATATTATCTAAACATAATACACACGCAACTATGATGATTGAAGTAAAGTCAATAACTTCTGATTTAATTGAGAGTTTCAGATTTGTTTTAACAAGGAATGAATGGGACATAGCAGTGAACGACATAAAAAAGTATTACTTCTATTTATGGAAGAATATAAAAATGCTATCAAAAGGATCTCATGCTGAAGGCCCATTAATAGTATCTGCTAAAAAAATTATTCCATATGTGCCTAGGGATCAACATGATCGAGGAAAATGGCAAAAATGTCGAATTATTCTTAATCTTAAAGAAATATCAGATGATATAATTGACCCGAATAAATTAATTTGCCAGGTATTGTCTCCAAAATCTAATTAAAATAGTGATTATAGTATGATTTCTTCTGAGAAGGTCTAATCATAGCCTCATGATTAAATCTAAGATTTATAAATTATACATCTAATTTTGGTATACGCAAAAGATATTGACCATATTTTATATGAATGCTATGATCCTAAATAGATATCAAATTTAGGAACATGTGCTAAATATGATTTTTTAAGCTCACTTCGATCAATATGGTCATAGATGTCAATTGAATCGTTTCGAGCGTCCCCACGAAGTTCTTGTATAAAGGGCCTGGGCATACCATTCTTCCGCAATTGGGTGGTGAAAAAATGTCTGAAGCAATGAGGGGAAAAATGATCCTCTAATTTCTCAGATGATTCGTCAAAGTATCCTAATTTCTTTGCCCATTTTACAATTTCATTGTACAAGGAATTTCTCCCCATTGGTCGTCCATAATCATTAACAAGAAGTGTTTTGACTCCATTATCTACCATTTTACTTCTCAGATTAAGCCATCGTTTCAATAGAATTGCAACTTCCTCATCGTAGAATATCAAGCGATTTGTTCTTTTATTAAAGCAAGGTTTCAATAAAATGCTTCGTTCTTCATGGTTTATATCCTCAAGTTCAATTTTTAATAACTCCCCCCGTCGCACACCGGTTTTTGCTAGGAATATTGCAATAAATTTTGCCCTTATAGGAAGTATGCTATTGATAAAATGAGTCATTTCATCAAGACTTAACAATTTCTTTTCAGCAGGTTTATAGTTCTTCTTATAGCTTCGGATAAATCGCTTGCGAAAGGGAAGGATAATGGATTTTTCCACATACTTTTTGAATAGTAAAAAGTCATAGAATGTGGATAACACACTGAAATAATGTTTAACTCGCTGAGGCGATACTTGTCTGTCTTTCCGAAGGTATAACAGAAATCGTTCCAGATCTTCATTTTCAATAGATAAAATATTCCCGTTATTCTTCTCTATGAACGAAATAAAAATTCGAAGGTCGTTGACATAACACCTTATCGTTTCATCTGGCATGTTCCGAAGAACGCAATCTCGCTTAAATCCATCCATGAGCTCTGAAGAATTTATTCTTGCCATGTCCATCCTCCTCGACTGCGTTTAATCAAGCCATACTCTTCAAGAAATTCAAGTTGTTTTGAAATCGCTTTTAAGGTGTTGCCATCTGAGGGATCGATATGGAGGAGATCAATGAGTTCTTCTTCCTTTACAAAATGTTGTCGTTTGAATAAATCAATCAGGGATTGTTGATAGGTACGTATTCCAGTAAACTCGTTATTGTCAATGAATGTTTTATTTCTGTAATCCATCAGTTGCTTTTCATACCGTTCAGTTAACAGATTCAGCATATCAATCTTTTTCTGAAGTTCTGCATTTTCATGCTGGAGCCGTTTGTTTTGTTTTAACAATCGCTCAAGTTCACTTGCAATATCTTGTTTGGTGCTAAATTCCCTGTTTTTTTGAAGATAATCTTCTACTATCTCAATGATAAAATTTGATACAGACATCCCCCTATTTTCTTTTGCAATTTTATACCACTGATTCTTCATTTCTTCAGTTGGTAGATAGAGAGTGACAGCCCGTTTTCTTGTCGTTTTTGTCTTATTTAATACCATCTTTTTCAGATTATGTATATGGAGAGTAGTATATAAAATTTGTTAACATATTTTATGCGGATACCGGGATTTGAACCCGGGCAAGTGGCTTGGGAAGCCACTATCATAACCACTAGATCATATCCGCAATGACAGATTTAAACATATTACAATTTATTTTTTACTCATTTAGTCTTCAATATTATTTTGAATATATTCTGAATTTATGGTAAAATCAAAATAATTGGGTGTTATTATTATTTTCTAAATATGCAGGAAAATCTCGTTGAAAAAGCGGACAAATTAGCAGGTTTTACAACTTTAATTTTAATATTTTTAGGAATAATACAGATTATTTATGGAGAATTTATTTCAAATAGTATAGCACTAACAGCAAACGGGATTGATTGTATTGGCGATGGATTTGTTTCAGCAGTTGTTTGGATAGGTTTAATGTTTTTTAAGAAACCAGCTGACCAACGCTTCCATTATGGTTACTATAAAATGGAAAATCTCGCATCAGGATTAGCAGCTGTTGTTATGATCGGACTAGCTATTTATATTGCATTTAGATCCTATAATCAAGTGATAAATCCACATCCTGTAGAAACGCCAATAGTTGGAGCCATTCTTGCTTTTATTGCAGCTATAATTGCTCTTGCTCTTGGTTTATATAAATATTTTAAAGCAAAAAAATCAAAAATGGGATCTGTAAAACTTGAAGCTTTTAATACAATTAAAGATGGGGCAGCCTCGGGACTTACTGTTGTTGCATTAATCTTATCTTCTCAAGGGTATCATTTTGCTGATGGTGCAGTAGGTTTAATTATTGCAATTATCATTGTTACGATTGGTTTTGCTGCAATCAAAGAGAGTAGCTATATTCTTATCGATGCGTGTGATGGAGAATGTATCGATATGAGTTATAGTATAAAGAAAATCGCGGAAGAAATGAAAGAAGTCAAATCTGCCCATGTCGTTAGGTTAAGAAAATCAGGTCCAATTTTTCAAGGTGAAATGGAGATAGAAGTATCTGAAGATATGACAATAAAGGAATTCAATTTGATCAAAAAAAATATAAAGGATAAGATTAGAAACATATTTCCAGAAATTGAAAGAGTGACAATAACAGCAATGACAAAAGATGGCCCTGATAAAAAAATATAGTAAAAACTGACTTATTTTAGATATTCGCTTAATTCATTTCTAACTTTTTCTGCACTTTTCCTTTCCTTCTCTGTAAAATCTACTACTCGTATTGCCGAATCAATACATAAAATAAGCATTGCTATCTCATCTTTAGACATTTCTATTGATACAAGAGCCATATTCATTCCTCAAATTAATTTTTAATAACTACACCTTCTCTAATATTTTTAAAACGTAATCATAGAATTTACCAACGGTGCTGACATGGATTTGTTCTTCAGGTGAATGTGGATATTTTATGGTAGGTCCTATAGAGATCATATCCATTCCAGAAAATTTTTCTCCTATTATGCCACATTCCAATCCAGCATGGATTGCTTCAACTTTTGGGTCTTCACCATACATTTCTTTGAAGGTTTTTTTTGATAGTGCAAGTAACTTCGATTTTAAGTTAGGTTTCCAACCAGGATATGGAGTTTCTTCAGTAACTTTAGCTCCAGAAAGTGTTGCGATTGAACGAATTCTGTCACGGAAGTCCTGTAAAGCCGACATAATAGAACTTCTTGAGCTAAGTCCAATTAACGCATTATCGCCTTCTAAAGATACTGTAGCAAGATTAGTAGATGTCTCTACAAGATCAGGTATATCATAACTCCATTTATCAACACCATGTGGAAGACCATGCAAGAGATTTAACAAAGTAGTTTGTGAGTTTTTATCGAGTTTTTTATCAAGTTTTTCAATATTTTCTATGTCCATTTTAAATTTTGGATCGATTGGTTTTATCTCTTCTAATATATCAACCGCCTCAGTTTTTAAGTTAGATATTAAAGCTTCTTTTTCTGATTTGTCTATTGATATTTTTGCATATGCTTCACGGGGAATTGCATTGTGTTTATCTCCTCCCTTTATATCGGTTAAATAAAAATCATGATTTTGTGCTGATTTCCATAAAATTCGCGCTAAAATTTTTATTGCATTTCCTCTCTGTTCATGAGCATCTACACCTGAATGCCCTCCTCTGAGACCTGAAATTTTAATTAGTAAATTCTCTATATCTCCAGGTAATGGCTGTGTTTTTAATTGTAGCGTAATTTTTGAATCTCCGCCACCAGCACATCCAACTGTTATCACTCCAAAATCTTCACTGTCAAGGTTTAGTAGAATTTTTCCTGTTAACATATCTGATTCCATTGCAAAGGCACCAGTAAGACCAGTTTCCTCATCAACAGTAAATAATGCTTCGATTGGACCATTATTTAATGTTTTATCTTCTAATATTGCAAGACTTATAGCTAGACCTATACCATTGTCGGCACCAAGGGTTGTACCATCAGCAGTTAAAACATCACCTTTTAATTTTAATTTTATTGGATCTTTTGAAAAATCATGCTCAACATCACTGTTTTTCTCGCACACCATATCCATGTGTCCCTGAAGAATAACTTTAGGTTTATTCTCCATTCCTTTACCTGCAGGTTTTGAAATAACAACATTCCCGGTTTTATCTATTTTTGAATTTAGTCCATTGTCTTTTGCAAATTTAATTACATAGTCTCTAATTTTATCTTCATGTTTTGAGCAGTGTGGTATTTTTCTAATTTCATCGAAATGTTTCCAAACAGATTTTGGTACTAAATTTTCAATAACTGACATATTAAGCCTCCCAAAATTTAAAGACCGATAATATAACATTAAATAAAAAAGGTTTGCTCAGATAATTCACTTGTAATCATATTTTGGTAATTCTTAGAAATAGTTTATATAATCAACCTTTATATACCAAGAGAAAGGAGGCAATTATTATGGATTGGGGAATGAAAAACAGACTATCAAGAATTATTAAAAAAGATGGGCATACGGTTATGCTTGCAGTTGATCATGGATATTTTATGGGACCAACAACAGGTCTAGAAAAACTAGATGAAATGGTAAAACCACTCCTTCCATATGCTGATGTACTTATGCCAACAAGAGGAGCTTTAAGAAACTATATTCCACCAGATGCAGATATTTCAATATGTTTGAGAGTATCTGGAGGTACAAGTATTTTAAATAAAACTAATTTACTTCATGAAGGTATTATAGTCTCAATGGAGGATGCCCTTAGACTTAATGTTTCTGCTGTTGCTTTTTCAATTCTTGTTGGTCAGCCATTTGAAAGAGATACGCTTCTAGCTTTTACGCAAATAATCGATGAAGCGAATCGATATGGAATTCCTGTTCTTGCTGTAACAGCAGTCGGTCGTGGTCTAGGAAAAGATGCGAAATACCTTTCGCTTGCTTCTCGTATGGCTGCTGAGCTTGGAGCTAGTATTGTAAAGACTTATTATTGTGAAGATTTCGAAAAAGTAGTTGAAACATGCCCTGTACCAATTGTTATTGCAGGTGGAAAAAAGATACCTGAAAAAGATGCGCTTCAGATGGCATATGACGCTCTCCAGGCGGGTGCAATTGGTGTTGATATGGGGAGAAATATCTTTCAAAGTTCAAGTCCAGTTGGAATGATTAAAGCAGTAAATACAATAGTTCATAAAAATGCAACACCAAAAGAAGCATATGAAGTGTTCAAATCAACTAAGAAATAAGTTTAAATAAATGTTATTAATAACCCCCACAAAAGTGGAGGTTAAAAATATGTTATTATGGATAGGTTTACTCGTAATAATACTTGTTGTATTCTTTCTCCTTATTTACTGGGGATTTTACAACAGAATCATTAGAATGGAAAACAGAATTGACAACAGTTGGGCACAAATTGATGTACAATTAAGACGAAGAGCTGAACTTATACCAAATCTCATAGAGACCGTAAAAGGATATATGAAACATGAGAAGGAAGTCCTTGAAAATGTTACAAAAGCACGAACATCATTAATGAGTGCCAAAACACCGCAGGAAAATATAGATGCAGATAATATGCTAACTGGTGCACTGAAAACACTTTTTGCTGTCGCTGAAAATTATCCTGATTTAAAGGCAAATCAAAACTTTTTAAATCTTCAAGATGAACTTACCAACACCGAAAATAAAATTGCTTACTCAAGACAACACTTTAATGATTCAGTTTTGGCATATAATAATACTATTGAAACATTTCCTGGTCTCTGGTTTGCTAAGCGTATGGGTCGTAAGACAAGAGAAATGCTTCAGATACCTGAAGCTACAAGAGAGGTCCCAAAAGTAAAATTCTAAGACAATCTTTCTTTATCATTTGATACATATGGAGAAAAAGTTACTTATAGAAGATCATATAAGAAGAAATAAACAACTAACAATTGTTGTTTGTACTTTTATGGCTTTATTATTCATAGCTGTAATATTTGCTATTGGGTATATTCTGTTTCCTGGAAATATTTATATTGGGCTATTGTTTGGTATTCCAATTGCTATTGTTTATGTTCTAATTACTTATTCTTTTTCTGTTCAAACTGTGTTATCTGCTGCAAAAGCTCGTGCTGCTAATCCAAGTGTTAGAGAAGAAAAGCTACTGATTCACCGAGTTGAAGAAATGAGTATTGCAGCAGGACTTCCGATGCCAAAAGTATATGTTCAGGATTCTGACAATATAAACGCATTTGCTACGGGTAAAAAACCAGAAGAATCCGTGATATGTACAACAACGGGAGCACTTCGTAAACTTAACCAAGAAGAGCTTGAAGGTGTTATCGCCCATGAGATGAGCCATATTAAAAACCATGATATACTTATTGCAACAGTTACAATAGGAGTCGTCGGGGCTATAGCACTTATTTCTGAGATATTATTTTATTCTTTCTTTTGGGGTGGTGCAGGTCGAGGTCGAAAAAGTGAAGGAAATGCCATCTTGATGGTTGTTGCGATCCTCCTAGTAATACTAGCTCCGATTTTCGCTCGTCTTACATATCTCACAATTTCAAGAAAACGAGAATATCTAGCTGATTCAAATGGTGCATATCTTACGAGAAATCCAAATGGATTGGCAAAGGCCCTTGCAAAAATAAAACATGATCACCCAAGGGGAAAACCAAAGGGTTCAAAAACAGTAGCACCCCTTTATATATCAAATCCATTCAAAAGTATTTCAGTTAGCTCAATATGGTCAACACATCCACCAATTGATGAAAGAATTAAGCGACTAAGATCAATGTGATAATATTTTAATGAATCTAAATATTTTCCTTAGAATATAATTGGATATCTTGTGTTGCTTTAACGTCGAATTTCTTTGGAATGTCTAGTTGTGCTTTTATTTTCCATTCTGTTTTTCCTGTTCCAACAGATACAGCACTAATGAATTTTCCAGCAGCACCTAATTTATCCTCAAGAGAATCTTGTATTGCTTGTTGGCTGGTCCTAGCGTCTAGAATATCAGGTGGAATTTTTAGTTCAAAAGGAATTTGCTCTTGCTGATAATCTTTTTCTCCATGTATTGGCATATTAAAATCATATACATTTTGCCATTGCCAACTATTTCCTTTTCGGACTTTTCTAACACCTATTAAAGATACATCTAATTTCCTTGCATATGTTGGTTTTTTCAAATTAAGATTTATCGTACCTTTAGCAATTTCTCCAGGAGTAAAATTGTATTTTTCCAGCATCAAAGTTATTTTAGGAGCTCCAAATAATCCCATAATATCCACTTTTTATTTTATTTCTTAGTGATAACTTATAATAAATAATTAAAGTTTCTACATCCAGGTTTTCACATGGAAAAAATGAAAGTTGCTATGTATTATAACAACGACGATATTAGAATCGAAGAAATGCCAATTCCTGAAATAAATGATAATGAATTACTTGTTAAAATCCAATCAAGTGGTATTTGTGGAAGTGATGTTATGGAATGGTATCGTCTCAAAAAAGCTCCCAGAGTTCTTGGTCATGAGATAGCTGGAGATATTGTAAAAGTTGGAAAAAATATAAAAAATTACAAAATTGGTGATAGAATATTTGTCTCTCATCATGTTCCTTGTGAAACATGTAGTTATTGTTTAGAAAACCAACATACATTATGTAATACTTTACACTCCACAAATTTTTATCCTGGGGGATTTGCAGAATATCTAAAAGTTCCACAAATAAATGTAGAAAAGGGCATATTTCTTCTTCCAAAGGAAATGTCCTATGATGAAGGTGTTTTTATTGAACCTTTGGCTTGTGTTGTGCGGGGAATAGAGATTGCTGAGATGAAATCAGGACAAAGTGTTCTTATTATTGGGAGTGGTATTGCTGGATTGCTACAAATAAAATTAGCTAAAGCATTGGATGTAAAACAGATTATTGCCACAGATATTAATGACTATCGGCTAAACGTTGCCGAAAAAATGGGTGCTGATATAATAATACATGCAAAAGAAGATGTTCCAAAGCTAGTAAAGCAAAATAACAATGGAAGGCTTGCTGATCTTGTTATTATATGCGTTGGAATACCATCAGCGGTAAAACAAGGATTACATTCAGTTGATCGTGGCGGGACGGTACTTTTTTTTGCTCCCACAGAACCTGATGTAGAAATACCATTTCCTTTATTCGATCTTTGGAACAAGGGGATAAAAATGGTCTCTACCTATGCTGGAAGTCCAAAAGATATTATCAAAGCAATTGATTTGATCAAATCGAAAAAAGTAGATGTTGTAGACATGATTACACATAAATTTCCACTTGCAGAAACAGCAAAAGGTTTCAAATTGGTTGCTGATGCGAAGAATTCAATTAAAGTTATTATTGAGCCGCAGAAATAGTCTTTTGCAATATATCATTCATGCTAAAAATTTTTTTTAGCAACTATTTTTTCAACATCGAAAGTTTATAATTAATTATATTATTCTAGTAAGTAATGAAAAAAATCAAAGCTATCTGGCAACTCATGCGATTAGAGCATGGTTTTATGATAGCTATTGCCATACTCGTTGGATCATTTATAGCAAGTAAATCATTTCCTGTTTTTGAAAAATTTATATTTACATTTTTTACGGCCTTATTTCTTGAAGCAAGTACCTTTGCATTAAATGATTATTATGATTTAGAAATTGATAAAAAAAACAAGAGAATTGATAGACCTTTAGTGAGGGGTGATCTTTCTCCAAAATCGGCTCTATATCTATTTACCCTATTTTTTCCAATTGGTATTATTTGTTCATATTTCGTAAATATTCCTTGTTTTATTATTGCTCTAATAACAGCAATTTTTGCAGTATTTTATGATGTAAAATTAAAAAAAATAAAATTACTTGGTAATTTCTTCATAGCTTATACCATGGCAATTCCATTTATTTTTGGAGGTGTTGCAGTAATTAAAGAAAATACTTTTATTTTTAACTTATTTCCAGCAATTTTTATTGTTGCATTTATTGCTTTTTTAGCTGGTTCAGGCAGAGAAATTATGAAAGATGTAATGGATTTTAAAGGAGATACGGAAAAAGGAGTGAAATCATTTCCGAAATATATCGGTATTCGTAAGTCAAATATAATCTCTGCTTTATTTTTCATTTTAGCAATTATTTTAAGTTTCCTTCCTTTTTTAATAAGTGATTATGGTTTTTATTATAGAAATTATTACTATCTTTTACTTATTTTAATCACAGATGCTATACTTTTAGTAATATCTATAAATTTAATATTTAAGAAAAAGATAAACATGAAATTTTATAGGAAATTCACGCTTATAGCACTATTCATAGGTCTTCTAGCGTTTTTAATTGGAGCATTTATATGATAGGATGGAATGCAAATGATTCAAAGTGATTTAATTGGGGTAGCACTTGTTTATCTATATGTTGCTATTCTTCTAGTTTTTACTGAAAAAATTCTATCAAAAAAATATCCATTGGAAAGTAGAAAAATTCTTCACATATTGACAGGCAATATTGCTTTTATATTACCCATTTTTCAGACCCGAGAAGTTATGGCATTTTTAGCTGCAGGCCCATTTATTATTTTTACCTTCTTTATGAGTCCATATTCTCCTATTAAATACATAAGAGGAAAAACATCTGAGTCAGGTCACGGTCTAGGATTAGTATATTATGCAATAGCATGGACGGTTTTAGCTTATGTTTTTTTTGATTCAAAAGTAACAATTGCAATTGGTATCCTTGCAATGTCATATGGTGATGGATTAGCTTCCTTTATTGGAATTAAATATGGTAAAATAAAATATCAGATTTTTACAGATGAAAAAAGCTATTTGGGATCAATTGCAATGTTTGTTTTTACTTTTATTTTGATGATAATAGCATTATTTTATTATAAGGAATTTTTTTCAATTGGTTACCTTTTACTATTTGAAACATTAGCTTTACTATTGCTGATAGCAGCCATTTCAACAGTTATTGAGGGAATAACACCAATGGGTCTGGATAATCTTTCAGTACCTCTAGTAACGTCTACTTTATATTGGATTGTGATAGTTGGATGAGAAAGATACGATTGATAGTTGTTGATGGACTTGATGGCGTAGGTAAGGACACACACGCCAAATTAATTTGTAATCGATATGAAAATAAAGGGGAAAAAGTCATTGTTCGCTCTCATCCTGAATCCGATAATTTTTTTGGGATAAAAGCAAAAAAAGCATTATTAGGTAAAGGTAAAATTAATCGATTAAAGGCCTCTGTATTTTATGCACTGGATGTACTTCGTTCGATTAGACTTTATTATCGCAAACCCAAACATGATACGCTTATTGTTGTTCGATATCTTATGGGAAATGCGTATCTTCCAAAAGCTCCAGGTAAGTTAGCATATAAAGTTTTTGAGAAGTTAGTTCCTATTTCTGAATATATGTTTTTTTTAGATGCATCTCCAGAGGAATTACTAAAAAGAATTAGTAAACGAAAAGAAAAGGAAATGTTTGAGACATATAACGCGCTTGTGGAAGTTAGAGAAAAAGCTCTAACATTAGCAAGCGGTTGGCATATTATAGACACAGCACAACCAATTGAAAAAACATATTCAAATATTGAAATCATTTTAGATAAACTAGATAATAAATAATTTTAAATATTTATTTTATAATAAAATTTATATACTCATATAATGATATATTATTAAGCGGATGGGGGACTTTTTCTCTCTCCTCACTACCTCCTCCACGCTTCCCCATCCGACTTATTTATTCAAAAATTTTTGAAACGATTTCTTTTAAGTGTGGAACGGTGTTATAATTTTTTATCTCTGATGGTAAAATCCATCTAAACTCTGAGTGTTCCCAATCTATTTTCACTTTCACTTTTTTTGTTATTGTAAATAAAAATGGATATATTTTCCAATCATACTTTTTATTATCATACAGATCTATAAATTTAACTGGATTGATTTCTTTACTCAGTTTGATATAATCTTTTTCAATACCTGCTTCCTCTTTTATTTCTTTAACAGCAGTTTCATATGGATTTTCATTATTTTCTACATAACCTGCCACTCCTCCCCATAATCCCCTATAAGTCAGTACTTTATTACTCCGCTTTAATATTAGAATTTTGCCGTTGTATTCCAAGATACAGGTTACAACACTTGGCATATTAAAACCTATTAGAAATGTATTCTAAAACAGATTCAAATATTGCCTGTCCATCCCCTACTGAATTACCAAGTCCTGTTTTTGTCCAATTAGGATGTTGATGTTTATGAAAAGTTCTTTCTGGATGTGGCATCATACCAAATACTGTCCCATGATTATTACAAATACCTGCAATGTTTGAGAGAGAACCATTAGGGTTCCATGGATATCCAGCATAATTACCTTTCTCATCTACATAACGAAATACAATCTGATCATTTTTCTCTAATTTCTTTAAATATTCATCTTGTTTATCTAGTGGGAATAATAATTTTCCTTCTGAATGTGCGCTTGGGATTAATCTAACATCATTTTTTTTAATTTTTGAGGTGAATATACATTTACCATTATTTTCATGTTTAAGTAACGTTGGTCTACACTCATATCGATTGGAATCATTTAAATATAAACAAGCTTCTGGAGATGGACTAGCGGTATCATCAAAACCCGGTAACAATCCAAGTTCAATGAGTACCTGAAAACCATTACATATACCAAGTATTGGATATTCCTCCTTTACAAATTCTTTTAATTGGTTTTGTAACTTACTTTTTATTCGTGCAGCAAATATGGCTCCTGCTCGTATATAATCTCCAGCTGAAAAACCTCCGGGAATCATTAAGCATTGATAGTTAAAAACATCTCTTTTTTCATTCTCGTTACAATCTATATGGAGCAATTGTTTTAAATGCAGAAATTCAGGGCTTGCTCCTAATCTTTTAAAAGAATCATATGACTCTTGTTCACAATTTGTTCCTTCTATTCTAAGGACACCAATTTTTATGTCTTTAACTCTCAATTTTTCACCCAGAATTAAAGGTAATCGAAACTCCATTATTTTTAGTTTTTTTGTAATAAACTCATTTTAAATATCTTTGAAATATTGAAAATCATCATAAAGACAAAATCTATACAGATATAAGTTAAAATTAAACAATTGGAGTGATATTTGTGAAACATGTGCATTATACAGATGTGAAATTGGATGAACCTGATGAACAGGGATTAAAAGACGTGAAATTGAGATGGCTTATTACAGATAAAGATGGAGCAGAGAATTTTGCCATGCGACTTTTTGAAATTAAAGCAGGAGGATATACTCCACTTCATCAACATGACTGGGAGCATGAGGTATTTATTTTAGGCGGGAATGGTATTGCTCGAAGTAAAACTAGCGAAAAACCGTTTAAAATGGGAGATGTTTTTTTTGTTCCACCAATGGAATGGCATCAATTTGTAAACAATAGTAATGAAACCTTAAAATTTCTCTGTTTAATACCATATAAATAACAATTCAGTATGAAGTAGTCCTCATAATATTTAAACTAGTACAAGAGACACCCTTCATATAAAAAATGAAATTTAATAGTTTTATTTTTCTAAAAATTCCTTTCTTTTTCTTTCATCCAATTCCATTCTATTATAATATTTTCTATGGCAATTAGGACATGTTATAGGTGACTCCATTGAATTTCTTATCCATCTATGAGCACAAAAAGGACAATTCTCCCTTTTCATATCAATACAATTTAATGAAAATATATTAATGTATAAAAAGATTTCATTAAAATAGGGATTTTTTATCGCTTTTAATGAATTTAGAGGGGGCTATGTTTAAATTTTATAATTCTATTTAATAAGGAAATATCGATGGAATCAATAGATAAAATTATTAAGAATATAAATCAGATTGAGCAGGATGTTCAAAATTGTAGAAAATGTGATTTGTGGAAAAAAAGAAAAAATACCGTAGTTGGAGAAGGTATTGTTAATGCTAAAGTGATGTTTATTGGTGAGGCTCCTGGATATAAGGAAGATTTGTTGGGTAAACCATTTGTTGGTAAAGCAGGAAAGATACTCAACGAACTATTACATTGTGGTGAATTTGAAAGAAATGACGTTTATATAACAAATATTTTGAAATGTCGTCCACCAAAAAATAGAAATCCCAAGAGCGCAGAGATTTCAATATGTACTTCATATTTAGACAAACAGATTCGAAATATTCAGCCTAAAGTTATTGCTACTCTTGGTAATTTTTCTACAACATATATCCTTAAAAAATTTAAATTAAAAGTAGAGGAGATAGGAAAAATTCATGGTAAGATATATCCAATTAAAAGTTTAACATTTGAATGCAGTATAATTCCATTGTATCATCCTGCAGCAGCTGTGTATAATCCTAAATTAAAAAGTATTTTGATAAAAGATTTCAAATCTATTAAAAAATTACTTCAATGATAATTTATTATTAATTAAAAAATAATAGATAGATTATTCAGTTAAAAAAACTTAAAAGAGTTTAAGAATTTACCAAAAAAAGATCTGAGGAGAAAAAACTGTGATTGACTTTGTATATATTATTATAACAACTTTTGCAATCGCACTTATTGCATTTGTTGGTATTTTTACTCTAGCAATGAAGGATCGCTTATTGAATAAAATATTGCTTATTTTAATCAGCTTGTCTGCTGGCGTATTAATGGGAGGTGCTTTTCTTCATTTGTTACCTGAAGCTATTGAAGGTAGTGAAGGAGCAGATATTTTGGTTTTCGTTCTAGTAGGTTTCATTTTGTTTTTCATCATGGAAAAGGTTTTACACTGGAGACATTGTCATGATGGGAAATGCGATATACACACGTTTCATTATATGAATTTGATAGGAGATTCAGTTCATAATTTTATTGATGGTTTAATTATAGCTGCAAGTTTTATTGTTTCTATACCCTTAGGAATTACTTCTACAATTGCAATTGCCGCACATGAGATCCCTCAAGAAATTGGTGATTTTGGTGTTCTGATTTATGGAGGTTTTGAAAAAAAGAAGGCAATATTACTAAATTTTGTAGTTGCTACAATTATAATTATTGGTGGTGTCGTTGGATACTTTATTTCAAAAAATATTGAACAAGCTGTTATATTTTTATTACCATTCGCAGGGGGAGGATTTATCTATATTGCAGCTACTGATTTAATACCAGAAATAAAAAAAGAACTAAACATCAAAAAGTCTATAGCAACGATAATTGTTTTTATTTTTGGTATAATTATAATGTGGTTGATCAAGATAGTTTTTGGTGGATAAACAACCTATATTACATTATAGGTAAAATTTATAATGTTGACTAAACTACAGTCGGATTGTGTGTTTAGCAATCCCAGGTAAAATAGTATCAATTGATAAGAAAAAAGAGCATGCATCAATTGACTACGGAGATGGTACAAAACGTACTGCCAACGTATCTCTTGTAGAGGTAAAAGTTGGTGATTATGTCTTAGTTCATGCTGGCTTTGCTATTCAAGTATTAGATGAAAAAGAGGCAAATGAAACATTAAATTTATTTCGTGAGATATTATCCTCTGAGGGGGAGAAGTAGTGTTTTCACTTCGGGACAAAAAACTTGCTAATGAGATTGTTTCTAAGATAAAAAAATTAGATTTAAATCTTAAATTTATGCATGTGTGTGGAACACATCAGGATACTCTTGTAAAAAATGGTTTGGATGTTTTGTTTAGGGACTGTGGAATGAATGTTGGTCAAGGACCGGGTTGTCCAGTATGTGTAACAACTCCAAAAGAAATTGAAGAAACATTACTTCTTTCAAAAAAAGGTAAAACTATAACAACTTTTGGTGATATGATACAAGTCCCTGGGGAAAACGACTCATTGCAAAATATGAAAACCGAAGGTTACGATATTCAAACAGTGTATAGTATTGAGGATGCTGTAAAACATGCTGAAGAACATAAGGAAAAAGAAGTTGTTTTCATGGCCGTAGGTTTTGAAACAACTGCTCCAACAACTGCTTCTGTATTAATAAAGGATCTACCTTCTAATTTCTCAGTTTTGAGTTGTCATCGGATAATTCCACCAGCTTTGAAAGCAATCCTAGACATGGGTGAATTAAAAATTGATGGTTTTATTGAACCAGGTCATGTATCAACAATTATAGGATCAAAACCCTATGAGTTTATTTCAAAGGAGTATAATGTTCCTCAAGTAATTGCTGGTTTTGAACCACTTGATCTCTTAATGGCTGTTTGGATGCTTGTTAATCAAATACAACAAGGAAAAGCAGTTGTTGAAAATGAGTATGTACGTGTAGTTAAAGAAGAAGGTAACGTAAAAGCTCAAAAAACAATAAATGAAGTTTTTAATGTCGTTAATGTTAAATGGAGAGGTTTTCCCACTATACCAAAATCTGGTTTAAACTTAAAGGAAAAATTTGAAGATTATGATGCACGAAAAAGATACGAAGACCAACTCCAAGAACTAGGAGGTAAAGTGTTTACCGAACCTGCAGGATGTCGATGTGGAGAAGTATTAAGAGGGTTAATATCTTCTCAAGATTGTCCTTTATTCGGTAATAAATGTACACCTAATAATCCAGTTGGTCCATGCATGGTAAGTATAGAAGGGAGCTGCAACATCGGGTATCGTTATGCAAAAAAATCGTGAAAATAGATATGCTAAGTTATTTATTAAGGAAAAAAATTAACGATGATATTCCTCTAGTTCTTTCTTATTTTTTTTATGTTTAATGACCTCTATTTTTCTCTTTAAAATTGCCATATCTCTATTATCAATTCTAGGTTTTGTATGAAAATATCTTTTATTATGTAGAGGTTTATATCTTGGCCTCATATATTCCCTTATATAATTTAAAATCTAAAAATATAATGCAGTAATAATTTATAAAGAGATAGCCATTATAAATTTAAAAAAAGAGGGAGAAAAATGGTTTTTTGCAGGGAATGTGGAGCGAAATTACAAAAAGACGCGAAATTTTGTTCATCTTGTGGAACTTCTGTAAAAGAAGTTATAAAAGAAGAATTTACAATAAAATCTGACGATCTTATAAAAACTGTTAAAAAATTACTTCATGAGGGAAATGTTAGAAGAATAATAATAAAAGATGAAAAAGGAAAAATGCTTCTTGAGATACCCGTTACAATTGGAGTTGTAGGTGCTATAATTGCTCCTTGGCTCGCAGCTCTTGGTGTGATAGGCGCACTGGCAACAAATTGTACAATTGTTGTAGTAAGAAAGAAATAATAGATATTATTGATATTTTTGAATAGAAAGAAGAAGAATTTTAACATTAAAGATTTTGATTTATTTTTTAGCCATTGCTCTAGCTATTATCGAGAGAATCAATCCGATAGTCCCAATCGAAAAAAAACTGCCAACTGTAAGATTTTCTTCTGCATAAGCTACGATAAGTGAAAATATTAAACCAAAAAATCCCAATCCTGCACCAAGAGCAATAAAAAATTTACCGGATACTATTTTTTCTTTACCTATTAATAAACCACCGATAATTACAGAAATACCGCCTAATGATGCAATGAAAATTAAAATTGCGAATACAATCTGTACCAGGTAATTGTCAACTACATGTGTGGTTACAAAATTCTTTATTGTCTCCCATGTTGCTACTCCATTTATACCCGCAATTAATAATAAGATACCTGCAATAATTGTAATTCCTATAACTTTTCTATTTTTTGACACCATTATTAAAAATAGATATTAATCTTAGGTTTAAAAATAATCCCAAATACTTCTATAGAGAATTTATTTATAGTACTGATTTTTAGTAAATTAACAATGGTTGTATTCCAAATAAATAAAAAATTCGATAAAATAAACAGCTTAGGTAAATAGAAAGAGTTAGATAGTATAAAATCATGAAAGTTGATCTCTTCCCGGATTGGATTTTTTTTGGTTTTGATTTTAGTAATCCAATTATTATCCCTCCAATTAAAATGAAGATTGTTCCTAGGTATCTAATAGAATAAATCATAATAATTGGAAATAAAAAAATTGTATGAATTAAAATAAGTGAATGCATCACTTTTTTTGCATTTACGAGTCCTGCCCAAACCGCAAAAGTAACAGTATTACTATCCTTATCAAAAGAAAAATCAAGAATATGATTATGTACTTGAAAAACACAGCTAAATAAACCTGCAGAAACTGCAACTAACCAGTTGATAAGACCAATAGAATTAGATATTAGAGAACCCCATAGAACATAAGAAAAAAAACCAATAAAATGCCAGATTATATCTACTCCGGGCTTACCTTTTAATCTTAAAGGAGGAAACGAATAAGCCCATCCTAAAAATAGTAAAAAAGAACAAAATAAAAAAATTATAATTTCTTGATATAACAAGCATATTAATAAAGGAATGATTAAAAAGATTAGAATAAATAAAATTCCTGTTTTTTTTGATATTTTTTCAGAGGCTATTGCATTTATACGCCTTCTTCTAGGATTATTTCAATCAGTGTTAGCATCAAAATAGTTATTTATTGCAAAAGTAAAAGATAGGATATAAAATGTTGAAATAAAGAATACAAAAAAGGGAATGACGTATCTACTAAAAGACAATATTGATATGCCCAATAAAAATCCAAGAAAGGGCATTACAAACCAATAAGCAACATCTTTTATTCTTATAAATTCATTGAGAAATACAAGAATTATGTTTTTTTCTTCTGTGTTTTTATTCATAATGATTTCCTAATACAATTTGAGAAAATTCAAAACAAATATTGAGTCAACTTAATATATCTTTTATGGTGCAAAATAATTATGCTTTCTTGGAGTAAATATTTAGTAAATAAGATTCTATATCTCAAATTAAAAATTATTAAATTCCGAAAATACCTTTTCAGTTTTTTGAATGATTCGTAAAAATTTAGCAAAATTATGTATTTCTTTTTGTTTTAATATCTAAAAAATGAAATTTGTCAAAAAATATTTATAAGAAATTATTATGAATAGATGTGGGAGGTTTAAAATTAAAAGAAATAGGTCAAATTCTATAGTTGGATTCTTTCCCAATTTTTGGAGTTTGGGAGAAACAATTCCTTTGATTAAAATAGCTACTGAATATTTGGACTTAGGCGGGAAGGTAATTTTTTTTTCACATCGTGGTAAATATGAATATTTAGTTGAAGATATTGGATGTGAATTGATTAAATTAAACGATATTTGGGAAGGATATACAAAAATAGCGAAAAAAATGATAGATAGAGGTGTTCCTTGGGAAAAAATACTTATGAAAATGTATAGGGAGGAATTCATAAGACAAGCAATAAAAGAAGAAGTTAAAGTATTCAAAAAAAATAAAATAAATTTAATAATAAGCACTTATAATCTTTCAAATAGTGTTTCTGCTAGAGCATTAAATATACCATTGGTTGTTGTTATATCAGGTACAGCCATACCTCCCTATTACGAGTCTAATTTTTGTAGATTTCCTGAAAATTATGAAAATGCTTTTACAAAAATAATACCTCAATCTATAAAGATAGCTATTTTTAGATGGTTTATGTTACACTATAAATATCAGGTAAAAGAATTTAATAGGGTCGCAAAGGAATATAATGTTAAACCTTTTCGATATTATAACGATATACTTCTTGGTGATCATACCTTCGTTTGTGACGATATAAATTTTTTAGGATTAAATCATTCAAAAGAATTTCCAAAAGAAAATTTTATTGGACCTATTTATCATTGGGATCTTTTCAAAGGTCAACAGAAAGATGTAGATATAAAAATTAAAAATCATCTTAACAGACCAGGAAAATCTATTCTTGTATCAATGGGAACCTTTAAAGAAAAATCATTATACATAAAAATTATAGAATGCCTTAATAAAACAGATTTCAACATAATTGCAATTTATTCTAACATACTTAATAAAAATGAATTACCTAAAACAAATGAAAATATATTATTTACAGAATTTGTACCATCTGCAGAATATCTAATGAAAATAGTAGATTTATCGATTATTCATGGTGGTCGTGGTACAGTATATTCAGCTGCATATTCTGGAAAACCAGCTATTGGCATACCCATTATTATAGAACAACAATACAATATTGATAATTTAGTAAGACATGGATCTGCAATAAGTTTATCAAAAAAATATTTTAATAAGAAGAGATTTTTAAATGGAGTTGAAAAGATATTTAATGAATATGACATTTTTTTAAAAAATTCTAAAAAATTAAAAGCAAAGCTTATAAAACAAAACAGTGCGAAAATTGCAGCTCAAAGACTTATTGAAATTATTCAATCAAAATATGAAAATTAATATTTTACCAATGAACAAATTCTTATAAGTAAAGATTTAGATAAAAAACCTAATTTTTGAACTACTGCCTAGCCTAGCAGTACTTCCGAATGCAAAATTCTACGAAGGAATCATCATTTATAAGGAGAGAATCCTGCTGAAAGCGTTGTACTTTCTGCTGTTTTTTTGAATGATTTTTACGAAGGAATGCTGTTTCGTCTATAAAATCATCTAAAATCATCTGATTTTTTTTGTAACTAGACAGAAATCCACCTGACTTTTTTCGAATAATTGGGAAGGCTCTATTCTCTTTGTATCTAAAAATTTTTTTTTGCAAATATTAATAAACTTCTATCCTTTTTAATGTGTGGATTTCTAAGGAGAAATGCGGATATGATCTAGTGGTTATGATAGTGGCTTCCCAAGCCACTTACCACTTTTCTTCTGTTGATTATTTTTAAATAAGTATATATCTTATAATTTTGTGATTTTGAATCGCCAAATCGTTCTATTTTAACCGTTATGATGATAAAATTAGTCCAG
>CAYGAC010000089.1:0-3251 GCA_964347865.1 uncultured Thermoplasmatales archaeon
GGAAGATATCTACTCAGAATTTGAAGGTCGTGATGAACCTGAGGATATCAAATTGTTTATCAAAGATGCGATTGAGAACTGGGGTATTGATTATGTGTTACTTTTTGGTGGAAGAAAAGCACAGAAACGCGCTTGGGATTTACCCGATAGAGAAACAAACAACGATGACGGATGGGAAGGTGGTTATTCAAGTGATCTCTATTATTCGGACATATACAAAAACAATGGAACTGAATTTGAAGACTGGGATCCTGATGGAGATGGAAAATTTGCAGAATGGTCAAATACAGCTGGTGGAAGAGAATATTTAGATTATTATCCTGACGTAAGTGTTGGTAGAATTGACTGCCGATATGATTCGCAAGTAGGTAATGTAATAGACAAGATCATAACTTATGAAACAACGGCTGATGATTCATGGTTTAAGAAAGCTCTTGTGATTTCTGGAGATACGAGTCCTCCTGCCAGAGGACAGGTGAAACTAGGTATTTATGAAGGAGAATGGTCAACAGGTATAACAGCAGATTTACTTGAGAATATTGGATTTGATGTAACAAAACTTTGGACATCTACAGGAACCTTTACTGGGGTAAAAGATGTAACAGACGCTATGAACGCTGGAGCAGGTTTAATTCATTTTGCAGGCCATGCTAATCCAGCCTATTGGGGAAATTTCCTACCTGATGCTGAAACAGAAGCTGGAATGGTTGATGGACTTAGACTTAGAGATATGGCAACCAAATTAAAAAATGGTGAAGAACTTCCCTTTGTTGTTGTTGGTGGTTGTCACAACAATCAATTTAATACTACTATGGGAAATATACTTCATGGTATCAAAAAATATGGATTTCTAAGCTATTTTGGATTGGGTGATAAACCTTCATATCGATTCTTCTATATGGAATGGGTTCCAGCTACTTGGGGATCTTGGCTTCTATTGATGAAAAAAGGAGGATCGATTGGAACAATTGGAAATTCTGGACTCGGATACGGATGGATCAATGAATACTGTATTGAGGGACTTGGTGGATGGATTAATTCACGGTTCTTTGATGCCTATGCAAATCAAAGTAAGGACATCTCAGGAGAAGCACATTGTCAGGCAATAACAGATTATTTAAATATTATAATGAGAACAGGTTATCAACCACAAGACCCACAAATTGACAGAAAAACTATTGAAGAATGGGTGTTACTAGGAGATCCAAGTTTAAAACTCGGGGGATACACCTAATTCCTCCCCTCTTTATCTTTAATTTAATACAGTTTTATATTTTTTATATCACTTAATATAAGTAAGCTTTTGATGTTAAATAACTCAATTCTAATTCGAGCCAAATAATAATTTTTTATAGTGTTTAGAGCTCCCCGTATCAAGTATTTCCTTAATTATTATTTCTGTTGTTGCACCTACTCCCTTTATTTGTCTCAATTTTCCATTCATTTCTGATAAATTCTCTTTTAATTTTGAAATTGAATATGCAGCATATCCGTAGGGTGATTTTTTTCCCTCTAATCTCAAAAGATAATCAATATGTTCAAGAATGACAATAACTAAATCGTTTTCATTTAATATGCCTTTAAAAATATGAGGAGGAATACGTGTTGGAATCTTATATTTTTTTGCAATATTGTTAATAATAAAATTTATTTTTTTATAATATTCATCATTTGCATTTCCCCATTGATTTTTTTGATAAATATTGTAATACTCAGTAATCAAATCAGGGTAATATTTATCAAGTGTTTTATAAAAATAATTTCTCTGGCGCCCTTCTTTAAGAGTCATACCTCCAAAAACTACAAAATCAATACCAGCATCCTTACCGTTTTTAATTGTCTTATCGATGATATTAATTTTATCTGTTATAAAGGGAATTACAGGCATTAAAAACATACCACAAGTTATTCCTTCTTTTTTAAACAGTTTTATTGTTTCTAATCTTTCAGTGGGTGAAGGAACTCCCGGCTCAAAAATGCTACTGATATAATCATTTGTAGAGGAAAAACTAAAACTAACAATGAAATGTTTATTATTATTATGAATTTTTTTAATAATATCAATGTCCCGTTTAACCAATGTAGATTTTGTTAAAACATGTATTGGTAAATTAAAATCATAAAAAAGTTTTAACGCTCTTCTACTTAATTCATATTTCTTTTCTGAGGGTTGATAGCTATCATTATCACAAAAGGGATGTGGTGTTATTAATAAATTTTAAATAGTTTGAATACTATAAGGAATTTGTGATAAAATGATTAAAATTGATGAAAATACGATATTTGGCTCAAAAACCGTACAAGATTTCATAAACGAATACACAGCAAAACAAACCATACGACTATACAAATTGCAATTAAAGAAATATTTCCAATACTTGAATGTGGATCCTGACGATTACATAAAAGATGTCAGAAATATGGATAACGGAAGTAAGTTAAAAACATTGGACGGTTACGAGAAAAATATCACAGATTACCGGAACGATCTGATCAAAAACGATTATTCCCCCAAAGCCATACACAACTACATATCAAGCGTTAAGATGTTTCTCGAGCACCACCGTATAAACCTGGATAATGCGTTTTGGAAGAAATTAAAGAAACGTGGTATTGAGAAAATAGTAGAACCAATTTGTGATTTTAAAATACCCATGCCTGACGATCTAAAAAAGATACTCACACACGCCAGTACAAAGGCAAGAGCTTTATTTCTTCTGCAGTCAAGTAGTGGAATGCGAATAGGTGAAGTTTGCAGTTTGAAGCTATCTGACATTGATTTAAGCTATGAATATCCGCATATTATTATTCGTGGTAAAAAAGCAAAAACTAGGGCAAAAGGTAGAACACGTTGCAGTCCGGAGGCAAAAGAGGCAATTCTTGAATGGTTGAAAATTAGGGATGCCGAGATCAAATTAAAACAGCAGAGGGTAACAAAAGAATATCTGAAATCTGACTTTAACGAAAGGTTATTCACATGTAGCCCAAAGTCAGCACGTAAGATGTGGAATACCTTATTGAAAAAAGCACAATATACAGATAAGGATGATTCGGGAAAATACAAGCGGCATATGATGAGTACACACTCTAACAGGAAATATTTTATTAATGAGTTTTCAAAATACAATAACGATCTTGCTAAATACCTGGCGAACCAACGAACAAATCTTGATAAAAAATACAGGGATTGGACCGATGAATATCTCGATGAACAATATGCACAAGGTGTAAAACATCTATTGGTATTTGAA